>CAZDFQ010000001.1:0-40527 GCA_964505005.1 uncultured Candidatus Saccharibacteria bacterium
CAGTTCGGATTGGGGGCTGCAACCCGCCCCCATGAAGCCGGAATCGCTAGTAATCGCGGATCAGCCACGCCGCGGTGAATACGTTCTCGAGTCCTGTACTCACTGCCTGTCACGCCAAGGGAGCCGGGAATACTTAAAGACCTGCTCAAAATCCGGAAGATTTTGAGCAGAAATCCTAAATCCGAAATCCTAATTTCTAAACAAATCTCAATTCCCAAAATCCAAAATTTAAAAAGCCGGTTTGGAATTTGGAACATTCTGATTTCAAATTTGTTTAGGATTTAGATATTAGAATTTAGAATTTCCTGCTCGAACCTTGCAGGTTTCGAGCAGGTTTAGGGTAAGCTCGGTGACATGGGCGAAGTCATAACAAGGCACGCGTAGCGGAAGCTGTGCGTGGAACAATTAAACTACATAACGTCGGTCGCTCGAATTTCAATCGAATAAGAACGAATATAAAACGAATATAAATATTCGTTTTGTATTCGGTAAAATTCGTTGCATATTCGAGCGAATAACGATTGGGACAACTAAAAAGCTTTCTTCTCGTCCGCATAATCCGAAGAGCATCCGAATACCCCGAATATACAAAAATTTATTCGGATAATTAGGATGCATTCGGGGATTTGGGTTAGGCGGTGAGAGGCGAAACTTCCATTTGCACATTGGCACCATTTTGCTATAATTTGGGAAATGTCACCCCAATATAAAATTCTAATAGTGGAGGACGAGAAATTTCTTTCGACCATCCTGGCCAATCGGCTGCAAAAAGAAGGATTTACTCCTAAGCAGGTCTTCGACGGCGAAGAAGCTCTGACTTATCTTCAGGAAGAGAAGCCGAATTTAATCGTTTTAGATTTGATTTTACCGAAAAAATCGGGTTTCGACGTTTTGGAGACGATTTCCGCCGACCCTCAATTGAACAGGATTCCAGTCGTTATTTTGAGTAATCTTGGTCAGGAAAGTGATATCGAAAAAACAAAATCCTTGGGCGCCATTGAATACCACATAAAAGTCCGCACTTCCATCGATGATTTCGTAGAGATAGTTAAGAATATAATGGCTCATTTTTCGCAACAAGCGTAATAAAGCAAGGCGCGAATCGCTAATCGCAAATCGTTTAAATACGCTTTGCGCCATGCGCTTAGCAATTTGCTCGTGAATAATGATTGATAATAAAATTTTAAATAAAATAAAACCAGGAACGAAAATTCGAGTTCATTCCGCCGGCGGCGGAACCGCTTCAGGAGAGGGAACTTCTATTTTCGAAGGATTGGTGATTTCTCGGAAACACGGTAAAGAAGCCGGCGCTACTTTTGTGGTCCGTTCAGTGATTGCCGACGTCGGCGTGGAAAAAATTTTCCCGGTCTACTCTCCGAACATTACCAAAGTTGAAATTTTATCGAGCCCTAAAAAACTGCATCGGGCCAAGCTTTATTTTGTCCGCCAGATGCCGGCGAGAAAAATCCGGCAGAAAATCGGCGTCTCTGTATAAACGATAAACGCAATCCGAATCTTCAAATACATCCGAATGTCCGAATGAGTAAAATTTTATTCAGAGGAGTCAGGTATATTTGAAAATTAAGATTAGGGGGAGAAGCGAGGCGAATAGCTTATTCATATATAATATAAGCGCCGGCGATTCTATTGAAATTTGTCGGAAAAAGATTATATTGGAATCGACCAAAACTGCGCGGGTGGCGGAACTGGCAGACGCGTACGTTCGAGGGGCGTATGGGGCAACCCGTGGGAGTTCAAGTCTCCCCCCGCGCACATGTGAAATTTATGATACCTTTTGGTATCATAAATTTTATCTTGCGGGGTGGGACTTGAACGAAGGGTGGATCGGAAGGAAAGCCGCCGGGTTCCCTCCGTGTAGGAGTCAGCCGACCGGCGGAATTCAGAACCGAGGGTTCTGAAAGCGCAGCCCGCCTTTGGCGGGCGAGCAGTGAAATTCTCCCCCGCGCACTTCGATTCATTTAGATCGTTCCCTGAGCGGAGTCAAAGGGCACATTTTTTTATTCCAGCTTCACCAGCAGGCCACGCTGTCTCGCTTTCTCGAATATTTTCTTGAAAACGAAAACTGAAATCAGGAGGTAAATGCCGTTCAGCGCGAGGCCGTACCAAAAGTGGCTTACGGAAAATCCGTTGCCGGAAAAAATCTGCCTCATCGCTTCAAAAGAATAAGTTGTCGGCAAAAGCCAAGCGATTTTTTGAAGAAGGGGCGGGAGAACCGAAACCGGATAGAAGACCGCCGAAATCGGCTGGATGATGCCGGCGAAGCTCCACGACAGCGCCTGGACTCTCGTGGTATAGCGCAAAATCAATCCCGTTACGAAAAAGCCCAGAGCCGCGGCGAAGACTAAAATGTTCAGGAGATATGGCAAAAGCAGGAAAGACAACGAAAATATGTTGAATTTGTAAATCAGTAGCGCTATCAGGGAGGCAAACGCCGTGCTGATGATTACTTTAACAAGATTAACCGCCAGCAAGCCGATGATATATTCCCAGACCATTAAGGGAGATGAAAATAGATTAATGAGATTTTTTGACCAAACCTCATCCAAGAAGCCGATAGCAATGTCTCTCATAAACATATAAAAAACTGTCCAAAGGATAACCGCGCCCAGAAGAAAGCTCGTCAAATTGAAACCGAGCCCGGTTCTTTTGGAAAGGTAAATCGTTATGAAACCCCAAACAATTACATCGAGTATCGGCCAATAGATTACATCGAACCAGCGGTCGAAATTGCGTCTGGCTTCGTAAAGATGCCGGAGGATAACCGCTGATATTCTACAGGCTTTCATATCTAGTTTAGATTACAGTTTATTTTTCGACGGATTGACGATTTTGAAGAACGCTTCTTCGAGAGCCGGTTCCTTCCTTTCTTCCTGAAGAATGGCTTTCGTTATTTCGACGGCGCTGCCGGTGGCAATAATGCGGCCGCGATTGAGAAAAATAATCCGGTCGCACATCCTTTCGATTTCCTGCATATTGTGCGAGGTGTAAAGAATGGCGGTTTTTTCTTCTTGCCGGATTTTTTTGAGAATTTCCCTCGAATGATGGGCCATTTCCGGGTCCAAAGAAGCGGTCGGCTCGTCGAGCAGCAGCAGTTTCGGTCTGTTAATAAGCGCCTTGGCCAGGCCAACGCGGGTGTTTTCTCCGGAAGAAAGATGGCTGGTGGGTTCGTCTTTCAGATGTTCTATTTGAAAGATTTTCAGTAATTCGCTGATTCGTTTTTCGGGGTCTTTTACTTTGTATAACTTGGCGAAGATAAAGAGATTTTCATAAACAGTCAGTCGGTAGGGGAGGGATACATAAGGAGAGGTAAAATTCATTTCTTGAAGGATTTCCTCGCGCTGGGTTTTGAGATTTTTGCCGAAAATGGAAATCTCTCCAGCGGTCGGCGCCACCAGACCAAGCAACATATAAATAATGGTGGTTTTGCCCGCGCCGTTCGGCCCAAGCAGACCCAAAATTTCGCCTTCTTTTATATCGAAGGATATGTTGTCCACGGCGGTAAAATCGTCGAATTTTTTAGTCAGCTGGCTTACTTTAACAAGCATAAATGGGTATAATTCGGATGGGCACTTTCGGATGCTATAGGAAATAGATTAGCGTAAATTAAACATCGTGGCAATTTCGCTGCGGAATTTCTTGCTCTATTAAAATTTATCTTGTCGGATTTTTTGATTTACTATTACTATATCACAATTGTGATGTAGTAATAGTAACCGGCGGAGATTGCATTGTAAGGCCGATACCGGGCTGTGGATAAGACAACAATTTGTATAAAAGCAGAAATCTGCTATACTTAAATTCTAATTAACTAAGGTCGAAATATATTAATTTATAAGGGTTCCAAATATTTTATCCCGAAACCTTAAAATCATAATTTATGGAGATAAAAAAAGAAGATCAAGCCGCAGAAAAAGAGACGCCACAATTCACCTACGGAGTTGAAGTTAAAGTGAAGAAACCGAGCGATATCCCCGGCTTTAAGCGACTATCGCCTGCCATGCAGGACACTTTTAGAGAGCGGGCGGAAAGTGGAGAAATTTTATTTATTGATAGCACTCCAGCCACTGGTAATGAAGTTAAATTAGTTGATAGTAAAGGATATCGCAGCGGATTCGCGCCTGTAGAAGCGCTTGAATTTGTCCGCGGGCGGATAAGCGATGGAGAATTACAAAAGAGAGTTGGAGACATAGAGAGAAGTCCGCAGTATAGAGAACTGCTGGATATTGCAGGAGAAATTTCGAGATTAAGCAGTGAACTAGCGGATAAAGAAAGCGAATTTCATAAGCGATTGCTAGAATTACGGCAGCAGGCTGGTTCCAATATAGTAGTCGTGGATACCTTATACGACCGAATAGATGACGCCACTGGTTCTAAACTACCCCCAGATTTATTGAGAAGTAGATACTAATTATATATCGAGAGGATAGTAGTTAGTCATTCTGCTTTTTTTACTTAACATTATTTAGGTTACAATTTAATTTAAATTTATAATTCACGATGGATATCAAACAGGAATTCGAAGAACTGAAAACCGAATGCCGCCGCTTAGGCGGCCGGCTTTGACATCGCTGGCAAGGAGCAGAAGGTTAAAGAATTGGAAACTGAAATAAATCAGCCGGATTTTTGGCGAAATCGCGAATCAGCGGATAAGAATATAAAAATTCTGGGAGAACTGCAGGATTTGGTCAACCGTTATAAAGAAATCGAAAATGGGCTTAGTGGTCTGGATAAAGATTTTAAAGAAGGTGGTTCGACTGCGCTCGCTCAAAGTAAATTCCACGAATTGAAAAGAAAATTCAGACAGTTGGAATTGGAAGAACTTTTCCGGGGCCGCTATGACAAAGGAAATGCCGTTGTTTCGGTTTATCCGGGGGCCGGCGGCGAAGACGCGGCTGACTGGGCGAGAATGCTTTTGGAAATGTACAAGAGCTACGCAGCGAAGCGCGAATGGAAAATAGCTGTTCTGGACAATAATCCTAATCGTCGGACTCTCGAAGTTAAAGGGGCTTATGCTTACGGTTACTTGAAAGGCGAGGCCGGCGTTCACCGGCTCGTGAGGATTTCGCCGTTTTCCGCCAAAAAACTCCGGCACACTTCTTTTGCTTTGGTTGAAGTAGTGCCAGAATTGCCGGCCATTGAAGAATCAAATCTCAACATTCCGGAAAAAGATTTAAAATTCGAATTCTACCGTTCAGGCGGACCCGGTGGCCAGAATGTCAACAAAGTGGAAACCGCGGTCCGGGTTGTTCATTTGCCGACCGGCTTGGCCTCGGCTTCGCAAGCCGAACGTTCCCAGGCCCAAAACCGCGAGCGGGCCCTTAAGCTTCTGAAGGGAAAAATTTTCCAATTGATGGAGAAAGAGAATGTCCGGGAGCTGGCTAATTTACGGGTTAAAGTCAAACCAGAGTGGGGCAGTCAAATTCGGTCGTATGTGCTCAATCCCTATAAACTAGTCAAGGACCACCGCACAAACGTAGAAACAGCGCAGGCCGAGAAAGTGTTGGCTGGGGATATTGATATGTTTATAGAAGGTGAGGTAGAATATAATGGAAAATCTCTAATCTCTAAATTCTAATTTCTAAATAAACCTAAATACTAAATGGTAAAAATCCAAAAAAACCTTTAAAATTTTTGAGATTTGAATTTTTCCGCTGAAGGCGGATTCGCCTCTGGCGAAGAGATTGTTTAGAAATTATAAATTAGGATTTAGAAATTCACCGAACTATGATTGCCTTTCAAAACGTATCCAAAGTTTATAACAGCCATTCGGTGGCTCTGGAAGATGTGGATTTCCGGATAAATCCGGCGGAATTTATTTCTCTGGTTGGTCGTTCTGGAGCCGGGAAATCAACGGCCATCAAGCTTTTGATAGGTGAAGAAAAGCCCAGCCGCGGCCGGATATTCTTCGGCAAATACGAAGTCAATAAGTTGAAAGATAAGGAATTGCCGGAATTCCGGCGACACATCGGCGTCATTTTCCAGGAGTTCCGCCTCTTGCCCACGAAAAACGCTTACGAGAATGTGGCTTTTGCCATGGAAGCTTCGGTTCGACCGCAAAGCGAAATCAAAGAATTGGTGCCCCAGGTGCTTGATATGGTCGGCTTAAGCGATAAGTTGAATAATTTTCCTCATGAACTCTCTGGCGGCGAAAAGCAGAGGGTGGCTATTGCCAGAGCCATGGTTAACCGGCCGGAAGTCATTATTGCCGATGAACCAACCGGCAATCTCGACCCGTTTCATACTTGGGAAATTGTCAATCTTTTGCTCAAGATAAACGAGCTCGGCACCACTTTGATTTTAGCGACTCATGATAAGGAAATCATCAACCGGCTTGACAAAAGGGTCATCACGCTCGACCGCGGCCGCGTTATTCGCGACGAAGAAAAAGGGAAATATATTCTGGTATAAATTTCTAATTTCGAAATCTTAATTTCTAAACAATCTCAAAATCCAAATGTTTTGAAATTTGAGATTTGAATTTTTTAGGATTTAGATATTAGAGTTTAGAAATTTACAGTTATGGTCTATAATTAAAACAATGTTTACAGTTATTTCCAGAATAATTCAGTATGGACTAAAGAATTTTTGGAGAAACGGCTGGTTGTCGGTGGCGACGGTTGCCATTATGATCCTCGCTCTTCTTGTTTCCATCAGTTTGATTCTTTTCAATGTCCTCACCGATCGGGCCGTTACCTCGATTCAGGATAAAATCGACATCAGCGTTTATTTCAAAACCAATGCGCCAGAAGACGAAATTCTAAATATCAAGCGCTCCCTGGAAAGTTTGGAGGAGGTTAAAGAAGTGGAATATATTTCCAGTGACCAGGCTCTCGAAATTTTCAAGGCCAAGCACCAGAATGATTCGACCATTGCCCAGGCGATTAACGAGCTGAACACCAATCCGCTCGAGGCCTCCTTTAACATCAAAGCCCGTCAGCCAAGCGAATATGCAACCATTGCCCAGTACTTTGAAGCGCCGAATTTGAAGCAATTCATCGACAGTGTGAGCTATGCCAAAAATCAAGTGGTTATTGACCGTTTGAATCTTATTATTCAAGATGTGAACCGCGGCGGTTTGATTCTGACCGTTGTTTTGGCGCTGATTGCCGGTCTGGTGGCTTTTAACACGATTCGGCTGGCGATTTATTCGAACCGCGATGAGATAAGCATTATGCGATTGGTCGGCGCTTCCAACAGTTTGGTTCGCGGCCCTTATGTGGTTGAAGGTATGCTCGGCGGAATCTTAGCGGCTTTTCTAAGCATCATCGTTGCCCTGCCGATGATTTATTTCATTTCGCCTTATTTGAATAGTTTCATCCCCAACTTGGAAATTTTTAAATACTTTTTGCAGAATATTTTTAGATTATCGGGCTATCAAATTATTTTCGGCGCGGTCATCGGTGGCCTTTCCAGTTTCGTGGCTGTCAGACGGTATCTGAAAAACTAACTTCGCCAGTCGTTATCAGCATTAATCAGTTATCATCAGCATTTATCAGTGCTGGAATAATGAAAGAAATTTTTAACGCTGATTTATGCTGATTTCGGCGGATTTATGCTGATATTTTTTCTATGGACGAAGAAAAAGAACTGCTTAGAAAACTCAAAGCAGGCGATTTGGAATCCTTTGAAAAGGTGCTTTTCCATTACGAAAAAGCGATTTTTAGCTATCTTTACCGTTTAAGCGCTAGCCGAGCTGAGGCCGAAGATTTGACTCAAGAAGTATTTTTGAAGGTTTATCAAAAAAGAAAGTTAATCGACCCGGCTCAGAATTTCAAAAGCTGGCTTTATACTATGGCTACCAATGCTTTTTACGACCGGCTTAGGAAAAAAGGTAGAAGGCCGGAGCTGTTTCTGGAAGAGGAGAATAGCTTTGAAACAATCAGCGGAGATTCAACGTATCTATATATAGATAGACGAAAAGACATTGAATCGGCCCTAGAACGCCTGCGGCCGGATTACAAGACGGTTATTATTCTTTTCTATCGGGAAGGATTCAGTTATCAGGAAATCGGCCAGATGCTTTCCTTGTCCATCAATACCGTAAAAACATATTTAAGAAGAGCCAAAGAGTCGTTAAGAAAATATTTGGGTCAGGATTATAAATAATATGAATAAATTGGAGAATGAAATAAAAAATTTGCCGGAAATCGAATTACCGGCTCAACTTCACGGGAAAATAATGAGAAGAGTTTTCGTCCGCCGCTTCCATCTTGTTTTTGCGGTGATAGCCGCGGTTGTTATTTTAAATCTAGGTCTGGCCGGCTGGCGGATCGGGACGAAAATTACTGAGACCGAAGCTATCTCAGCATTTAGAATAGTTATTGGCGGTTTTGAGCCGGGTTATGATTCCATTTCAGATTTGATAGAGATGACTGCCGATTATCTGCCGCTTTTTTCCGTAGCGGCTTTTCTAATTAATTTAGTTCTGGCTTTTTATTTGGCAGTGGTTTATTTGGATTTTCATAAATATGAAAGATTTCGGTTTGAAAAAGGTCGAGAAATTATTTTTAAGTAGCAAAAGTCATCAGCATAAATCCGCAAAAATCGGCACCCGCCTGCCAAAGTTTGTTAGTGAAGTTTAGCAATAGCTTCAAAACAAATTCCAGCCATCATTTCCACTACTTTCTTCACAAAAAGGCAATGGCGGGCAGGTAAATCAACGTTTGGAATGTAAAATTAGTTTCTTGCTGCTGATAAATGCTGATGGCGATTGATTAATGTTGATGATAAGGAAAATTATGAAAAAATTAATTTCGGCTGCCATTCTGATGCCGTTTTTAGCAGGCGCCGTTGTCTTCGCCCAGACCGCGACCACTACGCCGCCCACCACTGGTTCAACTGTCAGGGCCTGTATTTCAGCCGCGGTCAAAACGAGAAATGACGCCCTAAAGAGCGCCTGGCAGACCTTTGAAGCCGCCCGAAAATCAGCCGTGGATACGCGGAACAGCGCGCTTAAAACCGTCTTGGATGCCCGCAACAGCGCTTTGCAAGCGGCCATTGACGCGAGAAAATCCGCTTTTGAAGCCGTGGCTTCAAGCACTGACAAGACAACTCGTCAGGCCGCCCGGAAGTCAGCGCAAGAAACCTATCAGAGCGCCAGAAAATCAGCTCAGGATGCTTATAATACAGCCAGGAAATCGGCTCAGGATGCTTACAGCGCGGCATTAAAAACAGCCCGAGATACTTACAACAGCGCCAGAAAAGCCGCTCAGGATGCCTATCAGACAGCCGTAAAGGCCTGCCGCTCAAGCCAGTAATTTCCGGATTATGGTCGAATGAATCGTCTAAAAAGAACCCGCGCCTAAAGCGATTAGGCGAAAAGGGTTCTTTTGTTTTGAAAATCGGTTTTTAAACGGCTGCTAAATTCCCCTTACCATTAACACTTAGGACGATTATCCCAAGTGTTAACAAATTTCCTAATTGATAATGCGGCTTTACTTGATTTTCAAATGAAGATTGAAAAGCCGGATGGAATTAAGAAGCGGGAAAAAATCAGTAATGAAATTGTAAGCCGCGGCGCCTTGGGGGCCGATAGAATGCGAGAATGCCAATAATAAGCCGGTGAAATTGGTAGCGCCCCAAATCCAGAAATCCTGCCGGCTGATTTTCAAAGCATATTGACCGAGCTCGACAATTTCCGGAATTCTGGAAATGTCGTCTTTCATCAAGGCGATGTCGGCTGATTCAATGGCCGCGTCCGAACCGATGGCGCCCATGGCAATGCCGATGTCAGCCAAAGCCAAAGAAGCGGCGTCATTGACGCCGTCGCCAATCATTGCCGTCCGGTGCCCCGCTTCGCTTTGCTCGCCTCGATTCCGAGTCGGAGCGGGCGGGCGAAGTGGATGTTTGGCCAGTTCGCGTTTGACATAATCTACTTTCTGTTCAGGAAGGAGGTTGGCGTGGAATTCGCCGATGTCGAGTTCTTTGGCAACGCGGTCAGCCACTTTTTCATTGTCACCGGTCAGCATTACCCAATGCTTTATTCCTGCTTGCCGCAACTTAGTAATGGTTTCTTTGGCGCCGGGCCTGACTTTATCCGCAAGAATCATCAGGCCGAGTAATTTTTTCTCATTGCCGATGAGAGTGACGTTGAACCCCTCGTTTTCATATTTTTTTATAGTTTCCATTTCTGAAGGGGTCGGCAGAATTTTCATTTCTTTGAAAAGTTTTAAATTGCCGGCGAAAAATTTTCGGCCCTTGATTACTGCGGCTGTGCCTTTGCCGGGTTTTTCCTCGAAGTCGTTTGGCTTCGAAAAACTCAGATTTTTGGACTTGGCATAATTGATTACGGCTTTGGCAGCCGGATGTTCGGAAAAAAATTCCGTCGAAGCGGCGATTTTCAAAACATCTTCGGTCTTGTTATCGTCAAAAGAAACGACATTTTTGATTTCCAGACGACCCATTGTCAAAGTGCCGGTTTTGTCAACGATTATGGTCTTAACTTTGGTTAAGCCCTCCAGAAAATTGCCGCCTTTAATGATGACGCCGCGGCGGGCCGCATAACCGATGGCTGAGAAAAAGGCCAACGGCACGGCCACCGCAATGTCGTCCGCGGAGGTAATCAACAGAATGCTGAGAACCAGCGCAGCATCACGGGATACGAAAAAAATCAGAATCGAACCGATGAGCGTAATGATAATGTACCAGCTGGAAAATTTATCCGCCGTTGTTCTGATTTCTGATTTTCCTTTTTGCGATTCTTCAACCAGAACGATTATTTTTTCAAGAGTGGTGTCTTTGCCGATTTTTTCCGCTTTGACAAGTAAACTTCCGGAAATATTGAGAGTTGAGCTGAAAACTTTGTCGCCTCTGGTTTTTTCGACCGGCGCCGATTCGCCAGTCAGAGACGATTGGTCGATGCTCGCCTCGCCCTGAATGATTTCGCCGTCAACCGGCAGCCGTTCACCGGATTCGATTATTACCAAATCGCCGACTTTGACTTGCTCAGAGTCAATTTCGATGATTCTCGTTCCTTGTTTGATTTTGACTTTCTGCGGCCTGAGCTTGAGCAAACTTTCGATGGCGGCCCGGGCTTTGGATTTGGTATAATCTCCGAAGATTCTCGCGGAAGCGAACATCAAATTGATAAAAACCGCCGAAGCCCATTGCTTGGCAATTAATGAAGCAATCAAAGCGATGCCCGCCAGCAAATCAATGGAAATTTTCTTTTTTTGAAGGGCTTTCAAGGCGCTCCAGATAACCGGCAGAGTGGCGACGAGGGATACCGAAACCAGTAGCGGTTGATTGATTGTCGCTGGAATGAGTGGAAAATATTGCAAGAGAAGCAAAGCTGCCAGAACAATGAAAAGAATTTTATTCCAATCGATAGGCTTCGCCATTACCTTTATTATAAATCATCTATTCTTGAAATCCTAAATCCAAAGCTCAAATGTCAAATCAAATCCCCGCCTGCTATCGGCTCCCGCCCGCCTTGCTTCGCAAGGCGAAGCGAGCGGGTCGCCTCAGGCGAACGGCGGGCAGGCAAAATCTCAAAAGACAAAGTTTTGAATTTTGGGCTTTGAGTTTCCTGCCTGCCGACCGGTAGGGATTTGAAATTTGGATTTAGAAATTCGAATTTTTATTAGATATTAGAATTTAGAAATTTATTTTGTTATGCCTTATAAACTTTTAGATCATCCAGCAGAACTGCGTGTCCGGATTTGGGCTAAGACAAAAGAAGAATTGTTCAAGGAAGCAGCTTTGGCGCTGGCCAGTATCCAAAAAAAGAGTATAACACTTTTTAGACGATCGTTTAAAAAGTGTTATACTGAAGAGGTGATTGTGGAATCGACGGACATCAATTCGCTCCTGGTTGATTTCTTAAATGAAATTCTGGCGCGGAGCCAAATAAATAAATGCGTTTATTCCGTTTCCGATTTAACCCTAAACCCTACAATCGGCAGCGAGAAGAAAGTAAATGCAAAGCATTTATTTTCGGCGAGCGAACCGATTGATGAAACGAAGTTTCATAAACCCTATACCCTAATCGCTGTACTCATCGGTTATGCGGTTGACCATTTTGACGAAGACATTAAAGCCGTTACTTATCAGGATGTTGATATGAGACAAAAGATTTGTGATTTAAGAAATAAGAAAAAATTGTGGCAAACGATAATCGTTTTTGACATTTAGGCATTTTTCTTGAAGGAGCGCTCTCGTGAGTATACAAATATTCCTCCGACCCCCATTTTCGCTCCTGCTATTTTGTATTTTAGGGTTAATACTCGTTTCCCTGCTTACGATCCCTAGCCGACCGGAGCGAGACGAATTAACCCGATTAGGCAAGATTGAATTACTCAAGTGGAGAACCCGAAGAGGATATACCTATTTGGCGATAGAGCTGATATTCGTTGCTATTTGGGTTGTTCTCCGCTTAGGGACTTGGTTACGATTAGGCATTTAACCGCGCTTCGGCGCAAGGAGGTGCTCATGAACGAACTACTCGGCGTGGTGACGCTCGTCCTGGTTTTCGGCGGAGCGCTGGTGCTCTGCTGGAACTGGGACAAATTCGGCCGCGGCGCAGAGTTTTGACCGCGTTCGGCCGGAAAGATGACAGCGCCCGGGACGGAGTATCGTTCCGCGGCGCTGTTTGCTTTTTCTGATATAATGGAAGAGCGAATTCAAAATTCAAATATCCCCGAAGCAGAACAAGTTCGCTACAGGGCAGGTAAAAATCAAAGCGACCCCGCACAAATTGCTCCGCAATTTAACAGGGCAGGCAATGCAAAATGCAAAATTTTAACACATTTTGAATTTTAAATTGTCATTTTCCATTTTGATTTTTGCTTTGAATTTTATTAAGGTATGCCTCTAACTAAAAACAATTTGGAGAGGATAAATGAATATCTTTGGCAGATACCTCGGGACTTCAGGAAAGATATGCGCGTGCCGGCGCGGATTTATGCCTCCGAAGAGATGCTCGACCAAATTCTCAAGGACAAGAGCTTGGAACAGCTTGTGAACTTGACGACTCTGCCGGGTATTGAGAAATACGCGCTCGTGATGCCGGATGTTCATGAAGGATACGGCAGTCCTATAGGAGGAGTATTTGCGACGCGCGCCGAAAACGGCATAATCTCGCCTGGCGCTGTTGGGTACGACGAGAATTGCGGGGTGCGGCTTTTAACTTCCGATTATTCTATTGACGAAATCAGGCCGCGGCTCGATGACTTGGCAACGGAAATCCAAAAAGCCGTGCCTTCGGGTTTGGGTAAAGGCCATCGCCTGAAATTAAGTACTAAAGATTTAGATAAAATTTTAGAAGGCGGCGCCCAAGAATTGGAAAAACAAGGATATACCGAGAAAGATGATATTGAAAACTGCGAAGCCCGCGGCCGGCTCGAATGGGCTGATGCTTCAGTGGTTTCGGAAACTGCCAAAAACCGCGGTCGGGACCAGGTCGGCACGCTTGGCTCAGGCAATCATTTTTTAGAAATCCAAAGAGTGGAACAGATTTTTGACGAAGAGGCATCTAAATCTTTCGGCCTATTTGAAAATCAAGTGGTCGTGATGATTCATACCGGCAGCCGCGGCGTAGGCCATCAAATCGCCACTGATTACATCCGCTTAATGCTTCAGGTGATGCCGAAATATGGCATTAAGCTGCCGGACAAAGAATTGGCTTGTGCGCCATTTAACTCACCCGAAGGACAAAGATTCTTCAAAGCAATGGCCTGCGGCGCCAATTTCGCCTGGGCTAACCGGCAGATGATTACGCATTGTATCCGGCAGGCGTGGGAAAAAGTTCTCGGCAAATCGCAAAGTGCAAATCGCCAAGCGTTAAAAACACTTTATGATGTCGCGCATAATATCGCCAAACTCGAGAAACATAATGCGAATCTACGAATGGACCCGCCTGCTCGAGTTCGCTCGAGCGAAATCGGGCACGGTGCGAATGCCGCGAATGGGGACGGATTAATTGTTCATCGAAAGGGCGCGACCCGGGCTTTTCCGCCCTGCCCGCCAACGGTTTCGCCGTCAGGCGATGGCAGGCGGGCTGGCTATCCGGAGATTCCCGAAAAATATCGCGAAGTTGGCCAGCCGGTTTTGATTCCTGGTTCAATGGGCACGGCTTCTTATGTTTTGGCCGGCACAAAAACTGCCGAGGAATCTTTTTATTCCACTTGCCACGGCGCTGGTCGTAAGATGTCCCGGCATCAGGCGATTAAGACCTTACGCGGCGAAGATATTATTAGAAATTTAGAAACTAAAGATATTATCGTAAAGTGTTATTCTCTGCGGGGGGTGGCCGAGGAAGCGCCGCAGGCGTATAAAGATGTCGATGAAGTGGTGGAGGTGGTTCATCAAGCCGGCTTGTCCAGAAAAGTGGCGCGCTTGGTGCCGCTGGCGGTGATAAAAGGGGAATAGAAACGAGAGGGGCTCTCATTGCTGAGAGCCCCGAGGGTTCTTGGCCGGCGCCGCCGGAGGCGGCGCTTGCCGCCTGGCTTGCCGTTTCGCCTCCAGCGCCGCGGCTTTCCGCCGCATCGCCGTTAGCCAGAGCGGCGGTGGGTCAAGGCAGGAGACCGCTTTAACCTCTTTTTTCTCTGGCGACATATCCGCCTCCTTTCAGCCGCCAGTGCCGCTCCCGGCTGTAGCGAAGATGTCGGGCGCAGCGCGTCCGGCCCGGAACCGCGGGCTGCGGGCATTCGGTGCAGAGACCTGCCTCGGCATGCCAGCGTTGATACGCCCTTACCGCCTTTAAATGGAGGCGGCGATAGCGGGAACTACTCACCCTTTCTTTATAGCGAAGGAGTGAGCAGCGATGGTGATAGCGTCTTCCTTGACCCCGCTCTTTTTCGGACAAGGACTGGTGACATCTTCGGCAAAAGACAGGGCCGCGGAGCCGACGCTGTCGCAACCTCCTTTTCTCGCGATGCCAGTCACAGTAGGCCACCGATTCCCGAGACCTCGGTTTCGAGCACAAAATACAGAGACCCGCGACTCTATGTCGGGCCTGGTACCGCCTACTCGCCGCCTGCCGCGGTGAGAGATGGATGACTCTCTTCAACTTCATTACACACCCCCTTTCGGTGCAGTCGCGCCAGAACAAAAACAGCCACTTTTCGATTGTTTGCCAAAACTATAAAGCTTTTATCATAAATTTTATATTTTGTCCAATACGGCGGCACTTACGAAATTTAAATATGTTATACTATTTAATCAGCAAAAAGCACATCGATTTCATAAAATTATTTTTATTATGTCGGCTCAAGATAAAAATAAATATTTAACGCTTAAATCCGGTTATAAAATACCATTGCTCGGCTTCGGCACCTGGCAATTGGGCGGTGAGGTTGCGGAAAGTAGCGTTAGTCAGGCTTTGACTGTGGGTTATCGCCATATTGATACTGCTGATGCTTATGGTAATCATCATCAGGTCGCCGCGGCCATCAAAAAAAGCGGTTTGGAGCGCGAAGAAATATTTTTGACCACCAAAATCTGGCGCGAGTCGCTCGGGGAAAACGAAGTTCCCAAAGCGGTTGACCGGTTTCTCGAGGAATTGGAAACCGATTATCTCGACCTGCTTCTGATTCACTGGCCCAACAAAGAAGTGCCGGTTGCCGAAACTCTCGCGGCAATGGATAAGGCCAAAAAAGCCGGCAAAGCGCGCTCAGTCGGGGTTTCCAATTTTACCATCAGGCATTTGAAGGAAGCGCTGGCCACCGGCGTTCTCATCGAGAATAATCAAGTTGAATTCCATCCCTCGCTTAATCAGAAGGAGTTAAAAGAATTCTGTGATAAAGAGGGAATTTTGTTGACCGCTTATTCGCCGCTCGGCCGGGGCCAGGACCTACAACTCCCTCTTATCCAGGAATTGGCCCGGAAATACCAACGCCGTGAATCGCAAATAATTCTCAATTGGTTAATCAGCAAAAATATCGTAGCTATCCCCAAATCAGCCAACCCGCAGCATATCGAAGATAATTTCTTATCTCTTGAATTTCAGCTCGAAGCGAGCGATATAGCCGCCATTGACAATATTCAGTCGAGTCATAACCGCGTGGTTCGGCCGGCTTTTGCCGAATTCGACGACTGACGATTTATCTTTCTCCAGAAGATTGGGATATTATTAAAAACATCTCAGCCTATCAGGTGTTATGCTGTAGCATAACACCTTGGCGGCAACAGGAAATTATAAGGTTGGCGGCCACAGTAAATTATGAGGCGAGGGTGACAATTTTTGAACAGGGATTTGTTATAATGTAATAGCAATCCAAACAATCCTTCGCCAGAGACGGAGCCGCCTCGGGCGGCGAATCTCATCCGAATGACCCGAAGGCATTCGAATAAATTTAATAGGTCGGGGTTTATTCGGGTCATTCGAGTGTATTCGCAAATTCGAGTTGCTTTATAATTAAGCAGTGCGCGATATAAAAACGCTTAAAACCATTATCGATGAAAAACTCAGCGCTGGAGCCGAGGGAATTTCGGTTGTCGAAGTAGTTGACCTTTTTATTGAATATGCTTACAGTTCCCGCGCCTCGGACATCCACATCGAGCCAGCCATTGGTCTGGTGCGTTTGAGATTTCGGATTGACGGCATCCTTTACGACATTTTGGAGAAAGGCATTCCTGAAATTCTCCACCAAGAAATCGTCAGTCGCATAAAGGTTCTGGCTGGTTTGCGGACTGATGAACATCTTCTCCCTCAAGACGGCCGGTTTAGAGCGAAAATCGAGGGCTTTGGCGATATTGACATCCGGGTCTCGATTATGCCGACTTATCACGGCGAAAACGCCATTCTGCGAATTCTCGCCGAAACCCGGCGATTTGACCTTGAGGACCTCGGTTTTTCCAAAATTGATTTGGAAAAAGTTAAACGAGCCATAGTCAAACCCTACGGCATGATTCTGGCCAATGGCCCGACTGGCTCCGGCAAAACCACTACGCTTTACACCATTCTTAAAAAATTAAATAAAGCCGAAGTTTCCATCATTACCATTGAGGACCCGATAGAGTATTCGCTGGAAGGCACGACTCAGATTCAAGTTGATAACAAGGTTGGTCTGACCTTTGCGAACGGCTTGCGTTCGATTCTCCGCCAAGACCCGAATATCGTGATGGTCGGCGAGATTCGCGACAGCGAAACAGCCGACATCGCGGTCAATGCTTCTCTGACCGGCCATCTGGTTCTTTCGACGCTCCACACCAATGATGCCGCCACCACTTTCCCGCGCTTGATAGACATGGGCGTACCTCCTTTCTTGGCGGCTTCAACCGTAAATATCGCCATGAGCCAAAGATTGGTAAGAAAAATCTGCCAGAATTGCAAGAAGAACCGGCCGATGACTGACAAGGAACTGGCCAGTTTGGAAGAACTCATTCCCGGTTTGCGGGGCAAAGTAAAAACTTTTTATCAGGGAGCCGGCTGCGCCCAATGTAATAACAGCGGTTATCAGGGCCGGATTGGCATCAGAGAGGTTTTGGAAGTCAACGAAAAAATTCGGGAATTGATTATGGCCAGAGCCAATTCCCAACAGATTAAAGAAGTGGCGGTTCAGAGCGGGATGACCACGATGATTCAAGACGGCTTGGAGAAAGTGAAAACAGGCATTACAACCATCGAAGAGATTTTGAGGATTATTTATGAATAAGCATCCGAAAAGCGGAACATAATGCAAACTATGCGAATTGATGCCAATACCGCCAATACTACGAATTAAATTCGCGGTATTCGCAAGATTCGTAGTTTGGCATTAAATCACGAAGACGTCCATTCGAATAACATGAACAATAATCCATCAGCCGCGAAGGGTCGGTTTAAATTTTGGGAGAGGATTCCGACTCAGGAAAAGATAAATTTTTCCCGCCATCTGGCTTTAACGCTTAAAGCCGGTTTGCCTCTTTTGGAGTCGCTTAAAATCATCCAAAAGCAGGCTTCTTCCAAGAAACTTCAGCAAGTAATAGGCGAATTGCTTAAAGACGTGGAGAACGGTCAGTTTCTGGCCCAAGGGTTGGAGAAGCATCGCCAGCTGTTCGGTGATTTTTTTATAAATATCATCCGCATCGGCGAAGAAAGCGGCACTCTTTCGCAGAATCTTCTTTATCTTGCCGACGAAATAAAGAAAGCCCAAGAGCTTAAAAGCAAAATCCGTTCAGCAATGATTTATCCGCTGGTTATCTTTTTGGCAACCATCGGCATAACTGTTCTTCTGACCTTCTCGGTTTTCCCCAAAGTTTTGCCGGTATTTTCCAGTTTAAAAATAACTCTGCCGCTGACCACAAAAATTCTTATCGCTGTTTTCGGATTTTTGCTAAATTACGGCTGGCTGGTTCTGCTTGGCCTAGTGTTCCTTATTATTTTATTTAGAATTGCTCTCCATTTTGAAAAGATTAAATTTTTCTTTGACCGAACGCTGTTTTTCATCCCGATAGTTTCCTCACTGACCGTCGGCATAGCGATGGCTAATTTTACGCGGACCATCGGCCTGCTTTTAAAAAGCGGCGTTAAAATTGTCGAGGCCGTCAACATTACCGCTTACACAATGACCAATCTTGTTTATCGAGAGGCACTTTTAAAAGCCGCTGACGGCATCCGCCGGGGCGAACAGTTCGTCAATTTTCTCGGCAAAGATAAACGCCTTTTCCCACCGCTTCTCTCGAGCTTGATTGAAATCGGCGAAAATACTGGCAACCTCGAAGAAAATCTTTTCTATTTATCCGAATATTACACCGGTGAAATTGATGTGTTGGTAAAAAATTTGACTAGTTTGCTCGAACCGCTTCTGCTTTTAGTAATGGGAATAATCGTCGGCTTCGTGGCGCTTTCTATTATTACGCCCATCTATGAAGTTACTTCCGGAATTCGTCCTTAAAAAATGTCAGGGTAAATGGTAAATAAAGTTATGAATAAGACCGCTATAGACCACTTCAAAATAACCGTAACGGATTTTAAAAGATCGAAAGAATTTTATTCCGCACTTTTTAGATTTTTTGGATTGAAGAAAGTTTTTGAAGCAGGGAAGAATTCTGCCTGGGGTGAAGAAATAGTAATGTTCGGCCCGTCGGGCATGGACTGGACATTTGAGATTCAAGAAAGCCGACTCAAAGTTAGATTCAATAGACAAAGAACCGGCCTCGATCATATTGCATTTACTGCGTCATCTCGAAAGAAAGTTGATGGGTTGTATAGATTTTTGAATCAAAGGAATGTCCGAGTTTATAAACCAAGAGAATACCCCGAATACGCGAAAGGATACTATGCTTGTTTCTTTAAGGATCCTGACGGAATAATTTTAGAGTATGTATATACTCCTGATTAGTAAGAAACATGAAACTTCCCCGCGACAGAAATTGTCCGCCCGGGAAGGTTTTACCATCTTGGAAATGCTCGTTGTTTTGGGAATTCTTGCCGTGATTTTCGGCTTGGGGCTGATTGTCAGCCTGGATTTTTACCGGCAGAAGATATTGAGCGTGGAAAGAGACGCGGTGGTTTCCGTGCTCAGGCGGGCCCGAAGTGAAGCGCTCAACAATGTCAATCAGTCGAATCATGGCGTTTATCTGGCCGGCTCTAATTATGTTATTTTCCAGGGAAATTATTATGCTTCAAGAAATCCTTCCTTCGATGAAATTTTTGATAAGTCAAACGGCGTAACCGTCGGCGGGCTGTCAGAAATCGTTTTTTCTTCACTGGCTGGCGGCGCCAATGTCTCCGGAACCGTTTCTCTTTCCAATGGTACCCAGATTTTGAATGTCAGCGTGAATTCCGAAGGCCGAATTGACTGGTGATAATTATCAGAATTCAGAATATAGAAAGTAGAATGTAGAATATTAAATAAATAATTGTTATGAAAAGGAAACAGATAAATTTGAAATCCTACATTCTACATTCCAGATTCTATTTTCTACATTCTCGTTTTGGCCAGTCGGCTCTCGAAATTCTCATTACCATCGGTATTTTAGCGTTGGCCCTCTCGGCCATGGTGGTGGTAATTTACAGCAGTCAGTCGCTTTCTCTCGACAGCCAGGAAGCCAATCAGGCGCTTAATCTCAGCCGGCAGAATCTCGAAAATATCGTGGCTTCGTCAACTGTCAATTTCAATAATTTATCGTCAAGCTCCAGCACCCAGAATGAATTTTTGAAAGAAATCATTGTGGAAAATGTTGACGCCAATACCAAAAAAATTACCAGCCGGGTCAGCTGGCAGGCCGACCCGGCGCGGCGGCAGAAGGTTGAATTAACGACTCTGGTAACCAATTGGAAAATTTATCAGGACAGTGGCGGCGATAGCGGCGGCAGCGGCCTCACCGGCGACTGGACCAACCCCCAGACCTTGGGTTCGGTTGATTTGGGACCGGGCAATTCGGCTACTGACCTTGATGTGATAAATAAAATTGTCTATCTGACGGCCATTGCCTCGGATTCTAAGAAACCGGATTTTTTCATTGTTGACGCCACCAATGGTCAAAGTCCGGTTATTGTTTCAAACATTAACACCGGCCCGGGCTTGAATGCGATTGATGTGGCTGGTAATTACGCTTATGTCGGGAACGATAGTGACGATAGCCAGCTGCAAATTATCGATGTTTCCAATAAGTCCAATCCGGTTTGGCTGACTTCATTTACTTTACCGGCCGTTTCTGGTTCTGGCGCTGTCGGTAATGCCGTTTTTTATTACAATTCTAAAGTCTATGTAGGGACCAAACGCGCTACTGGTCCGGAATTCCATATTATTGACGTTTCCAATCCTGCCAACCCGCAGGAACTCGGCAGTTACGAGGTCAATGCCGATGTCAACGGAATTTTCGTGCAGGACGGCGCTGCTTATCTGGCCACTTCGGATGATTCCAGAGAGTTGTTCGTTTTGAATGTCAACATTCCCTCGAACATCACTCAGCTGGGTTCATTCGACGCGCCGGCCAGCGATGACGCCAAGAGCGTTTATCTTTCGGGGGCCACGCTTTATCTGGGCCGCGTTTCCGGTAGCAATGATTTTATGATTCTCGATGTCTCGAATCCGGCTTCCATCCGCCAGTACAGCTCCAGCAATCTCGGCGGCGTGAGTGTCAACGGAATCGTCGTCAGAGATTATCTGGCTTTTTTGGCAACTTCCGATTCCAACCGAGAATTCCAAGCTTGGAACATTGCGTCTTCTTCCCGGCCGACGCTGTGGAGTTATTTCAATTTTCCGCAGGTAGCCAGCGGCCTTGATTATGAAAATAACATCGTTTATGTGGCGGTGCGGTCGAACGATGCCCTGCGGATAATCACATCGAGATAACTCAGAATAATGAATAACGAGGATATGAAGAAATACTATAAAAATTTCAGCGGGAAGAAACGCACTGTCAGACGCCGTCGTTTTCCTAATTCATTATTCATAATTCATAATTCAAGGAAGGGCTTTACTCTTATTGAGACCGTGCTTTATGTGACGATTCTCTCGATTATCATCGGTTTTTCTATCCTAATTTTCTATCAAGTGCTTTCTTCGGAGGTCCAGAATCGGCTGCGCCGCGAAACCGAAACCGAGGCGGATTTTCTGATGAGAAAAATCATCTGGGCTTTGACCGGCGCCCAGACAATTTCCCAGCCGGCTGCCAGCGCCTCCTCGTCGGTTCTAACAATCAGCAAATATAATTTTCCGGCCAATCCTTTGACGTTTGATTTGTCGGCCGGCGCGGCGCGTCTCAGCCGGGCCGGCGGCCAAAGCGTGCCTCTGACCAGCAGTAATGTTCAGGTAGCCCGGCTCATTTTTTACCATACCGCCTCGTCAAGCTGGCAGCCGGAGTCGATTAGGTTCACGCTTTCAATCGCGGTTTCGAGTTCGGAAACAGCCGTTAAGGCCTCGACCACCCTGGAAAATACAATTTATTTGCCCTAAAATGAAAAATTCTTCGCCGAAAGAAAAATTTAATTCGGATGGGCGCATTCGCCCGCCTGCCATCGCTTTTGGCTCAGGCCAAAGGCGGGCAGGGATTTCGCGAGTGCGCAGTGCGAGCGAGCGCTATTCGGATACCAACGGTTATCTGGCCGTGACCGCCGCGATTATCATCAGCATTATCATATTCCTCGTAGTGTTCACTTTGAGTACCGGTTCTTTTTTGACCCGGCTGGATATCTCAACCAGCGCCTTTAAAGAGGAAAGTGCTGCTCTGGCTAGAGCTTGTCTCCAGATGGCACTCTTTAAATTGTCGTTAAACAGTTCCTATAGCGGGGGAGAGACCATTGCCGTTGCTAGCGATACTTGCCAAATTGTTTCAGTAGCGACTAACGGCAGCCAAAAAGTAATATCAACTCAAGGCCAGTATCAAAATTCCTTTACCAACCTGAAAGCAACCGTCAATGCCGCTGACTTCTCAACCATCGGCCTAGAGGAATTGCCAAATTTTTAAAACCGGGGCTGTGGATAAGTAGCCACGAGATTTTTTGATATAATAGACATAAACAAAAGGTCGAGAGGATAAGCTTGGAGAATAGAAGATATTCATTAATTTTTTATTCTTTTAATTATTTTTATGAATCCCAGACGCGGTTTTACTTTGATTGAACTATTGGTGGTTATTGGCATCATCGCTATTTTAGCCGCAGTCGTAATTGTTGCTCTAAACCCGGCCAGGCAGTTCGCCCAGGCGCGGAACACCCAGAGGCAATCGAATGTTCTGGCAATCCTGAACGCCATTGGTCAAAATATGGCTGACAACAAGGGTGTTTTCACCTGCGCGGCTGGCGCTTTGCCCACAACGGCCACGACCATGGCTAACGGCGCTGGCAACTATGACATTGCCGGCTGCGTGGTGCCGACCTATCTTTCGGCTATGCCTTATGACCCGTCAGCCACCGGCGCTCATTATACGAGCAACAGCGATTATAACACCGGCTATACTGTTTCCGAGTCGACTACCACTAACCGGGTCACCGTGACCGCCCCGTCAGCTGAACTTGGAACAAGCATCTCGATTACTCGTTGAAATCTTTAGAAAAGATTCGCTGGAAAGATGCGGTTTTGGACAGCCGCATCTTTTCTTTTGTTTATATATATGTAATAGAAACCAACTGGTCATTTCATTTTTTTTCGGAAGGTGAAACTTTTTCAGAAGGTGAAAGTATTATTAAAAACATATCAGCATATCAACTGTTATGCTCTAGCATAACACTTTGGCGGCCGCGGAAAATTGTGATGTTGGGATGCACATTTCATTTCGCGTCACGTTTACGTTTCATTTACGTTTCATTGACTTATGACTTTTTTTGTTTTATAAATAAATCGGCGCGAAGTTGAAAATTTAGGGAGGGCAGTCAGATGAGGAGGATACTCGAGAAATTAGCGGCATTCATGGTTTTGTCGATTTTCTTGGTGGTGTTACGCCTAACCCGGAACCGCGGCTGAGGCGGCCATTGGTCGTCCAAAAAGCCGCTAAAGGAGGCGAGATGAAAAAATCGCTGAAGGTGCTGGTGGTCGATGGCGACCAGCGTGTCCGTGAAGCAGTCGCGGATGCGCTGGAAGCTTTCGGTCACGAAGCCGCCGAAGCCGAGGACGCTGTCGAGGCGTTGGCGGTCCTGGCGACCGAAGACTTCGATTTGGTCGTCACTGACTGGCGGATGCCGCCAGGAATGGACGGCATGGAGCTGGCAAACCAGATAAGGACGAGGTTGGGTTTGTCTCGGTTACCGATAATTCTGATGACCGGGGACGAGCTCTCGCCGGTCCAGAAGCAAGTCGCCCACGAGGCCGGCATCACCGGCTTCCTCAAAAAGCCGGTCGGTCTGCCGCAATTGAAGGCGGCCATCGAGGCCATTGTCGGCCCCAAGCCGGAAGAGCCGGGAACCCCGCTCCGGCCCGACCCGGCCCTGCGGAGCATGCGCATCCTCTGACTGCCCGCAGAACAGCCGCTGGGTTTCGCACCCGCGAAGCCCAGCGGCCTTACCTAAGAAATTTTTATCTACTTATATAGATTTTTTAGGGACAAAAATAACCCTGAGCAGAATCGAAGGGTTGTTTTTGTTTGTCCGGAGATTTTTATACGGATTATATTAAAATTCAAATTATAATAAATTCATAAGAATTACTAAAGTTATATCACAATTGTAATATAACTTTAGTAAATAAAATTTCAAATCTTAATTCTTAAGCGGGGGATTGCCGAACGGATAAATGCCATGATAGAATATTTTCAATAAATTGCGGGGTGGTGCAATTGGTAACACGCCGGGCTTTGAACCCGGAATTCTAGGTTCGATCCCTAGCCCCGCAGCCATTCGATTTTGCCATTCGCTATCACTCACGGCTTCGCTCAGGGCAAGCTATTTTTTGTGAATAACCCCTTGCGGTCAAATCAAAATTTTTTATAATATACACACTATGAATAAAACAATTATTATCACTGTTGTCGCAGTTATCATCATCGCGAGTGGATTGCTTTATTGGTATTCCAGGCCGACGGCGCTCGCGCCAAATGTTTCTTCCGGCCCCACCAGTCAGCCGACAAATACCCAGCCGGCTGGCGCTCTGAACGCGCCGCTTTCAGAAACAGTGGCTTACACCGACCGCGGATTTTTTCCTCCAGTCATAACCGTCAAAGCCGGCGGGGCGATAACCTGGGTCAATAACTCAACGGAAAAAATAATGTGGGTGGCTTCGGCAGTGCATCCGACGCACGATGTCTACAGCGGCACGACTCTTTCTCAACACTGCCCGGATAAAACCGGCTCGGCTTTCGACGGCTGCTCCGGGATCCCGCCGGGCGGCTCCTGGTCGTTCAAATTCCAGAAAACCGGAACCTGGAAATATCATAATCACTTGGATGCCTCAGAAACCGGAACAGCAATAGTGCAGTAATGACTAATTTTTGGTGGGCTTCGCTTCTATTGCGATTTGGACTAGCCGTAGTTTTTCTTTATGCTGCCATAGCGGCTTTTCTCGAGCCGAATAACTGGGTGGGATATTTACCGGTCTTTTTAAAGAAAATATTACCGACTAATGTTCTTCTGGGAGGATTTTCTATTTATGAAGTGTTTTTAGCTGTTTGGCTTCTGCTTGGAAAGAAGATATTTTATGTTGCTCTGCTGTCGGCCTTGACGCTGGCAGCAATCATTGTCTTCAACATCGGCGTTATAGATATTGTTTTTCGCGATTTTGCCATTCTTTCTGCCGCCTTTGCCTTAGCCATCCTTAGTTATCAAGAAATTTATGAAAAAAAATAACAAAAAAAATTTGCTGACAATTATTTTGGTACTGGTGGTGGCTTTCGGACTTTTGGGATTCAATAGTTTCAAGGGAGTTGTAAGCAATAATTCTTCATCTCAGTCCGGAGTAGCCGGAGCAGGAAGTTCTTCAATACCCTGCATCAATCCGAATCTGCCTTTTCAATATCACATCCATCCGCATCTTCAGCTTATTATTAACGGCAAAAGCGTCGAAATTCCGGCGAACATCGGCACCGAGCCGGGTTGCGAAAGAACGCTTCATGCCCACGACAACACCGGCGCCATCCACATTGAGCCGAATTTTTATCAGGAATTCACTCTGGCAGATTTTTTCAGCGTCTGGGGGCGGCCGTTTTCCCATCCGCCAACCGGCGGACAAATCCTGAATTACCAGACCGACGCCGGTCATGAAATCGTAATGACCGTTGACGGCCAGCCGAACAGCGAATATCAAAATCTCGTCCTTAAAGATAACCAGCAAATAGTCATCGAATACCGTTCCAGATAGCCAGCGCCGGTTTTCCCCAATCTCCTCGAAAAACAGGAAGGGCGAATTTGTTATAATTGCTATTGAGGGAGAAGTAAAAATATTCAGGTTTTTATTTCGACCGAGCCCTGCCTGCCGCCTGCCTGTCAGCAGACAGGGCAGGCAGGGCAGAGGGACGCAATTGTATCGAGCGGAGCGAAGATATGAAGATATAATGATGGCAAGGGAATTCTGAAAGCCAGGGTGTTTTGGTGTTTTCGTGTTCTTTCTCTTTTTGTAATTGGCGTGAACGCGAATTTCTTGAAAAAATCAGCTGGTAAAACAATCTCTAAACCGGAGATAAGGGGCCTGATTTTGGTGGCCGTATTTTTTGTTTTTTCTTTTGTTTTCGGTCTCGGCCCGTTAAAAATTCAAAAAGCCGAAGCGGCCATAGCCCTAGTGGCGACCAGCACCTGCTCCGCTGCTCCCGGCACTTCAATTTCCTGCACTCTTACCCATACTCCTACCAATGGCAATGCTTTGATTGCGGTCATCGGCGCAAGAGGAGCATCGTCGAGCGTTTCGGATGTAATAGGGAGTATTTCCGAAACAGGCGCAAGTTGGTCGGAAGACATCAGAGCTGGGACAAGCACAGCGGCCACGACCGGCAACGTCAATATCTGGTCAGCCATTAATGTTTCCGGCGCCTCGACGGCCGTTACTATAAATCTTACTACCAGCACAAACGCCTCGGCCATCATTGGAGAATATTCGGGGATAGCGTTCAGCGGTCAAGATGATAAGAACGCCACTTCGTCCGCCGGAGCCGTAAACCCGGCCAAGACCGGCACAACGGCAGCGACAACTCAAGCGAGCGAGTTGTGGGTCGGCGGTCTGGCTTGCCAAGACGCCCGCCGCACCTACAGCGCTCCAACAGGGGGCTTTACCATTAAAGCCCAGATAGCCGCTGGTAGTACGACAGCTGGTGTTTGCACCGGTTATCTTGACAAAATAGTTTCGGCTACTGGCGTTGCCTCAAGCAGTGCCACCATGAGTACCGCCGCCACTTGGTTCGGCGCCATCCAGACCTATAAAGCCGCGCCGACCATCACCATTGCCAACGGCACCAATCCGGCGCCGGTGACCGTGGGCCCGACGAGCGCCAATACGGCCGGGGCTAACGCCACCACGAGCGATGTATTCACCTTTGCCACCGATTTCGCCACCAGCAGCCTTTCCAGTGTTAATGTCAATCTTTCCACTTCCACCGGCATTTATCAGGTTTTGATTACGAACAGCACCGGCGGCACGGTGTACGGCTCCAGCACCCAGCCGGGTTCAACCTCTCTGACCATCACCACCAGCAATCTGACTGTTTCCAGCACGGCCACGACTTTCAATATCCGCATCAGCCCTTTGAGCTACTCAACCATGCCCTCGCCGCCTAATGCGGATTATGTGGTTACTTCCACCGTTGCTTCTTGGGTCGCCAGCAACACCAATCTTTCTTCCGGCTCCAACACCACTTCCAGCGTCATCACCATTGACAACAGCGCGCCCGCGGATGTGACCAACGCCACCGGCACAGCCGGGGCTTCCAGCGTCACCCTAAGCTGGACTAATCCGAGCGACCCCGATTTCGCGACGACCACGATTGCCCGCACCACCAGCACGAGCGGCGTCACTTGGTCGCCGACCGACGGCCAGTACTACACCTTGAGTTCGAACATCGGCGCCACCAACACCATCGCCTGCGTTCTGCCCAACTCCACCTCCACCTGCGTTGATTCCAGCGTCTTGAGCGGCATCGCTTATTACTACAAAATTTTCACCGCCGACACTTATTTGAACTATTCTTCGGGCGCGGCTGACGGGCCGTTCACGCCCGGCGCCACGGTTTCCTGCACCGTTTCCACCAGCACCACGGCCTTCGCGGCCCTGGACACGGCGGCTGTTTATGCCTCCTCGCCGATTTACAATGTTTCTTCCAGCTGCACTTATGGCGCCGGCTGCACCATCCAAGTAAACGACACCGGCGGTAATTCTCTGCCCGGTCTTTATAAATCCGTCTCGCCAACTTATCTTATTCAATCCGCAACCGCAACGCTTTCGGCTGGCACCGAGGGCTACGGCATCCAGGCCACTACCACGACAGCCGGCACCGGCACCCTCAATGTTAATTCCACTTACAATGTAATCGGCAATTCGGTCGGCGGCCTGTCGCTGAGCGCCCTAACTTTGGCGTCTTCTTCGGCCAGTTATTCGGGTAAAGCCGTGCAGATAACAACCAAAGCCGCGGTGGCTGCCACTACCTATGCGGGTGCTTATGCCGACACCATCACCTATAGCTGCACCGGGAACTGAATTCACATATCACATATCACATATCACGAGACACAATTATGGAGCAATTTCACGATGCCTTAAAGAGGAAAATGGATGAGTTCGTCCATTTGGCGTACAGAATTACTAAGAATTTTCCTAAGAGCGAACTTTATGGCGCGACATCTCAGCTGCGTCGCGCGGCGCTCTCCGTGATATTAAATTATATTGAAGGTTACGCCCGCAAACGACGGCTGGTTAAAATCAACTTTTTTGAAACCTCATACGGTTCAATTCAGGAAAGTAAATATCTTTTGGAGTTTTCTCTTAAAGAGCGCTGGTTGAAACTGGAAGATTATAAATCTGCCATTGGGCTGGCAGAAGAAATAGGGGCGATGCTTTGGAAAACTATCAAAAACCTCGAAAACGCCTCGTGATATGTGCCTAATGTCTTGTGATATGTGATATGTGTCTTGTGATATGTGAAAAGTTATCCACAGCCCCTTCTCCACCCAATATGGTATAATCGAAATAATCTATAAATATAAAATGATTAACGAGCAAAGTTTTCGAGAGAGAGAGAGAGAGAGAGAGAGTAAGGTAGTCGCGATTTTGCTTATTAGTGCGGTCCTAATAATGAGCCAGGGCGGTTTTTGGCTGAATCTTGAGCCGCCCAAAGCTGATGCTTCGGCGGTAACGGTTTCGGCCACTGTTACTCAGACGGTTACCTGCACGACCGCTTTAACCTCAACGGCTTTCGGCACTCTAACTTCTTCAGCAGTCAGCACTTCCACGCCCAACGCGACCACCAGCGTGGCCACGAACGATGGCAATGGGATGACTTTGTCTGTCCTCGATGCTAATGCCGGCTTGGCCACTTCGTCGCCGGCCTACACCATCCCTTCGCCAGCCATAGGCAATCCGGCCACTGCGACTTTGGCCGCTGGCACCGAGGGTTACGGCATTCAGGCCACCAGCAGTAATTCCAGCATCATCGTTGCGGCGCGCTACAATTTAAGCGGCAATACTGTCGGCGGTCTCACCACTGCAAATCAAGTTCTGGCTTCCTCCACCGCGGCCATTTCCAGCTCGATTGTGACTGTTACTCATCTGGCTGCTATCAGCGCAACCACCCAAGCCGCGGCTTACGCTGACACGATAACTTACAGCTGCCTCGGCAAATAGTTCCGCTGCCGGCTTCGGTTCAATAACTGGAATGTCCAATGTTCTATCTCCAAGAAAGATTTATTTTGGAGCGGCGCTGGTGGCGACGCTCTTTATTATTTTTGTTTTTTTGACTTCAGCGGCCCAAGCCGTAACTGTTGGCCCGGTCAAGGTAGAATTCAGCGTTAATCCCGGGCAAACAGTTTCCGGCCAGATGTTTCTCAAAAACGACGGCAGCCAACCAGCCACTCTTTATTCTTCTTTTGAGGCCTTCACTGAAAAGAACGGCGAAAAAGTTTTTCTAAAATCACCGGGCGATTTGCCCTCCTGGTTTAAAATGCCGGCATCGGTGGACCTGCCGGCCGGCGGCCAAACAACCATCCCTTACTCCATTGTCGTGCCAGCCGATGCCGCGCCCGGCGGCCACTACGCGGTGATGTGGTGGAGTACGGCGCCGCCCGCGGAAAAAGGCAGCGGCGTGGCGATTATTACGCGGGCCGGCATTCTGGTTTATTTGCGGGTGGCCGGCGACATCAAAGAATCGGGTAATTTAGTTTTAACCGGTCGACGTTTCTATTTTGGCTTTCCGGTGAATTTCAGCGCCAGTTTCACTGACACCGGCAATGTTGCCCTGACGCCTCAAGGAACTTTGGAAATCAAAGGATTGTTTGGCCCGGTGGCCTCCCTGCCTTTTAATCAATACGGAATGACTCTTTTGCCCCAATCGCCGCAAAATTTCGATTTTAGCTGGCCGGGCAACGGGTTTTATTTCGGTCCCTATCAGGCGGTCCTGACAGCCCGGTTCGGCGAGTCCAATCAGGTCATCACCCAAAGCCAATGGTTTTTTCTCATCACCTATCAGGTGCTCGCCGTCATCATCGCGATTATCATCATTGCCTTTGTGCTGCCGTGGCTGATTCGTCGCTACAATAAGTGGATTATTAAAAAAGCGCGCGGTGAGCCATAATCCCGCGCGCGGCAATCGAATGCGCGGATTATTGCGTCGGCTATTTTTCAAAGTTGCCGCTACAGCGGCATTAGCCGCCTTGGTTTTTGCCGGGCTGGTTTTTCAGCCAATCGAGGTCAGGGCAGTAACCGTAACCGCAAAAGTCAACGGCGTCTGCGGCAACAATGTCAAGGAATGGAACGAGGCCTGCGACGGCAGTGATTTGGGAGGCCAGACCTGTGTCAATATCGGTTTTTCTGGCGGCACTTTAAGTTGCAACCCTGACTGCACCCTTAACACTTCGCAGTGCACTATTGGAGGTGGCGGAGGCGGTGGTGGTGGAGGTGGCGGCGGGGGAGGTGGCGGCGGTTATGTTTCGCCAATCCAGACCGCGGCGATCTTTAAGGGGATTGCTTACCCTTCAAGCAATGTAACTTTGCTTGAGAACGCTCAGGTGGCGGCGGTAACCGAAGCCGGGCCGGATGCCAGATTTGAAATTGAGGTTTCCAATATTTCGGCCGGCACTTATAACTTCGGAGTCTGGGCCGAGGACCAGCTCGGCAATCGTTCGATTACTCAGACTTTTTTAATCACTGTTTCGAGCGGCGCCACCACGATTATCAGCGGTATTTTTCTGCCGCCGAGCATCAGTGTGGATAAAACCGAAGTCAAGCGCGGCGATGTTTTAAACATTCTCGGCTATACCGCGCCCCAGGCCACTGTTACCGTGGTTATCAGCTCCGAAGATGAAATAGTCAAAAACACCACCTCCAGCGCTGACGGCAGCTATCTGTTTAAATTCAATACTGAAGAGATTGATTACGGCCCTCACACCACTCGCAGCCGGGCCAGCACGCCGGACGGCAATGTCACCACTGATTCCAATTTAGTTTCTTTCAAGGTCGGCACCAAGAATATTTTAGCGCCTAAGCCGATGCCCGCGGCAACTGGCGATTTGAACGGCGACCAGCGCGTCAATCTTATTGACTTTTCAATTATGGCTTACTGGTACAAAAGGCCCAACCCATCAGCAAATGTCGACTTAAACGGCGACGGCAAAGTGGACCTGATTGATTTCAGCATTCTGGCGTATTACTGGACCGGGTAGTTTAGAAAGTAGAAAATAGAATCTAAAATTATGGATAAAACAAAATCATTTAAGGATTTAATTGTTTGGCAGAAATCGCGCGATTTAGCTGTAGCGGTTTATAAATTAACGGAACAATTTCCGAAATCAGAATTATACGGCCTGACGAATCAGATGCGGCGGGCTGTCATTTCTATTTCTTCTAATATCGCCGAAAGTTATCATAGATTTCATAAGAAAGAGAAACAGCAATTTTTGGCTATAGCGTTTGGTTCCGGTTCAGAATTAGAAAGTCAGATTGAGATTGCAAAAGCCTTATTCCCAACATTGTCTTATACAGAAGTTGAGCAGTTGCTTAAAGAAGTAATGAAAATTCTGAATAATTTTCTTAATCAAAAATGAAAAAGGGTTCTACTTTATATTTTCTACTTTCTAGATTCTCGCTGATAATTCTACTTTCTACTTTCTATTTTCTATTTTCTAACAGGGTTTCGGCTGCGGTCATCATTGTCAGTCCGCCGACTATTTCCCAGAGGGCAGAAAATGTAATTATCAGGTTGAACACCGAAAAGCAAAATATCAATGCCGTGGAAGCGCATTTTTCTTTCAAGCCAGCGGAATTTTCCGTCGAAGAGGTCAGTGACGGCGGTTCGATTATTAATCTATGGATTAAACGACCAAGTTTTTCCAATGAAAACGGAACTTTAGATTTGGCCGGCCTGGTGCCCGGCGGCTACGAAGGCGCGGTTGGCAAGCTCATAACTGTTAAAATTATTCCCTTGAAAGCTGGTCCGGCCAGCGGCTTCCGGTTGGTTTCGGCCGATGTTCTTTTGAACAACGGTCAGGGCACGCCGGCCAAGGTTTCATTTTCCCAAAATGAGTTTGTTTTGAATCTTTTGTCTTCAACCTCATCGCCGCCGATTGCCGATACCCAGCCGCCGGACCCGTTCCTCCCGCAAATCGGCCGCGACTCCCTGATGTTCAACGGCCGATACTTCTTGGTCTTCAGCGCCACTGACCAGTCCTCGGGAATTAATCATTATGAGGTGGCTGAAACCCGGTCCGAGTCCCAAAATAATCTCCCTTGGCAAACAACTGAATCGCCGGCTGTTTTGAAAGACCAGTCGCTTTCCAGCTATATTTATATAAAGGCCGTTGACAACGTCGGCAACTACCGAATTGTCGCCATTCCTCCTAAATTACCGGTGCCAAAACTGCCGACCGCTGTTAGAACAATTATCGGAATTATTGTTGTCTTGAGTGTGTTATTATTATCCCTGAAGACCTTTTTCTTCCGATGGAAGAAAAAAATTTATTGATTAAAAAATTATTTCTGCTGGCGCTCGTCATTCCCTTCCTCTTTTTTAGTAAAGTTCAGGCAGCTGGCGCGGCTTCGCTCTACCTTTCGCCGGCCGCGGACAGTCGCTATGTTGGCCGGACCTTCCCGATCAACGTCTATGTATCCTCGCCGGATACGGCGATGAACGCCGCCCAAGGGACAGTTTCTTTTCCGATTGATAAATTGGAAGTCATTTCTCTTTCCAAAAGCGGCTCGATTTTCAATCTTTGGGTGCAGGAGCCATCGTTTTCCAACCGCGATGGCGTGATAAATTTCGGCGGCGTGGTCGTCAATCCCGGGTTCCAGGGCAGCAGCGGCAAAATCCTCACTGTTACTTTCCGGTCTAAAGCAGTTGGCAACGCCAAAATTTCATTCGTTTCAGGTTCGATCTTGGCCAATGATGGCAAGGGCACGAATATTTTGTATTCTTTCGGGTCCGCGGCGGTGGCCTTAAGCGAAGCGCCAGCCCTGGCGACTGCTCCCTCAACTGAAATAGGAGGAGTGCCTCAGCCCGTAATTTCTTCTTCGCCTTCGATAAGTAAAGATAATTGGTATAATTTTGATTCCCCAAAATTTGCCTGGGATATTCCGAAAGGCATTGACGGCGTCAATTACGATATTTCCGACAGAAGCGATTATCAATTGCCGAAAGAGAGTAAAGGAAAAATTTCCAGCGCGGCTTACGATTTGAGGAATTTTGCCGACGGCCAGTGGTATTTCTTAGTGAATTTCAAAAAAGGTCAGGATTGGGGACCGACAGCCGTCGCGGTTCTGCAGCTTGACCGAACGCCGCCGGAACCGTTCGAGATTGTCCGCAAAGACGACGACCCTGGCAATTCTCAGCCGGTTTTTGAATGGCAGACAACCGATAAAGCTTCGGGCATTGCTTACGAGCAGGCAAAAATCGGCGATGGCGACTGGTTTAACCCCGAAATACTTAAAAAAGATTCTTATGTGCTTCCTTGGCAGTCGCTAGCCAACTTGCGGACGCTTCTTGTTCGCGTCTATGACAAAGCCGGCAATTTCCGGGAAGAATCAAAAGAATTCAGCATCATTTCCAGAAACAGCTGGCGCTATTGGCTGTACTGGTTCATCCGCTTTCTTGGAAATTGGGGTTGGATTTTGGTTATTGCCGCGGCTGCGGCGATTGTCGCTCTTTATTTCCTGATTTATCGTTTGCTGAAATGGAGAAGAAATTTGAAAACCGAACTTCAGGAATTCAAGAGCGAACTGCGCCGGGACTTGAAACAATTGGAGAAACAATTGGAAATAGAAGTCGAAAAGGGGGCGGAAATTGATTTGCGACCCTCTCGTCTTCGAAAAGCCAAAGAGTCGCTTGAAAAAACAACAGAACATATCGAAAGAGATATAAAAGAAGAAGTCAAAAAATTAGATGATTTCACCGAAGGATAAAAAAGCAGAATTCGACTCCTTGATTAAATTTTGTATAATTGTTTTATATAATTATCTGCAAGGTCGATAACCTTTACCTTATAAAAATATGCCGAAAAAATTTGAACTGCCGGCGTTGCCTTACGGCTACGATACCTTGGAGCCGTATATCGACAGCCGGACAATGGAAATTCACCACACCAAACATCATCAGGCCTATGTGAACAAACTGAATGAGGCGCTGGACAAATACCCTGAACTATACGAAAAGCCGTTAGAATCATTGCTTTCTTCACTCGAAACAATTCCGGAAGACATCCGGACCGCGGTGCGCAACCACGGCGGCGGCCATTACAACCATTCGCTTTTCTGGAAAATTATGGGGCCAGCCGGCAAGGTCTTGAAAGAACCTCAAGGTAAACTTCAGGAAACAATCTCGGCGACTTTCGGCGACTTTGCCAAATTCCACCAGACCTTCACTGCGGCGGCGGCTGGCGTTTTCGGCAGCGGCTGGGCTTGGCTGGTGCTGGACAAGAGACAAGGGACAAGAGACAAGGGACAGGAAACGGGAAGGTTGATAATAACGACCACTCTCAATCAGGACAGCCCGATTTCTTCGGGGCAGATACCTCTTTTGTGTTTGGATGTCTGGGAACACGCTTATTATCTGAAATATCAGAACAAGCGACCGGCTTATATAGAAGCGTGGTGGAATGTCGTGAACTGGCAGGAAGCGGAAAATATTTTCAATCAAGCTTCGAGATAGATTTGGGTTTTTCGCCCTCGATTTGGATTTTTTTGAGCTTTAGTTTGCCATCAACTGTTAATTCAGCTCCTAAAATTTTCATTCGTTTTCCCTCTTTCTTTCTTAGGGAACCATTCGCGCGAATTAGAGAACATAATTCTGCGGTTAAAAATGTCCAAACCCCGGGTTCCGGATTGAGGGCACGGACCTTGCGTTCAATCTCTATGGCGAGCCGCCGGGTTTCTTGGGGTGAGCCCGTCGAACCCTGCGCTTTTTCCAAATCCAGCGGTTCGATATACCCGTCCTCGGTTCGGAATTTTTTCGTATAAGTCGCCTGCGACTCCTCCTGGGGCAGGGGAGTAATTTCGCCTTTGATGAATTTTGGCAACGTCTCAATCAGCAAATCTCCACCCAACTCAGCTAATTTATCGCGGAGCGATTGGAAAGTATCTGATTTTGAAATTCCTATTTCTGCTTTAGTGATGACGGAACCATGGTCTAATTTTTCATCCAATATAAATAATGTAATACCTGTTTTTTTCTCTCCGGCTAATATGGCGGATTGAACAGGAGAGGGGCCGCGATATTGTGGCAAAAGCGAGGGGTGGACGCCAATAGTCCCAAGCCGAGGAGCTTTCCAAATTTCTTTGGGAATAATTTTGGCGTAAGCGGCAACAATAAAAAAGTCGAAAGAATCATGAATCAGGAATAATGAATCAAGAAATTGTTTTCCCAGATTCTCCGGCTGAAGGATTTTAACTTGATTCTTGATTCTTGATTCTTGATTAATAATCAGCTGTTTCACTGGCGGCGGAGTGATGATTTTTTTTCGGCCGACCGGCCGGTCAGGATTGCAAACCACGGCCTGCGGGACAAAACCGGCTTTTATCAATTTTTCCAAAATTATCGCTGCGTATTCCGGTGTGCCGAAGAAAACGAACTTAGGATTCATAAATTATGAATTTCAACTATATCGCCGTCTTTGAGAAGGTGCGACAAACCCACTTCTTGGCCGGGAAATTTGGCTGATGGTCCCCATATTTTTGCAAATTTGAACTGCTCCCGAGCTCGTTCGCCGATTTCATCCAAGAAATTTTTTATTGCAGTTCCGTTCGGCAAAACAACGGGCCTTATCCTTTTATTAAGCGATAGATGAGTTTTAGGGAATATTCTGATTAGACCGAGTTCACTCCATATCTTTTCGCGCAACTCTTTGATACCTATGTCTTTTTCTATCGCAATAGGAATTATTTCTAAATCAAAATTCTTTTTGAGTGTTTTCAAAACATTTTCCGCTCCGGGGAGGTCCATCTTGTTACAAATTAAAAATCGAGGAAAGGGGAGATTGCTTTTTTCTATTTCTAAAATTACTTGTTTCAATTTTTCAATGGATGTATCAACGCTGGTCATTAAAATCAGATAATCCGCATTGCGAGCCGCTGAAATCATTGCTTTACCTCCGCCTTTTCCTTCGGTAGCGCCTTCTAATAATCCCGGAATCTCTACAAGTTGCACCAGCGCCCCGTTAAAATCAATTATGGCCGGAATAGGTTTGAGAGTAGTAAACTCATAGTTCGCTATCTTTATTTGGATATCGCTTAAACTTTTAAGAAGAGAAGATTTCCCGATATTAGGAGGCCCCACCAGAACCACCTGGGAATCTCCTTGTTTTTTAACCGCAAACCACTGCCGCGCCTTGGCTTTGCTACGCTGCTTGGTCTCTCCAAGCTCTCCGATGAGCCATTTACGAACATCGGCATAGGGGCCGGTTTTATAGCCGGGCATTTCTGCAAGGAGTTTTTGTATTTCTCGTTTCCGTTCTTTGCCCTCCTTGCCGATGAGTCGTCTTCTTGCTTTTTGCTTAAAGATGACATGAGGGATTGCCATAGAATCATTTATCTAGCTTTTCATCTTTTCTTCGCGTTCTTTCAGCCGCTCGGTCGTTGGATATTCGTATAATTCTTTAGTTCTATCTATAAAAAGCTTGCCATTGAGATGGTCAACTTCGTGCTGGAAAACTTTGGCGAGCAAACCCCAGGCCTTGATTTTTATTTTTCTGCCGTTTTTATCGAAGCCGATTAAAGTTATTTTTTCCGGTCTTTCGACGGAACCGTAAACATTAGGCACGCTTAAACACCCTTCTTCCAGCGGAGTTTTTTGCTGGGAATATTTTATAATCTTCGGATTGAAAATCGCGTAGAATTTCTGTTCGCTGGCTGACAGGGAGCGGGGATTGCCGCGTCGGTCAGTTTTCTGAATCTGAGCCACAAAAATGCGCGTATCCAAACCGATTTGATTGGCTGCCAAGCCAATGCCGCGCGCCTGCTTCATCGTCTTTCTCATTTTGGCAATCAGTTCGTTTATTTCCCGGCGGCTTAATTTTCGGAAATCAAAATCAATGGTTCGTTTTCTGAGGAAGCTGGCGTCTTTTTTATTTTCAATTTTTAGAATTTTGTTTTCCATTTTTTGCCGATGATTTGCTGAGGATTCGATTTTTCGACGCCTGGAACACTTTCATAAAGTAGGCGCCCTTGTTTTTGATGTGTTTTTTTTGACTGATTTCTTTCGCTAATTGCAAAAGCTTTTCGGCCGCTGTTTCCTTGGCAAGTTTGATGTAAAGCGATTTGTGCGCCGGGTCATTCAGAAGTTCGGCGAGCTCGAGGCCGATAAGCTGGTATTTTCGGTAGATATGTGATTCGCGGGAGCGTTTTTTCAGTTTTTGAAGGTATCCGCCATCCAAGGAAGGCATTATTTTATTCTATTAGAAGTCGGCCAAAATTTCCAATTTGCCTGCTAAATCATTTTTGGAAATGACGCAGAGTATATGTCATAATTTTATGGTTAGTTAGATTAACTCCTTAATTCAATGAGAAGAAGAATCTTTGTGGCTATTAATTTGCCGGCTGAAATTGTTTCTTTCGTTAAGGAGACGATGGAAGAAATCAAAAGTAAAATGACCGGCAGTGTCAGGTTTATCGAGTCGGGTAACTGGCATTTCACAATTTCATTTTTGGGATATCAGGATGAAAATGATATTGCCAAGATTTCAGCTGTTCTTAAAGAAACAACGCAGAATTTTAAAGCGCCGCCAATCGTTTTAGAAAAAATAGTTTACGGACCGGAAGAAGAACGACCTCGCCCGCCTAAATTTTTTGATAAAAAACTTGGGCGGGCAAGAATGATTTGGTTGACAACCGATAGAGAAACATCTCAAAGATTGTCGCAAATCAAAAATTTTTTGGAGAAAAAACTGATTGAAATAGGAATAAACCTCAGAATGGAAAATCGTCTTTTTAACGCCCATCTCACCTTGGCCAGATTCCCGACTGTTGCTCGAAGCAGCTTGCCGGCAATAGAAAGAGGAATCATTCGACGATTTGAAGGCCCAAGCTTGGATTTGACGGAGTCGCATCTTAAGCGCAGCGGTGCCGAATACGAAAAATTGGCGGAGTTTCCATTTTCCGGATGACCAGTCGTTCTTCAAACGGAATAAAATTTCAAGCCACAATTTTTCGTGGTAGACGAAGAGAATAAGAAAAATAATGAAAATAGTTATTAGTTGATTTGCAAATTTGTCTGTTTGGGTATAAAATTATTGAACTATTTTCGAGATACGCTTGTTTTTCTGAACGGCTACAATAAATAACTAAATTACAAATTAGTACGAATATCTGAATTCGCATTTTCGTAAGAAATTTGTAATTTATTCGGTGATTCGGATGTGTTCGAGTCATTCGAGTTGCGTTAAATAAAAATGAAGAAAAAAATCATTATCGGTGTTTCGATTTTCTTAGCCGTTGCCATTTTTTTGGGCAGTGGATTTTTGTTAGGATTCAGAGCCGGCGAGAAATTCCCCCGAACGATTGTTTTGAAAGATTTGACTAATGCGACTTCCAGTCAGCCGGCCGGCGTTGATTTCGGCACTTTTTGGCAGGCCTGGGAAACAATCAATGAGAACTACCTTAATGCCGATAAAGTAAACACTCAGGATAAGGTTTACGGCGTCATCAGCGGTCTGGTTAATTCATTGGGAGACCCCTACTCGGTTTTTTTGTCGCCGCAGGACAACAAAAAATTCCAAGAAGATGTCCAAGGCAATTTCGGAGGTATCGGTGCGGAAATCGGCATAAAAAAGAATCAACTGGTAATCGTTTCGCCTCTTAAAGACACGCCGGCAGAGAGAACTGGTCTCAAAGCCGGAGATAAAATTCTTCAGATAAATTCCAGCTCTACTGAGGGATTAATGGTTGACGAGGCGGTCAGATTGATTCGCGGACCGGCCGGCACCGAAGTAACCCTTACGATTTTAAGAAACGATTGGGAGAAGCCGAAAGATTTTAAAATTATCCGCGCCAACATCATAGTGCCGACGCTCGACTTTGCGATGAAAGACGGCAATATCGCTTATATTCAGCTTTATAGTTTCAACGCTAATGCCGAATATCTTTTTTACGAGGCCGTTGCCAAGGCGCTGAATGAGGGGACGAAAGGGATGATTCTCGATTTGAGAAACGACCCGGGCGGCTATCTTGATGTGGCCGTTGATTTAGCCGGTTGGTTTTTGCCGCGAGGCGCTTTAGTCGTAAAAGAGGAATCGCGGAATAATGCTTCGCAGGAATTCCGGGCCAACGGCAATGCCGCTCTCGAGAAAATGCCGGTGGTCGTTTTAATCAACGCCGGTTCGGCTTCGGCTTCGGAAATCTTGGCCGGTGCCCTGCGCGACGAACGGGGCGTAAAATTAATCGGCGAGAAAAGTTTCGGCAAGGGAACTGTCCAGCAGCTTTTGCCGCTCCGCAACGGCTCTGAAATTAAACTCACGGTCGCTCATTGGGTTTTGCCAAACGGCAAAATTCTGGAAAACGGCGGTCTGGCTCCGGACATAGAAGTCAAGCTGACCGACGAGGATGTTCAGAATAAACGCGACCCGCAATTGGATAAGGCAATCGAAGTTTTGAAAGCAGAAATTAGCCAATAGGGTATAGCCAATAGCCATTAGGGTAAAAATTTACCCTATACCCTAGTCGCTAATGGCTAATAATTTATGAAGATTATCCTTCTCGAAGACCTAAGAAACCTTGGCAAGAAAGGAGATGCCAAAGAAGTCGCTGACGGTTATGCCAGAAATTTTTTATTTCCCAATAAATTGGCCGAAGCAGTCACGCCGGCAGCCCTCAAACGTCTGGAACAAGAAAAAGTGCGTCTGGTAAAAGAAGAAGAGGAATTAAAGAAAAAACTGGAAGGAATAAAAAGGATTCTGAAAGAACGCTATCTTGAATTCTCCTTGAAGACCGACGAAAGAGGCGGGGTCTTCGGCTCGGTAACCAAAGAGATAATTCTTAAGGCCCTGCGCGACGCCGGCTGGCTCGGCCGGGAAAGAATAGAAATAAAATTAGAGCGCCCGCTCAAAGAATTAGGGGAGCATCAGATAGAAGTAAATTTGAAAAAAGGGATTAAAGCAAATCTCAAAGTGATTCTACGTAGACAACCGTAGCTTTCTTGCGAGAACCATCGAATTTGGTTTTGGTTTTTACGGAAAATTTTATTTGTCCGCTTTTTGCTGCATAAAGGGTATCATCAGCGCCCTGATAGACATTGGCTCCCGGCAGATATTTTGTGCCGCGTTGACGAATGATAATCTGACCGGCGATAACCGGCTGGCCATCCTGGATTTTCACTCCCAATCGCTTGGCAGCTGAATCTCTCCCTAATTTAGTTGAACCTCCTGATTTGGTATGAGCCATTTTTGCCTGCGAGTGCAAGCGAGCAGTTGAGAAAATGAGCATCCCGCTCTAATTTTGCCGTCGCCGCACTCCATTATATTGATTGAATCGGTGTCTACAATTTGGATTTTCAGTGCGACCCGCGGGTGCCGAATAGGCACATTCCATTATGGGCGAA
>CAZDFQ010000001.1:40627-222204 GCA_964505005.1 uncultured Candidatus Saccharibacteria bacterium
TGGATTTTCAGTGCGACCCGCGGGTGCCGAATAGGCACATTCCATTATGGGCGAAATAAAATTTCTAAATCCTAATATCTAAATCCTAAACAAATCCAAATATCAAAATCCGAAATAGTTTAGAGATTAGAAATTAGAGTTTGGTATTTGTCGATTATAGTATATAATCGGCTTATATGTCAACTTCCCGTAAACTTATCATTGATATCGAAACAGTCGGAGAGGACTTTAAGGCGCTTGATAAAACAACTCAGGAGGAATTGACGCGCTGGATAAAAAAGGAATCAGAAAGTGAGATTGAATACGAAGAAGCGCTTGACGAATTGAAAAATCGACTGGGGTTTTCGCCGTTGACCGGCGAAATCATAGTCATCGGCGTTCTGGATGCGGACAAAGATGAAGGCGTTGTTTATTTTCAGGCGCCCGGCGAGAGAATAGCGGATTCCAAAGAGAACAACATAACTTTCAAGCAGTTCTCCGAAAAAGAGATGCTGGAAAAATTCTGGGATGGCGTAAAACAATATAATCAATTCATTACTTTCAACGGCCGCGGTTTTGACATTCCTTTCTTGATGATTCGGTCAGCGGTCCATAATATCCGGCCGACCAAAGATTTAATGAGGGGCCGCTACCTTTATCAGCAAAACTACGAGGCCGTGCATATTGACTTGCAGGACCAATTGACCTTTTATGGCGCGCTCCGCCGGAAAGGCGGACTGCATCTCTGGAGCCGCGTTTTCGGAATCGAAAGCCCGAAATCCGGTGGCATCACCGGCGACGATGTCGGCCGACTTTTCAGCGAGAAAAAATTTCTGGATATTGCCCGTTACAATGTTAAAGACCTCCGCGCCACCAAAGCGCTTTACGAGAAATGGGAAAAATACCTGAGATTTTGAGAAGCAATCCGAACAATTCAAATTGCATCCGAATTATCCGAATAATTCATTCGGAGCATTCCCGCCCTTGGCGAGGCTCGCCTTTGGCGGCGGAGGCATTCGCCCGCCTGCCAAAGCCTGTTAGTGAAGTTCAACAATAGTTTCAAAATAGATTAAATTTTTCTCCCGTCATTCCCAAATTCCCTTAGAAGGCAATGGCGGGCAGGTAGATTCGGATTATATCAAAATTTTATGAAACCGAATAAAAAGTTTATGGAAGCGGCTATCCGGCAGGCGAAAATCGCCCGGAAACAGGGCGATTATGCAATTGGCGCAGTAGTCGTGAGAAATGGGAAAATAATTTCGCAAGCCGGCTCCCGAAGCAAGAGAGATGAAAGCCCGATTGCCCATGCGGAAACCCTGGCGATTCTTCAGGCCAGCCGGCGTCTCGGCAAAAGACACATTCCTGATTGCATTTTATATACGACTCACGAACCCTGCCCGATGTGCGCTTCGCTGGCGGTCTGGGCAAAAATTAAAGGGGTAGTGTACGGCAGCCAAATTGCCGATATGCGCGAGCACCGCCAGAAGAAAGGCAATGACGAATATCAATGGCGGACAATCGACATCCCTTGCAGAGAAGTCGTCCGCCAGTCAACGGAAAAAATTGCGGTCATCGGAAACTTTAGGCGCGAGGAATGCAAAAAACTTTTTCATTCATAATTAACAATCAACTTAGCAATTTAACTCGTAGTTACTATTACTATATAACATATGTGATATAATAATAGTAAAGCGCAGAGAATTGGTTTGGGCGGATAATTTTAATCATTTATTTAATCTATGAACAATTTAATGATTCGAATCCGCGATTGGCTAGTTTTTCACAAAAAAGAATTAATTTTTGCCATAATTATTTTTCTAGTGGCCTCGATTAGCTTCGCTCTCGGCTATCTTTCTAATCGGGAACTCAATCACGCTCCGATAATAATTGAAAAAAACTCTAAATAATCTTATTATGCTTAGATATTGTCCAAAGTGCCGGGGGAATCAGAGACAATCCATCCGAGATTATCTTTCGGAGAATTCAATATAATTTTCTATTGACAATTTTGCTCATTAGGAGGCCCTTGAGAACGGGAGGAATCGTAGGGAAAGCAGGTCCAGGAAATAGCCGGCGAGAAAAGCATTGTTTTCACCTCTGGATGGTCAGTGTTTATTTGCCGTAAAGTCACATCAAATTCAGGATTAATACCGGCTGTCATCAGCTGCTTGACATTTAAAACATCAACCGCCAGCAGGCGCTGACTGTGAGGTTTTATGGAAAATAAAAGCGGCACTTTCATATTACTGCCGGTTTTAAAATCAGCTCTGACAGGGTCGGCTGCCAAATCCTGAACCGGAAAATCCACAAATAAAGATTCATTTTCAGGATTCACAAAACGGAGAACAAGAGAGGATAAGGGATTAAGCGGACTAATTGCCGCGAAAGACACATCGAAAAATAACTCATTTACGGTTAAAACCTCGTCGCTTTGGTTGTCAAACACAAAGCCGTTCATATTGTTGCCGCCCTTTAGAGTTGTGTCCAAATTCGAGGACTTAATCAGCAAACGTCCTTTGCCGGTCCGGAAGGTGAATTGCCTGCTTGTTGCTCGTCCAGGCGCGTCAGTAAGCGACACAATGCAGGTGTAGGAAGTATCAATACTGAAAGTCGGACTTTGATCCTCCGAATCTGCTGATGGGGGATTCCATTGAGGGTCGCAGGAAAAAGAAGTATTCATTTTGGGAACTGATGTCGTGCCACCGATAATTGCATCGGATAAATTCCAATCAAAGCCGGAACTACTGCCGATGTCCGTGCGGAATAAAAGCCGATATTTGCCGTCAAGCTGCTGGCCCAAAGAAAAGGAGGTCCTGTCCAAAATCTGCTGAGCAGTGAAAATCTTCAGCGCCGGAGAAGTAGGTTGAGATTTTATAGTTTTTGGAGGGTTCGCTGAAGGTAGGGGAGTAGTTTTTGTTGTTGAGGTCGCTGGTTTATTTACAATAATTGTATTCGTCGATGATGTGGCAGAGGATGTCGCGGTTGATTCGATTAGCGACGCCGTTGAAGTGGGCGCCGGTAAGACCAGAATTGGCGGCGGGGGATTGACCACGACGGTGTTCGGCTGGGTGACGACGCCGACTACTGCCGCAATAGAGGCGGCGATAACCGCCGCGCTCTTCTGCACTATACTTTGGAGAAAATTAGACACGATTTAATTAAAAGTTGGAGCAGATTGATTGTCAATTGGGCAACTATTTTATAAATCGCTACTTTATGCTACTCTATAATATAGCGGTATGCCCCTTGAGCAAGGGTCAAAATTTTTTTCGCTCCCGGCCTAAAATTCGGGGCCTTATTAAAACTCTATTTGCTTTCCGCTAAATGAAGATTCAATTCTTATTTTCCCGTTGCCGGGGACAACTTCTCCAATTATATCTGCTTCATCATTATTCTGCGAAACAATCTGTTCGGCATTGTTTGAGGCGACAGAAATAATAAAGCCAATGCCGCAGTTGAAAGTTGAGTACATTTCCTCATCAGATAAGCCCTTTTTATACAATTCATTGAAAATCAGTTGAGGTTGCAGCCGATGTTTTCTTTCTATTATCGCGTCGGCATCGTTGAGCAGGTCTTTCAATTTCGTGTAAGCGCCGCCGGTGATGTGCATCAGGCCGTGAATTTCAAATTTTTCGTTGAATCCAGAAATAGTATCAAAATAAATCAGAGTAGGGGAGACATATTCGGGCCTATAATCATCGCCGAGAACTTCGCGGACTTTGGTGAAGCCATTTGAGTGGAGGCCATTGCTTCTAAAACCAATCAGGACATCGCCAATTTCGAATTTGTTCGGTTTGTAATTTTTGATAAAGCCCGAAGCTGTGATGCTTATATCAAGACCATCCAAATTGTTTTGGATCGAGGTTTCGCCACCGGTTATCGCGATATTCCGCTGCCGGCATTCCCTCGCAAGCGTTTCAATGATTTCTAAAATCGCTTCTTCATCATCTTCCGGAATAATAATGTGATTTTGGACTTTGTACGGCGTGGCGCGCACCAGTAGTAAATCATTAAGATTCATCGCCAGCGCATCAAGTGCTGCATTTTTGAAAGTTCGTTGCTGCCAGTGATAAATACCTTTGGTGCCAATGCCATCGGTATGGTCAATTTCTGGATAACTAAATTTCTTTTCGACAATCGGATAGATTTCTCTTCTTACGGAAACATACGGCGTTTCCCAGGTCTTTTTGATGAGTTCGCGGATTTTACTTTTGTAAGGTTTGCTTGAGTCGTACATTAAATATACCCGATTTTCTTCAACCAAAATTCATTCTCCCACTCCCATAATTTTTTGGCTCCCAAAAACGCCTCAAAGTCATTCTGCCAATAGGGGAATTCTTGAAATTCGATGTCGCCCTGGATTTCCGACCATTCGTGTTGGCAGTTTTGCATTTGTTCGCGACTATAAGATGGGCCATTATTGTTGCCGTTCAAGGAGCGACTGCGCCAGAAACTTATTTTCTCCCGGCCGCCTTTTTGCCGGCGAACTGCCCCGCATTTTAGACAAACCTGAATCTGATCAATTTTTAAAATCCATCTTGTCTGAAGATTGTGGAACTGTCCGGCTCCGGCGGCGCCGGAGCCGGATTTTAGCGCCTCCATATAAGCCGCGGTCTGGAGATTGTAATCGCGGTAAATCGCCTGCGAGGTTTTGATGTCCAGAACCCCGAATTTGCCGTCAATCAGAGCCAGAGCGTCAACCGTGCCGGCATAACGATGGTCAGGACTAAAAATCCGGCGCTCCACATATTCCGGCATGGTCTGGACGCTTTTTTGCTCCAGAAATTTCCGGAAAGCATTGATGGCTGGCGCAATCGAGGCGTCAATCTCTGGTTTTTGTCCCAAAAGAATCGCCTCGACTGTTTCATGAACAAGCGAACCCTCGGTGGCGGACTGCTGGCTGATTTGCTGGCCGGCCTGGAAATTTTCCGCTTCGCCGTAAAAACGATAAAGCGCCGGCTTGGCTTTGATGGAAACGATTTTGGTGACCCGCGGATACCAAATATCGTCGATTATATAGCCATTAGCCGATTTGAAACTTTCCGCATCCTTGAAAAATTCCCACATAATAAAATTGAAAATCCTAAATCCTAATCTCTAAATCCTTCAATTGGCAGCGAGGAACAAAGTGAAAATGAATAAAATAATCTCATTTTCGTTTTGGCCGAGCGAACCAATTGAGGAAACGAAGTTTCATTAACAATTTCAAAATTCTAATTTCAAATCTCAAAAACGGTTTTGAATTTTGGATTTTGAGCATTGGAGATTGTTTAGAAATTAGGATTTAGAAATTAGAGATTTAATTAACGGATTCTATTTTACCAAAGAATCCGTTAATCGGTAAATGTCGCCGGCGCCCATCATCACCAAGATATAATGCGAATCTACGAATGGATGCGCCGCCGAAGGCGAGTCTCGCCAATAGCGGGAATGATGCGAATTATTTAATAAACTTTTATTTTCGGCTATTATAAGCGTCTTCAGCGCTTTTTTGAGATTTCGCGGATTTTTCAGGTAAAAAACGAGTTTTTTTGGTTCTTTTTTTTGGATGGCTTGAACTAATTTTTCCGAGGTAAAATCAGAGTAAATTTTGTCCCGGCCTGGCACCTGAAAAATCGGCAGAATCAAGGTAATGCCAGCTTCATCAAAAGCGGATTGGAATTCCCTGAAAAGCGCTTTTAATCTTTCAGCTTGATGGGGCTGGAATACGCAGATTATTTTTTTATTCGGAAATTTTTCGCGAAAAGCCGAAAGGGTAACTTTAATTTCAGTCGGATGATGAGCATAATCGTCGTATATGTGATATGTGATATGTGATATGTGATATGTACCGCGATATTCCATTCTCCGCCAAGAACCGCGATAAGCGGCGATAACTTTCAGCGCTGTTCTCTCCGGAATTTTTAATACTTTTGAAATCTGAAGGGCAGCCAAAGCATTGGAAATATTATGGACGCCAGAAATGTTGATAATTTTTTTGATTTTTTTACTTTCTTTATTTTTCAGCGAATACCAAATTATTTTCAATTTTTTTCTTTTGGCGATTTTTTCAACAGCCGGTTTGAGCGAGAAGAGAATTTCGCTGTCTTTGTTTAGAACAAGCGTGCCGTTATCCCGGACGCGGGAAAAAAAATTAAGAAAAGAGGTTTTTATATTCACTAAATTCTTGAAAAAATCCAGATGCTCTTTATCAATGTTGGTCGCGACAATGAAAGTAGGGAAGTAGTTCAAAAAAGCATTCCGGTATTCATCGGTCTCGAGAACAAAATAAGAACTTTCTCCTTCAGCCTTACTCGGGGCAAGCCCGCTCCGAAAATTTTTCCCGCCGAATTCTTTGAGATTCGTGCCGATGATAACGGTGGGGTTGAAGCCGGCTTTTGCCAGAATGAGAGCAGTCAAGGCCGTGGTAGTGCTTTTGCCGTGCATGCCGCTGACAGCAATTGTTTTATAAAGACGCGTCAACTCAGCGACGGCCTGGGGATAGGAAAGGGTTTTGATTTGACGGTACCTGGCTTCTTTTAACTCGGGATTGGCCGGCTTTATGGCCTGGGTATAGACCACTAAACCGCAGTTCTTCGGAATATTGGCTTTTTTATGGCCAATTTTGACTTTTACGCCGAGTTTTTGCAGCAAATGGGTGATTCTCGAAGATGCCAATTCCGAGCCAGAAACAGCCCAATTTTGCGTTAAAAACCACTGGCTAAGGCCGCTCATTCCGATGCCGCCAATACCGATGAAATGGACGGTTTTAGGCGCTATTTGGGAGAAAGGCAAAGGGGCATCTCGCGTGTTAGTCAACATATGTCGTAAAACCTACATTTTGTAACAGGACTAAATTAAATATTCTCTACCAAACTATCCTAATCTAATATTGTTCTCCTCTGCCAACAAATTTTGCTTTATAAATCCACTTTTTCATTCGAGATTTATGACTTTTATAAGCTAACATTTTTTGATGAATATCTTCCAATTCTTGAATGTCCTTTGTATCCCACTGAATACTATAAAAACCAATCCCGCGTTTGCTATTCACACGACCTCGCTTTAGTTTGTATTTATATAAAATATCTATCGCCTTCCGCCATAAAAGAAAATCATTCATTTTTTTACCGTATAAATTATATTTTTCAAAGAACGGGATTATTTTATGTTTTAAATCATCTAAATTAGTCACTTCGTATCTTACATTATTATAAGTCAGCGTAATCGATCCGCAACCTAATGTCTGTTTAATTTTTTCTAAAAGCTGCCTATCGTCGTTGCGTAGCACAATGACGAATTGCGATTTCCAATAAAAATATACTGGCTTGACGCCTGTGCGCTTCCCTCGCTCATGTCGTACATCACGGCGCAACGTTAAAGCAAAACATCCTTCACCATCAACAAAACCAGCGATGTAATCTCCTGGTAATTTCTCCATTTATATATAGATTATATCATTGTCGCACAATAACTCAACAAACTTATCCACAGCAGTATTCAACGAATATACGATAGCCCGCTTTTTATAAGATTTATAAGTATTTCCAAAATCCAGACAATTATATTGCCGATAAATTTAATTATCCCTATGATGAACGAGTAAATCTGTCTAAAGAAAATATTATCCATCAAACTTTGGAGCCAGTTGCTGAATTCGCCTTCGTATTGTCTGAAAGACAGATTGGAGATATTCCGGGTAATTTTTTCAGTATTTTGAGGAAGATTGATTTCTGGAAGTTGAAACTGATTAAACTGATTGAGGAATTTCATAAAATCAGTTATTGGAGAAGGAAGATTGGCATTATCCTGCCCAAAAGAAATACTGGCGTTCGATTTGTCAAAAATCATCAAAAATAAGAAAATGACTGCTAAAAATTTTATTAGAGCTTTCACTTTATTAAAGGTAATCCTCAGGATTAATAGTTACACCGACTGGTACCAGACCGGCAGCTGGCGGGATTGACTTCATTATAATACTCGGAGCCCAGTAGACGCCAAAATGAAGATGGGGGCCGGTGGCGTAGCCGGTCTTGCCGCTATAACCGATTAAATTCCCTCTTTTCACATCCATTCCAACAGCAACAAATTGTTCGGAGAGATGAGCATAGAGAGTGGCCAGACCGTTATTGTGCTTGATAAGTATATATTTGCCATATTGATATTTCTGCCAACGGCTGCGGTCGTTGTTATCAACGGCCATTATTACTCCATCATCGGCGGCGAAAACTGGCGTACCGATGCTGGCCCCCAAATCAAGACCATTATGCGGTTTATAGCGATAAAGGTACGATTTCTCGCCGTAATGCTGGGTAATTCTGATGGCCCCCTGCAAGGGCCAGGCAAGAACACCCGGCCGTTTTACCGGCAACAAGCTCACATTGAATGAGGCGCGGAGTTGGTTTTCGATTTGGCTTATCTCGTCGGCTATCTCATCCTGCTGCTTTTTTAATTCTTCCAATTGTTGCTGGTAAATGCCTTCCTGGTTTTTTGTTTGAGCGAGAATTACTTTGCGGATTTCTTTCTGTTCATTGACGATCCCCTTGCGGGCAGTCAGATTGTTTTGACGAAGCTGAATTTCCGATTTTTTATTATTTCTTTCCTGGATTTTATTATTTAAGGTCTCACTTAAATTGAAAAGGTTTTTAATATCAAGAGCCAGCTGACTGCGGAGATTCGCCAACGATTGCGTCTCTAATACGCTGTCAGCCAAGGTGTTATTTTTGAGGAATATCGCCAAAAGATTGGATTCTTCGCTATCTTTTTTCTGAATTTCGACCAGCAGTTTATTAATGGCTATTTTTTTATCATCAATGGAGACCTGAGTATCCTTTAAATCGTAATTAAGTGAATCAATCTCGAGGTTTAATTTTTGAATCGATAATTTATCGCTTTGGATGCTCAAATCAAGCTGATTAACGGTATTCTGGAGCGAGGCAAGTTCTTTTTGGAGGGTGCGGCTCTGGTTTTGAGTATCTTCGAGGTTTTTCTGGGTTGTCTCGAGTTGTTTATTAACCGCTTCCAGTTCCTGGGTTTTTTGCTGGATTCTCGCTTGGAGGTCTTCCCGCGTTAGAGGAATGGAAGAAGAATTATTCTGAGCGATTTCTCCTGCTACTATTTTCGGATTCAGTAAAAAGGTCGGGAATATTAACGTCCCGATTAAACAAATTATGGTTATTTTTCTAACTGGCATATTTCTATAAATGGGGATTATGAATGATAGATTTATTTTTTCTTCGCTTATAATTTCTCCATAATTCATTATTCTTAATCCGCTTCTGTATTTCATTTAAACAATCAGCGACTCTATTTTGCTGACGGCTAAACTAAGACGGCTGTTGGTCTCGCTCTTACCGAGAATTTCCATTATGACAAGCGGGTCGGGCGAAGCGGCTTTACCCGAGACAGCCACCCGCAAGGGCCAGAGCACCGCTCCCCGGCCCTGTTCGTTAATGAGCCCGCTTAATGAATCTGAAAGTTTTTGTTTTCTGAAATCAGCAACTTTAAGATTTTTTAAAATATCGAGTGCCTGCTCCAAGATTATTTTTATCTTGGCAACCGGTTCATTTTTCCAAACCAGGAGATTGGCGTCATAATCCGGCAACTTAAAAAAGAAATCAGCTAGAGAGAGAAACTCTTTTAATGTTTTAAGGCGCTCCCGTTCGGCGGCAACGACTTTTTTCAAAAATTCTTTTGAGGCCTCAATCCCCTTTTCTTTTAAAAATGGTTTAAGTCGTTTGATGAGTTCATCGCTGCTTAATTCCTTGATGTGTTGATTGTTCAACCAGTTAAGTTTTTCAATGTTAAATACTGCTCCGGCTTTCTGGACGCGTTCCAAACCGAATTCCTTGACAAGTTCATCAAGAGTAAAAATTTCTTTTTCAGCTTTGGAATGCCAGCCGAGCAGTCCCATAAAATTGACCATGGCTTCGGGTAAATATCCCATATCCCGGTAGGCCAGGACAGAAGTGGCCGCCTGGCGCGAAGAAAGTTTGCTGCGGTCAGGCGCAAGAATCAAGGGAATGTGGGCATAGGCCGGCGTTTCAAAACCGAGGGCTTTTTGGAAAAGAATTTGTTTGGGCGTGTTGGAAATGTGGTCTTCACCCCTGATGACGTGGCTAATTTTCATTTCTTCATCATCGATAACAGCCGCAAAATTATAAAGTGGAATGAATTCATATTTGTGGGCCTGTCGAACCATCTCCCCTGCCCTATCGGTTTCCTCGATTCTGGCAATCGGCAAATCCCCGAAAAGTGCCGCATCAAATGAAACCTTACCCCGGATTAAATCTTTGAATTCGATTTTTGTTTCCGGCGTTTTGAATCTGATTAATTGCGGTTTTTCATCTGGCGCCGGCTTTTGAATGTTCCGGCAATGGCCGCCGTATTTGGGAGGCAGTCCCTCGGCTAAAAGCGCCTGACGTTCAGCTTCTAATTTTTCTTTGGGGCAATAACAATAATAAGCCCGTTCTTCTTTAAGAAGTTTTTCGAGATACTTTCTGTAAATGTCCAATCGCTCGCTTTGTCGATACGGCCCGTAATCACCGACATAGCTTTTAGCTTTGAGCTTTGAGCTTTGAGGGGCGGGGCCTTCGTCCCATTTCAGTCCCAGCCATTTTAAACTTTCGAGAATCGCGTCTTCGTATTCTTTTTTAGAGCGTTCTTTATCTGTATCTTCGATGCGCAGAATAAAAACACCATTATGTTGTCTCGCAAATAGCCAGTTAAAAAGACCGGTCCGGGCATTGCCTAAGTGAAAAGGACCGGTAGGGCTTGGCGCCAAACGCACCCGCACTGCTTTTGGGGCGGTTATCATATAATAAATCTATCATTTTTAGCCGAAAAATCAATAAAAACTTGCTAGGCGGCGTTAGAAAAGCAGAGATTCTGCCGACAGACAGGAGTATTTTTAACATCGAACCTTGCTTTGGCGAGGAGGACAGAAAGATAGTAGGGCGGTGATGCATCGCAATGGTCGAATTGCCGCGCGTTAAGGCAGTTTCGGTTTTGGAAGCTATTAGAGGTGTTATGCCCGGGCATAACATTATTATTTCGTCGCGTTATAAATAGCTGTTATCTCGACCACTGATAAAACCCGTTGTAGATGCGGACATCGCCGACGACGACCAGGAACTCGACCAGAGTGAAAGCCCTCCGGTCTTTACAAGAAAAACAAGATAATTTTTATTTGATACTGATTTTCAGAATTTCTTCAGTAATAGTTTCCGCGGCTTGCGGTTTGAAGAATTTTCCCGAAGCCAAGCTCATCTTATTTAAAATATCCTGATCTCCAAGAAGCTTTTTAATCTGACCAAGAAAAATTCCCGGCAAAAGATTGACTTCTTCGATTACCAAAGCCGCTCCAGTTTTGGCGAATTCGTAGGCATTAAGGCGCTGATGGTCATTAGCTGATTCCAGTATCGGAATGAGAATCGCCGGTTTAGCAAAAGCGGCAATTTCAAAAATCGTATTACTGCCGGCCCTGGCGACTATCAAGTCGGCGGCGGAAAGAACGGTTTTTAAATTATTTTCAAGATAGGCCACTGCTTGATAACGATTCTTGAGTTCGATTTTAAGGGGAACCTCCAGCAGCGCGGCCCGGGAAAGTTTTTCGACTTCGGCGATATTGGCCGCACCGGTTTGATGAAGAATTTGAGTTAATGGCATCAGGTCTTTCAAAATCAACAGAAGCAAATTATTTATCCGCTGGCTGCCCTGCGAGCCGCCGAGAACAAACACCAACGGCTGAACCGATAAAAAACCGAGTTCTTCTTTGGCCTGTTCTTTTGTCAGTCGTTCCTTTAAAAGAAAACTTCTGACTGGCGTGCCAACAACCGTAGTTTTCTTGGAATTGAAATAATTTTGCGCCCGTTCAAAGCTTACGGCAATGCGTTTCGCGAATGGCGCAGAAAGCAAATTATTGAGACCGGGCTGGGCGTCCGATTCGTGAAGCATCACCGGAATTCTGTAGAACCAGGCAGCCAGCACTACCGGAAAAGCGCCGCTGCCGCCTTTGGAAAAAACAGCGTCGGGCATAAACCAGAACATTTTAAAAAATGCCTGAGCCAGTCCGATGAAAAATTTCGGGACATCGAGAAGATTGAGAAGCGAGAAATACCTTCTGATTTTGCCGGCAGTCACCGAGCTGAATTTCAGGCCGGAATTTTCAAGGAGAGATTTATAATTATCAGGCGGACCGAAATATCTGAACTCGATGTAAGTCGCCTTCTCCGCCGCTTTTTTTTGTAATGCTTCAGCGACGGCCAACAAAGGATAAATGTGTCCCCCACTCCCTCCGCCCGTCAAAGCGATTCTTGTCTGCTGCTGTTTCATAATAGAATCCCAAATCTAATTTATTCAGAATAATATAAGTTTGGATAATTTAAAATCTCTAATCTCTAAATCCTAATTTCTAAACAATCTCAAATTTAAAAATTCAAAATGGTTTGAGATTTGATATTTGGATTTGTTTAAGATTTAGAGATTAGGATTTAGGATTTTAATTATGTATATTTTGAAATATTTACAGCTATGCCACTTAAAGTTAGGAAAATCGCCAAAGCCGTACCGCCGTAACTGATAAAAGGAAGCGGCACTCCGGTTAAAGGCAGAAGTCCGGAAAGCGCGCCCATATTGACGATGGACTGAAAGGCCAGCAAGCAGCCGAAGCCGACTAAAATTAATTGCCCAAATTTATCGCGTAAATCTTTAGCCAACCAGAAAAGCCGGAAAACCAGCAGGGCGAAAATGATTATCAGCGCGCCCGCGCCAATGAACCCGAGTTCTTCGGCCGCCACGGCGAAAATCGAATCGCCGAAAGCCGATGGCAGATAGCTGATTTTGCTCGTCGAGCGGCCGTAGCCCAGGCCCCATAAACCGCCGGAGCCAATGGCAATTAGCGCCTGATTTATCTGGTAACTCGCTCCCGTCGCATCATTTGCCGGTTTTAAGAAAGTGGTGATTCTTTGGAGCCGGTAAGGAGTAAACCAAATTATCAATCCCAGAAGCGCCAGACCGATAAAAGCGACTGTAAAGATGTGTCTTAATTTTGCGCCGCTGGAAAAATACATTATCATTCCCGTGCCGAGAAGAATGACGACGGTGCTGGTGGCCGGTTGAAGAAACAGAAGCATGGCGATTAAGCCGGAAACAATCAAGAATGGTAGAAAGCCGGTGGAAAATTCTTCGCTTCTATTCATTTTAGGATTGCCCAACCAGGCAGCTAAATAAATAATGAAGGTCAGTTTGACTATTTCCGCGGGCTGGAACACGAAAGAACCGAAATTCAACCAGCGGTTGGCGCCGCCGCTCGCCACGCCTAATTTGGTGAAAACCAGCGCCAATAATCCCAGGCTGAGCAATAAAAGAATAAAAGCAATCTTCCGATAATTTTGATAATAAACCACCGAAGTGATTAAAAATCCTAGCAATCCGAATGAGAGCCCGTAAAAAATCTGATGTTTAAGATAGTAATAGCTGTCTCCAAATCTCGATTTCCCCACTTCCGAAGAAGCGCTGGCCAAAATTACCAGGCCGGCCACGGTTAAAAGGAAGATAATGCTGACCAGAAAATAATCCGGCCGATGCCCTCTTTTTATTAATTTGGTTGTCATTGTAGTTTCAAGCGCGTTTCAATATTTTCCCGTTAAATATGTTTTGAGGAACGCCGTCTTTGACAGCCACCCGGCCATTAACCACAACGAATTTTATCTCCACACCAAAATTTTTGGTATGGGGATTTGCTTTATTATTTCTGAAGACAACCAAGTCAGCGAAATTTCCTTCTCTTATTTCGCCTCGGCCGCGAAGATTGAATTTCTTTGCTGGTTCCAGAGTAATTTTTTTGATGGCTTCTTCGAGAGGCATCAAGCTTTCACGTTGAATCAGTTCCAGAAATTTTGTGAAAGTCGAGAAGGCGCGCTCTGGCTTGAAAATTCTTTCTTTCGGATTGTCTGGGAAACTGGCGGCGTTGGAAGCGACCAGCGAACGAGAATGACGAAGAGCGGCTTCGACCAGTTCCCGGTTGATATTCCGATAATGAATTACCGCCCGCAGTTTGGTGCTCCGCATCAATCGGGAAAGCGCCTCGGCTGTGCCCTCTGAGCCGTATAATTCTTTCAATTCCGCCAAAGAATGGCCGACCAAAGATTCGTTTCTCGGCGCCCGACTGACAATGAAATTTTCGCTCTGGATTGGCGGGAAATCTTTTTCGATTTTAGTTCTTTGCCACTCGTCTTCCAATAAGGCATTCATGGTTTCCCAGTTATCTTTTTGCGCCCAAATAGGCAAAAAAGTGTGAAGCGGAATCAGAATGGCGTCGTCGAGATAAAGGTCGAAATGGAAATCTCTATCGGCGGGCAAGCGGTCGAATTTTTCCAGCGCCTGCTGATAAAGATTTTCTTCGCCGAAATGCGGCAGAAAATGGCTGAGCAGGACTTTGACCGATGTCTCATTGGAAAGCTTTATCGTCTCGTCAGCCGATTCGAGCAGCTCGGAGCCGCTTTTCCGAAGATGAGTGGCATAGACGCCACCATAATTTTTTACAAGCTTAGCCAGAAATTTTATTTCCGACTCCGACGTTTCCCGGCCATGGGCATAGCCCAAGCCGGTGGAAAGACCCAAGCCCCCTTCGGCCAAGGCCTGCTTCAGTATTTTGGAAAAAATTTTTAATTCGTTTTTAGTGAGATTTCTTGATGATTCGCCGATAAGGTCGCGACGGATGGTCGAATGGCCAATCAGAGTCCCGAAATTAACAGCCAACCTCCGTTTTTCCAAAACACTCAGAAACTCTTTCATCGTGTGCCAATTGACATTGATTTTATCTATGTCGGCCCATTTGCGGATGGATTCCAAGCTCCCATAAAGAAGCGGGGCGAGAGAGGCGCCGCAGTGACCGCCGATGATGGTCGTTGCGCCTTGCTTCAAAAAATCCTCCTGCCCCGGGTCGCTGAAAATTGTCAGACAATGGTCGGAGTCGGTATTAACATCAATGAAACCAGGACTTAAATAAGCTCCTTGGCCGTCAATTATTTCATCAGCGCCTCGGGAGGGAAAATTGCCGAAAGCCGAAATTTTTTCACCACTGATGAAAATGTCGATTTTCGGCGGCAGTTTATAAGGAGAGCCGAGCACCTGGACGTTTTTGATAAGAAGGGTCATACTTATTAATTATAGCAAAAATATCTGCAGCCCTTATAGTTTGCTACTTTTTAAAAACCATAGCGGTGAAGCCGTGGCTAAAATTTCTAATTTCTAAACCCTAATTTCTAAACAATCTCAAAATCAAAATCTCAAAACATTTTGGATTTTAAACATTTGGATTTATTTAGAGATTAGAAATTAGGATTTAGAGATTAATTATTCGGATGCATTTGCAGACTGAGATTACTTTTCTGTAAAAATTTTCAGTTTATTATTATCAACAGCTGCTTCTATAGTGCCGCTCAAGTCCGTCCGGAAAATGTTCGCTGAAACAGAAGCTAAACGGGCAAGCGCTTCTTTGGTCGGGTGCCCGTAAGGATTGCGGCTGCCGACCTCGATGACGGCAACCGCCGGCCGGACCGCTTTCAAAAATTCTTCAGACGAAGAATATTTCGACCCGTGATGGGGAACTTTCAATATATCGGCTTTGACATTGAAATCATTAATGAGCGTTCGTTCGATATCCGAATCAATATCGGCCGTCAGCAGAACTTTCGCGCCGCCGGCATTCAGCAAGCCAATCAGGCCGGTGTCGTTTAATTCAGCGCTTTGAAGCAAATTGCTGTCAGGCAGCAAAAAATCCAGGCGGCTGTTGATATAACTAATCGAATCTCCGCCGGCCAAAGTCAGAAGAGGAACGTTTTTCTCCTTTATCTTTTGAAGAAGAGTTTTCCAGTCGTCGAGAGCAGCTGAGTCCGAGCGACCGTTAAAAATAAAAGCGCCAACCCGATAGTTTTCGAGGAGGTATTTAAAGCCGTTGAAATGGTCGAGTTGGGAGTGGGAAATAACAGCGATGTCGATGTAACGGTCGGTTAAGGCAGGGATTTTTTCGAGCTCCGAGAGTATTTTTTTGTCCGGCCCGGCATCGACCAATATTTTGACATTGGCAGGCAGAATAGCCAATTCCGCATCGCCCTGACCGACATCGAGAAAATAGAAATGCGGCTGACCAACCGGCTTGCCAAAAATAATTCGTTGCCATAAAAAAACATCAAAAACTGCCAGTAAGAGAAATGAAATAATAATTAAATTATCAAATTTTTTCTTATCCATCTTGTGGTGGGCCTATCGAACCGTAATAGCGGATAAAAATAATCAAGCCGCTGTAGTAGATGATTAGAAGAAACCAGCTGAAATTCATTTTTAGCGGCAACTGGAGTTTTGAAAATAATTTTATTACCAACAATTCGTATTTAAGAAGAATATTAACGACCTGGCTGAACAAAAAAGCGATGGGGTTCAATAGCAAGGCAGCGGCGGCCAGCGAAAATCCCAAAAACATCGTCAGGGGCACGAATTCCAGAATCAAAATGTTGGCGAAAATGCCGGTTAAAGAAAATTGGTTGAAATTCTGGATTAAAATCGGCACCACGGCCAGTTGGGCCGAAAGCGTTGTCAGAGCATTGTCTTTCCAAGAAAGAAAATTGGCGGTGGCTGATTCGTCTTTAAGCCGGAAAAATTTTTTAAAAGCCGGCTCCAAATAGACAATGCCGAGCAAGCTGGCAAACGACAGAATAAAACCGAGGTCGAGAATTACGACCGGTTCAAAAAAAGCCATAAAAGCCGCGGTCAGAGCAATGCCGTTTCTGAAACTGGGCAACCTTCCGGTTTCTTTGGCCAAAAGCGCAAGGAATCCCATTAAGGCGGCCCGGAGCACTGAGGCTTCGGCGCCGACCATCATCACGAATAAAAAAATAATCAGGCCGGTCAGAAGAAATTTGAGCCGTCGCGAAAAAAATCTGCCGAAAACAGCGGCTGTAGCAATGACTAAAATGGTGATATTGTAGCCGGAAAGGGCCACCAAATGAGTGGTGCCGCTTAAAGACATCTGTTGTTTTAAATCATTGGAAAATCCGCCCCGCCAACCAAAGGTCAACCCGCTGAGTAAAGCCGCGCTGTCGGTTGATAAAAAATTGTTGAACCTGGAAACCAATAGTTTTTTCAGTTTAATCAATTTTTCTTTCAGCCAAAAACCGCGATGAGCAGCGGAAGTTTCGATTTTCGGGAAAAGCAAAATCGGCCCTGATGTTTGGTCAGCCGGCGGTTCGATTATCCCCTCTCCCTTCACGACATCACCGTAATTTATTTCCGGCGACAGCGAAGCGAAAACCGAAACCCCGCCTTTTAATGGCGGCAAAAGTTCTATTTCCAATTTCTGGAATTTTTCTCCCAGCGAGGGTTCGCTGCTGACGATGCCGGAAAAAAGAATTTTTTTATTGTAGACGATATTCCGGCTGTCCCCCAGCGCCGTATTGTAAAATCGGTAATAAAAAATTCCGAAGAGAAACAGAAAAAATACTAAGATGAGAGTTTTCGGATTGAAGCGCTGCCGAATTATCTTCAAAAAATAAAAGAGCGGTGCCAACAAAATTAAGTATAAACTTATCCCCAAACCGGCGATAACCAGCCCTAATAAAAACGAGATTGCGCCGTAAAATAGTATGTCGCTGGCTGCCGGTTTATCGTTTTCCATTACACAAAGAACAAGAAACGAGAACGACTATTGCCTTGAGAAACGGGAGATTAGGACAAAATACAATCCTAATTTTTAATTTCTCATCTCTTATATTTCGTTTGTTTTTCCCTATACTCGGCTATTTTTTTGTGGTTGCCGGTTAAAAGCACTTTGGGAACCAGATATTTTTTGCCTTTGTAAACAAAGACTTCCGGCCGCGTATAATGAGGGTATTCGAGCGCCTGTCTGCTGGAAGCGCTTTTCTCCTTTTTAACGAGCCCTCCGAAATATGATTCCTCTCGGAGCGATTCCCATTTGATGGCGCCGGGCAGGAGACGGGTGACGGCTGAAATAATAATCATGGCCGCCACATCGCCGTCGGTCAAAACATACGGCCCGATGGAAATTTCTTCTGCTTTCAGTATCTTTTTAACTCGCTCATCAATTCCTTCGTAGCGGCCGCTTATTAAAATAAGGCGGTCGTACTTTTTCGCCCAATCATACGCCATTTTTTGCGTAAATTGCTTCCCTTTTGCGGAAAAAATGATTATTTTAGTTTTCCGCCGCTTTTTAAATTTCTTTGATACTTGATAAGTGATATGTGATACAGTTCGCAGTATTGGCTCAGCCATCAACACCATACCGGCACCGCCGCCATAGGGTTTATCGTCGACTTTGCGGTGTTTATCGGTCGAGAAATCGCGAAGATTATGAACGGCGACTTTAATAATCCTTCCTTTTAAAGCGCGTTTCAAAATGGATTTATCAAAATAAGAATCGAAAATATTCGGGAAAATGGTGATAATATCAAACTGCATCTGAGTTCTTTGTTTAGCTATTCCGTATCATCCGCAGACAATTCGCATCATCCGCATTATGCTAAGCCGCTTGAACATAATGCTAATCTGCGAATGAATGCGAATGATGCGAATAGTCATTCAGTTTTTTATTTTTATTTATTGCTCGCCGGCTATTTTTTTAAGCGATTCGTTTATCGCCTGACGGAGTTCTTCGATGTTCACTTTTTCCGGATGTTCTTTTGGTTTAGCCAAATAATCTTTTACGATATTCAGATGATTGGGGAAGAAGTCGGCTAGCGAAGTTATCTCTTCGGCTGTAAAAACTTTTATTTCTTCACCTTCATCGCCGATTTTCTTGAGTGGCGGCAGTTCCGGAAGCTCGGCCTTAAAAAACATTATCGTATGGTTGCCTTTCTCATTTTCATAAATCATCTTCAAGTTCTCGGGCTTTAACAAAATCCCGGTTTCTTCTTCAATTTCTCTGATGGCTGCTTGTTCGGCAGTTTCTTCTCCTTTGCTTCGGCCGCCGGGCAGTTTCCAGTAATTGGGCGTTGGTTTCTTCGGGTCTTTTATCAAAGGGACTCCTTCGGGAGTGATAATCAAGACCGCCACGCTGGCGCCCTTCACCTTTTTGCGTTCGGTTTGCGAAAGTGAAGCCAAGGAAATTCTTTCTTTGCCTTTCGGAGCAGCTGGCGAAACTTCTTCAAGACGTTTAACTGGCTTCCGAAATTCAAATTCAATACCCAGATTAGCCAAATCATAAGCAAATTCCTCGGCCAGTTTCTTTTCCGCTTTTTTAGCTGAAACCGGCTGGAGTTTACCGGCTTGAATTTTGGCCAGGCATTCGTCGCAATAAACCGGCCGGCCCTTTTGGGGTTCGAACGGAACCTTGGTCGATTTCCCGCAGATTGAGCAAACAGCCGGATACATTCTGGCCGTAGTTGGTTCAGCCAGCATCCCGCTCCAGCGGTTGATTTCTTCTTCGACCATTTCGCTGGGTCGGGCATAGATTTTCCTCGAGGTTTCAATGATGCGCCCGGCGATTTCCGGAGAGCCGGCGACTTTGAAGGGCGGCAGGGTTTTTGCCGAAAAAGGACGGCAGGTGATGCCGTTGACCATTAACTTTAAATAGACGCTGAAATTGGGCAGATTGACCATATCCTGAATCACGAATTCCGGCTCGAATTCTTTTTCGAGATAATCGGCGTCAGCCGCGCCTATCCGGAAGAGCACCATAGTGCCGACATTGCCGAAAACCGCGTCGCGAACCCGGGTGGAAACGTCGGTGATGAGCTGACCGATGTACTGGTGGGCCACAATGAGATTCAGCCGGTATTTTCTCGCTTCGGAAAGAATGCCGGCGAACGAGTCCGTGGCAAAATTCTGGAACTCGTCAACATAAAGATAGAAATCAGCGCGTTCGTCTTCGGGAATTCTCACCCGTTCCATTGCCGAAAGCTGAATTTTGGTAATCAGCATCGCGCCCAAAAGCGAAGAATTGTCCTCGCCGATTCTTCCCTTGGACACGTTGACCAGAAGAATTTTTTTGGAATTCATTATCTCGAAAATGTCAATCGTGCTTTTCTCCTGGCCGACAATGTTTCGAATCATGGCCGTGGAAAGGAACTGGCCGACTTTGTTCTGAATCGGGGCAATGGCTTCGTTGCGGAACTGGTCCCGCCACTGCTCGTACTCGTTCACCCAAAAGGCCTTGATGACCGGGTCTTTGACATTGGCAATAATTTTCTGCCGGTAATCCTTGTCAACCAGAATCCGGTTGATGCCGAGCAGGGTCGAGCCGGGATTTTCCAAAAGCGCCAGCACCGCATTGTTCAGAATGTATTCCATTCGGGCTGACCAGACATTGGCCCAGATTTTCGTGAAAATGCCCATCAAACCCGAAGCCACCAGATGTTTGTATTTCGGGTCTGGCAATTCAAGAATGTTAAAACCGATGTGGAAATCCGGGTCAGCCGGATTGAAATAAATCACATCCTTGGCCCGTTCCTCGGGAATTTTCTGGAGCAACCCCTCAACCAGTTCGCCGTGCGGGTCGATGACGCAGACGCCTTCGCCGTTAGCGATGTCCTGAACAATCATATTGTTGAGAAGCGCGGTCTTGCCGGTGCCGGTTTTGCCGACGACATACATATGCTGCCGGCGGTCGTTCCGTTTGATGCCGAACAACTGGTTGGTGTTCCGGAAATCGGTTCGGGCGAAATAAACAACGTTTTTTTGGATGTCAGCGGTCATCGGAGTATGCGAAAGCCTTAACGAATAGGCACACTCGAAATTAAATTTATAATAACACAAAATAGAAAATTAGAACAGCTCTACATAATAATATTTAAGCCACCTCGTTATTGTAACAGCTTTCGCAATAAACATTTTTATATTTGTCAGGATTAAAAGTTAATTTTATATCAACTCCGCATCTTGGGCATTTTCGGTCGTAAAATTTCAGACGCAAATCATAAATTTCCCGAAAGTATTGCAACCGGACAAGAGGGTGTTCTCTCGGCAATGCCAGATTATAGCGGCGATAGAATGAAAGTTCGTAGGAGGTCATCTTGAAATACTTATTGTTCTTTTCGTCGAAAATCGTTTTTCCCAAAATGTCATCGGGTGCATCTTTAATGTCCGCCGGCAGTTCTGTTGATTTTATAATCTCACTTTGTACTTCGCTTTCTTGTAGAGGAATTTCGGATATGTCATAACCATAACGACCGGCGTTTTCATAATCACGGAAACCTGGATAGCCAGCCGCCAAAGAAATTTTATAGGGGACAGATACAAGCTTAGGCGGGAAAAATTCGCCGTATTCGCTACTGCCAAGCATAGTAGATTTTATTTTGTCCACTAATTTCCAGTATTCATCCTCGTCATATTGCTTATTCAAAATACAAAATGATTTATTGTTCAGGCCGATGCACCCGAAAATATCGTGGCAATTGCGACAGAGTTCGGAATATTCCGCGTTGCGGCAGTTATCCATTTGAAACGAGAAATGAACGTTGTAATTATCTCTCGTGCTGACAGTCATTAATTCATAACACAACTCCCCGCCCCCGCCGCCACTCACATCGTAAGAATCTTTATAGCCTAAGACACCGATGGTGTAGTTCACGTTTTGACACTCAGTGACATAATTGCACCAGTAACAATCTTTGGAATTCTCGATGTAATCGCCGACCGAATTGACCGAACGGAAATTGCGGTCCGGCTTATGAAGCGCCTCGCTTTTTATTTTTTTGAATTCCTTAATATATCGCTGAAGAACGTTGTAATCTCCTAAATTAATCTCTTTTAATTTCTTCTCGTATTCTTCCTTAGAAAGTTGCTGATTGCGGAAGTAGTATTTCTTATTCCTTAAATTTGAGGACATAAAACAATGCTCGCAATTCCGACAATCATAAAGAAAATAGCTTTCCAGACAATCCCGCGATTGCTCACAGAAAAAACAGCGATAGGAGTTGAATAAATTCTGGCAGGCATAACAAGTATCGCAATTCCAAAGCGATTCGCAGTCCACGCAATCTTTGCTGGCGTCGCAACACTCAAAATAATAGAGATTTTCTCCGCTTAAGGTGTCGAAGGTGAGATAACAATTTTTCAGATTGGTTGAGGTATTGGTGTAGTCGCTGTTAATATTAGTTGTATCGGTCATAAGATTGGACCTGGGAACTTCGCGGCGCAACTTCTCGAACTGGCTCATAAAATTTTTGCTCTCGTCCCAGTTTCTTCCAAATCCCAGCGGGTCCCATTTGTCCGAAAACCAAACTTGATGTTCATATATTTTAAAAGGCGTTTGCGGGGGATAGGCAGCAATTATTAACTCTCCAGAATAAGCTGAGGGGACTTTAAAAAGTGAATGGACGTCCATGTTCGCAAGGCGTCTGCGGCAACGCTCTGCCGGACTCAAAGTCGGCAGCGGCACGCGGATTCTTTTGTAGAATTGAATATCCTCGAGCCGGACATAGAATTTCTCGCCGGAAAACCGGCAGGTGCGCCACTGCCCGCCTTTTTCATCCAAAACTAAACTGGCAAAATATTTATCCAGGGCCTTATCAAATTGCGGCGTCTTAGAAATCATACTTAAGATAAAATCCTAATTTCTAAACTCTAATTTCTAAATAATCCGCCGGGTGGCGGAAAATGACTAAACCCCAAAACTATTAATGATTCTTTTGTCGCTTCAGCCACTCAGCGATATTTCGGCCGTCTCTTCTAGCCCAGGCGGCATTGGAGCGGATTTTTTCCAAAACCTGCTGAATGGTTCGTTGGGCGGCTGGCGCGGGATTTTTTCCGAAGAATCGCTCTATTTCCTCAGCGCATTTCTCGTCATTAAAATGGCTGAAAGGCCTGATTATTCTGGACAGAAGGTGCCCGCCGCCGCCATAAATCTTGAGGATTTTCCGCCAGTTAGCCTTCAGGAATTCCCAAGCCAATGGTCGGCTATGAGGATTGGCCAGCAAGCCAGCCATAAATTGAGGAAAATCCTGAGGCCGGACTTTCTCGCTCAAAGAAAACTCGAGGCAATCCCGAAGAAGGTTTTTATCCTGAAAACAAGTCAGCGCTCGGCCCAGCCGGTTTTTCTCTTCCTGAAGAACTTCTTCGACATATTTTCGTTTGAGGATTTTGTATTCGTGGGTCGAGCCGTTTTCAGCTGTCAGATTGTAAACCGCGCTTCGCAAATCAGGGTCAATATTTTTCCCGCTCGCAAACAACTTTTCGGCTTTTCCGATAGTGGCCGGATCGCCATAATGGCCGTAGTTCCGCAAAATCAAAGTTCGCAATAAGATTTTAGTATGACTGTCTTTGGGAGTTTTGCGCCAGCCGACTCTTTCAGCAATGCCTGAAAAAATCTCCCGGCCTAAGGCCTTATAATCTTCGTAGAATTTCTCACCGCTTAACAAAGAATCGAGCGTTTCCAAAGACGAAGCCATCTCGGTCCAAACCGGGTAATCAGTTTCGTTTTTATAAGCTAAGCTGAGCTCCAGAGCTTTGGTCGTCTCTAATTTGCCGGCTTCAGCCAAAGAAAAAGCGTCTCGGATTACCCCCAGGCGGTCAACCGTAGCCAATCTTTTCTTTTCAATCGGCTTGGTCAGCGCCGAAAGCAAATTCTCGGAGTAGGCCGTCCGGTAAACTCCGCTTTCAGCGGCGTTGAATTTCAGCCATTTGATTCGCGGTTCGATTAAAATTTTCCTCTTCTTGGCGAATAGGAACTTTTTCGGTTTGGCGCTTTTGTCGGTTATGAATTCAACGGGAATCGGCCAAGAGGACCTATAGGACTTATTGGTCTTATAGGCCCTACTGGAATAAAATCTTTCTTGTTTCAGCAACAATCGGCCGCCGCTTTCCCTAACGCTGACCAAAGGATAGCCGGCTTTCTGAGTCCAGGCCCTCATTATTTTCCTGACCGGCTGGCGGGAAATCTCTTCCAAAGCCAGCCATAAATCGTCAGTCGTGGCATTGGCATAGGCGTGCTTTTTCAGATAATGCCTTAGTCCTCGGCGGAAATTTTCTTCGCCCAATAAATTGGCCAGCATTTTTATCACCGCCGCGCCCTTGGAATAGCTGACCGCATCGAAAATCTCGCTGATTTCATTCGGATGATGAACTTCGACCTCGATGGGATGGGTGTTTTGCAAAGCATCCAGCTCCAAAGCCTGACCCAGTTCCCGCCAGACAAACTGCGTCCAAATATCCCATTCAGGAAACAAATGGTCAATCGCCAGATACTCAACATAAGAAGCAAAGCCCTCGTTAAGCCAGAGATGAGTCCACCATTCCATGGTCACCAGGTTGCCGAACCATTGATGAGCCAACTCGTGAGCGATGACCAGGGCCACCCATTGTTTATTAATTGTTGATGAATGGGCCGGGTCAACCAGCAGGGCGGATTCCCGATAAGTGACCGCTCCCCAATTCTCCATGGCTCCAGCCGCAAAATCCGGAATGGCAATCAAGTCCAAAGCCGGCAAAGGATAAGGAATCCCGAAATAATCGCTGAAAAAAGAAAGGGTCTTAGCCGCGCACTCCAGAGCGAATTCGGCCTGATATTTCTTACCCGGCGTGGTGAACACTCTGACTTTTATCCCCTCTTTGGTTTTCTTCTCAATAGATTCAAAATCGCCGACAATGAAAGCCACCAGATAAGTTGACATTTTGGGAGTCGGCGCAAAGCGGACGATTTTATAACCTGATTGGTATTCTTTTATTTCAGTTTCAACCGTGTTGGAAATGGCGGTGGTGCAGCCGGGTATCAGTAAACTTATCTCGAAGACTGCTTTTTGAGCCGGTTCGTCGAAACAAGGGAAAGCGCGTCTCGCATCAGTGGCCTCGAACTGGGTGGTAGCAATGAATTTTTCTTTTCCCTGGTGCCAATAGCGGCTGCGGTAAAACCCCGCCATCTGGTCGTTTAAAAGGCCGCGAAACACCAATCTCAATCTGCCTTCCCCTTTTTTCAATGATTTAGGGAAAATAAAGCTAACGGTTTCTTTCCTGCTGTTATAGATTATTTTTTTTGGAATAATTTCTTCGCCAGCTGAATGGAGAATGGCGCTTTCTATCTCAATGTCTTTTGAGTGGAGAGTAATTACTCTGACTGACTTTTCGATGTTCAACAAAATGGTTTCTTCGCCTTCGAAAGTAAAATTGTCCAAGTCCGGCTTCAGAAGCAGCTCGTATTTCTCCGGCTTGATGTGGCGGGCTAATCGGATAGATTCGTTCATAGATAATAGTGGTTGACTTCTTGAGGAGCCGTATTCTCGCTTTGGCGCACCTGAAGAGTTTATGATATAATTTATTTTACTGTTCCCCAATCAGAAGACCAATGGCTGATGTCTTAAAAATAATCTTTGACCTCATCATCTGGATTTTCGTGCCGGTTATTTTAATAACCGTGATTTGGTTTTTGGCGTTTGCTTACAAAAGGACAGAAATCAAACGGCAAAAGTCCGCCCTGCAAGCTGGTTTCTGGGCCGGCCTGATGCTTTCCGTCATTTTCCTAATCTATCAAGTAAATATTTTTTTGAAAATAGGCTTTCCGCAAAATGACATTTTCCAGGGGTTCAAGCTCTGGCTTTCACTGACCAGCGCGCTGGTTGTTTTTATTCTAGCTCTTGGCGGCAAAAAAATTATTTCTCCGGCCTTAAGCGGCTGGCTGAATCTCCTCTTCACTTCAATAAGCTTATCGGCGTTCTTCCATTATATTTTTATCCGCACTTATAACGATGTCCTTCTTTCAGTTATTCTTGGCGCCGCTTTTGGTTTTCTGACGCACCTGGCGGCTTCGCCGTCGTCGCTAAAGGAATTTTTCGGCCATCACCAATCGACGTTGTAAAAATGCAAAATGACCCGCCCGCCTTGCTTCGCAACGCGAAGCGGGCAGGCAATTAAAAATGTCAAAAATGTTTAATTCCAAAATCCGACTTTAACATTTGGTAATTTTTCAATTTTGCCTTGTCATTTTGGATTTTTCCGCCAAAGGCGGATCAGCCTTGGGCTGAGATTTTTGATTTTTGAATTTATATCAGCGGTTCCGGTTCTTCGGGGATTTTTTCTTTCTTTTTGCCTTCGATAATGGCTTTTTCTTGGAGCGTCCGGATGATACTGGCTTCTTCCTCGGCAATCAGTCTTTTCGCCGCCGCCACGGTCATGGTATATTTCTGCCGCGACTGCTCGATTATTCTTCTCCGATACGACTGATGAGCGGCGGGCAGAACCTTCAGTGTTTCGGCTGAAAACGGGTCGTAGGTCTCGCCGTCAATGGTCATCTTGATGTAAAACTCCTGAGTGGCGAGATTAATCATATCTTTTATATCGAACACCGGCGCCATCTCCGGTTTGAGCTTTACGGCGTCATCGCCGCCGACCCGGAAAACAATAATGGCGCCGCTGTTGCCAAGCACCGCGGCTTGAACGCGCGGCAAAAGCTGCCCCAAGTATTGATGAGCCACGGTCATACAGATGCCGTATTTGCGGAGCTCGGTCAGCATATTTTCAAAAGTTTCGGTAACCAAGTTGTGGAACTCGTCCACATAAAGATAAAAATCCTCGCGTTCGGCTTCGGCTAAATTAGCTCTGGCCATGCCGGCCTGTTTTATTTTGGTTATGAACATCGAACCGAAAAAGCTGGAATTCTCCTCGCCCAATCTCCCTTTGCAGAGATTTATCAGGATTAATTTTTTTTCATTTATAAATCTTTCCAACTCGATTTTATTTTCTTTTTGACCGAAGATGTTCCGAAGAAGGGGGTCGGAGAAAAACTGGCCGAGTTTATTGACCAGCGGGATAATGGCGTCGGTATCGAATTTCTCCGACCAATCGGCAAATTCAATGGCCCAAAACCGGCGGACCATATCGTCTTCGATGTGTTCAATGACTTTCTGGCGGTAATTCCGGTCGGTCAATATAGAAATCATTCCCCGCATGGTGGCCTGAGGATAATCAAGAAGCGCCAGAATCGTAAAACGAAACACATGCTCAAGTCGAGGCGTCCAGTTGGCGCCGAACTGTCTTTCGACCACTTCAATCAAACCCTGAGCCAGTTGATGTTTAAACATCGGGTCAACATTGACCAACGGATTGAAAGAAACCGGATGCTCGACATCGCTCGGGTCAATCAAAACCACATCCTCAATCCTTTCCTCGGGAATAAAATCGAGAATGTTATTGATGGTATCGCCGTGAGGGTCAATCAAACAGAGACCGTGGCTGTAAGCAACATCCTGACGAACCAGAAGTTCCAAAAGCTTGGACTTACCGACTCCGCTTTTGCCGACAATATAAACATGCCGGCGCCGATCGCCTCTTTTGATGCCGAAAATAAATTTCTTTTCTTCGAGGGCCGCCACATAATTTGTCCGACCGATAAAAGAAACATCGGCCGGATTAACCCGACCGTACACCGGCAGTTCCGGCGGCGGCGGCGCATATTTTATGATTTGGATTCTTCCTTCCCGAGGAGCCATATCTTAAGAAAATCCTAATTTCTAAATCCTAAATTCTAAATAATCTCAAATGTTCTAAATCAAAATAAAAAATATGTTTATAATTTTGGATTTTGGTCATTTGTCCGCCATCTGGCGGATTATTTAGAAATTAGATAAATTAGATATTAGGATTTAGGATTTTTTATTATTTATATCGCTCCGACTTCATTCAAGAAGGCTTCATAATCATCAAGGACTCGGGCCGCTTCCTCAGAAGAAATTTGGAAATTCGGTTCATGGACAAGTTGATTGCGGAGGCGATGGGCCCGCCAGAGCCGTTCCAAAGTAGTGAAATCATCCGGAGATAATTGCTCTATTCTATCAGCCATGTGCTGGCCTCTGATTCCCATACGGCGCATAATGTCGTCGGCGAAATTATCAGCTTCGATAACGGCCAGTTTTATCGACCCCGGCGACCCAGCCGCGGCTCTTTTCAAAATGGCTTCCCAACGTTCCTTTAAGGCGACGCTCCCGAGAGTGAATATTCTTTCTTCGGCTTTGAAGAATTTGAATCTTGGATAGAATTCCCGACTGTTTACGAAAAGAAAAACCAAAAGACCAAAAATAATTAAGTCGGCGAGGATGAAAATTATTTTCAGAATATTGTAAAGAGAAGAAAACCAATCCATAAAAATAATAAATCCTAAACCCGAAATCCTAATTTCTAAATAATCCGCCAGGTGGCGAACAAATGACCAAAATCCAAAATTAAAAAGTTTTTAGAATTTGAAATTAGAATTTTGAATTTGTTTAGGATTTAGAGATTAGAGATTTTTATTTATATTTCTCTATTTCTTCTTCGCCGCCGAAAACGGCCGTGCCCGCCGGCGGACCGGCTTTGCGGCTTTCGACCCGGCGGATGTGCGGCGCGGTCAGCACCAAATAGGTCGGCGGATGGAAAATGGTGGCCAGACATTCGGTATTCATGGCAAAACTTCGGGAAGTAAAATTCCAATTTAAAAGATGAGAAGTCAAAAGCCGACCCATAAATGTTTTGGGTGGTATTTCCCGGCGGCGGTAATTGTAAAGAATTCTTGATTTGCGGTATTCATTTCTCCGCCGCGGGAAGAGATGAGGCCATTTCCAGAATCGAACGCGGGTGCTCATTGTTTCATTCCGACTCAAAGAATTTAAATCCAGAGCGGCAAATTGATTGAAACAAGCGGTGATGGCCCGGCGAGGGAACGAATCGTAATAAAGGGATTTGGGTGAAAGATAGATGAAGCGAATCAAAGTATCAAAAGCCGGTTTTGACAAATTGTTTTCCACGGCTTTCAAGACATCGGTCTCCCCGGGAGTTCTCATAAAAGAACGGAAAAATTGCGTCCCGGCGTTCTGTTCCGGTTTTACGACTTCAAATTGCGGCAGCGGTCCGCCGTGAAATGAGGTGGCGGTTTTTGGTTTGGCGGCTTCGGCCGCGGCTTTTTTAAATCTCAACTCTTCAATCAATCCATCCCATTTATCGCGCCATTCCCTTGCTTTCGGAGCAATCAAAAACTGAATGCAGACAATCTCTTCTTTTTTAATCGTCGCCATAAATTCCAGAAAAGCGGCCATGGGGTCATATTGCTTTTCTTCTTCTGGGGCTTCAAACTCCGAATAAACTTTTATGGGGTAAGCTTCTTCGCGGTCCAGTTTCATCTCCGAACCCCATAAGTCATAGCCCTGCTCATGTAATTCTTTAATATTAGCCGGTAATCTCTCGATATAATCATCAATTTCAACAATTTCAATTTCCGGATAATAAGAAAGAAAAGCCGCTTCCAAAAGCCCTTTCTGAAGATTATAGCCTCTTACATAAAAGTGCGTTTCGCCGCCGAAGCTGGCTATTTCCAAGGCATACCAGCGGGTTATTTCGCCGTCCCACCATTTTTCGGCAATGTCGGCCGGCGCATTCCTTAAAGCGTGAAAAGAAGTAAAGACCTGCTCCATGGCCCGCGGATTTTTTCTGATTTCCCGCGGCATTTTCAATTCCAAAACCACCCAATTGAGCTTTTTCTTGAAAATTTCCTGGCGCCAATAAAGCCAAGTGGAAATGCCGGCGGGCAAAAGAATGACAAACGCCCAAAACCACCAACTTAAAGACAGAAAGTTCAAAAGAACATCGGCAATAAAGTTGAAAGGCATAATAACTTAATTCTAAATCCTAATATCTAATTTCTAATCAAATCCCGATTTCCCAATGACCAATGACCAAAAGTTTTAGGCATTAGATATTCTGGCGTTGGAAATTTATTAGAAATTAGTAATTAGAAATTAGAAATTTTATCTTCTTATCTGGTAGGTCCCGTCCGGTTTGCGCAAAAAGAAATTTTTGTTTTGGAGATTCACCAGTATCGTATTGGGCTTGAAGAAGCGCTCTTTCTGGACAGAAGCAATCACTTCTCTTGTCCGCATTGGTCCGTTTTCTTTCAGGATGCGTTTGATAACTTCCCGGGCCGTTCCCGGTTGATAACCGTGTTCAGCCAACCCGTACATTCCCCGGCCAACTAAGACGAAGCGTGGGTCTTTAATCAGTTCATTGTGAACCGTGGCTTCGAGAACACGCTTTTGGACTCCTTTTTCATTTATGAGTCGAGCGAGGCCAAGAAAATGAAGTGGTTTCTTCTCTTTTTTCAGCACCAGATAAATGTGTTCCCGGACCGCTATTGGTTTGATTTCCGGCCATTCAGTCAAACCAACATCGCCGTAATAATTAACATGGAATTTTTTGGAAATTCTTAAATAACTTTCCGCTACCGCTGTCTCCAGCCGGCGCTTCCTGATAAAGGCCTGGAAATATTCTTGGTAATTTGGAGTTGCTGACAAAATTTCTTCTTTTCTTGGCTGCAAGAAATCAACCCATTCTTCAATGAATTTTATCGCTTTTTCCAAAGAATTTTTATCGAGGTAGTAAAAAAACCAGAAATTTTTATCCTCGGGATAAACAAGAGAGGCCGCTGTCGTCTCATGAAGAAAGTCAAGATGGTTATGGTTTAAATCGTTTATAAGAGCGCGCTGATGTTCCAAAAGGTCCTCTTCCCTTGAGACGCCTCCGCTATCTCTGATGTATTTTCGGCTCCGCTCCGCAAATTCGGATATCAACGAATGGGAAAGAGCTTTCTCTTTCAAAATCTTGAGGCCGCTTGATTCAATCTGGCGGATTCGCTCTCTGGTGATCCCGTATTCTTTACCCAAAGCCGCCAGGGTCTGGGGTCTGTCATAAGGGTCAAGGCCAAAACGACCGGCCAAAATATTTGTCTGGCGGTCATCAAGATAAACCCAGAGCGGGCTGAGAATTTTGTTAATTGAAGCCATTTTAGTGGTAACCGATGCCCTAAAGCTATAGCCATAAGACTCCAGTCGGACTTAATAAAATTATAAATTAGTTATACAAAATAGTCAAGCGAAGTGTACAGCAAAAGGATTCTTCCCGGGCGAGGCGTCAATTATTCATTCCTTTCAATAAATCTTCCTCGTCTCTAACTACATCTTCCAAGTCCTCCAAAGCCCGGCTCAATTCTTCTATAGCCGCAGGAAGTTCCGACTTGTCCCGACTCGATTTCATTCTTTCTAATTCGCTCTTCATCCTGTAAATCCTATCCATAATTTCTTTCCTCTTCTCTCTTAGCAAAACTAATTCAGGCCGCTCCAGCTGTTCCGCTTTCTCCGGTTGCGGCCCGCCCTCCTTATTGCCATTCCCGTTGCGATGTTCAAATACCTCTTCTGAAAAATCTTCCATCCCGTTAGAGACAGGATGTGTCAAAAAGCACATCCGTGATATGTAAATTAGATTTTATTTCTGCGACCTTAGATGATTGTCCGGTAAAAAAATTCTTCATAATTTAGTTGCCTCTAACGGGACCCCTACCCTTATCATAAATTTTAAAACATCATTCCCCAAATTCCAGTCCGGTGATTATCTCCACAAAAAAAGAAGGGGGCTGGCGACGAAAATCGAGGAATAAATGCCGGTGGTCACGCCGACGAGCAATGTCAAAACAAAGTATTGGAGAGAGGTCGGACCGGCGAAATAAATCGCCAAAAGGACCAGAATCAGAGTCAAAGAAGTATTAATGGAGCGGGCTATTGTCTGATTTACGCTTCGATTAATCAGGGTTCCGAAATCGGTTCTGCTGCCGCCTGCGGTGAGTCGCGTCGAACCGCGGTCCAAAGAAAGATTCTCCCTGATGCGGTCGAAAACCACGATGGTATCATGGACCGAAAAACCCATCACCACCAGAATGGCCACCACGAAATTGCTGTCGATTTCTATGCCGCTGTAACGGCCGAGCACGGCCAGCAGTCCGGCCGGGATGGCGACATCGTGAAAAAGGGTAATTAAAGTAATTAGGCCGTATTTCCATGAGCTGACCGGTTTAGACACCTTTCTGAAAGCAAAAGCGATGTAAAGAGAAATAGCAACGAGCACAAGGACGATGGCCGTTAAAGCGCTTCTCTTCAATTCGCCGCTCACCGACGGCCCGATTGACCAAAAGTTTATCTCTTCGAACGAAGGATATTTATCTTTCAAAACCTGCAGGAATTTCTGGTGGTCGGCTTCGCTGATTATCGGCAGCCGCGCCAGAAAACTGTTGTCGGTCAAATTATAAGTGATGGTGGCCTCGGCAATGCCGAAATCCGTTTTGAAAAGCCGGTTGAGGTCGTTGAGCGAAGGCGCTTGGGAAATTTTCCCGCCTGAGGCGGGTCCGCCTCGGGCGGAAAATTGCCAGAGCGTGCCGCTCGTGAATTCAATACCCGGCCGCAAGCCGAAAACAAGCATGACGACAATCGCCGCTCCGACCAGAACAGCGGAAAGACCGAGGAAAATGTTTTTGTGGCCGATGATATTCATAAATTTCTAAATCCTAATTTCTAATCTCTAAATAATCTCTTCGCCAGAGGCGAATCCGCCTTCGGCGGAAAAATTCAAATCTCAAAAAAATTATAAAAAGTTTTTGAATTTTAATCATTTGACATTTGGATTTGTTAATGAAGCTTCACTTCATCAATCGGTTCGCTCGGCAACCACAAGAATTTATTTATTCTTGTATTGCCTAGCTGCCGATTGTAGAGATTAGGGTTTAGAAATTAGAGATTATTATCTTCGATTCTTCACAAATACGCGGAGGAAAAGCCGGGTGGTGGTTATGGCGCTGAACATGCTGACCAAGACGCCGATGAAAAGCGTCAAAGCAAACCCTTGGACAAAGCTGGAAGTAGATTCGTAAAGAATGATAGCGGTGATGATGGTGCTAATATTGGAATCCCTGATTGAAGGCCAGGCCCGGCGGAAGCCCTCTTCAATGGCCGCGGTCCACGAAAGACCTTTTTTGATTTCTTCTTTGACTCTTTCGAAAATCAGGATATTGGCGTCAACGGCCATGCCGATGGTCAAGATGAAACCGGCCAAACCGGACAAGCTCAAAGTAATCGGGATGATTTTGAAAATGCCGAGGGTCAGAGCAATGTAAATAACCAACGCTAAGGCCGCGAAAATGCCGAAAAAGCGGTAATAGCCGAGCATAAAAAGCATCACCAAAAGCGTGCCGATGAGGCCGGCAAAAATCGCTTTTTTCAAAGAATCAGTGCCGAGCGTCGGGCTGATGGTCTGCTGGCTGATGAGATTTATCGGCGCGGGCAGGGCGCCGGCGTTGAGCCGGGCCACTATTTTTTTGGCCAGATTGACGTCGAATTGCCCGGTAATCACCGCTTTGCCGTTCGGAATCTCTTCATTAACATACGGACAGCTGATGGACAAATTGTCCGGGATAATCGGCTCGTTATCGATGAAAACGCAGAGCGGCTTGTTCAGATTTTTCCTGGTCATCTGCTGAAAAATTTTGGCGCCGGTGTCGTTGAGCGTAAAGTCAATCTCCGGCTTAGTGGTGTTCTGGCTGAAACCAAGCTGCGAGTTCACAAGATAGCGGCCGGTGAGATTCGTCAGAACTAATATGGTCGAGGTGCCGTTCTGCTCCACTTCCCGGAAATCGAGGAGTGGCGTTTCGCCTATTTGGCGGATGGCCTCGGCAATGTTTCCCACGCCGCAAAGCTCGGCGATAAGATTGGCTTTATTGCCAGATTGAGCGATGAACACCTGGGGCTCGCTGACGCCGAAAAGATTGACGCGGCGTTCGATGACATCGCGCAGGCCGTTCAAAATAGAATCTCGGTCGTTCGCGGAAACGCTGGATAAATCAGCTTCATAGACCAGATAGCTGCCGCCGGCCAAATCGCAGCCCAGACGCCACGGCCGAAAACTCTGACCGACATATTTCGGATACACAAAAATAGCAGCCCCAACTGCCGCCACAACAATCAAAGACAATAGAGGACCCGGGTACTTTTTCATATTAGCGCAATTCGAATGACTCGAATCCGACTCGAGCGTCTCGAAAATTTGTCCAAAAAGATTATTCTTATTCGAGCGATTCGAATGTATCCGAGATATTCGAGTTGCATAATATTATATCTTTTGACGATATTCTATCTATTTTGCCGCATTTTTGCAAGAAAAAGAATGAGGGTCGCCCAGTTTAGAACCAGGCGACCCCCGACTTACTCTCCTATCCGCCGCTACTCCCCGCCGCGCTGAACGAAATGTTTCAGTGCCTCGTGTTTCATATTTTCGTCCAGCACATCGTCAATCTCGTCCACCAGCTTGTCTATGTCCTCCTTCAGCTGTTTCCCCTTCACCATCGCCGGATTGGCAGAGGCCGGAGCCGGCGCAGGTTCCTCACGGCGCGAGGAACTCGGTTTTTCTACCCGAACTTGTTCTGCCATGGCTTCCCCCTCCTCTTGATGCAGGGTTTGTCCGATAGCCAAAACTCTTCGCTCCTAAGTTCTATCTAAACCCTATCAGAGCGAGTTTATTTTTGTCAATTACAAAATAATATAAATCCTCGCCTAAATTTATTACTTCAATATGTCAATAACTTTCACTACTGCCTCTTGTTTATCTTGCGCGATAAGTTAATAATGAAAATATGGCTCTTAGAAAATTAGCATTTTTTGTTTTTACCGTCCTGATTGCCTTGTCGTTCTCGATGTCGCTCGGACTGGCGGCCACAACTAAAACCACAACCAAAACTTCCTTTTACTACGCCGGCTGGCTGCCGTTCTGGAAAAAGCAGAGCGGCGCCCAGGACATTTCCGATGAATTGTATAAATTCCGCGAATTGAGTCCGTTTTCTTACGAGGTCAAGGCAGATGGCACGCTGGTTGACAAACTGAAACTGACCGAGGGTTTTTGGCCGAACTGGCTGCTAGCGGCCCGCGACGCCGGCGTAAAAATCATCCCGACCATCGCCTGGTTTGACGGCCAGGACATTCATAAACTCCTTGCCAACAAAAAGAAACGGCTTGCTCACGAAGACGCCATTGCCAAACTCGTCAAAGATATGAAATTCGACGGCATTGACATTGACTACGAAAGCAAACTGCCGGAAACCAAAGATTATTTCTCCACTTTCATCTACGGTCTGGCGCTTCGGCTGCACAGCCAGAAAAAAATTCTTTCCTGCACCATCGAGGCCCGGATGCCACTGACTTCGCTTTTGGGCGGCGTGCCCAAAGACACCCGAAGAGCCAACGATTACGCGGCTCTGAACAAATACTGCGATGAGGTGCGGGTGATGGCTTATGACCAGGGGTTGATTGACGGCCAGCTCGACCGGGCCAAGGGCAACAGCGGCACTCTTTACGCGCCAGTGGCTGACCCGGACTGGGTGAAAAAAGTTCTCGCTGAAACCTTGAAACAGATAAGCAAGAAAAAAATTATGCTCGGCATTCCGACTTACGGCTACGAATACGAAGTCAGCTGGTCGGACGGCTTTCTGACCTACAAGCGTCTGCGCACCCATACTTTTTTCCAGGCCATAAAAAGAGCTGTGGAGGTCGGCGCTGTCCAGCAAAGAAACTCTGCCGGCGAATTGAGTTTCACTTACAGTACCAGCAACTCGGTCGGCGACTTCTCGCCTTCGCTGACCTGGCAGGTTTCCTCAACCCAGCCCGCAGTCATTGCTTCAGCCAGCGTCAATGGCCTTGCCACGCGTTTCGTTTCATTCAGCGACGCCGAATCCGCTATGCAAAAAATAGCCCTGGCCAAAAAATTAGGGCTCCGCGGCGTGGTCTTTTTCAAGCTCGACGGCGAACAAGACCCGTTCTTGTGGGAGAAGATAAAGTGAAAAAATAAGCGGAGCCGAGCATGATGCCCGGCTCCTGATTACCGCGAGCAGAATCAATCCTTCAGAAGAAAGGAAGGATTCGCTCGAAATCGCACTCTACACCGAATCGCAGGTTGGCTCCCGCGATATAGTGTAGCATCCTGTCGAGATCTAACGCGTCTTCCGGCATCGGTGTCCGCAGGCGTCCCTCCGCATCGATACTCAGCTCCGGGAACTCCGGGACGAGCGGCTCGATGAAGTGAAGTGTATCAGGGCCGAGACCGCCCGCGACACCGAGACCGAGTATCCAATCCTTAGGAATCGCCCGAAGATACTCGGCTAACTTCGCGGCGTCAAGGAACGCTCCCTTGCCGCCGCTCGCATCAATGAGAATCGCATCGATCATCGGCAGATAGGCGCCGACGAGTTCCTCGAAGCGTTCCATTGACTCAACCTGTGCCATTGCCTTGCTGCCGATTTGGAGCACGAGGAACTTGTCGGGGTGAATTTCCCAGTAGTCCTCGAGGTCCGAAATCGGTGGCCAGACAATGTTGAGCTGGAAGCCGTCGAGATAGGGTCCGGCGAGCTCTGTAATCTCGACGAGTTGACTAAGCAGCGTCTCGGGATGGTCGGTGCTGTAGTGGACGAGGTTGAGCGCCCGCGGGTCATCAACGAAGATGCCTGCGACATTTTCCCTTTTGGGATACCGACCAGGCCACTTGTTCGGTTGGCCGGCGAGCGTTTTGGAGCTCATCAGAACTCCCACCATGAGGCGGCGCGTCCCTCTCTGCGGAACCACAGCGAGTGCTGTGGTGACCTCGAATCGAGACATGAACCCTGTGACGCCAATGTAGGGGCCTGTTTTCTCCGCCATTGTGGAGCCTCCTTTCCGGCTACCAGATGACATTCCATATGGATAATTGGGATTGCTGCGGATAATATACTGAAAAAGAAAGAAATTGTCCAGCACAATCGGCAGTGGGCTAAAAGTAAATGACCATATCTTGTCCGCCCTGCAAGACCTCCGGCTATAAATCCTCGGGAGTAAGACCTGTATGTTTTGAAATCAGATTGAGCATGCGCGGCCCTATCTCTTCGCGTTCATGAAATGCAAAAGTAATATCTGGCCACCCAGTTCTGCTAAGTATTCTATGCGAACCGCGCTGGCGCTTGATTCGCCAACCGATGGAAAACAGCGCTTTAAGAACACGCGATGCCTTAGCGGCGCGCCATCCCATAGTCAAACAAACGAGCAACTGACGGCGGAGTACTGCCTTGTTCTATGCTGTCCGCTAAAGTCCTGAGGGCGATGGCGTAAGCCCGTCGTAGGGCTTCTTGTTTAGTATCTCCGTAGGCCATTACCCCCGGCAGTTTCGGGATTTCAGCAATCCACCGACCGTCATTCTCGCGGTCGAACTGAACAGTAAAGTGGGTTTTGGATTTTGATTTCATACTCATACTGCTATTGCCAATAATTATAGATAAGTTGTTGCGAATTGCAATAGAGTGATACAAGAAGTTGGTAACACAATGTGTCTCCCCAGAAGGACTCGCCGTCTAATCCTTAGAAAGATTGGACGAGCCTCGTCCAACTTTTTTAAAAGTTGGACGGGAACCTGCAAAAATCTTTTTAATATTATTTCGACCAGCGCGACTTTTCCAATATTTTTCTCTCGATTTGGCCTCGGCTAAAGAGCTAACTGGCTCCATATAAATTACTTTCCATGGCCGGAAAAATTTAGTCGCCATAACTCTCCCATTATTGTGATACCAAAGCCTCTCCTCTAAATTATCTGTATAGCCAGTGTATGTTCTTGGGACTTTTTCACTCGATAAAATATATACTACAAACATAATTTGTCCGCCCTGAAGGATTCGAACCTTCGACCATCTCCTTTCCGCCAAAGGCGGATCAGCCTCTGGCTGAAAAAGGGAGCTGCTCTCTAAAATAAATGACTTTTGTCCGCCCTGAAGGATTCGAACCTTCGACCATCTCCTTAAAAGGGAGCTGCTCTACCGGACTGAGCTAAGGGCGGACAAAAGTCATTTTAAGTTTAAATTATCAAGTAATTTTCTGCCTATGCCCGACTTAAGAATTCTTTCACGCCTTTTTGCTTCTGTAATGTTCGTATACTCCTCTTGATATATAAGCCTAAACGGCCCGTTTCTTTTAGTAAATTGGTTAGTCCCCCAATTATGCTCTTTTAACCTTTCTTCGGGCTTCAATTTTGTACTGCAAATATACCTCTTTCCGTTTCTTAAACTTTTTAAAACATAAACGTAAAACATATTCGACCCTCTCCTTTCCGCCGAAGGCGGATCAGCCTCTGGCTGAAAAAGGCAGTTACTCTACCAGTTGAGCTACGGGGGATATTTACTATCGACGAGCGCCCTGGTCCGCTAAAACTTGTTTTGCAAAGGGAGCTGCTGCTCTGCCTCCGCCAACCGGCGGATGAGCTACGGGGGGTTGTCTGCAATCAACAAACTGCCGAACTTATGAACCGACAAACTATCAAGCTGCTAAACCTAAACTTACAACCCCAGCTCTTCGTGGATGTCCTGCATTGCTTTCAGCGCAATCTCGGCCAATTCTGCCACAGAAATTCCTAAAAGTGAAGGGGTTAAATTGATTAATTCCCGGTTCACATTCCTCGCAAAGGCCTTTTCTTTCATTCGGTTCAAAATATTTTCCGGCTGCAAATCAGCCAATTTTTTCGACGGCAGAACCAGAGCCGCGGCCACAATCAAACCGGTGATTTCTTCGGTGCTATAAAGCGCTTTTTCGAGTAAGGTTTCCGGTTCCAAGCCGTGCAAATGATTATGAACCTTGACGGCTCTGACCACTTCTGCCGGAAATCCTTCTTTCGCCAAAATTTCCGCGGCAACCAGAGAATGTTTCTCCGGCTCTTTTTGAGTCATTTCCCAGTCCAAATCGTGCAAAAGGCCGGCCAGACCCCACCAATCCTCATCCTTGGCAAATCCCAACCGGCGGGCTAACGCCCTCATCAAGGCCTCGACCGCCAGACAATGTTTGATGAGATTTCCGTTTCTGATGTATCCGCGTAAAACCGCTAAAGCTTTTTCTCGAGAAAAAGAATTTTCCGTTGCCGGTTCGGTCCCCATTTAATCTAATAATTTTAATTTAAATTTACAAAATTACTATCACTATATCACAATTGTGATATAGTGATAGCATCTGATTCTGATTCGGTTTGATGATTACTATATTTATATCACAATTGTGATATAAATATAGTTCGAGTTTGTTCTCTTTCTTCAACTTTACTAATTCTTCAATCTTACCAGATTAGATAGAGGAGTTATTCTGATTCTTCTTGAAGGTCTTCCAAAATTTTTTTGGCTTTAGGGCTCAATTTTTTCGGCGCTTTAATGATAAAACTCACCAGCAAATCTCCTCGGCCAAAACTGCCGAAGTGCGGCATTCCTTCGCCGGGAATCCGCAAATTGTCTTTGAGATTGAAATGCGCTGGAATCTCCACCTGAAGTTTGCCGCCGCTGATAGTCGGGATTTCAATTTTTTTCCCAAGCAATAAATCAAGAATCTTGAGTTCCTTTTTGATAATCAAGTCATCGGCTCGGCGCTCAAACAACGGATGCGGTTTGATTTTTATCCGCACATACAAATCGCCGGTCGGCGTACCTAATTCCCCGGCTTCGCCGGCTGACTTAATTTTTATGAATTGCTCGTCCTGGACCCCGGGCAGAATTTTTAATTCCAGCGTCCGTTCGCCGCTTAGCCGACCGCTGCCCCGGCAGGTCTCGCAGATTCTATTCGGAATCCGGCCGGAGCCGCGGCAACGGCCGCAGGTTTTTATTTGAGAAAAGCTGCCGAAAAATGTCTGGCGCTTTTCGCGGATTTCGCCCTGGCCATTGCAGGCATCGCAGGTTTTTGAGCCAGCTGAGACATCACCGCCCTGGCCTTGGCAAACATTGCAGGAAACAAAGGTTTTTATTTTGAGCTGTTTGATGGCCCCGCGAAACGCTTCTTCCAAAGTTATCTCCTGGACAACTTCAATGTCCGAGCCCCGCTGATAAGTGCGCCGTCTGGGTTTGGCGCCAATGCCTTCAAAAAAGCTCTCCAGAATTTCGTTGACATCGCCGAAATCGTAAAAAGAGAATTCCTGGCCGCCAAAGCCCGGTCCTCCTCCGCCAGCTGGCGGATGAAAACCGCTGAAATCCCAGCCAGCCGGCCCGCCCTGGGCCGAGAATCCGCCGAAGGGCTCGGCCGTACCGTAAGTATCGTAAAAACTCTTTTTCTTTTTATCAGAAAGAATCTGGTAGGCCTCGTTGATTTCCTTGAACTTCTTTTCATCGCCGCCGGCTTTGTCCGGATGATATTTGTGAGCCAGCCGGCGGTAGGCCTTTTTGATTTCTTCTTCAGAGGCGTTGCGCGCAACGCCCAAAATTTTGTAGTAATCTTTCATTTCGAATTATATATTATAATAGATGACAACTATTATATCAAGCAATAATTATTTCGTAAATATGAAATAAAATAATTCTATGCGACTCATTACAGATAAAACAGCAAAATTGCTCTATGTTTCTCCGGCGCAGGATTCCGACATTTTTTGGGCAACGAAATTCGAGGCGCCGGATCCGTTTATTTTCGTGGAATATCGAGGGAAAAAATACATTATCGTCAACAGCCTGGAATATGGAAGAGCCAAAAAAGAAGCCGAAGTTGATGAAGTGCTACTCGACAGCGATGTCTGGAAAAATAACAGAACCAGAACGATTTCCAGGGTCATCGCCGAATTTCTGAAGGGGCTCGGCAGTCGGACAATAGAAATTCCGGAAAATTTTCCGGCTGTCTTGTATCAAAAATTAAAAAACAAAAAATTCCGTTTCCGCTTTAAGGAGCCGCCGTTCTTCCCCAAGCGACTGATTAAAACAAAAGAGGAAATTGAAGATATAAAATTGGCGCAAAAAGCGCTGGAAAAGGCGTTTAAAGCGGTCAAGAAGGTTTTAGCGGCTGCCAAAATAAAAAACAGCAAAGTCCGGCGGAGCGGAAAAATAATTACTTCAGAATTCTTGAAAGACGTTTTCGAATCTGAATTGAACCGCTGGGGCTACGTTTCGAGCGGGACAATTTTCGCTTCCGGCGAACAGGCAGTTGACCCGCACCACGAGGGTTCGGGGCCGCTCATTCCGAACACTTTAATTGTCTGCGATATGTTTGCGAGAACCAAAAAAGGACATCACTGGTCAGATATGACGCGGATGCTGGTCAAGGGCAAAGCCACAGCGGAAATGAAAAAAATGTTCAGAGCCGTGCGATTGGCACAGAAGCAAGCCGAAGAAATGGTCAAACCAGGAGTTGACGGCTATGACATTCATCAACGGGCGGTAAAAACTTTTGAAAAACTCGGCTGGAAAACCGGGAAAATCAACGGCGGATTGCAGGGATTTATCCACGGCACCGGTCACGGCATTGGTTTGGATATTCACGAACTGCCGCGCCTCGGCCTCGTCAAAAACCAAATTCTTCGAGCCGGTAATGTCATCACCATCGAACCGGGTTTGTACTATCCCGGCCTTGGCGGCTGCCGCCTCGAGGACACCGTGGTCGTCAAAGAAAAGGGCTTTGAAAATCTGGCGAAAAATGTGAGTAAAGAGCTTATCGAAATCCCGTAATAGTAACTCACATAATCCGAATGAATCCGAATAACATCCGAATGCCCCGAATAAATAAGTGGTATTCGTGTTATTCGGATGAATTCGGGTATTCGGATTATGCGGCAACAAAGCCGGAGGCGCGCTATTCGTATGCCTCACGAAAACTCGATTGTCTCGCGCATCACTGATTCCCCGCGGACATAAATGATGTCAAGGCCAAGGAACAATTCATAGATAACAAAAGCCAAGAAAATAATTAACCACCAGAAAACGGTTCCAATACTTCTGACGAGCAGAAACATTAAGGCCGCCCAAGCGAACAAAAACCAGCTGCCGAATTCCAGCCGCCAGTTTTCAAAAGTTTTCGTCAAAAAATTATAGATAACATCAACAACCGGCTCTTTGCCGGATAAATTCATTCCCAGATATTTGTTTATTGCTGTCATAATCTGGCTGGCGGTCTGTTCAGTCACTTGTTTCTTGACCGCCGGAGGCACGACTTTCCAAGAATTGTCTTTAGAAAGCTGATATTCGGCTGAGCTTGTCGTGAAATCTTTCAAGTTGGAATGAAGATTTAATTCTGGATAAAAACTTTCGATGCTCATAATGCTCCAGCCGGCTGCTGATTCGAACCAGGCCTTGGAGATTAAAGCGCCTCCGCCTTCCCATTGCGGCAGATAAAAAAGAACAAAAAGAAGCGACAGGGCCGTGACCGTTCTTTTGGCCAGCGGCGTCGTGCTCCTGAAAAATCGGAGTTTAACAGAATTCAGTAATTCTGTGCGGCTCAAAACCTCGCCGAAACCGATAATAAAAAAGACGACGAGGCCGGTAGCCACCAAAAAGCTGAGCGATTCCCGGTAAAAAAAGAAAAGCAGGGCGATAACTTCAAAAATCAAAATCAGAAATCGCCTTTTTAAACTCTGAATCAAAAGAACTCCTAAGCAGGAAAATATAATTAGAAAGCCGGTGCTGACAAGTAAAGGAGAGATTATGCGGCTGTCAACAAAAAATTTAAAAGAATAGCCAGCGGCCAAGGCCGAAACAACGGTTAAAACATCCAGTCCGAGCAGCCAGTAAAATCCTTTGGGCTTGGGTGTTTTTTCTACAATAACTTGCTTGAGGAGATTAACTTCTCCAGGGTCAGGATATCTCCAGCGCGGCCCCCTTAGTCGGTCTTCATTTAGATTCGTCTTCTTGTTCGGGTTCTGATTTTCCAGCATCGCCTTGATTATAGCATCCGAATAGCGCGCTACGAAAGCGCCCATCCGAATGAATAAGCATCATTCACTTAATCTTGCGCAACAGCCAAAATCTAAAATTCAATGTTTAGGTCGGATTATCAGTCCCTTTATCGTTTCCCTCTTGATTAGGTGAGGGGTACATTATCTGCCCGATTTTTTGAAGTTCAGCCGAGAGTTCGGCAACGGCTGACTTCAGGGCGTCGCTGTCGCGGTTTTCCTGCCCGCTTCGACTCGCGTCAAGCGAGGCGAGAAGGCCTTTTTTGAGGGCATCGATTTTTTCATTGACGGAATTTTTAAGTTCAGCCGGAATTTTGTCGCCGGCGTCTTTAAGGGCTTTTTCAGCCGTATAAATCAAGGTCTCGGCCTGATTGCGGGTCTCGGCCAGCTCGCGCTTTTTCTGGTCTTCAGCAGCGAATTTGGCCGCCTCGTTTTTCAGGCGCCCTACCTCTTCTTTGGACAAACTGGTGGAGGCCTCGATGCGGACGGACTGGGATTTATTGGTGGCTTTATCCTTGGCGGAAACGTTCAAAATGCCGTTAGCGTCAATGTCAAAAGTAACCTCAATTTGCGGCAGGCCGCGGGCTGCTGGCGGAATGCCGTCCAAAATGAAGCGGGCCAGGGTTTTATTGTCAGCGGCCATCGGCCGTTCGCCCTGCAGCACATGGATTTCTACCGAGGTCTGGCTATCCGCGGCGGTGGAAAAAATCTGGGTTTTGGAAGTTGGAACGGTCGTGTTCTTAGGAATCATCGGCGTGGCCACCGCGCCCAAAGTTTCGATACTCAAAGTCAGTGGCGTCACATCCAAAAGAAGAATGTCTTTAACATCGCCCTGCAAAATGCCGGCCTGGACCGCGGCGCCCACGGCCACCACCTCGTCGGGATTTATGCCTTTGTGCGGCTCTTTGCCAAAAAGGTTTTTAACCGCCTCCTGCATGGCCGGCATCCGGGTCTGGCCGCCGACCAGAATGACCTCGTTGATTTCCGAAAGTTTGAAACCAGCGCCTTGGGGCGGTGCCGAAGTAACGGTTTCTTTGACGAGCTCAATGGAGCGGTCAATGTAATCCCGCACCAAATCTTCGAGCTTGGCCCGCGAGAGTTTCAGTAAAAAATGTTTTGGCCCGGCAGCGTCGGAGGTGATGTAAGGCAGATTTATTTCGGTTTCCGTAACCGTTGACAATTCATGTTTGGCTCTTTCCACTCCCTCTTTGAGTCGCTGAAGCGCCAGCGGGTCTTTGGAAATATCAATGCCTTCCTGTTTTTTGTATTCAGCCACCAGATATTCGTTGAGGCGCTTGTCAAAATCGTCACCGCCGAGATGGGTGTCGCCGCCAGTGGCTTTCACTTCGACCGTGTCGTCGCCGACTTCTAGAACCGAAACATCGAAAGTGCCGCCGCCGAAATCGTAAACCACGATTTTTTCATTTTTTTGTTTGTTGAGACCATAAGCCAGAGCCGCGGCTGTCGGCTCGTTGATGATGCGGCGGACTTTGAGACCGGCGATTTCGCCGGCATTCTTGGTGGCCTGGCGCTGGGAGTCGTCGAAATAAGCCGGCACGGTAATCACCGCTTCTTCGATTTTTTCGCCGAGCTTGGCTTCGGCGTCGGCTTTGAGCTTGGCCAGAATAAAAGATGAAATTTCTTCAGGCGAATACCATTTATCGCCCATCTTTATTTCCACGCCAGCCGAAGCGCTTTGCTGAATGTCATAAGGCAGCCAGGCCTTGTCGTGTTGGATTTCCTCGCTGATGAATTTCCGGCCGATGAGTCGCTTGACGGAGAAAATCGTGTTCTTGGGATTGGTGATGGCCTGACGTTTGGCCAAAAGACCGACCAACCGCTCATTGGTTTTGCTGACGGCCACGACTGACGGCGTGGTTCGGCTGCCTTCGCTGTTTTCCAGAATTTTCGGTTCGCCGCCTTCGACAATCGCCATTGCCGAATTAGTGGTACCAAGGTCAATACCTAAAATCTTTGGCATAATTTTAAAAAGTTAAATGTTTAATGGGACATGCGACATGGAATAAAATTATACTTGTGATTCTCGTAATTTGTCCATAGTTTCTCTGCCCTTGTTTCATTTCGCTTGTCGCTGTTTGGACACTTTTACTCTTGCCGGCCTCAAAAGCTTGCCGTTAAGCCGGTAGCCGACTTCGATAATCTCAATAACTTCTCCGGCCGGTTTGTCTGATTCGGATTCGGCAATGGTTTCGCTCGTTGCTGGATCGAATTTATCGCCAACCTTCAACTGGATCCTCTCCAGCCCATGCTGTTTCAATATATCTTCCAGCTGGGAACGAATCATATAAATCCCTTTTTCGGCCTTGCCCTCTTTTTCGAGCGCGGCCAGGCCCAAATCAAAGCTGTCCAGCACGCCGATTAATTCTTTCAGCAATTCCTCGTTGGAAAAACGGACGATTTCCTCAAAACGTTTGACTTCGTCTTTTTTGTAATTTAAAAAATCAGCCCGGGCTCGCTGCCAGCCGGCCAGATACTCGTCACGCTCTTTTTGACACCTCGCAAGTTCGGCCGTTTCTTTCGCTTCTTTTACCTCTTCTTTTTTTTCTGCCTCTGTGGAATTATCTTTCTGAATTTCTCCAGCCATAATTAATACTTAAATTATATAAATAAAATATTCTATGTCAATATATATAAACATAATATAACGTTTTCTCGACGATCGTCAATTATTTGTTACAAAAAATTTATAAAAATTCATCATCGTCTATCTCACTTACCGTCATTAAATGCAGATACTGATCTAACTTCCGTATCAAAATCTCCTCATAGAAATCTTTCGCCACTGGTTGCTTGCCAATAAAAACGCTTTTTTGAAGAGGCTTATAATCCAAACTAACAAGTTGCCAGCGCAACCAATTACGGCTTTCTCTCTTTCTCTCTGGTATATCAAACATTATTATCCGCCATTTACCATCCCAAAATTCTTTTCTCTGTTTTTCTTTATGAAAAACTTTAACAATATTTAATCCCTGCGAAGTTAATCGGTAGCGACCTTCTTCTCTTTTTACTAATCCTTTTTTCTGGAGCCGCCAAAGAATTGTCCGAGCGCTATTTTGTTTTATATTTTTCAATTCATCATAATAATCCCAAAAATCTTTCGTTTCTTCAATCCTTTTTAAACTCCGCCTCATTCCTCTTTTGGGTCCTTCAAGTATTTCAGAAACCGCTACTGCCCCTCTTCCAGCTAAACTGAAAATCAAGGCCAAACCACCGATGCCCAAATTAATTGGCAGTTCTTTTATTCTATTTTTTAATTCCCTTTTATTCATATTTCTCATATTGTCTAGCATTGTTAGTATAACATTTAATTGACGATCGTTAATTAAATGTTACATCTTTCGGCAAGCGCTAAACAGAAAATAATGATGCCCGCACTTTGGATTCAGGCGGCGGGCCAGCTTGTTCAGCCGAGTTTCACGGCTGAATGGTTTATTTCTTGGTCTTGGGCGGGGCACCGTAGGGACTCCCTTGCCAGAGTCGCCAGGCCAGCCGCTGCCAGAAACTTTAGCTTACCCACATCCGTCACCCTCTCTCGTGTTCGTGTTCCACAAAGCGATTATAGGGAATACCCTGTTGGATAAGGTAACCGGTTATTGCCTCATCCACTTCTCGCCACGGGACTTTCCTTTCCACCCCATGAAAGCAGTTGTCGCAGAGGAACCGCCGTCTATCTTTCGGAACCCGTACCTCGTCACCGCAGGAGGAACATACGATGGTGTGGAACTTAACTCTCGGAGACACTCCCATGGCTGCTTCCTCCCCTGCTATCGCTTCCTGACTTCCCCCGGCATTCGTCGCAGAGCGTCATTCTCACCTCCCACTCTCCTGCCCGGGCTTTGAGGCTCAGGATGTCGAGCGCCGTGAGCTCCTGCCATTCGTCATACTTATGGACGCGATGACAGGAACTACAAGTCATCACCTCCAGCATTCGCCTATCTCCGTTCATTATTCTTTTCACCTCCTCCATCTTATCCACCGGAGCCAGCGACATCGCTACCGCTGACACCAGCCGTTCAGTTTACCGTTCTGGACGAGAACACCATACTTCAAGCAATACGGTCTTCTTCGCATGCTCTCCCCTTTCTTTTCGCTTTCGTCCAACTCAAACTTCTAAGAATAATTTAGCCACCCTAAAGAAAAGGGTCAAATAAAAATTTCCACAGGCACCTTCGCCGCCACATAATCCGGATACCCGAATTTATCCGAATGATACGAATACTGCTTATTTATTTGGGGCATTCGGATGTTATTCGGATTCATTCGGATTATGTGGTCTTCTCTATTTTGCGACATTTATGATAAAATGTATTGGATGACTGAAATAGAAAAACTTTTGCAAAATTATTTGGATTATTTGGAAATTGAACGAAATCGTTCACCGAAAACCCGGGAGAATTACGAACATTATCTCAAAGAATTTTTGCGGTTCAACCGCATCAGGAAACCGGAAGATATTACCGATGAAGCGGTCAGAAGCTTCCGGCTGGCTTTGGCCCGCCCGAATTTCGCAAAGCGAAACTCAAGCGGGCAAGTCCGAGCGCTCAAAAAAATCACCCAGAATTATTATGTCATCGCCATCAGGAACTTTTTGAAATATCTCACTAAGAGGGATATCAAAGTTCTACCAGCGGAAAAAATCGAACTGCCCAAAACTCCCAGCCGCCAGCTCAAAATCATCGATTACGGCGATTTGGAACGGCTGCTGGACGCGCCCAAAGGCGGCGATTTACGCTCGCTGCGGGATAAAGCGATTTTGGAAACGTTTTTTTCCACCGGCCTGCGGATTTCCGAGCTTTGTTCTTTGAATCGTTATTTGAATATCGACCGCGGCGAAATTACGGTCCGCGGCAAAGGTGATAAACTACGGCTTGTTTTTCTTTCTAACCGAGCCAAAAAGGCCATCAAAAACTATTTAGCTAAGCGGACTGACGCTGAAGAAGCGCTTTTTGTAAGTTTAACTAAAAGCTCAAAGCTCAAAGCTCAAAGCTTATCTAAAGTCATCGGCAGAATCATCCCCCGGACAGTCCAGCGCTTGGTGAGTTTTTACGCCCGAAAAGCCGGCATTAGCGAGCGCATAACCCCTCATCAACTCCGGCATCAGTTCGCCACCGACCTTTTGCTGAACGGCGCTGACTTACGCTCGGTCCAAGCGCTTCTCGGCCATTCCAATATCTCCACCACGCAAATTTACACCCATCTCACCAACAAAGAACTCCGTGAAGTCCATAAGGCCTTCCACGGGAGAAGGAGGAAATAAATTTAGTAAGTGCACGTTGCTGGGTCGAACCAGCGGTCTTTTCGACTTGCCCCGTTAAATTTTTGTGGACGGTGCAGGGATTGAACCTGCGACCTCTCGCATGTGAAGCGAGCGTTCTGCCACTGAACTAACCGTCCGATTGAGTGCCACGTCTGCCCGTCATAGCTTTACGCGAAGACGGGAGCTAAGAACGCTATGAAAACATCTTATATAATATTATCATATGCCAGGTAGTGAAAATTCGACTGTTATGCTATAGCATAACACCTGAAATAAATTTGCCATTATTTGGCTCTAATTGTAAGAAATATAAGACCGACATCTTTAATAAATTATAGTCGAATTTCTACTACCTAGTAATATGCCAAGCCGCGCTGGAAAGTATATTTTGCTTCTAACTGTTCTAATTTCGACGCTGTTTCTTTTTCGTTCTCAGGAATCGGCTCCGCAAATAGTAAAATTCCCTGCCCCGAACCACTCAATTCAGCCGGTGGTTTCTCAATCAGCGACTTCCAGCGGTCAAAACACAAATTTAAAAACAAGTAGAACCCTCGCCTCGGTAATCCGCGTTATTGACGGCGACACAATTGTTGCCAATATTGGCGGTAAATTGACGCGAGTGCGTTTGATCGGCATTGATTCGCCAGAGGTCGTTGACCCGCGAAAGTCGGTTCAGTGTTTCGGCGAAGAAGCCAGAAATGAAGCTGAGATGCTGCTCGCCGGCAAAAATATATTTCTCGAAAAAGACCCAAGCCAGGGCGATTACGACAAATATGGCCGGTTGTTGGCCTATGTTTTCACTGCGGATGGCGACAATTTCAACGAATTGATGATTGAGAACGGCTACGCTTATGAATACACCTATCGCCTGCCCTATAAATATCAGAGCGATTTCAAAGCCAGCCAACGAGAAGCGGAACGTCTCCAAAAAGGACTTTGGAATCCGGAAGTGTGCCCGGCAAAAACAAAATAATAAAGTTTTCGGAATACTTCAAGAAAAAAGTTTAGCAATAATTAAAATTAAAAGAACTGCTGTAATCATCAACACATATAATCTCCAAAACCATGACCACCACAATCCTAATATAGTAATCTTAGGATTTTTATCCATCAACTCTTTCACGGTCGGATTAAACTTTTGCCAAAAATTTTTGTCGTCCATTTTTGTCGAAAGTCACTCAACGACCTTTGTAGCCCTCGCTTACCCGTTTACTAACATTATATCACAATTGTGATATAGTAATAGTAACTTCACGACCCCTCTTTTATTGCTTTGCTCGGCTATCCAAAGAAGATTACTGAATTTCGGCTTGAGCGCCCGCGGCTTCGAGTTTTTTCTTCAATTCTTCGGCTTCTTCTTTTTTGAGCCCTTCTTTGACCATCTTCGGCGCGCCTTCCACTAAATCTTTTGATTCTTTAAGCCCCAAGCCGGTGGCTTCGCGAACCACTTTAATCACATTGATTTTTTGTTCGCCAGTGGTTTTTAAAAGCACGTTAAAACTAGTTTTTTCTTCGGCGACTTGCCCTGAGTCAGTCGAAGGGGCGGCGACCGGCGCGGCCGCAGAAATGCCGAATTTTTCTTCAAGAGCTTTGACGAGCTCGGCGAGTTCAACCGTAGTCAAGGATTCGATTTTTGAAATTAAGTCTTCAAATTTATGTTCCATAAATTTACAATCTCTAATTTCTAAATCCTAATTTCTAAATAATCTCAAATGTCCAAAATCCGAAGTTCAAAACCGTTTTTGAAATTTGAAATTAGAATTTTGAATTTATTTAGGATTTAGATATTAGGATTTAGGATTTCACATTATGACGACCTTTTTGCCCTTCGATTGAACTCAGGACAATCCTGAGCTTGTCGAACGGGTTGCTTTCTCATTCAACACATAAAGCAATGATCTTATCGGAGCGGCCAGAATGCCCAGCAATTGTGCGAGAATAATTTCCCGTGGCGGCAGCTGGCCGATGAAAATTATTTTCTCGCGTTCGATGAAGCCATTGTGCTCAATATCATAAGCGCCGAGAATTTTTTTGAGAACTTCCTGGCGAGCGCTTTTGGAATCTCCGCCGAGAGCGTTAAAAAAATTAAAGACCGGCGCGCTCGCTTTTTCTATAGCGCCCTCGGAAAAAATGGTGCCGAGCTGCTGGCCAAGGGTTTTAACATCAACTTCTATCCCCCGTTCTTTAAGAAGGAGTCCGAGGAGGCGCTTTTTGATGACGAAATATTTCGCGGGCACTTCTTTCAGCTGCTGGCGGAATTTTCTTGTGTCGGCCGTGCCAATTCCCGAAAAATCCGTAAAAATCAAAACCTGGCTTTTATCTAAAAGCTTCTTGCCTTCGTTAAGTTCTTTTTGTTTCTGGGCTTTGGTCTTCATACTTTTGTCATAATGCGAATCTACGAATTAATTATGCGAATGCCACGAAAATTTTTCGCATCATTAGTATCATGCTTAACAAAAAACCTGCCTCCAAAGCAGGTACATCGGCTGATTATTTTTCAGCTTTCAATCCTCGGCGGGGCTTATATATTACGATTGGCCCGCTGTCTTTGGAGTTAGAAAAAATAATAGCAAACACCAAAAATCTGTCAACTCTACATATAACTTTACTTCCTGCCGCCGCCAAAGTGTTATGCTATGGCATAACACCTATGTGCTGATAAGTTTTAGGCATTGGTTACTTTTCCAATTTTAGCGATACTATTTTTGAAGTGCCGTCGTCATTGAGAGTGACGCCGTATAAGACATCAGCCACTTCCATCACCTCGCGGTTATGGGTAACGATAATGAACTGCGTTTTTTGGGAAAATTCTTTAAGGATTTTTCCGAAGCGCTGCGAATTCCGCGAATCAAGCGCGGCGTCTATCTCGTCAAGGACCAGAAACGGCGGCGGGCTGACTGAAATCAAGGCAAAAAGCGCGGCAATGCCGACCAAGCTTTTTTCTCCGCCGGAAAGCGTCTCCAAAGAGCTGATTCTTTTGCGAGGCAAGCTCAAACTTATTTCAATGCCTTCTTCGATTTCTTTTTCTTCTTCATTACTATTGACTTTGTCTTGAGTAACTTCCCGTACCACTTCCTCCCCATTTTTGTTTTCTTGTCTCTTGCCTCTTGCCTGCCCGCCAAAGCCCTCGCCTTGCCGAAGCCGTCGGCGAAGCGCAGGTTGGCGCAGGCGGGTCTCTTGTCGCCCGATTTTCAGCCTAGCGTTGCCGCCGTCAAACATCAGCCGGAAAAATTTATTAAACTCCTCATTGATTTCGCCGAGCGCTTCCCTGAATTCATCTTTAATTTTTTTCTTCAATTCTTCAATCAATACCTCTAAATCATTTTTGGCTTTCCCAAGGTCTTCAAATTGTTGTTTCAGAAAATGAAAACGTTCTTCGGTTTCTCTCGATTCTTTAAGAATGACTTCATCAATCTCACCAATGGCGGCTAAATCGCCTCTCAGCTTGAAAATCCGTTTTTCCAACGACTCAGCTGGAACGTCCCCGGCGGCTATTGTCGGCAGATTCCTGAATTCTTCAATTGAGCGATTGGCTTGTTCAATCTGGCGTTCGAGCTCGGCCACCCGCAGCCTTAGCCGTTCTTTCTCAAATAAACGTTCCTGATTCCGATTCTCCCATTTTTCAATTTTCTCTTTGACCACATTGATTCGGGCCGCGGCATTTTTGAACAAGCCGTAGAATTCATCCCGATGTTTAGCGAGCTCTTCTTCTTTCGTCTGAAGGTCGGAAATGTTCTTAGCGAATTCCTGCAATTGAACATTTAATTCTTTGAGCCGAGTCTCAACGGCCGAGGAAGATTTATTGGTCTCTTTATCGGCGGTGAAAGGGACGACTGAAGAAACGAAATTCCTGATTTCTTCGATGGTTTCGCGCACGGCCGAACGTAAAGAATCAATCTCTCCGTCAGCGGTTTTCTCCAACCTGTCTTTTATCTTCTCTAAAAAGCCGAGGGGTTTTGCCGCCGAGATAACGAATTCTTTGTCCTCTTTTTCGCCGATTCTACCAAGTTCGAGTTCGGCTTCCAAGCGCCCCAATTCTTTCTGAAGTCGGCTCCGTTTCTCAAAAAGCGAATTTAATTCTTTTTTGATTCCCTCCAGTTCTTTTCGTTCATGAGGCTGGCTGGCTTCGATTTTCTGGAGATTTTCTTCGGCGGCTTTTTTCTCTTCGTTCAGAATTTTCAATTCGCCGGCATGGCTTTCGATTTCTTTTTCAATTTCGGAAATTATTTTTTGAAGAACCTGCCACTGGTTTCCGAAAAACTGATTCTCCAGTTCGCGGAGTTCTTTTTCCAGGATTTCCCGTTTTTCCCAGCGGCCGGTCTGGCGCTTTAGCGAACGGAGGTGCGGCAGAATTTCTTTTAGTAAAGCATCGACTTTCTCAAAATTAATCTGGGTATTCTTCAATTGGCGCTCGCTGGAAATTTTTTTAAGCTGATACTCCCGAAGACCGAGCATCTCTTCCAGCATTTCCCGTCTCTCTGGCGGCGAAACCCGGACGAAAACATCGCTGTTGCCCTGGGTGACAACCACCAGTCCTTTGGTTCCCAGCCGGGCTTTAGCGAAGAAATCAATCAGATTTTTCAGACGAATCTCTGCTTTATTCAGAAAAAACTTATTCGTACCGTCGCGATTAACCTGACGCGAAACCGAAATTTCAGAGAACTCGAGGGGGAAAAAATTATTTTCATTCTCAAAATGAAGCACGGCCTGGGCCTGGCCCAGCCGCGGCTTTTTCGGCGTTCCGGCGAAAATTAAATCTTCTGATTTGGCGCTCCGAAGATTCCGGGCCTCCCGTTCGCCCAGCAACCAGCGGACCGCGTCGATGATATTTGACTTTCCGGAGCCATTAGGGCCGACAATGGCTGTAATGCCGGTCGGCAATTCAATGACTGTTTTCTGGGCAAAAGATTTAAATCCGTTGAGCTCGAGACGTTTGAGAAGATGAGGCATAATCGTAAATTTCTAAATCCGAATTTCTAAACAAATCCCAAAAATCCCAATTACCCAATAACCAATTAACCTAATATCTAATTTGGGCATTTCCCTCGTTGGTCATTGATTAGGTCAATTAGGAATTAGGAATTAGTCATTTAATTTACTTATACTTCTCCAGCGCCTTCTTGGCAGCCGCCAGTTCCGCTTCCTGCTTGGAAGAACCCAGTCCTTCGGCAGTCAACTCCTCCTCGAAATAGACGCCGATTCGAAAGGTACGCTGATGAGCCGGCCCACTTTCTTCTAAAACCCGGTAGTTCGGCGTTATTTTAAGTTTCTCCTGGATTAATTCCTGGAGTTCACTCTTTGAATCTTTGTAACTTTTGGTTTCCAGAATTTCGGGAAGATGCGGCAGAATAAGCCGGCTGATAAAACCAACCGCGGCTTCATAGCCGGCGTCGAGATAAATCGCTCCGATGAGCGCCTCAATAGCATTAGCCAGGATTACTTCTCTCGCTTTGGAAGTGTCGGCGCGTTCGCCTTTGGACATAAAAATATAGTCGTCCAAATGGAAGCTGGCGGCAATCCGGCCCAGCATCTGGTAATTTACCAGCGCGGCCCGAAACATCGTCAGCTGCCCCTCGGCCTCTTGAGGAAATTGTTGGAAGAGTTTTTCGCTGACTGCCAATTCCAAAACAGCGTCGCCCAAATATTCCAGCCGTTCATTGTTGGGAAACGGCCAGTCGCTTCTTTCATTCAGATACGAACGATGAGTCAACGCTTCTCTCAGGAAATCTTTATTTTTAAAATTGAAACCGATAACGGCTTCGAGTTCTTCAAGGAGATGAGATTGATTATTATTCATTTCAATTCTAAAGATCTTAAAACATATTCGTATAATTCGTATGCCATTCGTAGATTAGGATTATATCTCAAGCAACTCGGCATAATGCGAATAATACCTGCCCGCCAATTGCCTTCTAAGATGACTGGGATAATAATTTGGACATTTCCGACCGTTTTGAAATCACTACTAAAATTTGATTGACAGGCTTTGGCAGGCGGGCGAATTCTTATGCGAATTATTTAACTCTCTTTAGCGTTATCTTCCTCTTTATGGATTTCGCGGTAGACCGTTCCCAGAACGCCGTTTATAAATTTGACTGAATTCGGCGCGCCGTAATTTTTGGCTATTTCCACGGCTTCATTGATGGCTACCTTGGGCGGCACCTCGCTGGGGTCAGCGTATAAAAGCTCATAGAGGCCCAGTCGCAAAACGTTTCTATCAATCATCGCAATCTTCGGGATTGGCCACTCCGGCGCGGCTTTCTCAATGATTTTGTCGATTTCCGGCAGATGCTCGGCGAGCCCCTTCAAAATCTTCCAGGCGAATTCCGGTTCGTCAATGCCCGGCGCGAACTCCTCGAGATTCCGCTCCAAAATAGTGGTTAAATCTTTCTTCCGGTCGTAGAAGTCCCATTCATAGAGTGCCTGGAGAATCACGCTTCTTATAAGATGTCGGGTGGCCATCGTTTTAAGTTTGTAAGTTATAAGTTTATAAGTTCTAAAGGGAATTAACTTATCGACTTAAAAACTTATGAACTTCTCAACTTACTTGCCGCATTGCGGACAAAGCCGATGCGGCATTTTAGGGCCGCCGCAGTTTTTGCAAGCCAAAAGACGCCTCTTCTTCAAAGCTAAATGCGACCGGCGCCGGCCGACTTTACCTTTGGTGTGATGTTTTACTGGTACGCCACCCATTATTCCGAGAATCTCTAAATTCTAAGTTCTAATCTCTAAAATTTTGAATTTCGATATTTGAGATTGTTTAGAGATTAGAGTTTAAAGATTAGAGATTATGTTAGAATATTTTTTCAGAAACGTCAATCTGTGCATAAGAATAGGACCGTATTTTTTTATCCTTGCGCGGTGCACTTTCGTTCCGTATCCTTTATGAATTTCGAAGCCGTATTGAGAATATTTTTTCGACAATTTCTTCATATATTCGTCGCGGCTCACTTTAGCGATAATTGAAGCGATTTTGATGGCCGTGATTTTTTCATCGCCCCGGACCACGGTTTTAGGATTTAGGGTATAGCCAATAGCCATTAGGTTTTTTTTATCAAGAAACAGCCCGCCATCCAAATAAATTTTCGCCCTAGTGGCTAAACCCCGGTGGCTAGTGGCTAATCTAAGGAGGGCGCGGCTGGCGGCCCGATTGGCGGCTCGGGCAATGTTCAGTCGTTCTATGCCGCGCGGATAAACGCGGCTTATTTTGTACAAGAGGCCCGGGTGCTGCTTTAAATACTTAAACCAGGCGGCTCTTTGAGAAGCAGAAAGTTTTTTTGAATCCCGAAGTTTCCCTAGGGCACGATTTGCGATTTGCGATTTGCGATTTGCCGGCAACGCAACTGCCGCGACCACCACCGGGCCAGCTAAAGCTCCCCGCCCCACTTCATCAATGCCAATGACATAGGATTGTCGGGCGAGGCTCGTCCGTTTTCGGACGGCCCGCCCCACTTCATCTATTCCTATCACGAATGAATGACGGGGCGCCCGCTCCGACTCGCATCGAGCGAGGCGAGGGGCTCGCCTTTTTAAGGCGCCCCGGCCGACTTCATCGATACCAATGACCCAACGCCTTGTCATTCGACGGTCACGCTTTTTGCCAAATTGCGCGGTTTATCGACATCGCGTCCCAATCTCACAGCCAGATGATAAGCGAAAAGGTGAAGCGGCATGACCGAAAGAAGCGGCGTCAGCATTTCCAAAGTTTTCGGAATGTAAATTATATCGTCGGCCAATTCGGCAACTTTTTTGTCGCCGGCTGTCGCAATGGCGATTATTTTCCCATGGCGGGCTTTTACTTCTTGGGCATTGGAAAAATTTTTCTCATACAGGCTGTCGCTCGGCATAATAAAAAAGGAGGGAAAGTCTTTATCGATAAGGGCAATCGGGCCATGTTTCATTTCGCCGGCGCCGTAGCCCTCGGCGTGAATGTAAGAAACCTCTTTAAGTTTCAAGGCGCCTTCCAGAGCAATGGGATAATTGTATTTTCTGCCCAAAAAGAAAAAATCTCGCGCTTCAGAATATTTATCCGCCAATTTTTTTATTTTTGCGTTTTCTTTTAGAACTTGCCGCATCTTCTCTGGCAATTCTTGAAGTTCCCTGACAATCCGTTTGCCCATTGTCAGAGACATTCCCCGTTGTCTTCCCAAAAAAAGCGTCAAAAGAGCCAGAACAGCCAGCTGGGAAGCGAAGGCCTTGGTGGAGGCAACGGCGATTTCCGGACCGGCATGATTATACACGCCGGCCTCGGTGAGGCGGCTGATGCTTGAACCCACGGTGTTCACGATGCCCAAAGTAAGGATGCCTTTTCGCTTCGCTTCCTCGAGTGCCGCCAACGTATCCGCCGTTTCTCCGGACTGGCTCACTGCCAGAAGAGCGGTGGCCGGCAGAAACGCTGCTTCGCGATAGCGCAGTTCAGAAGCCGAATGCACTTCAACAGGAAGATGAGCATAGGCCTCAAGCATATATTCGCCCACCAGCGCCGCGTAATAAGCAGTTCCGCATCCCGTTATGACGAGATTTTTAATGTTCCGCAGCTCTTTTTCCGAATTTTCCAAGCCGCCAAGTTTGGCCAGTCCGTCTTTCGGTATCAGTCGGCCGCGGAGCGCGTTTTCGACTGCTTCCGGTTCTTCGAATATTTCTTTGAGCATAAAATGCGGGAAACCCTGTTTTGAAATGCGGGCAACATCCCATTCAATGGTCTGCGCTGTTCTCTTTACTTCTTTCAGACCGGCGGAGAAAATCCGGCAGCTGTTCCTCTCTATTACTGCGCACTCGCCATCATTCAGGTAAACCACCTCTCGCGTGTACGGAACAATGGCTGAAGCATCGGAGGCGACGAAATATTCACCTTTACCTAAGCCTAAAATGAGCGGACTGGACTCGCGCACGGCCACAATTTTTTCTTCCGAGGAACTAAGAATAACGAGAGCATACGAACCCTTGAGAAGATGCCTTGCTTGGAATACTGCTTCCGCAAGCGTCGTTGACGGCTTCCGTTTCATTATTTCTTCAAGCAAATGCGGTACTACCTCGGTATCCGTTTCGGAACTGAACTTGTGCCCCAATTTTTTAAGTCGCAAACGTAATTCTTTGTAGTTCTCGACAATGCCGTTATGCGCCACGAAAATGTTCTTCCGGCAATCGGAATGCGGATGGGCGTTCCGGTCGGACGGCTCGCCGTGGGTTGCCCAGCGAGTGTGGAAAATACCGATGCCATAGTCTTTTTCGAGCGGCAATTTCGGCTCCAGGGCAGAGATTCTTCCTTTCGATTTTCTCGAAAAAATCTTTCCTTTGCCGTTCCACAAGGCCGCCCCGGCGCTGTCATAGCCGCGATATTCCAGCCGTTTCAACCCCTCAAGGAGTTCAGCGAGCGGTTTTTTATTTTCGCCGATGTAACCAAAAATGCCGCACATACTTTAAAAATCCAAATTTCAAAATCCAAATGACAAATTAATAACTAAAATTCAAAAAGTTTTTGACTTTTGGGCTTTGGATTTGATTTGAAATTTGGGCTTTGAAATTCGCCATTTAGGCTGTTTTGTTTGATGCCAAAAGACGAATAATAGATTTATAAGATGGGCTTTAAAGCAACGACAAAATAACTTTAGCGAGTTTCCTGTGGCTGTGACGGATGAATTTCCCAGAATCAAGGAGGTCGGTTAAAATATACTTTGGCTTTTTTTGTTTCAAATTAACCCCGCACCTTTTGGTGAACGAATCTCGTGTTTTTTTTATGTGGAGCGGTCTTCGCGTGAGCTTCCTGCTAAAAGGTGCGGGGTTAAGACCGGCAGGGTCCACGAATTCGGATTTTTCTTTTTGATAGCGTTGAAGGATGCGCTGGGGCGGTTTTTTATTATTAAAAATAACATAATCTATAACTCCTTTTCCTAAATAGGTTTCGAGGGCCTGGATAAAATCGGCTGCCCGGAAGTTGTGAGTTTCGCCGAATTTCGTCATTAAATTTGCGATATAAACTTTTTTGGCTTTTGATTTTCGGATTTCCTCGGGCAGGCCTTTAACCAGCAAATTGGGAATTAAGCTCGTGTAAAGGTCGCCGGGGCCAAGGATAATCAGGTCGACGTTTTTCAGAATTTTCTTTATCCTCGGGTTCATCCTGGCGGCTGGCTCGAGCCAAATTTTTTTAATGGCTGACCTCGCCGAACTTTTCGGAATGTCGATATTCGTTTCTCCTTTCAGGGTCTTGCCGTCGGCAAGCTTGGCATAAAGCCGGACATTGTCCAAAGTTACCGGCACCACCTCGCCTCGAATGTTCAAAACCTGCGAGGCCTCGCGAACCGCTGAAGCAAAATCACCGGTCATTTTCTCCAGGGCGCTCAAAAATAAATTACCTAAACTGTGACCATGCAAACTGCCTTGGCTGAAACGGTAATTAAAAAGCTCGCGGAGTGTTTCGCTTGATTCGGAAAGAGCCACCAGCACCCGCCTTATGTCTCCGGGCGGCAACACGCCGTACTGGTCCCGTAATATGCCGCTGGAACCGCCGTCATCAGCCATGGAAACGACGGCAGTCAAATTAACCGGATAGGGCTTAAGCGCGGTTAAAACTGCGAAATTGCCAGTGCCGCCGCCGATGGTAACAACATTTTTTCTTCTCATCATTTATATCATACCTAAATTCGTCATCATTGCCATATTAAAAGCGCCGCTCTAAAAACAACGCACCCCGCCTGACGCAAATCAGCCAAACGGGGTGGTTAGGTTGAACTTTTCGCGGACTTTACATAGTGGTGATGGCCGCCGGAAAAGCACGAGGAACATATCTCTTTCTCTGTCAGGGGGTCTTTGACGATGTTCCTCCTTTTTTGCCCGCAGATTGCACATTCGCGGAGTGGATTTATTCTGTCCCTCCACTCCCGCAGATAGTGCTTCCTGCAGAGTCCATCGGCGAAGACCTCGTCGCCGCATCTGCGGCAGTGCCGGCCGCTATTCCTACTATTCTTAGGCATCGCTTCCTCCTTTTTTGCCAGCGGCTTTGCATCGGCTCTCCCCGCACTTCTCGCAGAAGTGCTTCGTTCTACTCTTAGTTCTACAGATGAAGCGCGGTACCGCTTCTCCATCTTTTAATTGGATACGGAGGCGGCACTGGTCGCAAAAGAACAGCCCGTTTATCTGCATATCAAACTGCCTCCTTCCCGGCTCTTAGCCGAGAGTATTGTCCTGGGTTTAATTGCCCTTTATGAAAAGCTGCAACTTCCCAGAAAGGATAATCAAAATTTTATCTTTAAATTTATAAAATCGGGATTTATATGCAAAGAGAGGTTGCGAAGCAACCGGCTGAAAACCCCGTGTTGGAAGATAGGAGCGAAGCGACGTAAGAAACCCGAGGGTGTCTTAAGCGGGGGTCGGGGTTTTCAGGTGCCGCGGGGGTGAATCGAACACCCGACGCCATGCTCTTCCATAAGGACTATATCATCATCCGGTTTTCAAACGGATGCGAGGCGCTTCCTCCGACGTAACGTCGGCGTACTCCCAAAGGGATAGTCTCTACACCTGCCCCGGCTAATGTCGGGGATTGGCTCGGGATTGTCCGCCCCATCCGTAGATGCCGGCGGAGTTCCCCCGAATTCACCTCGTTTTCATCTAAGCATTACTGCTTAGCGGCCCGAAGATTCCAGGCATGCGCTCTACCACTGAGCTACCGCGGCAGTACTCGTTAATGATAACAAATTAGATTGAGCTTTCAAATAGAAACCCTTAAAGCGTTCCGCAACAGATCTGTTGGTAGCAGGACGGCGGTCATTTATTAAGGTCATAGATAACTCCGTAGTGTTATGCTACAGCATAACACCCGCCAATACTCTCTTTTTGCTTTCTACCACGATGAATTCATATTCACTTCTTCAGCTTCAAAATCATCCTTCTTTCTGCCGGCTTGATGGAATCAATGACAAATTGATAAGTTCCGCCCGCAGTCAGCGCTTTTTTCATTTCCTCGCCGCCTCCGAACTCGGAGATATGAATCAATCCCTGCAGGCCTTTTTCGGTGTCAATGACCGCGCCGAAAGGATTGAGTTTATAGACCTTGCCGGAAATTTCCTGCCCCGGCTGATAATATTCTCCCGCTTTCTCCCACGGGTCTGGTTTCAAGGCTTTCAGCGAAAGGAAAACCCGGCTGTCGCGGATATCAATAATCTTCACCTTCACCGGTTCATCCAGTTTGACTACCTCTTTGGGATTTTCAATCAGGCGGTAATCAATTTCCGAGATATGGACCAGGCCTTCGATTTGAGGATTGTCGACGAAACGGACGAAAACCCCGAAATCAGCTATTCCGGAAACCACGCCGTCCACCACCTGCCCGACTTGATAATTGGCGAGCAGTTCCTTGATGTTGGCCGCTACTATTTCCCGCTCGGAGATTATGAGTTTATTGGCCCGGGGATTAACGGTAATCACTTTGACATTGAATTCTTCTCCGATAAACTTTCTGAGCGCTTCGAGATTCTTCTGCTGGTCGCCTTCGGTGTTTTTCGGATAATGCTCCTGGGAAAGCTGAGAGGCCGGCAGAAAGGCCTTCAATCCAAAAAGGTCGGCAACCAAGCCGCCGGAATTGGCGCCGGTTATTTTCACCTTGATGATTTCGCCGCTTTCCTGAAGTTCCTGGAGCTGCTGCCAGATGCGCTGTTTGCCGGTTTCCGACAATGAAAGTTCGACATAACCGCCTTCGCCTTCAAGGTTTTCTATTCTCGCCATCACTTTATCGCCGGGATTAAGTTTTTTGATTATATCTCTGGCGTTAAGCAGCTCGGCACCGTAAACAATACCGGTGCCGAACCGGCCCAGGTCAAAGAAAATCTGGCGCTGCTCTTTTCGCAGAAGCTCGACTTCAACCACTTCGCCCTCGCGGAGCCGGGCTCCGGAAAACTCATTTTTAAGGGCTTGAAGAAGTGCTGAATTCGATTTGTTGTTTTTCTCGTTGACTGGCATGCGAAATATCATAGAAATTCGTTCGTAAAAAATCAAGGGTGGAAATAAACAGCGTAAAATTGCCTTGTCGCAAAAATTAGAGTATAGTTATTCTGAAAACAGAATGCCAAACCACGAATGGATGCGAATACCGCGAATAAAAACTCAATTCGGATGCATTCGTAGTCATTCGTAGCATTTGTAGCATGAAAATCATCGGCGAAAAAATCAGATGGATTGACATTCAGCAGCCCGCGGAGGGAGACATCAACTGGCTGCAGAAAAATTTTAGTTTCCATCCGCTGATTATTAAGGAATTGAAGAAATCGTCGGCTCGTTCGAAAGTTGATGCATTCGACGACTATCTCTATCTCATTTATCATCTTCCGGTTTATGACTCTTTGGAAAAAGTTTCGCGGCGTTCGGAAATCGATTTTTTGCTTACCAAGAACGATGTCATTACGGTGCATTACGACGACATCGAAGTATTTTCCGATTTCCAAAAATCGCTGATGAATGAAGCCGCCGGCCGGCAGCTGAAAGAAAAAATCCCGGGAAACACCCTCAAACTGACTTACGAACTTCTCAGCCGGCTTATCAATTTTCATCAGCGGCAGCTGAACCACGTCGAGGAAGAAGTCGAAGACATCGGCAATGAGCTTTTCAAAAACAAGGAAAAAGAACTCCTGAAAAAAATTTCTTACGCCAAGCGGAACATTTCCGAATACCAACTGATTGTCAAGCCTCAGCAGCATCTTTTCAGTTCTTTTCTCGAAAGCGGGTCGAATTTCTGGGGCAAAGAAAGCCGGGTTTATTTAGCCGACTTGGCCGGCGAATACCTGAAGCTTCTCCAGCGGCTCGAGTCGTCCCGCGAGGCCGTCACCGATTTTGAAACCACCAACAACCAGTTGATGGATATGAAAACCAATGAAATTATGAAGACCTTTACGATTCTGGCGTTTTCCACTTTTCCGTTGGTGCTGCTGGCCGGAATTTTCTCGATGAAGACCGCTGGCGTGCCTCTGACAAACAACCCGGCTGGTTTCTGGATTGTGGTCGGCATTATGGCAGCCGTTCTTGTTCTGATGTTCATTTATTTCAAGCGCAAACGTTGGCTCTGATTTTAAATTTCTAAATTCTAATCTCTAATTTCTAATTTCTAAATAATCTCAAAATCCAAATTTCAAATTCTGAAACGAACGCCTGAATAAATCCTGTTGACGCCATAAAAAAATTATGGCATTGTTTGGAGTAGATATTCGTAAGCAAAATAAGGGATAAATTCGGATACAGGAAGGAGGTGAAGGGAGAAGCTGTTTGACAAGGGCGACCGTTTCGGTTGGGCGATGTAGCTGTCAGGGCGGGGTGACCGTTGGGGTTGGGCGAGCTGTACGGATGGGGTGACCATTCTCCGGGGGCGAGCTGTTTCATCTGGGTGGCCGTAATTGAGGGGCGCAGTAACCAACTCGCTAAGGAGGTGATGAGAGCTGTGTTTATGGGGTGACCGTTTATCCGGGGCGAGCTGTATGAGGTGGGTGGCCGTCTTGTGAGGGCGAGCTGTTCTTTAAGGGTGACCGTGGCCCATGGGTGAGCTGTTGTAGCAGGGTGACCGTAGAAAATGGGCGTAGTAACTACGCCGAAGGAGGAATGAAATGGAGACGAGGAAGACGGGGCTGAACGAGTTGGAAGAGCGGATCGTCGTGGCTGCGTACAAGCTGGTGGAAGCCCAGCGGCAGCGCGGCCGCATCGGCCGGATAATCGGCAGAATCAAGCCGACAGCTGGCCGAAACGGTTGGAAGCCCAAGCCGCCTGGGCCACTCCGGCATCTCCGCGTCCAGGCCTTCGCCGAAGTCGGCTTCAGCGAACCCGAATACGAGGCCTGGGAGCCGAAGATCGAGGAGTACCGACAGGAGCTCCAGGCGCTCGTGCGTGAGCATCCGGTTTGGACCACTTGGGCTGTCAAGGTGCCGGGTCTTGGGAAGACGATGACCGGCCTGGTAATGGCCGCCATCGGCGATGTGACGCGGGTGCACACCGCGTCCGGGCTCTGGAAGTCGTTTGGCCTCCATGTGGACAACGAGACCAAAATGGCGGTCAAGCCCCAACCCGGCGTACCCGGTACGCTTGGCCATCCGTTCGCCAGGAAAATCCTGGGCGTGATGCGGTCAACCTACTTCCGCATCGGCGCCAAGGGCCAGGGCGGTTTCTATTACGACCGCTACCTGGAGAAGCGCCGGGAGTACGACCAAGCGCATCCGGACTGGCCCGAAGGCCGGCGCCTGGGCGCGGCAATCCGCAAGTTCGAGAAACTTCTCCTCTCCCACATCTGGGAGGTGTGGAGAAGGTCCAAGGGCCTACCGGTGTTGCCGCCTTATGCCGTGGCCCAACCCTGGAGCCTGCACAAAAAAATCAGGCCCGAGGAAGCGATGGCGCAGTAAGCCCGAAGGGTAAACTGTATGAATTGGGTGCCCGTACGTCTGGGGCGAGCTGTTTGCATTGGGTGACCGTTTTTGCGGGGCGAGCCGTACTACGCGGAGTGACCGTGGCCCGAGGGCGAGCTGTTTGACAAGGGCGACCGTGGTTGTTGGGCGAGCTGTGGGGGCTGGGTGACCGTTTCGAGAGGGCGCTGTTCAACAAAAGGAGGGCGGGCTTGCGCGAAACGCGCAAGCCCGCAACTATTTTTATAATGAACAAAGTCGAACTATTTATACCGCCTCGATTTTTTTATATAATGGAATTCGTATGCCAGGTAGTGAAAATTCGACTGTTATGCTATAGCATAACACCTAAATAAGTCGTCATTATCCAGGCTAATCATCGTAAATAAATATATAAATGTTGGAATTGATAAACTAAATCGAATTTCTACTACCTTGTATGAAAAATCGAATTCGTATTTTCGACACCTTATCGGCTAAAAAGAAAATTTTGAAGCCATCGAGGGGCAGCGCCATCCGGCTTTTTGTGTGCGGGCCGACGGTCTATGACTACAGCCATCTTGGCCACGCCCGAACTTATGTTTTTTTTGATTTTCTAGTCAAATACCTCAGGAATCGCGGCTTGAAAGTTTTTTATCTTCAGAACATCACCAATGTTGACGACAGAATCATCAAGCGCGCCAGAGAAAACGGCAAGGACCCTCTCAAGCTGGCTGATTTTTTCACCAAAGAGTATTTCCGCGATATGAAATCGCTCGGCATCAATTCTGTTGATGTTTATGCGCCGGCTACCAGATTCATCCCCCCAATCGTGAGACAGGTCAAAACCCTTCTTAAAAAAGGTTATGCCTACAAAATAGAAAACGACGGTTATTATTTTGACATTTCGCGCTTTCCCGAATACGGGAAATTATCCAAGCGGACGGCCGGTCAGGCCGAAGACGCGGTCTCGAGAATTGACGAAAGCGTCCGCAAAAGGAATAAAGGCGATTTTTGTTTGTGGAAGCTTGGGCAAAAACAGACGATAACTTCGAAATCGTTTGCCGTCATTAACGGCGAACCGCTTTGGGAAACTTCCCTCGGCTGGGGCCGGCCGGGCTGGCATATTGAAGACACGGCGATTTCCGAACATTATTTCGGGCCACAATACGACCTTCACGGCGGCGGCCTGGATTTGAAATTCCCCCATCATGAAGCCGAGATTGCCCAGCAGGAAGCCGCCTCGGGCAAAAAACCATTTGTCGAAATCTGGCTGCACACCGGTATGCTCTACATCGAAGGCAAAAAAATGAGCAAAAGTTTGGGAAACTTTATCACCATCAGGTCGGCGCTGAAAAAATATCCATCATCGGCGCTTCGTTTTCTCTTTTTGAGTCATCATTATCGTTCGCCGCTTGATTTCAAAAAAACTCAAATCGAGAAGGTGGAAAATACCCTGAAAGATGTTCGATTGTTCATCGGTAAACTCGATTTTATCATTAAGAAACAAAAAATTTCTCGCCGACCCAAATTGAAAATAAAAAATTATTCTCAAGCTTTTTTTGAAGCGCTGGATGACGATATAAATACTCCAAAGGCATTGGCTGTTTTATTCAAGCTTTTCTCCGAAGCCAACAAAATAGTTTTTCAGCTGAACAAGGCAGCGGCGCGGCGAATCAAAGAATTTGTCAAAAAAAGCTTCTCTCTTTTCGGCGTAAACTTCTCCTTGCCGAAAATTCCTTTAAAAATAAAGCGTCTGGCGGCTGAACGGGAGGAATTCCGAAGAAACAAACAGTTTATCCAGTCCGATGCCTTGCGGAAAAAAATCGCTTCATTAGGATATGTAATTGAAGATACACCAATAGGTCCCTTTCTGTGGCCTAAAATCCGAAGCACGAAATTCTAAACAAATCCAAATGTCAAAATCCAAATTTCAAATCAAGCTCAAAGTTCAAAATTTTTATCATTTGGATTTTGCCCGGCCTTCGCAGCCGAAGCGGCTGCTTCGGCGGAGTAGGCGATTTGATTTGAAATTTGAGCTTTGAAGTTTGGCATTAAAAATTTATGGCCAAAAAATCCCAATTAAAACTTCCGCCGCAGAATCTCGAAGCCGAACAGTCGGTGCTCGGCTGTATTCTGATAGATAAAAACGTGATTTTTAAAGTTGCCGATGTTCTGACGCCGAAAGATTTTTATGCGCCGGCTCATGAAAAAATCTTTGAAACGATTCTCGAACTCTACGACAAGCACCAGCCGATTGACATTCTGACTTTGACTAATCGCCTCAAGGAAAAAGAAGTTCTTGCTGATGTCGGCGGTTCTTCCTATCTTGCCGAACTGACCAACCAGGTGACCACGGCCGCTCATGTCGACCACTATGTTAAAATCGTCCGCGAGAAAAAAGTTCTCCGCGACCTTATCGAGGCCTCGGCCGAAGTCACCGAAGACGCTTTTGAATCGACGAAAGAGGTGGAAGAAATTCTTGACAGCATCGAACAGAAAATTCTTTCCATTTCCCAGAAATCGTCGCCGCAGAATTTTGTCCATTTGCGGGACGAATTGAGGCCGGCTTATGAACGAATAGAAAAACTGCACCAGGGCAAAGGAATTCTCCGCGGCATCGCGACCGGTTTTACGGAACTGGATAATCTTCTTTCTGGCCTCCAGACATCGGATTTAATAATTCTCGGCGCCCGGCCGTCGCTCGGCAAAACCGCTTTGGCTCTAGACATCGCCCGCCAGGCGGCCGCGAAAGCCAATTTGCCGGTCGGCGTATTTTCCTTGGAAATGTCCCGCGAACAGGTCATTGACCGCATCATTGCCGCCGAATCCCAGGTGCCGCTTTGGAAACTCCGCACCGGCCGGATAAACGATGATTTGGAATTTGAAATGATTCAGGCCGCGCTCGACAAACTCTCGCAGATAAATATTTTCATCGACGATACGCCTTCGCCGAACATCATCCAGATGCGCTCAATGGCCAGACGCTTGCAGCTCGAACACGGCTTGGGTCTTCTGGTCATCGATTATCTTCAACTTATCGCGCCGCGGACCAATTCTGAAAATATGGTTCAGCAGATTACTGAAATTTCCCGGGGATTGAAAGCTTTGGCGCGGGAACTGAACGTCCCGATTCTGGCGGTTTCCCAGCTTTCCCGCGCGGTTGACCAGCGGGACAACAAAATCCCTCGTTTGTCGGACCTCCGAGAAAGCGGCAGCATCGAGCAGGACGCTGATGTGGTTCTTTTCATTTATCGGAAAGACCGCGACCGGATGGATTTGCCAGCCGAAGAGCAAAATGTCGCCGAAATTCTCATTGCCAAACACCGGAACGGGCCGCTCGGTTCCGTGAAATTGAAATTCGACCAGGAACGGGTAACTTTCCGGAACATGGAAACGCGCTACAGCGAAGAGCCCTCGGAAGTGCTGGAAAGCAACCTCTGACCATAAAAATCCAAATATAAAAATCCAAATTTCAAATCAATGACTAAAATCAAAAATCCCCGCCTGCGGCAGGCAGGCAAAATTTGAGTTCTGGGATAGAATTTGATTTGACATTCGAGCTTTGAAATTTGATATTTCAATGAAGCTTCCGGAACAGGTTAGAAAACTCATTGATACCCTTGCCGAATTGCCATCCATCGGACCCAGGCAAGCCACCCGGCTGGTTTTTTATCTCATTAACAAGGGTCAGGACAGTATTCAAAATTTAGCGCGGAATATTGACGAGCTTAAAAGAATAAAAGTTTGCAGCCGCTGTTTTTTTATTCATCAAAATGTCGATAATCGCTGCGACATTTGCCGGAATCCGGCCCGGCGCCAGAACGTTATTATGCTCGTTGAAAAAGAAACCGATTTGCTTTCAATTGAGAATACAGGAAAATTTCAGGGTCGCTATTTTATTTTAGGGGCTATTCCCAAAACCGGACTACTGGAGGACTGGCAGAAACTACGACTGCAAAGTCTGAAAAGTTTTATAGAAAAAGACTTGAACAGCCCTTCAACAGGCTCAGGGCAAGCCGAGGAAATCATTTTGGGCTTCAACCCGACCAGCTCCGGCGATTTCAACGCTTCCTTGCTCGAAAAAGAATTAAAACCCTATGCCAAAAAAATCAGCCGCCTCGGCCGGGGCTTGCCCACCGGCGGCGAGATAGAGTTTGCCGATGATGAAACTTTAGGAAGCGCATTGGAGAAAAGAGGATGAAATATAAATTAACTATTATTATATCGCATATGTGATATAATAATAGTAAGAATAACTTAGCTGCCAAATCTTTGAATCAGCCGTGTCTTATCACCACCACATCGCCATCTTGGACCTCGTATTCTTTCCCTTCCAGCCGAATCAAACCTTTCTGCTTGGCCTGATTCCAGCAGTTCGACTGCCCTGAGCTCACCGTTGAAGGGCCGCCCGCCTCAATCAGTTTTTGCCAATTAATCACTTCGGCTCTGATGAATTTTTTCTCAAAATCCGAATGAATCACGCCGGCCGCTTCTGGCGCGAGCGTCCCCTTTTTGATTGTCCAAGCCCGAGTTTCGTCTTCGCCGGTGGTGAAAAAACTTATTAAATCAAGAATCTCATAACTCTTTTTTATCAAATCCGACATTCTCACATTCTGCAGAATGTGAGAATGTTCTGTTTCGGCCAAGTCGGCGATGATATAATCTGCGTCCAGCTCTTTTATTTTCTGCCGGAGTTCCACCGAAACATCGAACTCCTTGCCGTTCAGCAAATAAATCTGTTTTTTGGCTGTGAGTAAATTCAACTCAACTATGGAACCATTCCCGCCTTCGCCAAGGCTTCGGCGGGCAGGCGCTCGCTTGTCCGCCGTAGTTTTAACGGAGGCGGAAATTAGAGACATAATTTCATCTGAACTCACCGGCAGATTCCCTTTCTCCAGCCATTCTTTGAGCCGTTGAAGAGCATCTTTTGTCTGGAGCGCTTCTTTTTTGCCGGTACGGGCTTCTGATTCAGCTTTATCCAGCCGGCGCGAAACCGTTTCCAAATCCTTAAAAATCAATTCCGTGTTTATTGTTTCCAAGTCGCGCAACGAGTCCGGCTCGCCCTCGATATGAATGATTTCCGGATTTTTGAAAACGCGGAGAACAATTACAATCGCCTGGGTTTCCCGGATGTGCGACAAAAACTGGTTGCCGAGCCCCTCGCCCTTGTAAGACCCTTTAACCAGGCCGGCAATGTCATAAAACTCCACCACGGCCGGAATGATTTTTTTCGAATGGCTGATTTCCGCCAGTTTCTGGAGCCGCTCATCCGGCACCGAAACCACGCCGACATTCGGGTCAATCGTCGCAAACGGGTAATTGGCGATATTAACTTCCTGTTTGGTTAAAATTTTAAAAAGCGTCGATTTGCCGACGTTCGGCAAACCGACGATGCCAATAGATAGTTTCATAAAGTTAGAAATTAAAGATGAGAAATGAGAAATTAGGACTGCTCCAGAGATATTCTACAATCGGTAGCGAGAAGAAAGCAATTGTAGGGCATTTGTTTTCGAGGAGCGAACCGATTGGTGAAGTGAAGCTTCATACAACTACAACTATTCGCATCATTCGCCTAACATTCGCAGATTAGCATTATGTTTGAAAACAAAAGGGAACCGGTCATCGCGCAGTTGCCCGAACTGCGCTCGCGGTTCCCGAACTCTTGGGCTTAGGGGCTATCTTACGAAGTACGGCCGGTGTTCCGGCGCCGGCCTGACCGAACCCGGTTGCGGCTGGCGATGGGGCTGGTATGGGTCGCCGCAGGCGTCCTGATGGACCCGACCGTCTCGGTCTGTCCACCCCTCGCCGCGGAGCACCGCGGCCAGGGCCTGGCCGGCAACGGCCCGCAGTAGCCCATCCCCCTTGTTCGCGAAGTGGAGGGGGACGGGAAGGATGATGACGCCGTCTCCCTTCTGGAAACGAAGGGAGAATTTCCTGAGGCCGGGGGTGTCGGCCAAAAACACCCCTTCATAGGCCCCGCTTTTGAGGGTCACGTTCCGGGTTTCGCCATTGGCGAGCCGAACCGAGAGCTGACCCTCACGGCTGGAGATTGATTCCTTCCAGCCGCTGAATTCCATACATCGGCCGCGGGGGCCGGGGTCGGAAGCCATGGCGACCATAGCTTCCAAAACTTTCTCGCCAGCGCCCCCGCGCGCTGACGAAATAACGCCTGTCAACTGCTTCCCGGGTCTCACATACCTCGCCATAGCACGCCCCCCTTAATTTAGTAATGACAAATTGCTCCCCCTCCTCCGACTCCAGTCGGAGAAGTTCAAACCGCCCTATTGCGGTCTGAAGATTGGGTATGCGAATGGCCTTGGCGAATAGGCACATGCGAATTTTACTTATTCGAGGATACCCAATCTTCAAATCGCAAAAAACATTTTTAGAATAAAATGTCTTTCTGGTCTTTGTCAACTCCGCGCGGACTTTGTCTCGAGTTGCCTCATAATTTTATTTTTCTCCGAAAGTTCGATTTTGGACTTGGCAACCGCTTTTTTCATAATTTCAATGGTCTGGTCGTAAGTTGGCCGGTCAATAGGATAGGGCGTGGCGTCTTTGCCGCCAAAAGCGAAACTGTAGCGCGCCGGGTCTTCATAAGACGGCTCGGCGCCGTAGATTACTTCGGAAACCAAGGAGAGGGCCCGAACTGTTTTGGGACCAACGCCAGCCGTTGAAAGAAGTTTCTCATATTTCTCTGGTTTTTCATCAGTGAGTTTGGCGAGAATTTTTTCGAGATAGCGGCTGTTCCAGAAATTCTCGTTTTCCACCGGATGGTGACGAAATTCAATATTTTGAAGTTCAAGCCAGCTGAACAATTCTCCCTGCCGGTTTTTCAGGCCAATCATCTGGCTCAATCGCGAGGTATGCCGCCGGATGAGTTGGATATCTTTCATCAAGGTTTTAAAACTAGCTTCAACCAATTCCACGCTCGTTTGCCGCGTGCCTTCGCTTCTTTGAGCAGTCAAATCAAGGGTCGGCGCTTTAAGCCCCGAGACAATGCCGCTGTGCGGCTCGCAAACTAAATCTTTTATGTTCCCCGAATACCAATGATATCTTCTGGCCGTGACGGCTTCGGTATTCATCCCCTGCTGAATGACAGCCCAAGAACCGGAACGACTGAAGAAAAATGAGTGATGATAAATCTGAAAGCCGTCCTGCACCAGAGCCGAATCAACCTTGGCCGCCATTTTGGAATTATAAGTCAGATTACTGACTACGCCGCCGGCTAAGCCGAGCCGCGAACCCCAGCTTTTAATTTCCTCGGGCGTTTTCCGTGAGGTCCTACCTTTGCCGCCGCAAATGAAAATTCCCAATTCTTTTTCCTGGCCGCGAATCGCTTCTTTGAGCGCAGCGGTTAGAATCGTGGTCAGGCCACTCGCATTCCAATCAAAAGCCAAGACCGTACCCAGAGATTGGAACCATACCGGGTCGCTGATTCTTCTGATAAATTCATCGGGTCCGAGCTCGGCAACTAAAATTTCGGTCATTTGGCGGCCGAGTTTGACCATCCGCTGAAAAAGCCATTTAGGGCAACGGCCTTCGTCAAGAGTAAATGTGGCAATGCCGCGGTTCATAATTATCCATTGTACTCTCTTTTGTACTCTCTTTCTAACCGCGTTCCTACCAATCTCCTCCCCACATTTCTCGTTCAAAGGCGCGAGCTTCTCGCCGTTGCTCTTCCGAAGGATTTTTAAGCCGCTCCTCTATCAAATGCCACTCCAAAAGATTGCCGCGATTAGTTCGAATCCGGCGGACATACACATCTTCCTTTTTTATACCGGGTGGCAATTGCTCCCACCAGTTATCAGTATCCTCAACGACGCCCTTTACTATTTGCGCCAACTCCTCTTCTTCCTTGAATTTAGATTCGTCTTCCATACTAAACTAATACCTCAGGCGATTTCGTTTTCTTATTTAATAAATTTATGAGTCCGCATCATTCGCCTAAGTATTCGCGATATCCGCATTATTATCTTCTATTATAACGCCCCATAAGTTCGGCTTGAGCTAAGATATGTCCTTCCATAACAGCCAGAAGATTGTTTTTCGTGGTTGTTTCTTTTGGCAAATCAAGTTCAGTATCAAGGGCGTAAATCTTGAAAAAGTAACGATGCTCGCGGTCAGGCGGACAAGGACTCTGGTAGCCGAACCGGCCGCCAGTATTTTTGCCGACTACTCCTTCGGGAGTTGCTCCTTCAGAAATAACGCTTGTTTGCGGCGGGATATTCCAAACAAGCCAATGGTCCCAGACGCCGTCGGGCCTAATTGATTTCGGCGCATCCGGGTCATCCATAGTCAAAACCAAACTCTTGGCATTTTCCGGAACGCCGTCTATCCGCAATTCAGGACTGATATTCTGGCCAGCGCAGGTGTATTTGACGGGGATGACCCCGCCGTTATTGAAAGCCGGGCTTTGAATATTCATAGCTTTTGAAATTAAGGTTTCCGGCGGCGACTGGGGCGGAGACAAAACAGTTGACGGTTCTGTTGGTTTAAGCTTTGGCCCGGGCACCAAAATCAGAACCGCCAGCATAATCAAAATCAGTGCTCCCAACCCGATTGCGATTATTATAATATTTTTCTGCATTTCAAACAATTTGGTTTTTCAGCCAAGCAAAATATTTCCGATTAAAACTTACCGGGATTTTGGCGATACAGGGAATAGAATAAGGATGAATTTTCTCCACTTCTTTTTTTATTTTTCCAAAATCAGCCGCGGCGGTTTTGGCAAGCAAAATATATTCATTTTCATCCACCAATTTTCCTCCCCAATGATATAAACTATTTACCGGCCCGAAAATATTGGCGCAGGCAATCAATTTTCTCTTCAGGAGATGCCGGGCGACGCGGCGGGCTTGTTTTTTTGACGGATTGGTAATGTAAATAAAAAGAGCTCGCATAAATTTTATTGTCTGAACCACTTGGATTTCTTGAATTTCTTCAGGCCTTCAGTCCTTCTCTCGTCTTTGGCATCCTCGTTCTTCAGAAAGTCCTCGTACTCTCCCCGCAGAAATCCAACCATAATTTCGCTTCTCGGCTTGCTCGTCCCCGGATAGCGCCAGGCGCTGATTATTTTAATAACTTCTTGTCCCTTGTCGCTTGTCCCTTTTCGCTTTTTTTGGAGCATTACCCAAATCTCCTGATTCCAGGTCTCTTGCCTCTTGTCTTCTCTTGCTGAAGCGGGTTTGCCCGCCCAAGTTTTCCCGTGGAAAATTTGGGTGGGCTGCATCATGGCGATGGTTTTCGGCGCGATGCCTTCTTCAATGCGCTTGGGCGAATGGATAACCCGCTTGACTCTCGCTTCGGACAGCCGGTAGAAACGCATTTTCTCGCGGCTGTGATAGGTCCAATATAACCGGGTAGTAGAAATTCGATTTATTTCAGCTGACATTTTTGTTTTTACTCGACTTGACGATACTATCCTGAGACACAATCTTCAATTATTATTGGCCATCGAAGACGGACAGATCGAATTTTCACTACCCGGTAAAAGTTTTCGATTTCTGAAAAATCATTGAAGCAGAATTCCTGGCTGTTTACTGCTGTTTACTATTACTATATAACAATTGTTATATAGTAATAGTAGAGCGCAGAACCGAAACCACTGCATTTACTATTATTAACGATTTCTCGGAGGGCGCGGGGATATAGAGGGACGGAATACGGATATATTAAAAATCAGAATAGGTTGGCCTCCCGATACTGACAGTAAAGACAATTCTCTGAAGAAGTCGGCGCTTCTTTCGAATCCAGAATGTTTCTGGCGTTTTTCAGGGCTGGCTCAATCCAGGAATCGTCGCCTTCATAAGGTTCAACGAAGATATCGAAAGAGAGAGCCGGCTCGGCGCTTTCAAAACCATTGGCTTTATTGACTCTGGCAAAAACGATATAGCTCTTTGGTGAAACCGGAAAATCGTTTCTTTGCAACAGCCACTGGTAAATTTCGAGCTGGCGGCGATAGGAATCGTACATTTGGTGTTCGTTCGCGCCCGTGGCTTTGTAGTCAACCACGCTCAATTCGCCCTGGGGATTAACCCAGACATCGTCAACCGCGCCATAGACCAGAAAGTCAGTTGGTTGGTGATGGTGTTGGACGCCGGTAAAATTATTGCGCCACTGCTGGATTTCCGGAGTGTTATAGGGAATCGCTTCGATGCCGTGTTTTTTCATTATTGGATGCGGCTGGCCCTTTTCACGGTACTTATCAAATTCTTTTTTCAAAAGATAATCAATGGCGTTGTTGATGGTGTAAGGCGCCGGCGGCGGCCGTTTGATTCCCTTTTTCATTTCCAGCCAGAAACACCGCGGGCATTCTAAAAATAATTCAATTTTCGAACGGGAAAGCTTGAGCATAAATTCAAAATTCAAATATCAAAAATCTCAGCCCGAGGCTGATCCGCCTTTGGCGGAAAAATGAAAAATAAAATATAAAAAATTTAGCAGAGACCTATTTCATTAAGCATACTGCAAAACAACTCTGGGGCGGATTGATGATATGATCGCACCGCCCCATTACTCCCGGGCTCTCAAAGGGGTACAACGACTGACTACTTCCCGAGAGTCCCGCGCCTGAAGAGATCGAAGAAGAGTTGATCCGCTGTCTCCTCTCCCAGGATCTCTCTCGCCTCCCCCGACATGAGCACGTCCTCACCAGCGTCAACGACCGCTGCTTCTCGAGCCTGAGATAGAATATTCTCCTTTCGATCAGCGAGTTCCGGCCTGGTTGCGAGCCACTTTTCCAAGTCCGACATGAGGATAGCCATTGGCTTTTTCACCTCCTCCATCAAACAGAATCGACTCAAAAAACTAATTAAAAATAACATTGTTATATTGCCTAAGTCAACTTTACGAATCTTAATTTTTAACGCTATGGCCGCCGAACTGGTTCCGCAATGCCGATAAAATCTTGCCGATGTAGCTTGGTTTCTTGGCCGAAGCGACCCGGAATTTGAAAGAATCTTTGATAATCTTCACCGGCACGCCGAGTTTTTTGGCGGTTTTGACCGTCCATTCGCCTTCGCCGGTATGAGCAACTGAACCGGATATTTCTTTAAGTTCCTGGCCGTATTCGGAAAACGCTTTTTTGAGCCAGTCAACCAAGCGCGACTGGATAACGCTACCGTTATCGTAGATAGCCGCTATTTTCCTCAAATCAAACCCGTATTTTGACTTATTAAGAACCGCGAAGCCCTCGGCCAAGGACTGCATCATCCCGTATTCAATGCCGTTATGAACCATTTTCACGAAATGACCGGCACCGGATTTGCCGACGTAACCGTAGCCGCCGGAAACCGCCAACTCGCGGAAAAGGTGTTCGTATTTTTCATAAACCGATTTCTGGCCGCCGACCATAATCGAAGCGCCATACCTTGCGCCAGCCGGGCCGCCGGAAACGCCGACATCCAGAAACTCTAGGTCGGCTTTTTTCAATTTTTTGGCTCGCTTTATTGAGTCCTCGAAAAACGAATTGCCGCCGTCAATGACCACATCGCCTTTTTCAAGTACGGCTAAAAGTTCATCAATGACTTCGTCAACTTTGGCCGATGGCACCATCAGCCAAACCAGCCGCGGCGCCGCGAGCAGATTTTTGAATTCTTTAACATCTTCCGCTGCCAAGCCGCCTCCCTCAACGAATTTTTTCCGCGCCTTCTCGTCTCTATCATAAGCGATTACCCGCCAGCCCTTTTCCAGAAGCCGCAGCCCCATATTCCTGCCCATTTTGCCGAGCCCAATAAGGCCGAGCTCTTTTTTAACGCTTCCTGATTCTCTTTTAACTTCTTCGATGACCGGAAAAGAACCCGGCTTATAAAACTGGAGCGGCACCAGATTTTTCTTCCAAGCCCTCAAAATTGGGTCAATGAATTTCCAGCTCGCCGTAATCTCGTCGGTGCTCACAAAAAGCGTCTGGTTGCCGGAAAAAGCGTCAAGAAGCAGCCGCTCGTAAGCGTCAACGAACAATTCTTCCGAGAAAGCGCTTTTATAATCGAAAGAAAAATCTTTTTCCTCAAGGGCCATTTCTGGACCCGGCCGCTTGACCCAGAAGGAAGTAGTAATTCCTTCTTTTGGCTGAATGTTATAGCGAAGAACGTTCCGGTAATGTTTCCTTGGCGGGCAGAGACAAGGCGACGGATGCTTGAAAGCGACGACTACTTCGACTTTTGATTCCGGCAGATATTTTCCGCTTTCCAGCTCTAAAGGGACATCTTCAAAGCGCGGCGTATCCAGAAAGGCGGTGATACGGAAATAAGTTTCCGTCATCGAACCCGGTTTCACATTTTTTTCTTCCCGATAGCCGTGGTATTGAGCGCGGGAAGTGAATTGTTTAATTTCTTCTTTTTTAAAAATTCTCAAGATTCTCAACACCTCGGCGCGCTGGCGACGGATGGAATCCGCATCGAAACTCAGAGGATTCTCCATGGTAAAAAGCGCCAGAAGCTGCAGCAGATGGTTTTGGCCGACATCGCGGAGCGCGCCCACGCCGTCATAAAAACTGCCCCGGCCCTCTAGGCCAGCGGCCTCAAAAAAACGGAAAGAAATCTTTTCAATGGAATTTTTATCCCAGGCCGGCTCCAAAAAATAATTGGAAAACCGGAAAGCCAAAATATTCTGGACCGTATCTTTAGCGAGATAATGGTCAATCCGGTAAATCTGTTCTTCTCGAAAGAGAGTCCCGAGCAATTTGTCGAGGGATTCCGCGGTTTTCAAATCCCGGCCAAAAGGTTTTTCGACCAAGACGCGGGTCCAGCCCTCTTCCGGGCTGCAGGGAATGGTCAAGCCCGAGTCAGCCAAATTATGAAGGATTTTTTTGTAATAGGTCGGTGGCACCGCCAGATAAAAAAGCTTGTTGCTGCAAGTCCGCCACTCGTTATCCCGATAACCGAGTTGTTCAGCCAATTTTTTATAGCCGCTCTTTTTTTCAAAAAATCCCTGGGAATAAATGAACATTTTTCTGAAAGATTCTATCGCTTCAAGAGAACCGCTTTTTTCTTTTCCGAGCGTCTCTTTGACCATTGACTGGAATTCGGCATCGGATAGATTCTGTCTTGAAAAACCGATGACCTGGAAAAGCGGCGGCAGAAGTTTTTTCCGATAAAGACGGAAAAGCGCCGGCAGAAGTTTGCGCCGGGCCAAATCGCCAGTGGCGCCGAAAATCACTAGGATGGTGGGATTGTATGATTTGAAATCAAGTCGTTCGCTCATTGAATTATTTGAAGGTCGAGACCCGCTGGCCGGCTTTTTTTTCGACTTTAGCAAGGGCTAATTCCCTGGCCACCGCTCTCGGGCTTCTCCCCTCTTTCAAGCTTTTAGACAAAACCATTCTAGTGCTTTTGACGATTTTTCTTTGAACTAAATCAAACATTTTTTTGGGATTGTAGCCGCGATACTCGGCGTAAGAAGAAATGACACCACCGGCATTAGCCACGAAATCAGGCACCATCATTATCCCCTTTTTAAAAAGTTCACTTTCAATGGTTTCGGTCATCGGAATGTTCCCGGCTTCGACAATGATTTTCGCCTTAATTTCGTTCTTGTTCGATTCATTGATGACATCGGTTACTGAAGCCGGAATCAAAATATCAACCGGGATTTTCCAGAAATCTTGGGATTTAACGGCTGCCTGCGGTAAGGCCTCGCTAAGAGATTCTTTGCCGCTGATAATTTTATCAACATTATCTTTGGGAAATCCCTTCTCGTTGAAAATCGCTCCGCTCCTATCTGCCAAAGCAACAACCCTGGCTCCTTTAGCGGTCAGGAACTGATACGCAAAAGTGCCGACATTGCCAAAACCATGAATGGCGACTGACGATTTATTGATATTAAGACCGAGGAGGGCTGCCGCGGTTTCAGTTGCTTCAGCTACTCCGAAACCAGTGCTGCCGAATTCATGAGGGATGCCGCATTTTTCGCCTTTTTTTCCGAACAAGGCCATGCAGTAATTGGCCGGCTTGCCAGTGGCGCTCCGCCAATTGCCGGTGGCTTCGACAAACCATTCCATCTCTTCCTCGCCGGTATTGACATCCGGACCGGCAATGTACTGGCGGGGAGTAAAAATCTTTATGGCTCGCGCAAAACTCTGGATAAATTCTTTTTTAAGTTTATCTGAACCGTCCCTGCCCGCCGTAGCTTCAGCGGAGGCGGGTGGCCAAACTATACCAGCTTTGGCGCCGCCAAAAGGGATGTCAGCCAAGGCATTTTTCCAGGTCATGGTCCGCGCCAAGCGAAATACTTCCTCGATATTCACATTGTTAGTCATCCGAATCCCGCCTTTGCCTGGCCCCAAAGCCGTATTATCAATCACCAAAAAACCTTCCATTCCGATTCGGGAATCATAAACTTCCACCAGATATTCTGGGCCGAATTTGTCTTTAGTTATCATTTTCTTCCTGAACGGCTAATTTGGTAATTTCCAAATTGCAACTTCTGTGTTCGTGGCACCAAGCTTCGCACTTTTCGGCTGTTTCTTTGCTAAGATATTTGAAACCGCAATCCTCGCAAACGTATAAATCCCCTTTTTCTCTGGGTAAAATTTTAACCATCTTATCTGCCGAGAGCCCAATGTCTCAAATTTTCATAAACATCCTCGCCGCAAATGTATTTCCCGGTTTCGGTGTTGAAGAAAAATGGCACGCCGCCGCAAAAGCCCTTATCGTATTCCCTCATTTTTTGGGCGTTTTCCTCGTTATGCCAAACCTCGTATTTCTCCATGTTCAAACCCTCTTCTTTTTCGAGCCGTTCAACCAGCGAGTCCATCCGGCGGCAGTGCGGACACTCTTCGCCGTAAAATTCTAAAAGCATTTTTAAAATCTTCATTATCCCGACCTTTAGGAGAATCTCATTTTAACAAAACCGCCCGAACTGGCGAGGCCTCGGCCCCTTTTATTTTAAGCGGCAAGCCGATGAAAAAATAGCGGCCCGGTTTTACCTTCTTAAAATTCAGTCCTTCGTAAATCAAAATTCCGCCCTTGAGAAGCAGCGGGTGAACCGTATCCGGTCGCAAACGGAATTTTCTGATTGACGGGCCGTCAATGCCCACAGCTTTAATTTTTGACTTTATAAGAACTTTGGCCGCAGCTTCGTTGATATGGATAAATTTCGGATTAAAGCGCCTGGATTTATTCAGTGAATTTTTCGTTTTTAAGAGGATAATTTCGCCGGTTTTGGGCCGAATTTTTCTGATTTCCCTTTCGCTGATTTCGCTTTTGATTTTCGTGAAGTCAACCACCCGGCACCAACCCAGACATTTCCCGAGCTGAATTCTGTCCACCAGCAAGCCGTTTTTCAAATAATGAAAGGGGGCATCAAGATGGCTCCCGTTGTGAAGACCAAAACTTAAAGAGGACGAATTAGAGCCGTCTTTTTTGAAAATTTTATCTCGCCGCAAAATAACCGGCTCGTTGCCGGGATAAAGCGGTTCGCCTTTACTTAAAGGACGGCTGATATCATAGATTCTGATAAATTTTTCGGCGAATTTTCTCTGAAACACCTTCTCATTTTATTTCAAAATTTTCGAATTTTCCAGTCCGCCTGCCTGCCGGCAGGCAGGCTTTGCCGTATGAAAATTCAATCCGTTCGACATTGGCAAGCGGCGGCCCCTTTTTGCACCATTCCAAAAATCTCTTCAAGTTTTTCTCGTCTCCTTCGGCTTCGATATAAACCGAGCCGTCGTCTTCATTTCTCGCCAATCCTTTAAGGCCCGACTCGTCGGCTTTAATTTTCGCCGTATGCCTAAAAAATACTCCTTGGACCCGGCCAAAAATTTTAATTCTAAGAAATTTATCCGCCATATCCTTTTGGATTTTCAACTTTAACCCCTTATTCTCTAATTCGCTCGAATTAGAGAAGGCTAATTTTTAATGCCGACTACCGTTGCCATCCGGCCTTCGGGTTCGCCGGTTTTCCGCGACCGATAATGGGAAAAGAAATTTTTGTCAACGATAGTATCCACATCTGCGATTTCAATGTTCTCTCGGTTTATACCTGCCGAAACAAGCTGATGAATATTATAGCCAACCAAATCTATTCCTGTCTTCCCGTTTTTTGAATCAATCAAAAAATTTTTCCATTCGTTATGACCAATGATACGTTTCGTTAATTCATCTCCATCAAATAAATATGATTCTTTGCGGACGCCGGGACCGATGCCTACAAAAATATCTTTAGAGTTACTTCCCGCTTTCTCAAATTGCTCAATGATTTTTTGAACAAACATCTGCGGCGTATTAATCCTACTCAAATGCGCGAGCGCCAATATTCTTTTTGAGAAATCATAGAAAATTATCGGCAGGCAATCGCCAGTTGGCAGAAACAAAAAAAGATTTTTCTCGGCGGTTATGGCGGCGTCAGCTTTCGGCCCGCCATTGGGACCATTCACCCCCTGTCCCTTGAACGACTTATCAACTGAAATTATATCGGTGCCGTGGAAATCATCGAGGCGAATGCAATTCTCAAAGCCGATGCCCAGCTTGCTCAAAAACCTTTTACGATTGTCGACGACTTCTTCGGGCGCCCCGAAAGAAAAAGACATATTGCTGTCGGATTTATCGGAAAAACCGTGAATGAGATTGGGGAATTTTTTCAAACCCGGCAGTTGATACATTTTTCAAATCCTAATATCTAATTATTTAATAATTCGGATGGGCGCATTCGTATGAAGCTTCGCTTCATCAATCGGTTCGCTCGGCAATCGCAAGAATTTTATATTCTTGTGTTGCCTCGCTGCCGATTGTAGGACGCTATTCGGATGCCGCCTTTCCGCAAAACCGAGATTTTGCCGTGAGCCAATTTAATCAGAGCCGACGGCCGGCTGACAACTTTCCCGGCATCCACATAAAAATCAACTTTGCGGCCGAAATATTTTTGCGCTTCTTTTATGGTTTTGGCCGGCGGCCGACCTTCGATATTCGCACTCGGCGCCACCAGCGGACCGGTTTTCTTCAATAGCTTGCGGAGGTTATCTTGGGCGGGCAGTCGGAATGCTAATGTCTTTGTTCCGCGATGAAGATGAGTTGAGCGAAGCGCCAATCGCTTATCGCTAATCGGCAAAATCACGCTTACCTTCCCGGGCCAAATTTCAGCAAGAATTCTGTTTGTATTTCTATCAAGAGAAATTCCGAAGTGCTTCAGCTCTTTTTTCGAACTGACTAAAACAATCATCGGCTTGTCCGGCCGGCGCCGGCGCAAACGATAAATCCGGCTGACGGCTTTTTGGGAAAACGCCGAGCCGACAATTCCATAGATGGTGTCAGTGGGGATAACGCCGACTCCGCCCCTCTTCAGAGTTACGGCAACTTTCGAATTGAGTCCTGAAAAAATTTTCATCAGAAGAGTATCAAAATCAGGAGGGCTCATTTACTATTATTATATCGCATATGCGATATAATAATAGTAATTCGTTCTTGATAAACCTCCTTGAATCTTCTTGTATTTGGCAGCGAGTCCGCAAGGAAAACGAATTTTATCTGCGGCGAGCCCTGCCTTGCCACCTGTCCGGCGACAAACAGGGTAGGCAGGAAACCAAATGAAAAAAATGTTACGCGCCGTGACATTTTTAGATTTTATAAATAACGTCTTTCCGTTCCACTACTACCGGCCATTTTCTTTTTCTGGCTATCCGGTACAAATTGGCGTTCGGATTGAAACAAATCGGCTTTTCGACTATTTTCAAAAACGGGATATCCGATTCGGTGTCACCGACACCGATGGAATCCTTAAGCGTCAAATTTTCTTTCTCAACCGCCCGTTTTAAAATTTTAGCTTTATCAAAAATAAGTTCTTCGTAAAGTATTCTGCCAGTAAAACGATTTTTCGAATCAATCTCCAGCAGCCGGCCGTAAACCTTATCGAAACCGAGGATTTTTCCGAAACGGCCGACCACATACATCGGCGAATGGGAAATGGCCAAGAGATAATAATTTTTCTTTTTTAATTCTTTCAGCAAATCGCGGGTATAGCGATAGAGGCGGTTTTTGTGGAAGGAGATAACTTTTTCGACAACCGGCCGAACAGCTTTTTCCGGCACGCCCTTGATATTTTTATCAAATGCCTTGATAACCGCTCCGATGTATTTTTCGTAGCTGTCTTTCCGGTCGAGCCAGCGTTTGTATTCCCGGGAATAAATTTTACGGACTTTTGCAGGAAAAACACCTTCAAGAATAAGCGCTTCCGCCAGTTCAATCAACAAACTCGAACGGAAAATCGTCCCGTCAATGTCAAAAACTACGACTTTCCGCTTTATAGATTTATTCATCGTCCAAATTATTAATTAACTAAATTCAAGCTGTTTACTATTATTATATTACAATTGTAATATAATAATAGTAATTCAAAATTCAAAGTCCTTCTTCATTCTCATCCAACACTTTATTTACGATTCTGTCGGCCCGGCGGTTTTCGCTCCGCGGAATGTGAATAAAAAAAACTTTTTTGAAATCGATTTTCAGGTTCCAAACCTCGAGAAAGAGCGGCTGAAGCTCCGGCTCTTCGATTTTGTATTCGGCGTTCAGCTGCCGAACCACCAGTTCGCTGTCCAAACGCATTTCTATTTCTGCTTCTCTGGCTTTTTTCTTGCCGATAAGTTGTTTTATTTTTTTGAGCGCGAAAATCACCGCTAAGTATTCGGCCTGATTATTTGTTTTCTTGCCAAGAAATTCGCCATATTCTTTGCCACGAATGTTCCGAATTGGTGATTCGAATTCTATAACAACGCCGAGTGCGGCTGGCCCAGGGTTACCCCTGGAACCGCCGTCCGCATAGACAATTATTTTTTTCTCGGATAATTTCGCGACCATTTCTATCTTAAGTTATTAATAATTTTCTGAACCGCGGCTTGAACTAATTTCCTGAATTTAAAAGTTGCACCAGCAGCGTCGTGATGGCCACCGCCGCCGAAATTTTTTCTCAAAAATTCGCCGAGGTGGACTCTGTTTTCCCAGCGGCGCCAGGGATTGGCACTTAACGATAAACTAAATAAGCCATTATTGTATCTTTTAGCCGCCAATCCATAAACGACTTTGGGGTAAATATAAAAAGACGCCACTCTTAATTCCCGAATTTCTGTTCGGGACAAGTCAATAAAGGTGATTCTGCCGATAAGCTTAAGATTCCGGCGATAAAAAGCAAAAGATTTTTTCCTCTGGGTTTTAAGCTCCGGCAAAAATTTTCTAATCCGGTTGTCTTTAACGATTTTTTCTAGCGGCAGATTGGCGAGTATTCTGATAAACCACTCGCCGAGTTCGTCTTTGGTTTTCCGGCTATCAATAAATTCTTCAAGCTGAAGTGCCGGCTCTTTTTTTTCAATGACTTGCTTGGCTGAACGAAAATGAGCGCTATCAATCATATCCAGCCAGCGGGCTAATTCTTTTATGTGTTTCGGCGGCTGGTAGTCGAAATCTTTTTCCAGCGATTTTACAATCAAGCCGCAACAGGACGGCGCTTTCGGGTCCCAATGAAATAATCGACTCGGTCTGAATTTCCTCTGCCAGCCCTTTTTCAAAAAAGTTGTCTCGTGGTGGTCGAACCAAGCGGCGGCTTCCGGATGATAAGGAAAATCAACCACAATCGCCGGATTGCGCCGATTTGAAGCGGCAATTTTTCTTTTCTGCCAAGAGATATTGAAATCAACAGGATAGAAATTTTTTATTGAATCGCCCCGGCTTTCTAGAAAATTCAGCATCACGGCGGCTGAAGACCGGCCGTCGAAATCATCGTGAAAATAAATGTCGTAAGTCATAATAATAAGAATTTATGAAGCTTCGCTTCATCAATCGGTTCCCTGCCTGCCGGCAGGCAGGGCTCGCCGGAAATAAATGTCTTGCATTCACTTCCTTCTCGCTGCCGATTGGAGAAAATAGAATTTAGAATGTAGAAGTGTGAAAAAGATGTTTTTTATTCTACGATTCGCTCGAATTAGAGAAGATAATTTCCTACGCTACTTCTTGATTGTAGCATTCTTCGCAATACACGATTTCCGGACGCTCCGGCGCATAAGCGGTCTCGAACTCATTCGGGCAGGGTTCGGCCCCGTGAAAATGTCTCGTAGTATTTTCATAGACGATTTGCGTTTGGCTCTTGGCGCTTTGCAAGCCTGTGCACATACATTTCCGCTTCTGCAGTTTCATCGGATTCCGGTTTTTCAATCTTTCGGCATAGCGGCAGCTCGGGCACAAGCGCGGCAGGGGCAAGCCGAATCTTTTGTAGAAATCGAACTCGTTCCTGATGAACCGAAAAGCGCCGCCGCATCTCAAACAGCCGATGGTCTTGGCCAATAAACTCTCGTCTGCGTCTTTGATATGGTCAGGTAAATCAACGGCTGGCACAGCAATCCAGAATTCTCTTTTCTTGGGCTCGCGCCAGAAATAGCCCCTGGCTTCGGCAGCGGCGCGGCTCAACGGATAATAATCCTGGGCCTTGGTCTCGTTATAGGCGAGCGGCGAAAATTCCGGCGGGAAAAACTCCCCATACTTGTAAACAATTTCCCTTGTCTCTTGTCCCTTGCCTGCCCCGTTGGAAGCTTGCTTTCCTGCGGGGTTGCTTGTCACTCGTGAAATATAGGGCATTTCATCCATATGTCTGACAATTTTCTCCCGCAGAGAAAAATATTCATCTTTTGAATACTCTTTATTGAGAATGCAATACTGCTGTTTTTTCAGGCCAACGCAGCCGAAGAGATCGGAAGAAGAATGGCAATTTACTGAATACTCCAAGTCGCGGCAGGCCGGCCAGCAATCAAAACAGAATTTTAAATTATGGCAGCTGTCGCCGCAATTCACCGACTCATATATTAGTTCAACATTCTCGCCCCAATTGCTGTAATCATAAGAATCCTTAACATATTGGCTAGTATTATGAATGAATTTGGAATTTTCCACGCCGCCCACCTCGTAACAATGACGGGCGTTCTTAGACCAATAAACATAGTCGCCGCTGATGTTAACGCAGTCCGGCGTCGAATGGATGTATTTAACCGGAAAATGCAAACGGAATTCCTCGAATTCTTTTTTTATTTTGAGAAGCGACTGATAAGAGCCAAGGTTAAATTCTTTGAGTTTTTTCTCGTGGTCCTCTTTGGTGTAGGGCGTGTTGAAAATATGATATTTTTTATGGCTCAAGCTGACGCAGCCAAAGCAATTCTGACAATCAGTACAATCCACTAAAAACCATGAATTCAGGCAGTCCGCCGCCTCTTCGCTGAAAAATACCTGATAACAATTGTTGACCCGATAGAGCTCATAACACAATTCACTGGAAAGAGTGCAATAAAAATCGAAAGAGCTGCGCATTCCAACAAACGCCACGCCGTAGGCACAATCTTCGCCATTGCCGGCGTTAAAACAGAGATAACAATTTTTCAAATAAGACGCCTTGTCAGAATAATCGCTATTTATCAGCCCCCTTATCGAACGCGAGGGCCAAGGCACCGAATAATAAAGTTCTTTGAACTGCTCGAAAAATGGCCGCGAGAAATCGTAATCCCGGCCGTAATCCAGGGGATTCCATTTATCCGACCACCAGTAATCGTGCTCGTAAATTTTAAGCGGCGCTTCTTCTGGCCAGCCCGAAAACAACCCCTTGCCGGTTAAGCTGTCTTTGTTTCGAAAAAGATTATGCTCATTCCAGAAAATCAGCCGGCGCACGGCCCGGCACTCCGGACACCAGGTCGGCGCCGGCACGCTCATTCTTTTGTAAAACTGAAAATCATCCGGCTCAATGACGAATTCCGATTTACAGTTTTGACATATTTTGGTTTCTCGAGTCATGTTCTACATTTGGCAGCGAGGAGAAAAGTGAAAATTAACAATTTTCATTTTGGCCGAGCGAACCAAATGAAAAAACGAAGTTTTTCATATTTGGCAGCGAGAAGCAAAATGAAAAAATGAAGTTTTTTAATTTTTAGCGCTATGTTACGGCCGCTGTTACACAGTTAGTGTTATGCTATAGCATAACACTTTATTCAGATAACTTCTGCGTTGTAGCATTCCCGGCAATACACGATTTCCGACCGGTCCGGAGCAAAAGCTGCTTCAAATTCATTAGAGCAATGACTGGCGCCGTGAAAATGTTGCGCCTGATTTTTATACACGCTGTTTTCGCTTCCTTGTCCCAGGCACTGACATTTTCTTTTCCAGAAGCGCAAAGGATGCGGCTGGTCCTTTAATTTTTCCCGCAAGCGGCAGAAAAAACACTGGCGCGGCAAAGGGACATTCATCTGCCTGGAGAATGAAAGTTCCTGCGGAATAATGCGAAAGGCGCGGCCGCAGGTCTTACAGCCGATGGTTTCTTTCAGAATCGACTCGGAAACATCGCGAATGTGGTCAGGAATATCGTCCGCTGGCAAAGTAATCTGATATTCTGTCGGTTCAACATCTTTCCATTCGTAACCCTGGGCTAAGGCCTCTTCTTTGCTTAAAGGAAAATAAACAAAGGCAAATGATTCGTTGTAAGCCAATGGCGAAAGCTCGAGTGGGAAAAATTCGCCGTAGCGATATACCCTCCCTCGCTTATCTTTATAGGGAGCGGCTGACATTTGCTGGATAATCCTCGGCACAAGTTTTTCGTATTCCTCTTTGGAATATTGTTTGTTAAGAATGCAATACTGCTTTTCCCGGAGCGAAACGCAGCCGAAAATATTGCTGCAGGCGTCTATACACATCCAGCCATACTGCACCTCGCGAAGATTGTCATAACAATTGGCCGTAAATTTTATGTTAAAAATATTCAAGCCGCTCATCGCCACTTCGTAAATCAATTCCGCCACGTCTCCCCAGGCAAAATAATCATAGGCGCTGGCTACCGGCTTTGTTTCAACAAATGAAACATAGCGAGAATCTTCTACGCCTTTCACCTCGAAGCATTTCTGGCAGTTTTTTGATTCAAACACCAAAAGCCCGGTTACGTCCTTGGAAAATTCCTGCCAAGATGTTTTCACCGGATATTTCAGCCAGTGTTTTCTGGCTTCTTCTTTAAGCCAAGTATAAATTTTATACGAGCCGAGGTCCCATTCTTTGAGTTTTTCAAAATATTCCTCCTTAAGATAGGGCTTATTAAAAATGTAGTATTGTTTGTTCCGAAGATTGGCTGAAGCAAAACAATTCTGGCAGCCCCAGCACTGCCAGAGAAAAGCCGAGTTGTTCGATTCGTTGGTCCAGTTAAGATTCACGCCGCCATAATCTTTCCAGCAATGAAACAAGTCATAAGAATATTCGCAGGAATCGGCAAAAACAATGTTATAGCAATCTTTTGAACGATTGACAAAATGGCCATAAGCGCAGTTCTCAATGTAATCCGCTTCAATAAGAAGATAGCAGTTTTTGCCGTGGCCAAAGAGGTTGTTATACGGCGAAGTCGGCGAAAAAACCGGATAATCGGTCCACAGCCCAAGGTGCGGTACGCGCCTCATCAGCTCGTCGAGCTGTTCGAAAAACGGTCTGGAAAAATCGTAGTCGCGGCCGTATTCCAGCGGGTCCCAATTGTCAGACCACCAACAAGAAGTGCAGTAAACCGTGTAGGGCTTATCTGCCGAGTAAACTGAAATGAATTCTTTACCGCACAAATCGCATTTTCTTTTGTATAAACTGGCGAAACTGACCTGAGCCATCCGCCGCTGGAGCCGGCACTCCGGACACCAAGTCGGCGCCGGGACTTTTATTTTCTCGTAGAATAAAAAATCCTCGGGTTCTATTACGAACTCCGATTTGCAATTCTGACAAACCTTCTTTTCTGACTGCATATTTTTGAAGTCCCTTATTCTACCATTCGCGCGAATTAGAGATAGAGAAAGATATTATACAACTTCAGCATTATAGCAGGCTTCGCAATAAACGATTTCCGGCCTGTCGGGAGCGTAAGATGTTTCAAATTCATTGGGGCAATGGTTAGAGCCATGGAAATGCTTAACAGCATTCTGGTAGATTATTTCTTGGTTCTCGCCGGCCCGCGATGAGCTTGTCGAACCTGCGCATTGGCATTTCCTGTGCCAGAGTTTGAGAGGATTCCTTTGTTTAATTCTCTGATAATGGCGGCAGTTGGGGCAGAAACGGGGCAAAGGCAGATTCATTTTCCGGTAAAACTGAAGTTCCTGAGGGATAATTTTGAAGGCCGTGGTGCAGCCGGCCGCTTCTTGTTCAAGAGTCAAACCCTTTCGGGCACCGGCGTTGCTGGCGCATTCGATTATTTCATCAAGCATGGAATCCTCGACATCCTTTATGCGGTCTGGCAGTTGGTCGGCGGTCATCGTTATTTTGTAATTTCTTTCTTCGGGTTCTTTCCAGCCGTAGCCCTGTTTCTCTGCTTCTTCTTTAGTCAGAAGAAAATATTCCTGGGCAATGGTTTCGTTATAGGCGAATGGAGAGAGTTCCGGAGGGAAGAATTCGCCATACTTATAGATTCTGCCTTTTTTATCTATATAAGGCAGAGAATCCATCTGCTCAATGAGGCGAGGCAATAATTTCTCGTATTCTTCTTTAGGGTATTGCTTGTTCAGAATGCAGTAGGATTTGTTGCGGAGGCCGATGCAACCGAAAAGATTAGAAGAATTATGACAATTGAAACTATAAAATACATTGTATGAACCATAGACAACGCTTGTGCTGATAAGATGATAGCTCTGTCTGTCTCCTGAATCGAAAACTTCGTACATCAATGAACCTAACCCCGCTCCGGGGCCGGCATCATATGAATCTTTCAACTGGACGCCTGCCCATTCAAGAAATTTACAATCTTCGGCTCCCTGAGCAATATCAAAACAAAAATGGCAATTTTTAGAATTTTCAATATGGTCGCCGGTGACATCTACTGACCTCTGGATAGAGGCATAGCGATGGATGGATTTTTTTAATTCTTCCCGAAAAAGCGCTCTGAATTTTAAAAGGTTCGAATATCTTCCTAAATCGAATTTCTCGATTTTTTTAAGATATTCCTCCTTTGAATATTGCTGATTAAAAATGCAATAGGATTTATTTCTGAGATTCACACAACCGAAGCAATTTGAACAATTTTTGCAATCGTAAAGAAAAAAGGAATCGGTGCAATTGCCGCAGTCATTACTAAAAAACAACCGATAGGCCTTTTCACAAAAGAGGTCATCGTAGCAAAGTTGCGATTCAATGACAGTATAAAGGTCCATTGAGTCCTTAACATAGAGAATACGATTTGAATACATTGTATTCTCGATAAAACCCGAGGCAGAAATAAGGTAGCAGTCCTTACTGTCCATAGCCACATTACAATACTCGCTGTTGATGGCATTAGTGTTAGAAAGAGCAATCAGCGGGAATTTATCCCGAAGCATCCGGAATTGCCGGAAAAATGGCTGAGAAAAATCGTAATCGCAACCGTAATCGAGCGGATTCCACTTATCCGACCACCAATATTTTTGGTCGTAAACCGTAAGTTTTTTTTCGGGAGAATAAATAGAAATAATATCATTACCGAAAGCGTCCTTCCGTTTGTAAAGCATCCTTTCGTTCCTGAAAGCCATTCTCCTTTTAAGTCGGCACTCCGGACACCAAGTCGGCGCCGGAACCTTGATTTTTTCGTAGAACAGAAAATCCGAAGTGTCTATAGCGAATTCGCTCTGACAATTTTGACAAACTCTTTTTTCAGAAATAGCCATAGATTTCAGTACAAATAGAGCGGAGTCCCGCACCAAGCTTTACTTTGGTGCGCGGGTTCCGGTTCGATAGGGAACTCGATTTTACAATTCTGGCAGGTCCTGCTCTCTGATTCCATAATTTTATTATTCTCTAATTCGAGCGAATTAGAGAAGAGTCAAAATATTCTTGGCAGCCACTGGCTTATCGTCTGCCAAACGATAAAACATCTGCAAACTTCTTTGTTCTTTCTCAACAATATCGGCAGCTGCCAGAATCGCCAGATGTTTGGAGGTCGCTTTGAAAGAAAGATTTATCTCATCAGCGATTTCTCCAACCGGCGCTTCGCGATGTTCTTTGAGATAGCGGAGAATTGCCAATCGCCGCCGATTCGCCAAGGCCTTTAATTGTCTCTCCAATTCTTTTTCTTTCATCAATCAAATTATACTACATTATCCTTAATTCTCTTATTCTCTAATTCGAGCGAATTAGAGAAGAAAACTTTTTTGATTTGAATAGAAAAATTTATTTCCGCAAGGCCTCGATCCCCGGCAGTTTTTCACCGGCCAAGAAATCAAGCATTGCGCCGCCGCCGGTGGAGATAAAGCTGAATTTTTTGTCTAGGCGGTGTTTTTTTAAAAACATCACGGTTTCGCCGCCGCCGGCCACGGAAAACGCTTTTTTGTTGACAGCAATGGCTTTGGCAACCGTCAAAGTGCCTTGAGAAAATTTCTTTTTTTCAATCATCCCCAGCGGCCCGCTCCAGATAATGGTTCTGGCCGGCCTGATTTTTGAGACAAAAATTTTCTCGGTTTTCGGGCCGATATCCAAGATTTGATTTTGGGAGAGTCGATAATCAACCGGCAAAACGAGATTTTTGTAGCAAGAAACCATTTTCAGCATTTTTTTGTCGGCTTTTTCCGTGTCAATCAGAGATTTTTTTACATCAGCGCCTCTGACCCATAAAAGCGTGTTGGCGGCCGCGCCGCCGAGCAAAAACCAATCGGCTTTGTTCCTGAAAAATTTCAAAACGCCGAGTTTGTCATGGGCTTTGGCGCCGCCGAGAATAATCACCAGCGGCTTTTTCGGTCTTCCCATAATATGGGACAGAAACTTTATTTCTTTTTCCAATTCCAAACCAGCATAACTCGGCAGAAATTGAGTTAGGGCAACCACCGAGGCGTTCTTCCGGTGAGAAACCGCAAAGGCATCATTCACATAAAAATCTCCGAGGGACGCGAGATTTTTGGCAAGCCGCCTATCATTTTCCTCTTCGCCTTTCAAAAACCGCAGATTTTCCAGAACAAAGATGGATTTTCTCGGACCTGCTTTTATAAATTTTTTTATTTCGGCAAATCTAAAATACGGTATGAAATTAACTTCCTTTTTTAATAATCTTTGGAGATTTACCGCGTCTTTTTTCAAGCTCAGTCTTTTTTCAAAGCCATTCGGGCGGCCGCGGTGGCTCAAAATAACTATCCTGTCAGCTTTTCTTAACAGAAACTTTATCGTCGGAATCGCCGCTTCCAGCCGCCATTCATCTTCAGTGTTGAAGTCAAGACGCAAAAGCACAGTGCCCTTGAGAAGTTCCGGCCGGACTTTGTTTAAAAGTTGGAACATCTTTATATGTTTTTGATATGCCGGATTCCGACTTCCGGAAATAAAACATGGTCGGGCAAAGAAACGACATAAGCCACCAGTTCAGCCACTTCTTCTGGCAAAAGGGCCGAATCCCAGTTTCTTTTTATTTTGCTGCTGCGGAAAAGACTGGTTTTCATAAAGCCGGGGTAAAGGCCGGTTACCCGAATGCCGACTGGAGAAAGCTCCTGCTGAAGCGACTTGGTAAAGCCGGTGATTGCCCATTTCGAGGTGTTATAGACGCTCCGTTTGGGTTTGGCGTAAAGCCCGGCTTGAGAAATGACATTGATGATAAGGCCGCTCCCCTGCTTTTTCATATAAGGGATAATCTCCCGGGAAAGCAGCATTACGCCGAGCGTGTTCACTTTCAGAACTTTTTCGATTTCTGCCGGTTGGTTTTTTTCAAGAAACCCTTCAATCCACAGCCCGGCGTTATTTATCAAACAATCGATTCGCCGATATTTTCTGACAACCGCCCGGACAATCCTTCTAATATCGGCTGATTTAGAAACATCGCCCACTTGGAAATCGCATTTAAGCGACCGCGAGACCGTCTTTAACCTTCTTCTGTCAGGAGAAAAAATAATCACCCGATGAAACGGAGAAAGTTCCCGGGCGATTGCCTCTCCCAAACCGCTGCTGCCGCCAGAGATTAAAACCACTTTTCCCATAGCTTTAACTTTAATTATAAATAACCCCCTATTATAATCAAAGAATGGAGAAAAAACGCATTGTCATCCTCGGAGCCGGCTTCGGCGGCCTTCACGCCGCTTTTTTAATATCCAAAAAACTTAAAAAATTGGGGTTGCTTGGAAAATACGAAGTCATTATCGTTGACCGCAACGAGCACCAAACCTATACTCCCCTTTTGTATGAAGCCGCAACCACATCCAAAATGACCGCGGACTCGACCGAGCTCCATTCGGTTGTCGCTTACAGCATTGCCAAACTGATTAGACGGCTGCCGATAAGATTTATCCAATCAGAAGTAAAAGACATCGACATCCCCCAAGGAGAGGTTAAGCTCGCTAATCAAAGAAAATTGGCATCTGATTATCTTGTTCTAGCGTTGGGCTCGGAGGCAAACTATTTCAACATCCCGGGATTAAAAGAAAATTCTCTGCCGTTAAAAACATTCATCGACGCGCTCAGAATAAGAGATACGATTCTGAACCTGATTGAAGGCGGAGACAATAACTTAAAAATCGTCATCGGCGGCGGCGGCTCGACCGGCGTGGAACTCGCCGGCGAACTCAAAATGTGGTGCGGCGAGCTGAGCGACGAAGAATATAATAAATGCCGCATTGACATCGCCGTCATCGAAGCAGCACCGACTATCTTGCCCGAATTTTCTCCGAAAGTAATCTCGTTGGTCAAAAAACGTTTGTCCTCTCTCGGCGTTAATTTAATCGAAGGCCAAACAATCGAAGAAGTCGGGAAAAATGTTATGGTTTTGAAAAGTTCTTCGACCGGGTTCGGTGCCAGCGGCAAAAAAATAAATTTCGATATTCTAATTTGGGCCGGCGGCGTCAAGGCCTCGTCCCTCATTGAAAATCTCCCCTTAAAAACTGAATCGCGAGGCAGATTCGAAGTTGCCGAAAATATGAGGTGTTTGCCAAAAACCCCGGATTTAAAAATTTATCCCAAGGTCTACGCCATCGGCGACAACGCCTGCGTCTATGACAAAAACAAAAAACCGATTCCCGGCGTGGCCAGAGCGGCAATCAAAGAAGCTGAAATCGCGGCGCACAACATCATTGAAGAAATAAAAAATTCAGAGTTCAGAAATTGGAAATTAAAAATTAGAAATTACGCGCCGCGCCAATATCCCTATGTCATTCCGGTGGGCGGCAAATTCGCGGTTGCCGAAATAGGCTCTTTCGTCCTTTCCGGATTTCTCGGCTGGATTTTCAAAGGACTCGTCGAGCTCAATTATCTTTTGTCAATTATGCCTGTTTGGAAAGCGCTGTTGGTTTGGTTAAAAGGACTAAAGATATTCATCCAGAACGACCGGCTAGGTTAAATAAAAAAATTGACAAAATATTACTAATTTATTATTGTTGTTATCGTTCCTTAAAAACTGAATAATCAAAAACTACCGCAGCAAATGGTGCTTAAATGTTTTTGAACATCACTTGTTGCGGTAGAGCAAGAATACAACCCAACAACCGAGGAGGTGCGAAATGAAGAAATTTCTCAGGCGAGTTTGGCAAGTGTTTTTCTCTCTATTCGCGGAAGCGATAGAAGAAAGCGTCCGCGAAATAAAGGAGGGTATCTGTGGAATCGTCAAGATGACGAAGGATGTAAAAAGAGAAGTCGCGTCAGCGGGGAAAGCGCGGGGAGGAGGCAGAAATGCATAGATGGGTAGCTTTCCTTTTAGTTGTGATAACAGGTTGTGCTCCTCAAACTTCCCAGACAATCCAATGGGTAGGCCCTACTTTAGACCTCAACTATCCGACGCCGGAGGAGGTTAAGAGGACCGTCCGAGAAGTATGGCGGGATGCTCAATCAAGGGGATGCCCCAACCAAAACATCGATGTGCTAGCGAACATCGCTAGGAGTATGAATTCGGAAGGAAATCCCCAAGGCCCCTTCATTTTTGCAACTGTTAGAGCGTTATGTTTGAGAAAGGAGGTGGAGAGGGAAAAAATAGAAATGCCGCCGCCCTTGAAGAAGGGGTTTTGATTCGTCTATCGGCTGGGCGCGTAGTAGTTCCCACGCTACCGCCCCTCACCTAAGTTCGTCATTCAAGTTTATGATGATTTTAGGTGAGTATATGACTATTTCCTGATTTTCTCCATCGCGTATTTTACATCCACGCCGACTTTTTTGCGGGGGTTGAAAATGTTGAGCGGGTCGAAAATTTTCTTGACCTCTTCGAAAAGTTTATAAATTTTTTCGCCATACATCATTTTGAGATATGGTCCGCGAATCAAACCGTCATTATGCTCGGCAGTGATGGACCCGCCGTATTCGAGAACGAGCTGGTAAATTTTTTCCATAGAATCGAACATAATCCGGGGAACTTCCGGGTCTTTAAGGTCAACCAGCGGAATAATGTGGAAATTGCCGTTGCCCGGATGGCCGGCAATGGTATAAATCAATTTATCTTTGTGTTCGTCGAGAATGGCGTTCACCTTCGGCAAAACTTCCGGCAGATATTCCGGCTTGACAATGACGTCGTCAACGAACGGCGCGGCGTATAATCCTTTGATATGACTGTGAAGAAGCGCGAAACTCTGGCGCCTGATGGTCCAGTATTTTTCCGCTTCTTCTTCGTTTCTGACGGCTCGGACTTGAACCGGAAACTTTTTCGCGGCCTCAATGACTGATTTTATTTTGCCATTCAATTCTTCTTCATCATCCGAACTCAATTGAACGAGAATGGCCATTCTCGGAATGCCGCCTTTTAAAACCAACCAAAATTCCGGCAGAAATTCGAAGGCGAGCTTGATGATGTTGCCTTTCATCATTTTAATGAGCGAAGGCAGAAATTTCAGGGCCAGACCAAGCGTTTTGTCGTCATAGGATTCGATGCTTTCTGGCTTGAAAGGCAGAATCATTTTCACCAGTTCCGGCACCGGCTCGAGAGTTTTAGAGAAAATGACAATGAGTCGTGAAAATTTTTTCTTTCTGACGAGCCGCAGCTTGGCTTCGGTCACAAGCCCCAGCGTACCCTGACTGCCGACGATAAGTTTTACAAGATTGAAACTCTTTTTGTCCCAGACATTCCAGAGGGCGTAGCCGGCCGAGTTTTTGGAAACATCCGGCTTGGCTTTTTTGATGGCTTCGTAATTTTTTTCAATAAGTTCGTAAATCTGCTTATAAATTCTGCCTTCGAAAGATTTTTCTTTTATTTTTTTCTGGAGCTCTTTTGCCGAAAGCGGTTTTATTTCGTGCTCTTCGCCGTCTGCCAAAACAATTTTCAGCGATTCCACATAATCCTCGGTTTTTCCATATTCAAGGGTTTTCTCGCCGCCGGAGTTATTGCTGACCATTCCGCCGATGGCGCAAAGGTCTTTGGAAGCCGGAAAAGTCGGAAAAAGCAGACCTTTCTCGTCAAGGGCTCTCTCCAGGTCGCGATAGTAGACGCCGGGCTCAACCATAACACGACCACTACCCTCGCCAGAACGAGAACCGGACATTCCAACATTCTGCAGAATGTTGGAATGTTTTTTATTGGGAGATGGAGCCGAATCATCGGGAAGGACAACAATTTCCTTTATGTGGTTAAAATACTTAGTAAATGAAATGACTATCGAATCGTTGAGCGGGCCGCCGGACATATCCGTGCCGGCCGAGCGGGCAGTCAATGATAGCTTAGAGCTTTTTCCGCCCAAGGCGGATCCGCCTTGGGCGGAAGCTTTTAGTTTAGAGCTTACGAATTTTACGAGATTTTTGACATCTTCAGCGTCTTTCGGAAAAACAACCGCCTGGGGCGTTATTTTAAAAATCGAGGCGTCAACGCTATATTCGTCCAAAATTTTCGGCTCAGCAGAAACATCGCCTTTTAGGATTTTTTTCAGGTCATTAATTAACATCGATTTTCCAACTGTGGATAAATACTTGACTTACTTACGAAATACTTCAAGATATAATTATATTATCACAATAATATGAAACATAGAATTTCTCCCAACAAGTGGTGGAACTCGCTCTTCACTCAAGGAGCGAGATTTAGGTTGGTATAAAATAACTTCCAGGACCTCCAAGGATTTACGAATCTAAAACCCGCTCCTCGAGCGGGCGTTTTATTTTGTGAAACGCAGAGGCACCTTGAAAAGGAGGATATGAATGGATACTGCCGAACTGAACTGGAGGAAAATCTGTAATGCGGTCAGGCAGGGACAAAGAGAGATAGCTAACCCTCGGGGGCTGGAATCAGTGATTGATTGCCTGCAGCAGCTGATTCCGAAGTGCGGCCCGGCTTCCCAAACTGCCCAGATGTGTCAAAGGATTGGCAAGATAATGAGCAACGAAAACTATTCGGTTTTGGCACCCTGCTGCCCGGATTACGCTCACTGTGACAGCCGGTATATCTTTGGCGGGTTGAGCGGGAACGTTTCCCTTCTCGCCCAGAAACATATCTCTTTCCTCAAAGAGATAAGGCATCTCCTGCCGGGGGCAAATTTCGTTTTGCTCTACGCTGACCAAGAATCGGAGGATGAAGCGCTCTTGCAATCCACAAAAACAACTAGAGAAGAATTCCGGGGGTTGGTCCGAAAAAGCGTTGAACAAACACGAACGGAAGTTGCGGAATTCGGCTGGCAGGTGAGAATGATGACGGAAGAAATCCCGGACATTACCTTAGAAGAAAAGGAGGTTTCCGACTGGATAAGAAACAACCTGAAGTTCAAAATAAGGATAAATACGGAAACAATCTACCGAGCCGAGATGTACTGGAAAATCGCGCTATCAGCTGGAAAGCGGTTTTCGGCAGAAGAGATGACCGAACGAACTATCAGGACAGCGGCTCAATATGTAGCCGTGGGACGTTTCGCGTCCTCTAAAAAGTCCTTGGTCTCTAACCATACAACGGTAAATCTCTCCTGGTACCTCCAAACCGAAGCGGCAGTGCTCCACAACCCTGTCGACGTCTATTAGCTTGCCGGGAGCTGAACCAAATCAGCTCCCGGCCGCCCAACTATGATTAAATTCATTAAAACTCTTGAATACGAAACGCGACCCGAAAATACGGATGTTTTCGATTATTTATGTGATGTTGCCTCGCAAAAAATCGATCCTCCCACAAAATCAATGAGGCTTTTCGACCTCGAAAGCGACATAGTGATTTACTCTTCCGCCAGACGCGTGGCCGAAACGATAAAAATAAACAATAAAACAAGGTACATCAAGACTTCCCTATTAAAGGAGATTCCCTTTGACTTGCGCTCCTTGTGCGCGAAAACAGAGTGGGAACAAGGCGGAAGCGCCGCGGTTCGAAAGGGCTTTATTAAGGCCTTTATTGACGATACCCTCCTATTGCCAAGGGAGAGAATTTTTAATGAAATCAAAAAAATCTTAGATTTCTGCGCCAAGCAGTCGACTTTTCAAGAAATCGCCGTCATCTCTCATTCTTTCCGCCTTAAAATATTTGAGGCCTTTATTTATACCGAAGGCGACATAGAAAAAAATTCCTGTCTTATAAAATGTTTTATCCAACCAGAACAAAAAACTTATGATTTTGGGAAGGGATTTTCGGTGTCTAAAAAGCGAATTTCCTCGCTAGCTTTACGCTTGTAATTTTTATCTCCCGCAATCGTCTAATTTTTGTTGGCCAAGTCATACCAACATTCTTAAGTTTATAGGTATGTTTATTATGCCCGCCGGAAGAATTTTAAAAAGCGTACGAATGTTTGTCCGTATGGAGAAAGCGAATGTTCTACAAATTTACCGCGATATTTTTTATTGATAAGTCCCGCCTGAGAGAGCCGCCGGGTATGTTCGCCAATCGTTTTCTCGTTTGCTCCTATTTCTTTTACTATATCTTCCAACGTGATTCTGTCTCGATTAGCAATAAGAAGTAATATTTCAATACGATAATGATTGGCAACGCCCTTAAGGTGGCGCTCCATCTGTTTTGCGGTCTTCATTTTACCCGTATCTTTACGATGTATTTAATCATACACAACATACCAACATTCTCAAGTTTATAAGTATGTTATTTGTTGGTTTAGTTAGAATTGTTTAGTTTAAACTATCGAAATTATTCCTTGAGCCCCTTGATTCTTTCTTCGATTACCTTCCGGAAATAAGCCCGCAGCTCGAGTGGAGATCTCTGCCGTCTCGCGGACAACACCCCTCTCATCCCCTAAGTCATTTATAAATCACCTCTTCTATTTCCTGACGCTGTATTTTGGGCTACCTTCTGTTATGCGTCGCTATCGAAACTATTTTAAAAATATCATCTCCGGCTTGAGGTGTCTCATCAATAAGTTCCATATACTTAAGCCGCTATTTTCTTTTGCTTTTAAGCAATTTCCAGGCCTCGGGATTATTAACTCTGAAGTTAATCTTACTAGAAGAAGTATTTGAATCATCCGGTAAATATTCTCGTTTATTATTTTTGCTCTGATACAAAATCTTAAATTCGGCATCCTTAAACAAAGAATTATTGATGCCTAATTTATTTTTAATAATATCTAAGTATTGTTCATTTATTTCATAGCCGATAGAACTTCTGCCTAAAGAAGCCGCGGCCTTCGTAGTTGTCCCGCTCCCCAAAAAGGGATCAAGCACTGTTTCGCCAACAAAGCTAAACATTTTAATAATCCGCCTTGGTAGTTCTTCTGGAAACATAGCAATATGACCATTTTGTTTTACGCCGGCGAAATTCCAATGGCCCGTGAAATATTTCCTCCATTCTTCTTTGGTTAGCTTTGATTTTTCTTTAATTTCATCGCTTATATTATTTGGAGATTTTCCTAACTTTTTAAAAATTAAAATAAATTCATAGTCAATTTCTATCAAGCCGTTGCGAGGATAAGGAAAAGAACCCATTACTGAAGCGCCCCCAGTGGTATTCATTGTTGTTTTTTTCTGCCAAATAATTGCCCCCATATAATCAAACCCTATTGATTCGCAAAACCTAATTATCTCTTCGCGAATAGGGATTATTTTGTAGCGTCCGTAAGTAACTGCCCGGGCAAACTGGTCTCCGATGTTAATTATTAAACGGCAACCTGGATAAAGAACGCGATAGCATCCCTGCCACACTTTATTCAAATTCTCTATGTACCCCTCATAAGTATCATTAAAACCAATCTGTTCAATTGAGCCGTAATCTTTCAACTGCCAATATGGCGGCGAAGTAACAACAAGGTGAGCTGATTCATCCTTGAGCTCTGTCATACCGCGCGAATCTCCAACTATTATTTTATGTGTGGTTTTCATAATTTATATGCTTTCATCAATTATAGCACGTCATCGGCATAAATTTCTAGGCCGGATTTCGTCTTTTTATAAAAGATAATTTTTACTCCAATTTCTTCTCTAAGAGCATTCTTAGTCTTGTATGTTATCGGTTTTATTGAGACCGGCGTCTTATCTATAAAACCATCAATTCCTCTGGATTCTTCTTCTGGAGTCGCTAAACGATAAGAGGTATCTTTCAAATTGGCAATCTTTTTCAAAACCGCCTCTTGGAACCGTAAACCAACAAATGTTTTTTCTAATACTAAATCCTCTACCCAGATTTCAACCATATCTTTGTCTATTCTACCTATTGCCTCTTTTAATTTCTCAATCATATCATTAATTTTTCCAGAGGCATTTTTAATAGCACTTGGATAATTTTCAAGGCACCATTCTTTCCACGCTCCGTAAGTTTTAGCTTTAGATGATTTTACAAGTTCGGAAAGCTGCCCAACAACCCTAGGTCGCGTTCCTTGAGAATTTTGATTAGCAAGATTAATAATTTGGGTTGTATATTTCGGGAATTCTTTAATCTCACCTATCAGCTCACGAATTAATTCTTCGTTTTTTATTTTAATCATCATGTTTTTACTCCCTCTATCTCTTATAAATCGCTTCTTTGATTTCCTGCCGGGCTGCCTTAATTCTTTATAATTATGGGCCGTTTTAAGGTCAGAGGACAACCCTATTTCCGCCTTTTTGGTTATCCACAGGTGGCATTGACTTTTGACAAGCGCTTGTCATACTATAATTAATCACTACGAAAAAGACCCTTATGCGGTTAGTCCGTATCGGGGGCTTTTTCTTTTTGGGCTTGCAAAATCGACCTCTTATCGTTTATATAAACAATTCTGGCATCGGTTCTCTTTAAAAGAATAGAACATTTTTCCTGAATGCTTGGTGATAGAATAACAATTAATTTATCTCTTTCTTTCAAAAATTTAACTAAGCCTGCATAGTCGCCGTCGCTCGCGACAATAACAGCTTTCTTGAATTTGTTTTCATAGGCATCGCTTGTCGCCTGTAATACTAAATCGGCATCGCAATTGCCTTTCGGTTTACCAGAACCGTCATATACCACCTCTTTAAATATCAAAGTAAATCCGCATTCCTATAAATAAGTATAGAGATTTTTATATTTGGGAATCAGGCCTATAAAAATATATGCTCGTTCAATGCCGTACTTTTCTGATAACCAAATCCTAAATCTTTTATAATCTAAAACCCATCCGAGTTCTTCCATCGCCTCGTATAAATTAGCTCCATCTAGGTACGCAAAATTATTATTTTCTTTAGACATAGTTCTTATTCCCAAAAACCGAATTTTAAATTCCTTATTCCCTTAACCGCTTGTAAATTTCCTCCTCGATTTCTTGGCGGTCCCTGCCGTATTTGGCGCGGGACTGGTTTTTCAGCCGGTCGGCCAGCTGGCGGTCGCCGCGCTCGAGCGCTAGGGTTTCGATGTTGAACGGCTTGGTGGTTTGGCCATTGACGAGAATTTTCACATAGGCATTGAAATTGTCGATGTTCAATAAATCGTTCTGGCTGAAAACCGGCTCGAACTGTTTGATCAGAAACTCGGCATCCTGGGCCCCGACCCGGAAAACAATCTGCGAGCCGACATTGCCGAAAACCGCGTCCCGGATTTTTTCCGTCAGCTGGGCGATGAACTGATGCGCCATCGTCAAGTTCAGGCGATACTTGCGCGCCTCGGAAAGAATCGTGGAAATGGAATCAGTGGTGAAATTCTGGAACTCGTCAATGTAGAGATTGAAGTCGCGGCGCTTTTCGACTTCGGGAATGTCCACGCGCGAGAGCGCGGCCATCAAGAGTTTGCCGCTGAAAATCATCCCCAGCAGGCCGGCATTGATGTCGCCGATCCGGCCCTTGGAAAGATTGACTAAAAGAATCTTGCCTTCATCAATCACATAACGGAAATTGAAAGCGGATTTGGGCTGGCCGATGACTGGCCGCATATAATCGTTGGCGATGAAATTGTTGAATTTGGAAGTGATGTAGGGCGTCATATTGGCAAGCGAGGCCTCGCCGCCGGCTTTAACCGCTTCTTTCTCCCAGAAATCAATGACCACCGGGTTTTGGATTCTTTCCAGTTTGCGAAGACGATATTCGCTGTCCGTGAAAATCCGCGGCACTTCAATAAGCGTTGCCGGCTCGTTAGGCATATCTTCCATCAACAGCAGCAAAGCATTCCGCATATACTGTTCGAACATCGGCCCCATGGTTTCCGGCGGAAAAAGCTTGTTGAAAATCCCCTGCATTTCGTTGACGATGAAAGTTTTTTCTTCGGGTCGGTTGAAAGAATATTCGAGCATATTCAAGCCGAGCGGCCGGAAAATGTCCGCGGTGTCGAAATAAATCACATCTTCGAGGCGATTTGACGGAATATAGCCGAGAGCGTTCTCGGCCAAATCGCCGTGCGGGTCAATGATGGCCACGCCTTTACCTTTGGTAATGTCGTCAATAATCATATTGCCAAGCAAGGTGGATTTGCCGGTGCCGGTCTGGCCAATGATGTAAATATGCCGGCGGCGGTCATCGTCGGTTATCCGGACCTCGCGGTATTCCCCGCGGAAGCGGCTGCGGCCGATTAAAACACCGGCGGCCGGCAGATTGGACGGCGGCTCGGATTCTTTGGCTTTGAGCCATTTGATGCGCGGAGTTTCCGTGGAAGAAATCGGCAGATGATAAAGGCTCGCCAGTTCTTCGGAATTCAAAATCATGGTTTCCCGGGAACTGAAATTCCGGAAACTCAATTCATAAGCCAGTCGTTGAACATTCCTTGATTTGACAACTTTGAAGTCGTTTCGCATCGGGCTGGCGAACTGGCTGAAGCTAGCAATCAGGCCGTCGAGAATGTCGTTCGCCTGGAACGGGGTGCCGCCCGAAGCGGCCAGCCGGACATTGACCTCGAAAAGCGGCTTAGAAATTTTGGCGGTCAGGGCCTTAACTGCTTCCTCGTCAACGACTTTTTCTTCTTTCTTTTTTTCTTCTTTTTCGGGCGCGAGGGCTTCTTTCAGTTCCTCGGGCTGGAAAGGAAATTCCTGGCCGAGCACGCGCTTCAAGGGCTTGCCAACTTTCAGGCTTCTGATGTAGGCCTCGATTTTCTTTTTCTTGTCTTTGTCAGCCGGCTTGACGACGAGCTGGAGCATTGCGCCTTCGCCGACTTCGTTTATTTTGGAAAAAGAACCGGCAATCGCCGCAAAAGTGTCCAAGCCGATTTCCTGGTAAGTCCTGATGGGCAAAGCGTAACTTTCCGACTGCAAAAGATAAGCAGCCGCCGCGGCTCCCTGAGAATTAAAAATGTTGTAATCGTCGGCCGCCCGCTCCACCGAAGCCGCCCGCCACAACCCCTGAATCTGTTTAACAGCCACTTCGCTCAAAACCCGCGGCACCGCCAGATAAAAATGAATTTCCTCGCCGATGTGCGGCACCGCCACTTCCAGAACAAAGGGCTTTTTGAGTGCCGCCAAATTGCTCAATAATTGTTCGGTTAAATTTATCTCCTGCTTGAAATCTTTTTGGGCTGAACCAGCAGCCGGCGCTTCTTTGGGGATTTTTATGAGGAATAAAACCAGGCCAAGGGATTCCCTGAGCCGGCGCTTTTGCCAGAAACGAAAAATCAAATAAACCGCGGCGGCCAAGGCGCCTATGAATAAAACAACGGCTAAAAATATCAGAAAGGGCATTATTGAAATTTTTGATTGGTCATTCGCCGGTCCAGCTCAAGAGCCATTTGGGTTTTATCATGATGATGATTCGCGAACCGCCGGCTTCCATAAGCTCTTGGAAATACTTGCCGGCCTTTTCTTTGGGAAGGTAGCGATGAGCCAGCCGTTCCAGAAGTTTGCCATCAGTATCGTCTTCGATTGTTGCCTCGCCGTAGCCGATGACTGCTTTATAAGGCAATTGATGTTCGGCAATAGAGAAACCGGCGCGGGGATTGGTTGCCAGATTTCTGGCTTTCTTTCGTTCTCTCGTCGTGCTTATCCGGAAATTTTTTCCGTCGTATTCAAACCAAACCGGCGTCACATGCGGATAGCCTTCCGACGTAATAGTCGCCAAATCCAGCAGATGCGGCTCGGAAAGAAATTTGCGCAATTGTTCCGGAGTCATTTGGGAAGTGATGGGATTCGATTTAGTCATTTTTTATTTAAGAATTCCTCGTTTTTGCAATTCCGGATAAAGCTTGTTGGCCAAAGCGTCGTGGAAAGCGTCCAAGACGAACGGGCTGGATTTTTTGGCTTCGGCCGCGGCTTTTTCGAGACCGTGGTGAATTGCCAAATCAAGGAGATATTCGACTTCAAGTTTTGCTTCTGCCGGCGCCTCCTGAAGATAAGCCGGCAGGCCCGAGGGCTGCTGGGGCGAAGCCGGAGCTGACGCCGCTGGCGGCGCGCCGGTTAAGGCCTGGATGGTTTTCTTGACCAGCTCGCGCTCGGTCAAACGGCCGGCTTCCGGCCCTTCGCGGCGTTTAGCTATTTCTTCAGCCAGCCGTTTGATGTCGGCCTCCAGGGCTTCGTGTTGAAATTCTTGTGAAGGTTGTTCAGCCATAAGAATTTGAGAATGTAGAATGTATGAAGCTCTGCTTCATCAATCGGTTCGCTCGGCAATCGCAAGAATTTCATATTCTTGTGTCGCCTCGCTGCCGATTGTAGAATGTAGAATATGACGAATCGTAAAGCGGTTTTTTTCCTTCTTTTGATTTTAATTATAGCAAGTTTCTTGCGGCTCTACCAAATAACGAGTGTGCCGCCAGGACTTTATCCGGACGAGGCCATCGGCGGCAACCAGGGGCTCGAAGCGTTCCGAACCGGAAACTTTAGGTTGTTCTATCCGGAAAACAACGGCCGGACCGGGCTTTTCATTAATCTCCAGGGAATATCCGCGGGAGTATTCGGCGTGACCCAACCCTGGACCCTGCGCCTGCCGAGCGCGATTTTCGGAATCTTAACAGTCTTAGGACTTTATTTCCTTACAAAAGAACTCTTCGAAGACAAAATTTTGTTTTCTCCGAAACCCCGCAGCCGATTTGGCTCGGTCTCTCCGACCGGCGTCGGGGAGCAAATCGGCGAGGACGAGCGAGCGAGCCGCTGGAGCGAGCGAAGCGGGTTGAGGAAAAATGAAATTTTGGCTCTTCTTTCGTCGTTTCTTCTCGCTACGAGTTTTTGGCATATCAATTTCTCGCGCATCGGCTTTGACGGCATCCTGGCGCCGGCATTTTTGGTTTGGGCGATTTATTTACTGCTTAAAGCAATAAAAAGCTCAAATGACAAAGCTCAAATGACAAATCAAGCCCAAAACCCAAATGACAAAAATTTCAGTAATTTGGATTTTGTCCGGCCTTCGCAGCCGAAGCGGCTGCTTCGGTGGAGTAGGCGATTTGATTGGAGATTTGGATTTTGGATTTTGCCGATCCTGGCGGGATTGGTTTACGGCCTCGGCTTCCATTCTTACATCGCTTATCGCATCACGCCGCTCCTGCTTCTTTTCGTTCTGTTTATTTACTGGAGAAAATCAGGGAGAGAAAATTGGCGCAAAAAATTTCTACTTTCTACTTTCTACTTTCTACTTTCTACTTTTCTCGTGGCCCTGCCGTTGGGAATTTATTTCTTAACCCATCCGGCAGACCTCACGAGTCGGACATCGCAGATTTCGGTATTCAGCTCGGCCCAACCATTAAAAGACCTCGCGACTAATATTCTAAAGACGCTGGCGATGTTCAATTTCCGCGGGGATTCTAACTGGCGACACAACTATAGCGATAGGCCCGAGCTTTTCTGGCCAGTCGGAATTCTATTCATCATAGGGATTATTATCGGGATAAAATCGCTACTTAAAAATCCAAATATCAAAGTTCAAATGACAAACCAAGCTCAAAGCCCAAATGACAAAAATTTCAGCAATTTGTATTTTGCCCGGCCTTCGCAGCCGAAGCGGCTGCTTCGGTGGAGTAGGCGATTTGATTGGAGATTTGGATTTTGGATTTTATTCCTCTGGTTCGCACTCGGCGCGGCGCCGGCCGTGTTTTCAAACGAAGGCCTGCCGCACGCGCTCCGAAGTATTTTGATGGCCCCGCCGGTTTTTATTTTCGCCGCCGTCGGCGGAATCTACATTTATGATTTCCTAAAAAAATACATAACCAGCTTCTGGCTGCCGGTCGCCACAACTATTTTCCTTTCCCTGCTCATCCTCGAGGCCTACAACACTTACTTTAATCTCTGGGCTGCCAATCCGAACACTTATAATGCTTTCAGTTCCGACTATGTGGAGCTCGGCCGAAAGCTTAATTCTTTGCCGTCGGCTGTCCCCAGATATGTGATTGTCAAAGCCAATGGCGTGCTGGTTAACGGGATTCCGATGCCGGCCCAAACCGTAATGTTCATAACCGACACTTATTCCTCAAAAAATCAACAGCTCAAAAACATCCATTACATATTACCTGACGAAGAAAAATCGATTCCGGCTGGGGCGATGAAATTTTATTTAGAATAAGAAAGATGCTGCCACGGCTAATAATTCTCCATGGCTGGGGCCAGAACAAACAATTCTGGGCGGAATTCGCCAGCCGCTTTCCCAAAGACCAAGTATTGATTCTGGATTTGCCTGGCTTTAGCAGCCCTCTGACCGCTACCTATGTAAAGGATGAAAAAATTATCGATGTTACCAGCTGGGGCATCCCCGAATATGCTGACTGGCTTAAAAATAAAATTGAAAATCTGAAAGAAAAAAATATCGTGCTTTTGGGTCATTCGTTCGGCGGCCGAATCGCCAGTTTAGCGGCGAGCGACAACCCCGGCTGGCTAAAAGGCCTAATTCTCTACGCCAGCCCCTGTCTTTACCGGCCGAGTTTTTACATTCGTTTTAGAATCGCGCTGGCGAAATTGGCCAAAAAAATCGGCTTTACCAAAATCGGCAAACCCCAAGAATTGCAGGAAGCTGAACAAAACAAAATAGCCGGAGTTTTCCGGCGAGCCGTTTCTTTTGACCAAACTGACCTTCTGCCTAAAATCAAAGTGCCGACTTTAATTATCTGGGGGGAAAAAGATGCTGAAGTGCCATTGAAAATCGGTCAGGAAATGAATAATTTGATTAAGGGCAGCCGTTTGGTAGTAATGGATGCTGTCGGCCACAATGCCCATCTTGAAAATCCCAATCTTTTCTATGGAATCGTCAAAAAATTTATCGAGAATCTTTGAAATAATTTAATAACCCCTAAAAATTTGCATCATTCGCATCCATTCGTAGATTAGTATTATATTCAAGCCGCTTGGTATCGATGCCAATATACAAATGATGCTACAATTGGCAACGAGGAGAAAGTAAATGAGAATACATTTATTTTCGGCGAGCCCTGCCTGCCGGCAGGCAGGGAACCGATTGAGGAAACGAAGTTTCAATGATACGAATGACTAATTTATGAAACAGTTTCTTAATATTCTGCTACCGTTCAGCGACTTTCTCTACATTCTTCAACAGGAAGATTACAATACCCAGCGCTTTTTCAAATGGCTGCCGCGGTTTTTCTGGCGAAGAAATTTTCAGAAGCGCGACCGGCTCAAATACACGAAACGGGCAACGGCCACTTTGCTCACTGCGGCGATTGTTTGGCTGGTCTCTTTAATTTTCGCAATGAGCGCTTTTCGTTTTCGGATTTTACCAGAACTGCTGATAATTTTTTCATCTCTTCTTTTGATTCCGCTTTTTGTGGCCTTGGCCAACATTTTATTGATTCCTGTTTCTAACTTATTGAAAATACCGCTCATTCGCCGGGCCAGCGACAAACTAAAACAGCAAAAAGATTTGCGCATCATTGCGGTGGCCGGCAGTTTCGGCAAAACCACCACCAAGAATTTCATCGAGCAGCTGGTTCGCTACAACTATCCGACTCAGCTCATCTCCGGCAACATCAATACCACTTTAGGAATAGCCAACTGGCTCAACAGTAACTTGAAACCCGCTACCAAACTTCTCATTGTGGAAATGGACGCTTACAAAGCCGGAGAAATCAGACAAAGCTGCTTCATTGCGCCGCCGGATATTGCCATTCTCACGAACATCGGCGACCAGCACCTGGAGCGCTTCGGCAGCAAAGAAAAATTAGCCGGTGCTTTAAAAGAGATTTTCTTATATGCCAAACAGAATGCCAAGCTGCTCTGCACCGAACAAACGGCTTCAGCCATCAATCTTGTGGTGAGGCCGTCGAACCATTTTCAGCACCAAGCCAGCCAAGAAATGATAATTGTCGGCCTTGATGCTCTTTCTTTGCCGGAGAATGTCAGAAAATCCATCGTCAGCCGTTTTTCAATTTCCAATCGCGTTAATCTGGCTTTTGCCGTCAGAACCGCGGAACTTTTGAACATCCCTCAAAAATTCATTATTGACACCTTGCTGAAATTAGAAATTCCGGCCAGACGGCAGAATATAACGGAATTCTCCGGCTATGACTGCGTGGACGATTCATACAACATCAGCTTCACCACCAGCCAAGCCGGAATTAATTTTGCAAGAGAATTTGCCAGGCAAAAAAGAAAAAAATTGTTGGTGATTACCGCCGGCATTCCGGAACTCGCGCCAACTGACCGGGACAAAAATGAGGCCTTGGGAAAAATCCTGGCGGGAAAAGCCGATTATGTCGCGGTCCTGAAAAGCATTTTCTGGAAAGACCTTGTCAAAGGTCTGGCTGATTCGGATAAATATTCAGTTTTTGAGAGCTTGAAAAGTTTTCTGAAAGAAGCTGACAAGAAATTCCCGCCTCAAGAATGGGTGATTCTTTTGCAGCCGGAGCTGACGGATCTCTATTACGGATAGCCACGGATATAAGACTGATAGCCACGGATCACGGATCCGTGATTAGTGACTATTCGCCCGCTATCAGGGGCAATTAGTGTTTTCGTCTCGATTTAAATTCTGCCTGCCGAGCCGCCCTCGCGCTTGATATATTTCGGGGGAAGAAAAAGGCGGCTAACAAACATTGTGGCTTGTTAGCCGCCCTATGTTGTAAGGCTGTCTCGCATGGCGGTTATCTCCAGTAGATTTTAACTGAAAACCTATAACCCCCTGCGGACAACCTTTGGACCGGCAGGCGCGTCCCTGACCTCGTACCCTTTTTCGAGTATCTCCTGACGCAAGCGGTCTGACTCTTTCCACTGCCTGTTTCTTCTCAATGATTCCCGATCTCGAACAAGCACCATGACTTCCTCCGGGATTTCTCCGGCAGAAGAATGCGCAAGTCCCAGATTGAGAACCCTATCGAATTCCAGGAGAGTAGCCCTCTTCTTTTCTGGAGTCAAAGAAGAGTCAGCGACTTCCCACAACAGTGCTATCGCTTGAGGAGTGTTGAGGTCGTTGTTTACTCGAATCTTGAACTCCTTGAGAAGTTTTTCGTCGGGGATGGCATGGCCGTTCCCCCAACTCAAAACTTTTTCGCGCAGAGACATCAGGGCTTTTTGAGCCCCCTTAATGCCTCGCCAAGTGAAGTTCAAGCTTGAGCGGTAGTGAGAAGTCAGAGCAAGATAGCGAAAGGCGAGTGGGTCGTAACCTCTCTGAACGACGTCTTTCAGGGTTACGAAATTTCCCTCGCTTTTTGCCATCTTTTTACCTTCGCTTGTCAGGAAAGCAACGTGCAACCAGTAGCGGGCGAACTGTTTGCCGGTGGCCGCTTCCGACTGTGCTATCTCGTTGGTGTGGTGAATCGGGATGTGATCGACGCCGCCCGTGTGGATGTCGATTGTTTCTCCCAAATACTTCATCGCCATGGCACTGCACTCGAGGTGCCATCCCGGAAATCCAACTCCCCAGGGGCTCGGCCATTCCATCTGCCTTTTTTCGCTCTTGGGAGAGAATTTCCACAGAGCGAAATCGGTCGGGTTCTTTTTCCCCCCGAGGTCAACTCGAGCTCCCGGCTCGATGCCCTCGACATCTAACCGAGCGAGGTAGCCGTAATTTGGCAGCCGACTGGTGTCGAAATAGACTCCATCGGAAGTCAAATACGTATATCCCGCTTTCTCCAACCGCCGGACCAAAGCTATCTGATCATCAATATGATCAGTCGCCTTGCTCCAAACTGTCGGCGGCTCTACGCCAAGGTCGAGCAGATTCTGCTTGAAGATCTCCGTGTAGAATTCGGCGATCTCAAACGCAGACCGCTTCTGCTTGCGAGCGCTTAGTTCAATCTTGTCTTCGCCGGAGTCAGCGTCAGAGGTCAAGTGCCCTACGTCCGTGATGTTGATTACGTGCCGCACTTGGTATCCATTGAGCTCAAACATTTTGCGGAGCGTGTCCGCAAAAATGTAAGCCCGGAGATTCCCAATGTGCGGATAATCATACACCGTTGGTCCGCAGGTGTATACCTTGACCTTGCCTTGCTCAAGTGGGATGAACTGCCTTTTTTCTCTTTGATAAGTATCAAAGAGATAGATGGGGCTATTCATGTGTTTTCTCCTTTCTTGTTTCACGATTATGATGGATAGCCCTTTGCGTAAAACTCACAAGGAACTATCTATCTTATATCACCTTTTTGTATTGAAGTCAATAGTAAAAGATATGTATAAATTCTAGCTATTTATTAGCCGATGAGCAATGAGTTTTACTTTGCTCTTGAAAGATTCAAGCTGTTTCGGTTTGTCAATTAACATTTTTTCAAAAAGCCCGGTTATATCTTTCACCCCCTTGCAACCTTCTAACTCCTCATCAAATTTATCAATTGTGATATTGCTTAATTCTGGAAAAATCGCCTCCAATAAACCTGTCTTTTTAATCTTTGTAATGAATGAACGAACATCTGCGGACTTAACAATCGCCTTGAATATATTGAAATAAGAATGTTCTTTGGCATAAACGATATGGAAGCACTCTTTATGCTCCCACGATTTTATTCTTTTGGATAACGACTTTGAAAACAAGAAAAGTTTCTTGTTTTTACGAAAATCAATATTAAAACGGGCGCAAAGATTTAAAAGCCGCGACGCCAGTATAAACGGATTTTCTCCATCAACCGAAATAACCGGCATTAGTTCTTTCTTCTTTAAAGCATTTATGGAATCGTACGGATCGTATATTTTCCCGGACGGAAAGTGCCAAAAAATACTTTCCCAATTAAAATGTCCCAGATATTTAATATCTTTGACTATAGCTATGTCCAAATGGATCGGCTTTCTAACGGTGACTATTTGAAATGCCTTATTAAGCTTCAAGTAGTAAGGCCCTTTCCTGATGATAGAGAAACTGTTGGCCCCCAGCGTCCTTAGAACAGATTTAAACTTCCTCTCGCCGCCTATAATCGCCAAGTCATAGTCGTTTATCTTAAAGTTAACCCCCAAACTTTTCGCTACCTCTTTGTATGTTATACTGCCGCCTAGCCAAAATCCAGTTAAACCGCTTTTCTTTGATATATGTTCAAGAATTAGAAATTGCCTCCTATTGACATGCGAATTTGTCATCTCTTTTTGGAAACACGAAAATCAGACAATTGCTTTTTTAACTTTCCGACTTCCTCTTCTACACTACTGAAATCCATATGCGGAGAAACAAAGCAATATTTTAATCCCGAAATGGATTTCCCTGTTTTTGTCTTGTAGAAACTCTTTGAGAAAGAGCAACCCAGACGTTTAATGTTTCCATCGCCTTTAAGACAGAATTCATAAAAAGATTTTACATCTTCGTTAATTCGATCCAATAAATCACTATCCCCATCAGTGAGTTCCAGAAATTCTTTCCAAGTCATTTTTTTATTGCTAGGAGATATTAGTATCATGGTATTGAATCCTAAGGCATGAGGGTTACCGACCAAAAAATCGTCCTCGGCGGAAATTAAATCTCTAAAGACTTTAGTATAAAAAATTTGATTCGCAAGAAATCTCCTGAAACCGTTTTTGCCCATAGATAATAGAGAGCCTACAGCTGAAAGTGCTTCGCCGGCGGAACGAGAAGTTTCAAGAGTGATATCCGAAGGATCTTCTAACGACCAGTCAGTGCCGAGATGATGTGTATCAATACCTCTTTCTTTTTTAGAGAGCAGAAGTAATTCACTCCTATTGTTTGAAACAAAAAGACCGCATGGGGTTGGGCAACCGCCCATTCCCTTGTGGAAATCTACACCCCACGAGTCAGCTCTTCTTAATTGATATACTCTCTCAAATTGTTTCTTTATGATTGGTAATATTTCCGGTGGGATTTTTAGAGGATTCAATTCAAAGTTATATCCGTTAAACATTAACCAAATCCATCCGATAACAGAATCAACGTGAATGTGCGGGGTGAAAGAAAGTTTATATTCTCTGACGAGTTTATCTCTCAATTCTACGAATGCGTTAATATCGTCAACAGCAAAATCATAGAACGGACCTCCATTTATCTGGAATCCTGCGATAATCCCGCCCTTTTCGATTATAGATCTTGCTTTTACTTCCGCGTCTTCAACAATGGATCTGCTTTCTTCATCTGACTCAATTTGCACTAAACGATCAATGCCTACACCAAGCCAGTCACCAACCGTCTTATGTGAAAAATGAGCTTTTTCGGTAATCATTATGTATAAGTTAGAGGGAACTCCAATCTTTCCGGCGTTAGGAACCGCTTTATTGATAGAAAGTTTCATAGCATACATATTTGAAGCGGTGCCACCAAACGAAAAGAGTGCTTTGACTTTATCTTGAGGTAGGCCTATAAGATCAGCCATCATTTCGGAAATAACTTTTTCCGTAAGCAAACAATTTCCGGCAAAATCGGTGCTTATATTATGTATGTTCATTTCTTGCCCTAAACTCAAAAGAGTTTGGGCTACCGTATTAACCGGTGCGCAAATGTTATATTGTAGTTTCGGGCTGCGCCAGTTAGGCGCACCCGGGAAAAATCCTCCAATCGCCATAAATATTATCTTTTCAGGCGACATTCCTTCTTCGGGAATTTTATTTGGGATTTTCTCAAAATTACCTTTCTGTTTTAGAAGCCATGGCTTGTTAGAGCTTTTGAAAATTTTCTGTAACTTTTTTAAGCCGAGAGCTAAAAACCTTAACGAAGTTTTTGCCCCGATTGAGGTTGGAAATAAAATTCTTAGACGCCTCCTATAAAAATTTGGCCATGGGTGTTTATCTTTCATAGGTTTTAAGAGATTTTAAAAGATTTTAAGAGAATTCTATGGCTCTAAGGTCAAGACACGAATTTTCCCACAATGTCGGTTTCATATTCCAAACGCCGGCTTTTGGCTTCAGCCGCGTCAACTACGGCTTGTTCGATTAAATCGGAAATTTGCTGTTTGAAAGAAATACCGCTCGCTTCCCAGAGATAAAAAGCCATTGAGCCGGGAATGGGATTAATTTCGGTAAGATAAAGTTTTTTATCATTGGTGTACATAAAATCAATCCGCACCATTCCCTTGCACCGGCAGGCCACAAAGGCCTTTTTGGCCGATTCCTGCAAACGCTTTTTCAGGTCATCGTCTATTTTGGCCGGTAATTCCCTTTGCAAAGACGCCATGCCGGCGCCGGTTTTTTTGCCGCCCCGCTGGTATTTATCGGCAAAACTCAAGATTTCATCTTTGGAAAAAGGCCGCTCGATTTCGCTCGCTTCTACTTTGCCGCCAACGACCCTGACGCTGCAGTTGTATTCGACAAACGAAGAAAGATATTTTTCCACCAGAATTTCATTGTCAATAAAAGCTGCTTCCAGCAAAAATTTTTCCAGCTCCACTTCGCTGCGGCTGATTTTAATGCCGATGCTTGACCCCAGATGAACCGGCTTGATGATGGCCGGTAAACCGAGTTTTTGAATGATTTTTTTGCTGGAGTTTTCCACATCTTCTTTAATTTCAAAAGAAAATAATCTCGAGCCGGGCGCGGTCTCAATCCCGGCTTCGCTGACGACCTGTTTCGTCAAATACTTGTTCATCGTCAACACTGACGCTTCCTGATTGGGAGAAGTGAAAGGAATGCCGATGGTTTCAAAAAGCCCCTGGAGAGGGCCGCTTTCTCCCTGGCCGCCGTGGAAAGCGAAATAAGCCGCATAAGGATAAATTTTTTTAGGCAACCAGCGGCCGGTTTTCATAAAACCGCCGCGGGCATCCAAGCCGAACACTACCGGCTTCCGGGAAGAGCGGAAAAAGCCGCTCCGATTTTTAAGCTGCGGCAGATAAAGAATCTCGCCTTTTTTGGCCAGATAAATCACATAAGGCTCGTAAAGGCCGGTGTCAATATTTTCAAGAACCTGCAGACCGGTAATGACTGAAACCTCGTGCTCGGAAGACACGCCGCCGAAAGCGATGATAACGGGTTTAACCATAAGATAATCAGACATTCTAACATTCTGCAGAATGTTAGAATATTAATTTAGACCACTTCGATATTATAGCATTTCTCACAATAAACAATCTCCGGCCTTTCCGGCGCGTAAGCCGTCTCAAATTCATTCGGACAATGATTAACGCCGTGAAAATGGCTGGTTTGATTTTGATAAACCGCATTCTCTGATTGCTCGCCCGCACACTGACATTTCCGATGCCACAGCTGTAATGGGTTCAACCACTTCAGCCGTTCTTCGTGCCGGCAGTTCGGACAAAGACGAGGTAGAGGGAGGTTCATTATTTTATAAAATTGAACTTCTGCTTGCGTAATTTTAAATGCCGAAGTGCACTGATGTTCACACCCGCTCTTATGCAAACAACCAATGACTTCCTCGGTTAGTTCATCAGGAATATCTCGGACGTTATCTGGCAGTTTTTCAGCCAGTAAACTGATGCGATAATTCTTCTCTTCATAATCTTTCCATGGGAACCCCTCATCAATAGTCTCTTTTTTGTTAAGCGGATAATACAATTGCGCAACTGTTTCATTATAAGCAAAAGGAGAAAACTCTGGCGGAAAAAATTCTCCAAAGCGATATTCTAATCCTCGAGCACCGCGATAGGGTATCTCTATCATTTGTCGTTTAATTCCTGAAACAAGACGCTCATATTCGCTTTCAGAATACTGCTTATTAAAAATGCAGTATGATTTTTGTCGCAGGCTGATACAGCCGAAAACATCATGGCAGTTATCTATATACTCGGAATAACATACATTATGACCAGTCCAACAACGATTGGTAAACGTTACGCGGTAAACTGAAAGGGCAATGTTTAAATCTTCATATAAAAGCTCGGCGTTTTCTCCGGCAGTATCCACATCATACACATCGTGGATATTATTCAAAATATGAAGCGAATATTTACAATTCTCCGCCTGATAGGCAAAAAAGCAATGCCGGCAGTTTCTAACGTCAGTCATATAATTGCCCGTTGAATTAACTCCGTTAATAATATCAACAAAACGCCGCGGTTGGGTTAGATAAAAAGCTTCTACTTTTTTTGCCGCTTTTTCAATCCCGGTTCGGGTTATCAAGTTGAAACTGTTTAAAGTTTCCTCATACTCTTCTTTAGTAAGTTGTTTATTAAAAATGCAATATTTTTTGTGACGAATATTAATGCAACCGAAACAATTGTGGCAATCAAAGCAATATTTTAAAAACCAGCTCTCGCTGCAGTTGTATATGGCGGGGTAACTATAACGCACCTTGAACGAATCGAAAGCGGCATTGGTCTCATAGCAGAGTTCTACGCGAGTGCCATAAGCATTATCCACACTATCTTTGCAGTGTTGCATCCAATAGCCGTGCTGAAGATTTTCGTTATAGGAACTCTCTACAAGAAAGTAGCAATTTTTATTATTGGTTGACAAATGAGAGTAATGAGTATTTAGGCTGTTGCGATTTATGAGAGCGATTCTCGGCACTTTATCTGACAGCTTTTTCCACTGCTCGAAAAACGGTTTTGAGAAATCATATTCCTGGCCGTAAAAAAGAGGGTCCCAGTGGTCTGACCAGTAGCATTCTTGACAATAAATCGGAAAGGGAGCTGAGACGGAATAAATTGAGATAACGTCTTTTTTGCAAAGCCCGCATTGGCGGCGATAAAAATTCCGCTCATTGCGAAAAACAGCGCGCCTCGCTGTTCGGCACTCCGGGCACCAAGTGGGCGGCGGGACGCGGAGGCGATCGTAGAAATTAAAGTCATCCGACTCAATCGTGAACCGGTTCTTACAGTTCTGGCAAGTTTTTGTTTCAGGGGTCATAGTTCGCCTGGTGACATTTTGACCGGCGGAACTAAACCTTTATAATCTCCAGTTCAGTGTACGGCTGGCGGTGGCCTTTTTTCTTGCGATAGCGGGTTTTGGAGTGATAACGGAAAACGATTTTCTTTTTGGCTCTCCCTTGTTTTACGATTTTGGCTTCAACTTTTCCGCCGTTAAGATAAGGAGTGCCGATTTTGACATCATCGCCGTCAACGCGCAAAAGGACTTTGTCAAAAACAAAATTACCGCCTTCTCCGGCAGCCAATTTTTCAACTCTGATTTTTTGGCCGGGAGAAGTTTTGTATTGTTTGCCGCCGGTCTCGATGATGGCAAATGAAGACATAGAGTATCGATGCGAATATACTAATATACTAATTATACAAATGCAAGGTTATTGGAATTTCTTTCTTGCATCAGTATCGATACAAGCAATTTCAGTTCACGCTGATAATTGCGGCAAAGCCGATGAAAATCAAGATACTTACGAAAAGGCCAGCCGCGGCCACTAACTTTCCCCAAAACCAATCTTTTTTTTCAAACTCAAAAGCCAAGAAGAAATCAGCAATGACGGTGATGATTCCTAAAATCGCTATGGCTGTCAAATCCTTTAAGCTGCCTATCTGATTGATGCTGGAATCGTTGAAATGAAGAATCAGCGGCTGGGAAATCTTCCGCAAAGTCAAAAAGGCCCAGAGCCAGCCGCTGGCTACAAAAAAAATACTCAGAAAAAACGCCGCGCTGATAATTTTAAATTTCAAAAATTTTTTGAACATCGGTGCATTCCTTTGTATCTTATTCTCTAATTCGAGCGAATTAGAGAAATAAACTTATAGTCCTTCTTCTTATTTCTTATTTCTTATTTCTCATTTCTCATTTCTTATTTCTTATTTCTTATTTCTTTAACATCTTCGCCGCTTCATTGGGGTCAACGACATTTATTTCCACGCCGGTACTGAGTTCGAAACCAGCTGGAATGGAAATTTTCGGCAGAATTTCAATGTGCCAGTGGTAATGTCTGTAGGCCGATTGATATTTTAACGGCGCGGTATGGATGAAAAAATTCAAATCCGGGTCGCGAAGATTTTTCCTGATTTTCCGGAGCGTCAGCTGCAAAATGGAAACAACCGGCTGAAGTTGAGCAGCCGGCGTCTTTTCGAAATACGACTGGTGTTTCAAAGGAAAAACTCTGATTTCAAATGGCTGGCGGGAAACAAATGGCGCAATCGCCACGGCAAAAGAATTTTTGGCAATTATCCGTTTTTTGTTTTTCTCTTCGAATCTGAGCATCTCGCAATGAACGCAGCGCCGGTGTTTTTTGAAATAATGGTGCGAACCGGTGAGCGAATGCTGGACATCGGGTGGAATAATCGGCAAGGTTAGCATCTGATAATGAGGATGAGAAAGCGAAGCGCCGGCGCTTCCCCCGTAGTTGAAAAAAGTGGAAGTATAGGCGAAACATTTATCTTTGGAAAGTCGGCGGTAGCGACTCTGAATCATTTTGAAAGCCTCGGTTGCTTCTTCGAATTTCAAATCAGGGAGGTTGCGTTCATGGTCTCTGGTAATTACCAGTTCATGGTTTCCAATCCCGCTTAAAATTTCGTAGGGTCCCCGAGTGAAAGACGAAGCGCAGACCTCCCGATGGATGAGGGCCGGATATTTGTTGGGGATAACGGCGATGCGCCAGCTCCGACGCTTGCGGTCGGAGTCCCGACCAGCGGCGTCGGGATTCTTCTCTTTAGGATATATATCAATCGGCGGCCAATTACCTGATTTTTCCAAATCTTCAAAAGGGCAAGTTGATGGCGGCGATATCGGCCGTTTTTTCTTTTTGGGCAAAAGGCCATGCGGCCGCTTGGCCCGCTCCGGCGCCAGAATTATCCAGTCGCCGGAAATCAAATCTTGTCGAAATTCAGACATAATTCAAACATCAGCATATATCAGCCGTCATCAGCATTTATCAGCGTCAAGAGTCCTGTTCTACATCTCAAACGCTGATTTATGCTGATTTGCAACTGATTAATGCTGATAAGTTTTTATCCTGTTCCAATAATACCAGTTCAAAACGTCTTTGGCTATTGGCACAGCGTTCAAACTGCCTTCGCGGGAGTTTTCGACGAGAACCAGGATGGCGATTTGCGGATTGTCGGCCGGAGCATAACCGACGAAGAAAGCATTCTCTTGTTGGTTGCTCATTATTTGGGCGCTGCCGGTTTTGGCTTCAACCGGAAATCCTAAATCAGCCAGAAGATTGGCGGTGCCTAGCGGAGAGGTCACGGCCTGACGCATCCCTCTTCTGACTTCCTGAAATTGCGATTCAAAAGAAGACAAATCAGTTAGAATCTTCGGCTGGCTGTCCTTATTTATCCTCGGCTGATAAATTTTTCCGCCGTTGGCAATCGCGCTGATATAGTTCAAAAGCTGAATTGGCGTTAAAAGCAAATCACCTTGACCGATGCTGACGTTATAAGTGTCGCCGAGCAGCCAAGGCTTGGAGGTTTTCTTTTCTTTCCAGTCCGGGGACGGCAGAAAGCCTTTGGCTTCGCCCGGCAAATCAATGCCGGTTAAATTGCCGAGGCCGAATTTTTGCCACCACTCTCGCAAGCGGCTGATGCCGAGGCCTGGTTTTAAATCCGGGCCGCCGCCACCGACTTCGTAAAAATAGACATTCGATGATTGGGCGATGGCCGCCGATAAATCAACCCATCCCTGCTCGCGCCAATCAAGAAAGCGCGTTGGCGAATCAGGATTATAGGGATTGGGAATATCGAGATAGCCGGGTGAAAAAATTTTCACGGTCGGGGTGATGACTCCTTCCTTTAACGCCGCCACTCCAGCGAGCGGTTTGATTGTTGAACCAGGATTGTAGAAGCCGCCAATGGCGCGGTTGAAAAGCGGCTGGTCGGAAGAATTCAAAATTCTCTGTTTTTCTTCATTGCGGCCGCTTCCGCCTAAAATGTTATTATCAAAAACCGGGAAGCTAACCATTGCCAACACCTCGCCATTCTGCGGGTTCAACGCCAAACCGACTCCTTTTGTCCGGCCGAGAAAATCTAAGCCAGTCTTCAACCGCTGATAAAAATATTTCTGGAAATCGGCATCAATGGTCAGCTGAAGCGATTTCCCTGTCTGAGGAGTAGTTATCTCTTTGTCGCCGATAGGCCGACCTCGAGCATCGCGTTTCTGAACAATTCTGCCAGCCTCCCCTTTAAGAAGATCGTTATAAAATAGTTCGGCGCCGGCTTTGCCTATTATTTCATCCCCGCGGAGTTCGGGGCTGGCTGCCAAATCAGCGGCTGAAACGAAACCCGTATAACCAATAACTGATGAAAAAACTTCTCCCGCGGCGTACCGTCTTATAAAACCGTCTTCCCCAACCAGCGCCGGCAAATCTAAGCCTTTCAATTTCACGGCTCGTTCCTGACTCAGGTTAGTCCTCAAAACAATCAGATTGTTCCCGCTGCCAACGTCATTTTTTTCAATCTCAGACCAGACCTCATCCGCTGTTAAACCGAGGATATCGTTTATGGCCTCAAACGTTTCTTTTTGAAGATCGGGTTTGTGAAGGAACTCATTAACATCAAGAACCGCCGAAAAAACCGGCAGATTCTCAGCCAAAATTTTGCCGGAGCGGTCATAAATAAGACCCCGGGGAGCCGGCAGAATCTCGACCTGGTTAAGATTGGCCTCAGCTCGGCTGACATAAATTTCTGATTTGAGAACTCCCAAATAAAAAATCCGGCCGATGACGATTAAGCCGATAATGAAAATCAGGGCGCTCCAGTAGACAAGCGGTTTATTGCTGAGCGGCACTTCAACCAAGCCGAAGTCCTTCTGCCATTCTTCGCTCAATGATTCTTCTAAATCAACGGCGTTTTCCCTAATTCTATGGCTATTTTTCATTGTCTCATTTTGTGTATAGTTAAAAATTCATTTGGCCGGTGTTATGCTGTAGCATAACACCGGACCTTGCTATCACCTCCTACCTTTATGGATGAGGAACTCCCGCGAGGAACTCCCGGTGAGTTAAAATTATTTGAGGATAATGTGGCGCAAATAGTATTCAGATTCTAATGGAGTAAAAATAGCGAAAAACCTGGAAAATAAAAATGCCGAAGATTGACGCCCAAATAATGATTTCCGCAAAAAACAGCGGATTATTTACCAAAGAAATGTAATTCGAAGCTCCGTAAAATACAAGAAAGGCAGAGATAATTGCTAAAAAATGGTTTATTTCGACTCTCCAAAGGAAATATCTTTTTGTCGCCGAAACCAAAAGCGGCAGAGCTATCAATAAAAAGATTTCTAAACTGATAGCTGGCTGCCAGTTCAAAATAATCGCACTGAGCAAACTCAGAAATAAAACTTCCAGAGAGCCGAAATAAAAAGCTAAAGTTATAAGGGTGGCCAGCGCAAAATCCGGAGACCAGCCAAAAAAAAATTTAATTTCGGCCTGAAGGATTGAAGCTATGAAGACAACGAGAACGGCCGATAGAAATTTGACCGCTCTCGCCTCGAGAGCCCTGAATTTTACCATCCTATTCATTGTAATTTTCCGTAACAATGAAAAGCGATTTTAAATCCGCGGGGTTATAATTCGTCTCTATGTCCGCTTCTTTAAAAAACTGATTGGCAGAAATCCGAGGGTTAGCCAAAACGCCGAGCGTCAAACCATAGGGCAATTTTGGCTCTGTCGAATAAACGGCGTCTCCCTCAGCCACTTCAACGTCTTTAGGTATTAAAAACAACTCGGGTTCATTGCCGCCTTTAAGAAGAGCGCTGACTCCGTTTTTGCCTATTCTGACGCTCATCTGAAATCGCGAATCATAAATTGTCTCAACCAGCGAAGTATTTTCAAAAACTTTTTCTACTTTCCCCGCGAATATCGGGCTCGCCATAATCGGCTCGCTGCTAACCAAAGGGAAAATCACGGCTGCCTGCCCTGATTTTGCTCCCTGCTTTTCGCCGGCGTTAACCAAAATCTCATTTTTAAAATTGAAAGGATAACTGGAATAAACCAGGGCGCCTAATAACGAATTCTTGGTCGGCCAACCGGCGAGCGGCAGTCCGCCGGCTGGCGGATTCTGCAACTCCTGAAGTTTGGCAATCTCCGCTTTCAGCGATTCGTTCTCCAAAAGAAGATTTTGTTCTGTCCCAAGCGACTGCTGAGCAGTCCGGTAAAAAAATGACTGAATTTTCCAGCCAAACGAAGGATATAAAAGGAATAAAAAAGCGGCGATTAAAATTAAAGCGAGTAAAAACCAGTTCTCTTTTTTCATCATCAGTATTAATCAGCTATATCGGTATTAATCAGCGTTGACAATTTGTTTGGGTGAAATAAAATCTTTACCGCTGATTGATGCTGATATTGCCGATATATGCTGATAAAATTTACAGCGAAATTTCAAGGGGTTTTAAAGGACTGGCTAAAAATTGCTGATGACCTTGAAAATCATCGATAATCCGTCCCAGCCCTCTGGCGACCGCTCGCAAGGGGTCATCAACAACTCTCGCCGCCACTTGAGTTTCTTTAGCGATTAATTCGTCCAAGCCACGGAGAAGCGCGCCGCCGCCAGAAAGATAGATTCCTTCTTTCAACATATCGCCAACGAGTTCCGGTGGCGTCGCTTCGATTATCTCGCGCAAAGCTTCAATAATGAAACGGAGGGATTTGGAAAGCGCCGCTCGGATGTGGCTGTTTTTAACGACTATCTCTTTGGGCAAACCAGTAGAAAAATCTCGACCGCGGATAACGGTCTCCAGACGTTCATCCAAAGGAATGGCTGAACCGACGGCGATTTTGGCAAATTCGGCTGTGGGTTCGCCGACAGCCAATCGGAATTCGTCTCTCAAAAACTTGGCAATGTCATCATTGAATTTATCGCCGGCGACTTTAAGAGTTCGGGAAACAACGGTGCCGCTAAGGGAAATTACGGCAATATCAGTCGTGCCACCGCCGATGTCGACAATCAAGTTGGCCAGAGGCGACTCCACCGGTAAACCGGCGCCGAGAGCCGCAGCCAGCGGCGAAGAAACAAGATAAACTTTGGCGCAGCCGGCGGTTACGGCCGCATCTTCGACCGATTTCCGTTCTACTTCAGTTAAATCATCAGGGGCAGCCAAGACCGCCCGCCGGATGCCGGCAAATAAATTGTTCCCGTTCAACCGCTTAAGAAACTGACGGAGTAGTTCCTGAGTCATATCGAAATCAGAAATAACGCCGTTGACCAGCGGTCTAATGACGTTAATGTGCCCCGGCGTTCGGCCGATCATTTTTTTGGCTTCCTCGCCGACCGCCAAAATTTCATTCGTCTTGTTATTGACCGCGGCCACCGTCGGCTCGTTCACTACCACTCCTTTATTTTTCTGGTAAATAAGAGAGTTAGCGGTGCCAAGGTCAATTCCGATTTCTTTGAAAAAATTATGGAAAATAGTCATAGCTTGCAATATCTATAAGTATCAATCTGTATCTTGTTGATATTCATTGATGCTCGCTCCGCGATACTAAAATATTACTGGGATTTATCACTTTTTTAATAAATTAATTAATTCTGCCTGGTTTATCAATCTTGTTTTCTCTTCGTTCCGGCGCTTGATTTCCACCTGAGCGCCGGTTTTAGGGCTGACTATGAGCCGAAGCGGCAAGCCAAGGAAATCGGCCTCAACGAGCTTTTCGCCGGCGGAAAGCGACCTTTCGTCGTAGAGTACTTCAATGTTCTTTTTTTGTAAATCGGTGTAAAGTTTTTCAGCCGTGGCGCCGGGAAACTCGAGAAGATGAACGCTGAACGGCGCCACGCTTTCCGGCCAGATGATTCCTTTGTCGTCATGCGAAACCTCAACAATGGCGCCCAGCAATCGGGTCAAACCGATGCCGTAACACCCCATTTCCACATCCTTCTCCCGCCCTTTTTCATCTTTATATTTCAAACCAAAAGGGACAGAATACTTGGTTTTCAATTTAAAAATATTGCCGACCTCAATGGCTTTTTCTGGTTTTAATTTCTTATTGCCGCACTGCGGACAGGAATTCTGCTCTTTGATTATTTCTTTATTGACCGCCAGCCGGCACTTAGCGCAGAGATAAACAACATCTTCGCCGGCCGAGGTTAGGGTCTGGAATTCATGGGAATATTTGGAAAAAGTCCCGCCGGAAGCGAAAGTCAGGTAAGTCAAGCGGCCTATGCCGACCCGCCTGAAAACATTGAAATAGGCCTTTTTCATGAGCTCGTAATATCTATCCAAGTCATTCTCGTCAACATGGAACGAATAAAGGTCTTTCATCAAAAATTCCCGCGTCCGCAGCAGTCCGGACTTGACGCGGGGTTCGTCGCGGAACTTATTCTGAATCTGAAAAACAGATTGCGGCAAATCTTTCCAGGAAAAAACGAATTTTTTGAGCAAGGGTGAAACGATTTCTTCGTGGGTCGGCCCCAAAGCATATTCCATTTTCGAATAATAACTCCTGAACCTGAAAAGAGAGTCGTAAACTTCCCAACGGCCGGTTTTCTGCCAATTGGCTTTGGGCTGGAGCGTGGGCATCAAGATTTCCTGGCCCCCGGCGGCTTCCATTTCTTCCCGGATGATGTTTTCGATTTTCTTCAGCACCCGAAATCCCAGCGGCAAAATGGAATAGACGCCGGCCATCACTTTGTCGATGAAGCCGGCGCGAATCAAAAGCCGGGCGCTTATCGCTTCCTCGTCTCGGGGAAAACTCCGTTTAACTTTGGTAAAAAGCTTCGACTGGAACATGCTGAATATAAAACAATGTTATCATAACAATTGTTGATAGGCAAAATCCGTTTTATCTGCGCCGCTGGGCCATCGCCGTTATGATGTGCCCTAGCGACAGGCCGACTTATTGCTGCGCTTTTCATTTTACTCGGCGGCCTTATGAAAAAAGTTTAATCAAGTGTTATGCCTGGGCATAACACTTGATTATTCCGTCGCGTTATAAATAGCCGGCTATCTCGACTGCTGATAAAACCTATTTGGAGATGCGAATATCGCCGATTTTGAAAAGGTTGTGGGAGTGAAGAGTTATAGAAGCGAGAGGATTATGGAAGTTGAACTTCAATAGAGGGTTTCAATAATAGTTGCTTACTAGAAGTGTTATGCCCGGGCATAACAGGGCTTACTCCCTCCTTCATCTTCTGATTTAATATTTAAATTTCAAAAAAATCTTGCCAGAAAGAAAAGCACCAGGCCGAAGGCCGCGGCCACGGCCGAAACAATCCAGAAACGCATCGTCACTTGGGACTCGGGCCAGCCGAGTGCCTGAAAATGATGGTGAATCGGCGCGGATAAAAACACTTTTTTATGGAAAAATTTTTTGGAAGCGAGCTGGATGATGACTGAGGCGGACTCGACCGCTAAGACGAAACCGATGAGCGGAAGGAAAAGAACGGAGTTAGTCAGGAAAGCGATGACGGCCAAGGTCACGGTCAATCCCATAATGCCGGTCTCGCCCATATAGAATTTGGCCGGATGGACATTAAACCAGAGATAAGTGGCGAGAGCCCCGACAATCACGATAATGAAAGCCACCAGGTCATAAGCGCCGCGGGCATAGGCAATGACACCAAAAGCTGCAAAAATCGGCGCCAAAACGCCGGCTGACAGACCGTCCAAGCCGTCGACCACACTTGAAGAAAAAGTCGCCAGCACCACCAGTACAAAAAGAAGAATGTACCAGCCGTCGATTTCGATGTTCCCGTAAAAAGGAATATAAATGCTCGACCATTCCAATTTGAAATAGAACCACCAGGCGCCGAGCAAAGCAATCGAAGTCACTAACAAAAGACGAACTTTTAATCTGATGCCGCCGCCGATGTATTTGCCCTTGTTCTTAACAACCAGAATATCGTCAATCAAACCAAGAAGTGAAGCGGAGGCCAGCGCGAAAAGCGGCAGATAGGTCTGGGAGCGGGAGACAAAATTCATTCCGGTCCAAAAAGGGCCGCCGAAAAATTTGTCTGCTAAAAACATTAAGCTGGTCACCACCAACACGGTCCACCAAATGAGAATGCCGCCCATCCGCGGCGTGCTTATCTCTTTCTCGGCGTGAAGTTTCGTGAAAATGGGCGTTTTTTCTCCGCCGAAAGTTTCTTCCCGCGGTTTTTTCTTCCAAGCCTTGAATTTATAAAGAATTCTAATCAGAACCGGCGCGGAAATAATTGCCACCGCGAACGAAAGGATGAAAAGCAGCAGCGTCCGGACTATTAAGAAGACAGGAACTTGATACATCTTAGTTAAAAATCTCTAATTTCTAAATCCTAATTTCTAAATAATCCGCCAGGTGGCGGATAAATGACCAAAATCCAAAATTAAAAATTTTTGAAATTTGAATTTTGAGATTGTTTAGGATTTAGGGGTTTATCGATTTGCCGTTCGCCGGAAATTATTCTTGAACCATTCGAAAATTCTCTCGGTTTCGCCGAAGCGGTTAGCGGTACCGAGGACGACTATTAAAATCGGCCGGCGCTCGTAAGAAAAAACGGAAACGAGATTGCCGCTGGCTTCATCAGTATAGCCGGTTTTGCCGCCGAGAAAATCGCTTTGGCCGGCAAAAATATTGATGTTGCCGATGGTCGTTTTCCGGCCGGAATTCAGTTCTGTAATGAGACCGACTTTCCGACGTGTGAGTTCAAAAATTTTGGGCTCGTTCCGCTCGATGAAAATCGCCAGTTTTTTGATGTCTTCAGCGGTTGACTGATTGACGACGGAGAGACCAGTTGGTCCCTCGTAATGAGTGGAACTCATACCTAATTCTCTTGATTTTTCATTCATAAGAGAAACGAATTTATCAAGACCATAATTGTCAGCCAAGGCCTGAGCGGCTTCGTTCTTGGAAAGAAGGAGCATCGTGCTTATAACATCGTTTACCGAATAGACGTAACCGGCTTTGAAGAACTCATTTTCTTCAGCGTTGGCAAAATCAGCCGCTGACAAAGTAAGACGGCTTTTCGAATCGAGGTTTTCCGTAGCCACCACAGCAGTCATCAGTTTGGTCAGCGATGCCAGAGGCCAGCGCTTATCAGAGTTAAAAGAAAAATAGGTTTCGCCGGAACCAAGATCTGTCACTAAAGCTGCTTCGGCATTCACGACCGGGGGTGGGTCGTTCGTGAAATAGTAAAAAAACGGCGTTGGCAGCATTCCGGAAGAACTAAGGGAAACATTTCGAGAATTATTTAAATAATCAACATTGTCAACGGCGGGCCCCAATTCACTGGTCGCCTTCCCGACAGTCGAAGCAGAACCGTTAAAACCCGGATTTCGACTGATATCAGCGACGGCGGCGACTCCTTTCAAAAAAGGCACCGTGTCAGGCCCAAAAAACTTCAATCGGCTATCCCCAGAGACATCATTGTTATATTGGAAGCCGCTAAAACGGCTGCCGAGAAATATCATAAAAACGATTGCTATAGCAAAAAAAATTTTTTGGAAATTGGTCATAAAAGTTCAAAATGCAAAAATCTCAGCCCGAGGCAGTCCCTGCTCGTCCGGCAGGCGGGCGGCAGGCGGGCGCCTTTGGCGGGAAAATGCAAAATGACAATGTAAAATTAAAAATTATTAAAATCGGATTTGAAATTAAGCAATCGAATTCGGCATTTCATTTTTTGGAATTTCGCTTTCTGTCGCCTCCGGCGCGCCAGGAAGCTCCGCTTCATCAATCGGTTCGGCCCGCCCGCCTGAGTTGCTCTCAGACAAGTCGGGCGCGGTCGCCGAAAACAAACTGGTGTTTACTTTCTTCTCGCTGCCGATTGGGAGAAGAAGCGACCGGAATTTTTCATAATCCGGCAATTCTTCTTTTTTGCTGAGACCCAGATGTTTAAAAAGCTCGAAGCTTAGCTGATAAAGATAAGCCGCGGGATTGTTAGGATCGGCGAATCTTTCGAGCAGACCGCGGAGAAGAAGGTTTCTCAAAGTAAAAGATGAATTGACTCCACGGCGATATTCTATTTCGCTTCTCGAAATAGGGCCGAGATAAGCCACTATAGAAAGTACCTCCAAACTGGCCGGCGTTAAATCCTCGCTGAGTTCTTCCTTGACAATATTTTCCAAAAATTTTCCGAAGGCTGGTTTGGTAACCAATTGAATCTTACCGCTGTCGCTGATTAAAGCCAATCCCCGGTCTTCGGTTTGCAGCCGCTTTTCGAACTCCTCAAGAAGAGGAGAGGCTTCTTTTTGGGGTAAGTCAAGCATCTTGACGACTTTCTCCCGACTTAAGGGCTCGCCGTAAATAAAAAGAAGCGCCTCCAGTTCAGCTAATTTTTGTTCCAAATTCATAGTATAGATTACGCCACTCGAATATCCCGAAAACACCCGAATCACTCAAATAAGAAAAATCTTTCGAGGCATTCGAGTGGAATTTGAGTCATTTGAGTCGCTTAATCATTATATCAGAAAACCGGCTCTTTTGTTCTATCTGAATAAGCCGTTCGTGAGCCAAATGAAGAATCGCCAGAAAAATAGCAATCATCTCCGCTCGCTGGCCTTTTTTGGAAATCTGGCGAAAGCTCAACTCGCCTATTTCCTGAATCCGATTGATTATTTCTTTGATTTTTTCTTCAATAGAAATAATTTCTTTGGCGACTGTTTCTTCTTCATAAAAATTCTTGAAAATTTCGAAAATTTTTTGAAGCGCGTTGGTTAGGGCGGCGACTGAAAGATTCTGGCCTGGATAAAAAAACTTCGTCTTCTCGCCGGCGCCGGTCGGACTGAAACCGGCTGGAATTGCTCCGGTTGAACTCAAAAAATACGGCCGGCTGAATTCGAAATCGCCGGTTCTCCACAATCTAAAAAGGTGGTTCATCGCCGGCTTGAATTCTTTGTAGAGTTTTAGGCGGTTTTCTAAATCTCTGATTTCCGCCTGCTCCTCGTCGGTCAAAGAAATGTCGGGCAAAAGCGATTTTGATTTTATGAAAACCAAGCGGCTGGCAATCTGAATGAAATCCGCCAATAAACGCAAATACTCCGTCTTGTTGTCGCCGGCTATTTTCTCCAGCTTCCTCAAATAAGAAAGGAAATCGTCGGTTACCTCAGCTAAACTGATTTCCGTAATTTCGAGCCTCCTTGCTTCAATCAATTCAAGCAGTTTATCAAGCGGCCCCTGAAAATTTTCCAGTTTTAGTTCGTAGAACATCATCTCAGGCTTGCTGTTATACTAAATTATAACACTTGGAATTATTTGCTAAATTTAAAGTTCAAAAATCTCAGCCCGAGGCTGATCCGCCTTTGGCGGAAAAATTAAAAATGACAATCCAAAATCAGAAATTATCAATTTATTAAAATCGGATTTTGAAATTAATACATTTTGTAATTTTGAATTGTCATTTTCCCGCCAAAGGCGCCTGCCGGCCGGACGGGCAGGAATCCGTCTCGGGCTGAGATTTTTGCATTTTGTATTTTGCATTTTTATAAGGAGTAATAATTGTTCGCCGGGTCCCAGAACAGCCAGCCGGCAAAATCAGTGGCGGTGCCTGAAGAAGCATTAAAAACATCCTTAACGGCCTGAACCTCCTGTTCAATCATCGCTGAATTATAAACGGCGCCCAAATCAAAGGCCTGCAACCACGGCCGTAACTTGGAATTATGAATGATGAATGATGAATTGGGGATTTGGGCTGTTGTACTTGTCGTGCTCGTTTCATTATTCATAATTCCTGATTCATAATTCTTAAGTCGTTTCAACGCCTGCTCCAATGAATATTTTATGACTTCATAAGGATATTTGGCCGGATTTTTATAACCAAGGAACTCTGAAGCATAATGTGAAGGGTAAACCATCGGATCGACATAATCAAAATAGGGATAAGCATCTTCGATAACTTGACCAATGCCCATATCGTCCCAGTTATCGACAGTGGAGAGTCCAAAAAAGTCGGCTGAAATTTTGGCCTCGGGAAGATTTTCTCTCAGATAAGCGAAGAAATTTTTAATAATTTTACGACGAGGGATTTTCTGGTCCCAAAAGGGATAACTGATGATACTGAGGTCGCCATCGGAAACAAAACGGATGTAATCAAAATTTATTTCGTCAAACCCGCGGTTCAAAGCGTCTTTGGCAATGGCGATATTATAATCCCAGACCGGCGGGGCCGCGGCATCCAGCCAAGCCAATCCCCGCTTATCGGTCCAAACCTTGCCGGTGGTTTTATTTTTAAGCGCCCATTCCGGATGGGCCTTGGCTAAAACCGGGTCCTGAAAAACCGTGATTCGGCCGATAACATAGATGTTTTTATCATGAAGTTTTTTAATCAGCGCATTGGGCCTTGAAAGGCGCAGCTGGTTCTCGGCGCCGCTGGCCCTGGCTTCCGGAACATCCACGGCGTAAGACACATAGCCGGAATAATCTTTTATATCAATTACCACGGCATTGAGCCCTTTTTTAGCGATTAAATCGAGCAAGTAATTCAATTTTGAATCAGAACCAGCTGACCAGCCTGTCAGATAAATGCCTTTGACGATTTCCGGAGGATTGGTCAGCCGCGGCTGATTAGGAAGGTCATTTGAAGAATTATTGGAAATTATTGCTGACAAATTTGGGATATTTCGCGAGAGCTCGGTCGAAGTAGGGGTCGAGGCTTCGGGAACATACAAATCCGGAACAGACTGCCTGATGGCGGCGTTAAGTTCCGAATCCGGATTATCCAAGATAATGATTCGCTGGGGCAAAAACAAAAATAAGCTGACGCCAGCTAAAATAACGACCACTGAGGCGACTGCTAAAACTTTCATATTACAACTAATTCTATTCCACCCCTTATTCCCATTCCATGGTGGCCGGCGGCTTATTGGTTATGTCGTAAACAACCCGATTTACTTCTTTAATCTCATTGGTTATTCGCGTGGAAATTTTTTCTAAAATTGAAAAAGGAATTTCAGCAAAATTAGCGGTCATAGCGTCTTGCGATTCCACTATCCGCACGACCACGGGGTATTTATAACTTCGTTCGTCGCCCTGGATGCCGACGCTTCTTATCGGCAACAAAACCGCGAAGCTCATCCAGATTTTTCCCCAAAATCCCGACTTTTTCAACTCATCTTCGATTATTTTACCCGCTTGTCTGACGATTTCTACTTTATCGGGCGTTACCTCGCCGATTATTCTTATTGCCAAGCCCGGACCCGGAAAAACCTGCCGGCTGATTATTTGTTTCGGCAGACCGATGGCGCGGGCGATTTTCCTTACTTCGTCTTTATATAAGTCTCGGAGTGGTTCATAAACCTTCAATTTCAAATTTTCGGGAAATCCGCCCACATTGTGATGCGATTTTATTCTTGATGAGTACTTGGTTAAACCGCTTTCAATCCTGTCCGAATAAATCGTCCCCTGAACAAGAAATTTCGCCTTTTCTTTCTTCGCAATTCTATAAAAAATATCCGCAAAAAGTCTTCCGATAATTTTTCTTTTTCGCTCCGGAGAAGTGATTCCTTTGAGCGCCCGGAAAAATTGTTTTTCAGCCCGGATAATTTTCAGATTTAAATTTCTTCTCCCAAATGCTCTTTTTATAAATTCCGTCTCTCTTTCTCTCATCAAGCCGGTGTCAACATAAACCGCAGTCAAATTTTTTCCGATTGCTCGGCTAACCAAAGCCACGGCAACTGAAGAATCAACACCGCCGGAAAGACCGATTATGGCTTTATTGCCCCCTATTGTCTCCTGCGCTTCTTTTATAATGTTTCTGACAGTTATTCTCGGCGACAACGATTTTTTGCACCGGCAAACGCCGGAAACGAAATTTTTTAGGATTTTATCTCCTTTTTCCGTATGGCTTACTTCCGGATGAAACTGGACCCCGAAAATTTTTTTATCTCTACTGGCAAAAGCTGCTATTTTTGAATGCTCGGTGCCGGCCAGCGGAGAAAACGATTGGGGAAGCGAGGCGACTATATCGCGGTGATTCATCCAAACATTCAGAGATTTTCCGAGACCAGCCAAAATAGCGACAGAGGTACTGATATTCAGTTTCATCAAGCCGTACTCGCCAGATTTTCCAGACACAATTCGGCCGCCCATTTTATGGACAATAAGCTGATGGCCGTAGCAAATGCCTAAGATGGGCAAACGAAGTTTTAAGATTTTTCTATCAAATTTCGGGGCATTCTTGTCGTAGACCGAGCGGGCGCCGCCGGAGAGAACAATCCCTTTTATCTCTTTATCGCTTCCTAATTGACTGGCTGGCACATTTGAAGGAAAAATTTTGGTGGTTGCTCCAAGGTCTCTGAGCCGGCGCGAAATCAGATGGCAATATTGTCCGCCGAAATCCAAAATGGCGATTTTATCCATATTTGCTTTTGTAGATTATAACTTGGCAGTTGCTGAAAGCAACGATTTACCGTAAAATAAATCCGTTCAGGATTTAGAACTTAGAGATTAGAGATTTTAATTGATATGGCTTTGGCGCTCTACCGCAAATATCGGCCGAAAAAACTCGACGAACTGTTAGGCCAGGAAACCAATGTCGAGATTCTCAAAAACGCTGCCAGCCAGAACCGGCTGGGTCAGGCCTATCTTTTCTACGGTCCAAGAGGCACGGGTAAAACCACCACGGCCCGGCTGATTGCCAAACTGTTGAACTGCGAGCGCCGGCACCAAGACCCGGAATTCCAGAAACTCGGCGAACCCTGCAATGAATGCCGGAGTTGCAAAGAAATCGACTCTAATATTTCATTCGATGTCGTGGAAATCGACGCGGCTTCGAACCGCGGCATTGACGAAATCCGGAATCTTAAAGAAAGCGTCAAAACCGCGCCGGTCGGCAGCCGATTCAAGGTCTACATCATTGACGAAGCCCATATGCTGACTGGTCCGGCTTTTAATGCGCTTTTAAAAACCCTGGAAGAGCCGCCAGCGCATGCCATTTTCGTGCTGGCGACCACGGAATACGAAAAAATGCCGGCCACGATTACTTCGCGCGCTCAGCGCTTTCTTTTTAGAAAACTTCCCAAAGCAAAGATTCTTGAAAAACTCACTGGTATCGCCAAGGCGGAAAAAATTGACATTGAACCAGCGGCCTTAGAGTTGGTGGCGGCCGCGGCTGAAGGCAGTTTCCGCGACGCCGAATCGCTGCTTGACCAAATCAGCTCGTTCCATTCCAAAATCGATTTGCCAACCGCCGAACGACTGACTGGCCGGACTGGTTTCAAAAAAATCGAGGAACTGGCCGAACTTATCGTCAAAAACAATCTCCAGGGCTCGCTCGACTATCTTTTACAAATCAACGAAGAGGGGCACAACCTCATCCAGCTGACCAAAGACCTGATTCATTATTTAAGAAAGATTCTCTCGCTTAAACTTAATCCAAATCTGGAAAAAATTTTTGAACTGGAGCTGACCTCGGACGAAATTCTCCGTCTAAAAAAAATGACGCTTCACGCTGAGCCGGCAAAAATAATCAAACTGCTCAAGGCCTTCATCCGCGCTTATTCAGAAATGCGCTACAGTCCGTTTTTGACAATCCCCTTGGAGATTGCCTTAATAGAAAATCTGTCTTGAACGAAGCTATTACCACTGACTCGCCGAGTTCTGCGGCGTGGGCGCGGCCGAAATATGAAAAGAATTGCTGCTCCAAGAATCGCGGACATAGCTTTCATCTTTGGGAATCTCGTTCCAGCTAACTTCATCGGTTTTGACGCCGCCTGAATCATAAAGAATAACGGCGTTTTGGGTGTAAGCCAGGGTGTAGGATTTGGGCCATAAAACATCGGGAGTCAGCGGCAGTGTAGCGCTGGCATTGGCTGCCAAAAAGTAGTGGTTTGGCAGGATTTTCAAACCCTCCAACCGCGAAGCGGCGACCAAAATTGATTCTGAGCCGGTCGAGCTTCGTTTTTTGATGGACCAGCCAGTTAAATCAATCGCCTGGCTGCCGGCATTATAAAGTTCCACAAATTCGTCATAAGAACTAACGTTGCTGCCAGCCATTATTTCGCTTATCAGAATGCGGCTGGCTAGAATCTGGCTGCCGCTGCTGACAGCCGAAGAATTTTGCGTTCCAGTAGCCGTCGTTGAGGCGGTGTTATTATCAATTGTTGAGGCCGGAATTTCTGACTGGGGCATCGACGTTACCGACCCTGAAATTTCAAATGCCATTGTATTTTCCGCTTTGGGCGTGCCGCCGGGGTTGGCACTCGTGTGCCAGCTCAAATCCAAGAAACTTCGTTCCATTGTCTTCTTGGCAGAGTTATCGCCGGCCGGCCATTTTTTGGAAGCATCTATTTCGTCAGCTAGTTCGCATTCCGGCGAAAAAATTTTCAGCCGGACACCGCTGTTCGCCAGGGCGCCGCTATAAATTTTATCTGCCGGAACATTCGGCGCCGAATTGTCGTCGCTTCTTTCCAAAAGAAAAAGTCCGCCGGCTTTCAAATAATCTTTTTCTTCAAAAATAATTTTTATATTTTCATCGCTTGATAAAATATGCCAGCTGGCCAAACTCAAATCGCGGCCGGAATTATTTTTCAGTTCCAGCCATTCATCGCCGCTGTTTTCTTTACTGCCCATCCAAGCGAGCTCGCTGAACAAAATTTTGTGGCTAGGAGATTGGACAACTGAAAAATTGCAAGCGACCGATGACGATTTTTTATTTTCCGAATTTTCGGAAATAGTCGTTTCTGGAACCGAGGCGCTTGAAGAAGAACTATTTTTATTGACGCTCGATTTAGTATCAGAATTTTCTGAAAATGAATTTAGGTTATTAGATTTTCCGGCAACCGATTTCCCAAGAGCTCTTGTTGACAAAAATTTGTTTTCTCCAACAGAAACAGAACTACTTGCTTCCCTATTTTCTCCCAAATCAATTTCCATCGCCGGTTTATTCTCCCCGGCTGAAAATATCTCCTTGAATGTTCCGGAAACAAGTCCGGCGGTCCGCTGAAAAAAATTTTGCGAACTATCAGCCGAAGAAAATTTCCACGAAACAAAGGCGATGGAAACGATAAACAATCCTCCCAAAATAACGACCAGGGCCAAAGCCGAAACCCCGGCCCGCCGAAAATTACTTTTTTCTGCCAGTTCCGGCATAAATTTAAGAAATTTCCCCTAAAATTAACCGCCGAAAAACTTTTATCTATTTTACAATCGGCAGCGAGGCAACACAAGAATAAGTAAATTCTTGCGATTGCCGAGCGAACCGATTGATGAAACGAAGTTTCATTCAATCGGCAGCGAGAAGAAAGCAAATGAGAATATATTTGTTTTTGACGAGCCCTGCCTGCCGGCGGACAGGGAGCCGATTGATGAAGTTAAAGTTTCATGAGATAGCCCCCGATTTTCTCAAAAACCTCGAAGTCGCCATTGCCGAGCAACTTATCTCCGGCACATCTTACCCGCTTTACTATTACTAAATCACAATTGTGATTTAATAATAGTAATTTTGCCTCTGCTTCTATTTCTGTCTAGGTCTGTTTAGGCAAAAAAGACCAACGGTGGCTTTCCTTCTTCTAAAAATCTCCTCGGTCTCAGTTTCTTCCTTATTATAAGGCAGGGCTCAGACAAATTTTGCGACAAATCAGAACAAAAAATGACTTTAAAAGGCCTTGGAGCCAGCCGAAATGGGAAATTCGTTCTTTTTTCCAATAAAAATTTCGAAGAAGTCGATAAATTTCGACTTAATTCTTGGCAGCGGAGAAAAATTTTGCCAATTATCCAGAAAAATGTTTTTCTATGACTTTTTGGGGAAAAATCCCTCTTGATTTCGCTGAGCCGGAAAGTGGTAAAATGAAAGCCGAAAGGTTTAAAGAAAATTTCTCGCCTCGCCATGAAAGAAACGAAAAAAAAATTTCAATCAACCGCCGCTCAGCCGAACCACCGCTGGTTAACTGAAGCTGAAATGGGAAAAGTCAACGCCTCATTTTCGGAAAACGCCCTGAAAATGATGAAAAAGCGCTATCTTCTGACTGATGACAGCGGTCGCCAAGAAACGCCGGCAGAAATGTTTCATCGCGTGGCCCAGGCTTTAGCCCAGGTTGAAAAAAAATACGGTCATGATGATAAGTTTGTCGACAAAACTGAAAAAGAATTTTTCGAAATTCTGTCAAAAAAAGAATACACCCCAGCCGGCCGAACTTTAACCAATGTCGGCGGACCAACGCCGCTCGTCGCCAACTGCATCGTTCTGCCGATAATGGACTCGATGGAGAGTATTTTTCAGACCCTGAAGGACGCGGCTCTTCTTCAGCAGGCTGGTTCGGGACTGGGTTTTGATTTTTCCCATTTGCGGCCGGCCATGTCGCCCACCAAAAAATCGCGCGGTGTTTCTTCGGGCCCGGTTTCCTTTTTGAAAGTTTATGACGCGGCTTTCGGAACCATCAAGCAGCAGGGGCGGCACGGCGCCAATATGGCGATGATGGATGTCCGGCATCTTGATATTCTGGATTTCATCCGCGCCAAAAAAATTGAGGGCGAAATAAGAAATTTCAACATCTCAGTCAAGCTCACCGACGAGTTTATGAAAAAACTACTCGAGAGTCCGGACGAAAAATGGCTCGGCGAATGGAACGGCCAGAAAATGAAACCTCACAAAGTTCTCCGCGCGCCGAACGGCTCGGTCTTCGCTGCCGAAGAAATCGACATCACGGTCAAAGAAATTTTTGACGAAATCGTCAATTACGCCTGGTTGAACGGCGAACCGGGAATCGTTTTCATCGACGAAGTCAATCGCACCAACCCTCTGCCCGGTCTCGGCCCCATCGACTGCTCCAATCCTTGTGTAATTGGCGAAACATTGGTGGCGACAGAAAGAGGATTCATCAAGATGGAGGAACTTGCAGAAAGTTATGTTTCAGGCGGAATTAAAATTTCAGTTGATAACCGCCTGCCGAAAGCAGTGAAAATTTCCTCGTTAAACAGGATCTCAATCAGTCAAGGAGGAACAATTCGCGAAACAATGCCGCTGATTGATTTCTCTCGATTAGGAAGCGCATCTGGAGAAATGCTCCGCGCTTTTCCAACCGGCATTAAACCAGTATATAAACTAACCACCAAATCCGGTTATGAACTGGAGGCCACTGCTGACCATAAAATATTTACGCCCCGGGGGAAAGTGCCACTTCTCGAATTGAGAGCTGGCGATAAAGTTCTCATCCAATCAAATGAAGGGCTATGGAACAATGATTTTCAACTGCCTTTCGATTATCCGAATGTAATTGAAGGCAAAAACAGACATATTTACCACTACAATTTCCCGAAAACTTGGAGCAAAGAGTTGGGCCGAGTTCTCGGCTGGCTTATTGGCGACGGCTGGCTCAGAGACAAAAAGCGCGAATACGCGGTTGGTTTTACATTTTCCGAAGACGATAAGGAGGTGATGAGCGAATTTAGAGATATTTTGAACGATTGGTATAAAAACAGCGAGCGAAAAGAGATTAAAAGGAAAAATGACGTCTATCATCTGATATATGGTTCAAAGGACTTTGTGGAGTTTTTCAAAAAACTTGGCGTTAAACCAGTTTTGGCAGCAGAAAAAGAAGTGCCCGCCTCTTTGTGGCGAGCGCCGGCCGAGGCGGTCAGCGGATTTCTGCAAGGCATTTTCAGTGCCGATGGCACAATCAACATCTATGAAAAAAATCAGACGCGCTACATCCGCTTAACGTCAAAATCAGAGAAATTACTCAAACAAATTCAAATTCTTCTTATCAACTTCGGCATTCGCTCAACGATTTATAACAGAACAAGAAAACCGCGGCTGGCTTTCGGTTATAAAAACGACGGTATTTTATATGAGCTGGAAATTTCCCGCGATAACATACCTATTTTTCTGAGTAAAATCGGTTTCCTTGGAACGCATTACAAAGTTAAAGCCAAAACGCTTAAAGAAAAATCGTATTACCGAGAATATTTTGAAGACAAAATAGAAAAAATTAAATATATCGGTAAAAAGAGGGTTTACGATTTGACTGAAGCAACCACGCATTCATTTATCGCTAACGGCATCATCATCTCAAATTGCGGCGAACAATTTTTGCATCACTACGACAACTGCAACCTTGGCTCCATCAATTTAGCGGCTTTCGTTAAAGACGGTCGCGTGGACTGGGGCCAGCTGCGCCGCGTAACGAGAATCGCCGCACGGCTGATGGACAACGTTATTGACATTTTTGATTTTCCGATTCAGCAGGTCACTGACCTCGCGAGAAAAAACCGGCGCATCGGCCTCGGCATTATGGGTTTTGCCGATATGCTTTATCAGCTGGGTATTGCCTACAACTCCCCGGAAGGGCAGAAGTTGGCCGAAAAAACAATGAGAACCATTACGGAAACAGCCCACCAGATGTCCCAGGAACTCGCCAAAGAAAAAGGCGCTTTCCCGAATTTACCTTTGAGCGTTTTTGCCAAGAAAAAAATTAAAATGCGCAATGCGGCCCTGACCACCGTGGCGCCAACCGGTTCAATCTCGATGATGCTTGATTGTTCCTCGGGCGTGGAGCCGAATTTCGCCCTCTCTTATGTCAAGCAGGACAAAGACGGCCACCAGTATCACTATTTCAACCGCTATTTCGAACAAGCGCTCAAAAAATACCAATTCAGCGAAGCTAAAATAAAAGAAATCAAAGATGAAATAATCAAGACCGGCAGCATCCAACGCCTGACCGACCTAGCCGAAGAACTGCGGCGAACCTTCGTGGTGGCTATGGATATTTCGGCCGAAGACCACATCAAGATGCAGGCCAGTTTCCAGCGTTATGTGGACAATTCCATTTCCAAAACCATCAACTTTCCCAATTCCGCAACCAAAGAAGATGTGTTCACGGGTTTTGTGCTGGCTTGGAAAATGAAGTGCAAGGCCTGCACTGTTTACCGCGATGCGAGCCGCGAAGTGCAGATTTTGAACCTCGGCACCGGCGAAAACATCAAGGCGCCGACCGAACTCGGGGCTAAAAAATCCGCCGAGGCGCCGCTTCAGATTCCGGCTGACAAGAACCGCCTGGAAGCCCGGCAGCGGCCCGAAGTGCTGACCGGCAAAACCTACCGGATGAAAACCGGCTACGGCAATCTTTATGTGACCATCAATAACGACGAGAAAGGAGTGCCGTTCGAGGTCTTCGCGGTTATTGGTAAGAGTGGCGGATTTTTCCAAGAGCAAAGCGAAGGCATCTGCCGACTGATTTCGCTTTCTCTCCGGACCGGCGTAAAAATCGAAGAAATCATCGACAACTTAAAAGGCATCCGCGGACCTATGCCGACCATCACCGACAAAGGCACGATTCTCTCCCTGCCGGATGCCATCGGTCAAATCCTGGAAGAGCATGCGCGGACCAACGGCGGCCACAATCCCCTTCTTCAGGAGCATTCGCCCACTGAGCCGATGATGCTTCAAGAAAAAGAACCGGCCAATGTCGCGGCTTTGCCCCAGAGCTACGAGGCCTCCAAAAAATCGCTAGCTGATTACGGATTTATGCCCGGCTGTCCGGACTGCGGCGCACCGCTGATTATGAGCGAGGGTTGTCTAAGCTGCCGCAGCTGCGGATTTACAAGATGCTTCTAATCTGCTGAACAAATCTCAAAATTCTAATCTCTAATTTCTAAACAATATCAAATTCATAATTTCAAATTTCAAAAATTGTTTAGAGATTAGGATTTAGAGATTAGAAATTTCCGATAATGCCCCAGGATGAAAAATCCGCCCCAGGCGGATTTTTCATTTACCGGAACTTGGCGAGGGAGTTTGACCCCGCACCTTTTCCAGAAACAATTTTGCTTTTACACGATTTAAAGACGGAGTCGCCTATCGGCTCTGAAAATGCCTAGGCACTATCTCTGCTAGAAAAGGTGCGGGGTTTGAAAAATTTTGTGGAGTTGGTAAAATTTCCGTATTCCGGCGTAGCACAACGGTAGTGCGGCTCCCTGTTAAGGAGAGGGTTGTAGGTTCGAATCCTACCGCCGGAGCCATAAAGCTAGATACGAGCTCTGAATTTTGAGATGAAAGTGTTCGCTCGCGGGCAAAAAATGGAGGGGTTTTAGGGAGAGGAAACGCCTTGCCCGCGAGCGTAGTCCCGCCGCCCGCGCGTAGCGCTGAACCGAGCAGAAAAATTGTTTTTTCCTTTTAGAAGAATTTTTTGGTGGCGCGCGCAAAGAAAAAATGTAAAGATAATTTTTCTGCGAGGCTGGCCGCGGTTCAACGGAGGTTTCGCTCTTGCCCGTCCGTAGCTTTAGCGAAGGCGGGTTTTGGATCTGTGTATCAGGTTTGGTAAAATAATTTTAAAAGCATGCCCCGTAGGGAATTTATTCTCCTTCAGGGTTTAGGCGGAAATTAAATCGGGAGTCAAATGACAAAAAGAGTACTCATTGCTGTTATCGTACTCTTCCTCGCCACCGCGAGCGGCTATTTCTATTGGCGCCTGACGCGCCCGGAGCCGGTCGCCTGCACGCTCGACGCCAAACAGTGCCCCGACGGCTCTTGGGTCGGCCGCGTAGTGCCCAAGTGCGAATTCGCCGTCTGCCCGGCTCCGGATATGGACATCTCAAGCTGGAAGTCAAAAACGACCGCCGAGGGCGTGAGCTTCCGCTATCCGGAAAAGCTGACGACAAAATACATTTACGTTCAGGAGTGGCCGCCGCAGATTGAAGTCAAAATTGCGCAATTTTTCTGCGCCGAGCCATTAAAGAAAATCAACAGCCGCGACTACTGCATCGGCACCCAAACCGAGGGCGCCGCGGGAAGCATCTATACCACCTACACCTACAACACGATGCAAAACGACCGCCTGGTGTCGCTTCGCTTCACCCTGCGCTATGTTCAGTGCGGCAATTACGGTGAGCCGCAAAAATCCGGATGCGAAATCGAGCGGAACGCTTTTAATGTGGACGCTCTCGCGGACCGGATCGTCCAAACCGTCTCGTGGCCAGAGGAAAGCCCATCTGCCGGTCAAAGCGGCATCCGCGGCATCGTGATGTTGGGACCGATTTGCCCGGTCGTAAAAAATCCTCCGGAACCGCAGTGTGCCGACAAGCCCTACCAAACGCTCGTCGCGGTGTTCCGACAATCGGATCCGACGCATGCTGTTGCTATTACGCGAAGTAACGCGGACGGCAGATTTTCCTTCACGCTCCCGTCCGGCAATTACACCCTCGGCGCCGGCGAAAGCCGACTCCCCGCCTGCGGTCATCCGGCCGCCACAGTCTCACCCAATACTTGGGTAGATACCACGATTTCCTGCGACACCGGTATCAGATAAAGCTTGCCTGATTAAGTTTCGCAGAGTAAAATTGAAATTTACTTCTGCAGAAATTTCTTGATAAGCTGATATTAAAGCACTAAATATGAAACGCGGGAAGGAAATATCCGAAAAGCCCGACAGCCAATACGAGAAAGAATCGCTGAAACCAAGGCCGTATCTTTTCGGCGAGAGCTATGATCCGGAAGACAAAACCCGGGACTACTCTCTTTGCCCGACTTGCAGCCGGCGCCGGACCGGCGCGCCTCATATTGACCCGGAAACCGGAAGAATGACGCTCACCTGCCGCTCCGGCCACGAGTGGATATTGGACACGAAGACAAACACCATCCGGCGCGCAAGCCGCCCCCTCGAATTCCGCGAAGACGAGCTGTTTCATAATTAAGCTACCTCCCATAAATAAGTATAAATTTATGAAAGTCATCGAACTGAAAATCAGAGACAATCAGAAGATATATCAAGAACTGGCAAAAGCGTTATATCCGTATCGGGAGAAACCGCCGGGTTCAATTTTATTCATCGTTGAAGGCACGAAAAGGAACCCGCTCATCGGCATTCGTTATCCCGGCAAAAAATTAAAGAGAAGGGCGTTAAAACAAATCAGGAAAAATTCGGCGCTTTGGGCGAATCTTTACGATTTCGAAGTCGTGCCATATTCTAAAGGTAAAAAAAATTAAAACTTCGAAATTTACATTTGATGTCCTGATGAAGGATTTTCAAGAACACAAAATCAAAAGCAGAACTTTTTGGAAGCTCCTTGAGAGCGTTTATTATAAAAATTCTTTCAATACAAAGCCTCCGAAATTGCCGGGAATTGACCCATTGCTTTATCTACTTGTTTTAAAGTGGATTTGGATTCAGGAAGATTTCAATTATAGATTTAAATGGCAGGAAGTCGGCTCTCCTGTGCCTTATGTTTTGGAAACAAAAACCGGAACGATAACCAGTGGCGGAGCCGGCAGGGCAAAATTTTTCGCCGCTCTTATTCTTCTTAAGAATGGTTTCACTTTTGAGCAGGTAAAGAAAATAATCCCGCTTTATTAAATACCGGCAGAGAAGGAGTATAATTTCTTTTTGCTCCGTTTTTTAATTTCAGCTTGTATTTGTCAGGGATATAGCCTTTCTTTAATCTGTCCGTGATGATTTCGTGATATTTAGAATCTATTTCGGCAGAAATATACTGCCTATTTAAGTTTTTACAGACTTCTAATTCTGCACCGCTCCCGCCGAAAAGAATTAAAACAATATCTTCTGGCTGGGTCGCGGCCCTAATAAGTGTTTCGGTTAGCTGTTGGGGAATCTGACAGGCGTGAAGCGTTTTTTCTTTGCTGACATTTTTGACTAAGTCAAAATAGAACCAAGAATACGGCATCCGGCCCTTTGAACCATTTTCGAGATTCTTCAAAATCCTCTTGTCCGTGGGATTTTTATAGGGCAAAGCGACATTATCTTTATAAAATTTATTCTTTTTCGATTTGCGAACGTGGAGTATTGTCCGGTGCGCTGTCGTAAATCGTTGCGGTGTATGTCCAACATTCGTGTTATAAACCCAGACATACTCGCTCGTAAGAGGGTAATACTTGTCTAAATACCTGTTCCAGAGATAAGCATTTTGCCGCGGATAGTTGAGCATAAATAAATTCCCATCATCTTTCAGCACTCTCAATGATTCTTTGGTCAACTCGATATACCATTCGATATATTCTTCAAAAGTTCTGGTATAAGTTTTACCGCCATATTTTATTCCGACATTATAATCCGGGTCTCCAAAAACCATATCGACGCTTTTGTCCGGCAGTTTCTTAAGCAGCTCCATAACATCGCCGAGGAAAACTTTATTCAGATATTTTTTAAAGTTTTTTTCTTGAGGCGCTCCCTTTTCCTGTTCGATGCTCTTCTCGGCCCCTTCTTGCGTCGTCTCATTCACTTTCCTGATAACGCCGACTAATTTGCCCTGGATTTGAACTTCTTTTTCGTAAAAGGGTTTCATTTTAGGGTTAGCCGGCTGAAGCCGGACCCTGCTTTTTTCTAGATAAATTTTTTTCAAAGTGGCTTCGCCTCTGTTCGGCAAATAAGCAACGGCGATTTCCCCGTCCGCCACCGTCGGCTGCTCTCGAATAATCACAATATCGCCGTCAGCCACGCCTTCATCGAACATACTTTCGCCTTGAACTTCCAGAGCAAAGTGATTGCCAGAAGCGGAAAGCATATTTTTGGGCACCTCTATTAATTCCCGATTTTCTAACGGCTCAATTGGTTTTCCGGCAGCGATGATTCCGAGCAGAGGAATCCTTGCAAAATTGTTCGATTTTCTCACTTCTATCCCGCGCGGTTGGTTTTCGAGTTTGTTCAAGTAGCCCTTGTTTTTCAGGGCCTCGATGTGCTGATGAATTGTGGAAACCGACGATAACCGGAAATGTTTTTTTATTTCCTCAAGCGCCGGGGACACGCCGTGGCGTCTGTTGTATTTGGTGATGAAATCCAAAATCTGTTTTTGGCGTTTGGTGAGCATATTATAATTATAGCAATTCTGAATTTATGTAGCTGTGGATAACTTTCGGTTCATTTTCGGTATATAATTATAATAGAGGTGAATAGAAATTTTAGATGGCTAACCGATAAAAATTAGGTGAAATTTATGAAATTAGATAAGAAGAAGACTTTTATTGTGCGCCCCAAAGCGCCTTTTCATTTTGACGGAACATTTCACAAACCGGCTCACTTCCCTAATAAGCTGAAACTTGATGAATGGCAGCCCAGTAAGTATTGGCGAGCCTTACGGATAGATAAAACAATATACGGCCTGAGAATTGAGAATCTGGGAAAAATTTTTCAGCCGAAATTAAGAATTTCCGTTTACTCCGACAAAGTTTTCACCAAAAAAGAAATAGAAAAGTTGAAGAAAGAAATTATCTGGCGCTCAGAACTGAATACTGATTTGAGAGAATTCTACAAATTAGCGAAAAAGGATGCACGGTTTTATCCAGTGTTTAGAAAGTGGCTGGGAATGAGAAATGCTAGTCAAGAGACCCTTTATGAACTTCTTATTATTGCCATTGTTTTACAGAATGCTACTGTAAGGCGTAGTCAACAGATGTTGGACGCCTTGCTTGGTAAATTCGGCACTAAAGTTGAATTCGACGGCGAGGAACTTTGGGCGATTTGGCTCCCGCAAAGATTGAAGAAAGTATTGGAAGGAGAATTGCGGGACTTGAAAATCGGTTATCGGGCGAAATTCATTAGAAGACTTTCCGAGGATTTTATCAGTGGCAAAGTTGATGAGTATAAACTGCGGGGGATGGATAAAGAGTCGGCTCAAAAAGAATTAAGGAAGTTATACGGGGTCGGACCGGAAACGACCCGTATTCTGCTTTTTGAGACACTTCACCATTATGACGTCTTTGATCATATCGCCCCCTGGCAGCAGAAAATTTACTCCAGGCTTTTTTACGGCAGAAAATTGGTACCAGCCGGGAAAATTCAAAGCGGCCTCAAAAAGTCTTACGGAAAGTATACGATGCTCGCCGCGGAGTATATTTTTGAAGATGTTTTCTGGAGAAGAAAAAACGAAAAAATTCCGTGGCTGGAAAAAGAAATCAGATTATAGACCTGGTCGGCCGCCAAAAATTAGGCGGGATTTATGAACAATTTCAATGGCGTAATAATTGAGGAAAGTTTAAAAGATAAAGGCGTTCTCGGAAACGTGAAAATTTTGAGCACTAAAGTAGAGCTGGTGACGGAGAAACACAAAACGCCGTGGCTCAAGCAGTGGACTTTACATAGAGTTGAAATCCTCGATAGGAAGGCGGACGAAATAGCAGAAAGATTGAGCCGGGCAATAAACGACCAGCCGAGTTCTTGGTACGCGGACTTCAAAAACGACGACATCCACTATATCATCTATCCTGGCAAGATTTTCAAAATAAACCGCACGAGTAAAGAAGAGTATCAAGCTGCCACCGACTACGGCATTTCCTTAGGTATCCCGCCGTATCAGGTCGATTTCGCGCCTAACGTCAAGCAATGGGAGAGATAGATTATATTCTCTAATTCGCGCGAATGGTAGAATAACAGCGCATTATAATTATAATAGAAATGAAAAAGAAGAAATCAGTTCCAGTATATTGGTCCGGCCGAGTGACCACAGAATCGAACGCTCTGGATTTAGAAAGTGGAGTTTTTACTCTGGATGACCCGAAGAGAATCGCGCGGTCGCTCAAACACTCGGCTCTCGAAAGCGCTCGCCGCAAAGCCGCGCCGTTTCAGTCGGCGATGTCAATGCTCAATTTCTACATCAACCGCGCCGGCCAGAATCTCCCTAGCCGCCGGAAGAAAATCCTTGAACAAGCAAAAATCGAACTGCGAAAGACGTTCAAGGCGCGGTGAATATACTTTCATAACATCTTGAAGTCGGTTATTATTACCAAGCAGCAGAAATTCGACCTGGTTTATTAATCTCAATCTTTTATATTTGCAATGATTAGTCCGAATAAGGAGGACTTATTTTCCGGTGTTATGCTGTAGCATAACAGTGGAATTTTCACTAGCTGGCATAAAGGTCGCGGATATAAATAAAAATTTATTATGGCCAACCAAGTCATAAAAGGCGACAGCACCAAAGAGGCCTTTGACGAAAACAAGCTCAGAAAGTCGATAGAAGGAGCGGGGACGGATGCGAATCTTCCCGCGGACCGGATAAGCGTGGTCGTTAACCAGGTTGCCGGAGCGGTGCTTGAACTCGCGGCCGGCAAAGAAGAAATTGCCACTGCGGAGCTGCGGGACTTCATTCTCGGTAAATTGGACCAGGTTGAACCAGCGATGGCCGCGGCCTGGAGAAAATACAAACAGGAAAAAAGCAGGACTTAATTACTCCCCTGTCTCCGCCCCCTCTGTTATCCGGTTTCTGCAGTCGAAGCTACTCCGGCGGAGCAGGCCAAGCCGCCGGCGTATTTCGACGGGCATAATGAAAATGAGAATGGAATTTTTCATAAAAACCAGGTCTAATTCCAAGGAAGAAAAAATCGAAAAGGCGGACAATTCGCATTTTGTGGTTTATGTCAAAGAACCGGCGCGGGAAGGACGGGCGAACGCCGCAGTTTTGCGCATAATCGCCGACTATTTCGAAATTCCTCAATCTCAAGTTTCGTTCGTCTCCGGTCGCAAATCCAAAAACAAAATTGTAAAAGTTATTCTTTAGTTTCCGCCGGCCTGCGGCAACTTTTTTCTTTTTCGGGAAAATGACTTTTAAACTTAACAATCTGAATTACAATGTTTCTCAACTCGTGCGCCAGCTCGGCTACCGGCCTCTTCGCTATACTCCCGAGAATGAATTGAACTGCGTGCGGCCCATCCACGGCGACTATCCCCGCTTTCATATCTATTTGAAAGTGGATAAAGATGTTCTTACCTTTAACATTCATCTTGACCAGAAAAAACCTTCCTATGCCGGCGCGCCGGCTCACGCTGGCGACTATGAAAGCGAAACAGTCAAAGACGAAGTGCAACGGATAAAAGACATTATCTTCCGGCACTATTAATCATCGTTCTCCGGCTTGCCGTAGCCTGGTCTTAGATTACAATCACCCGAAAGGCCTCGGCCAGCAGTTTGGCAATGTCGGGATGGCCTTGATATTCATTTATCACCTCAAAGCCGGCTTTGCTGATGTCGCTTTTGTCAACCTGGAATATCGGTTGCTTTTTTATTCACTTGATTCTTGATTTTTTAAAGATTGAACGACCTTTTGTTCTGAAGTTGCGTGTTCTTTATTATTATGCCTGTCGGAATTCCCCGCTACCAGCGGTGGGAATGGAGGTAAGAAAAAAATCGAACAACCTTCACTATCAAAGCCATCCTTGTTATACTGGAGGTTTCGATAACAATGAGTACTAAAAAGAAAAAATTGAAAAAGGGTTCAGTCAGCCAGGTTACCAAAATCATGTGGCGGCACAGCCGGCATTATTGGGTTACGATATTGTTCATTCTCGTCGTCATTATTTCTTTAAACGCCGCTCAAGTAATAACGCCCATTTATTACAAGAAACTGGTTGACGTGGCTGGCGCGGCTGTAGTTGGTGCTCCGGTAGAAAAGACTTTAGCCGAGCTTTTTGGTGTTTTCTTGGTCATCGCGATCCTGAAGGGGCTGGTTTGGCTTTTCCGGCGCGGTCGCGGCTTTCTCCTTACCTATTTTGAATCGCGAATTATGACTAATCTTTCCCAGACGGCCTTTAACTACCTCATCCAGCACTCTTATCGTTTCTTTACCGACAGCTTTTCCGGCTCCTTGGTTCGAAAAGTCAACCGTTTTACCAAGGCCTTTGAAGACATCATTGACCAACTGGTTTTCGCGCTACTGCCGCTTCTTTTCACTCTGGCCGGCATCCTTTGGGTTCTTTTCCTACGCAATACTATTCTGGGAGTAATCCTAACCAGCGGCGTAATCGCTTTTCTCGGTCTTCATATTCTGGCGGCCAGATGGAAACAAAAATACGAAATCGCCAAAACCGAAAAGGATTCGGAGGTTACCGGCTCGCTGGCTGACGCCATCTCCAACAGCGCGACCATAAAACTCTTCACTGGCTACGGTCACGAAATGTCCCTTTTCCGCCAGGCGAGCGAAGGACTCCATAAAATCCGGCTGTTCACTTGGAATCTCAACGAGGGAGTCGATGCAGGGCAAGGATTCCTGATGGCGGCCATCGAGGTCGCCATGCTCTATGCCGCCATTGTTTTGTGGGGCCGAGGTATTCTGACGGTCGGCGACTTCGTCCTCATCCAAGTATATCTGACCACTATCTTCGACCGCATCGGCGACTTCGGCCGGGTGCTCCGCCGGCTTTTCGAGGCCTTTGCCGACGGCGCGGAGATGGTCGAAATTCTGAACACGCCTCACGAGGTCCGAGATGTCAGAAACGCCAGCCAGTTGGTGGTCAAAAACGGAGAAATTAAATTCCAAAAAGTTGATTTCAGTTTTCATAAGACGCGGAAAATCCTTGATAAATTTACGCTAACCATCCGGCCTGGAGAAAAAGTGGCTTTGGTCGGTTCGTCGGGCGCCGGCAAATCAACCATCACCCTGCTTCTCAGTCGGTTTTACGATGTCGATGCCGGGAAAATTCTGATTGACGGCCAGGACATCAGCCATGTCACTCAGGAAAGTTTGTGGGATGCCATTGCGCTCGTGCCGCAGGAACCGATTCTTTTCCACCGCACCTTGCGGGAGAACATTCTCTACGGCCGGCGGGACGCCAGCGACGAGGAAATAATCGAGGCCGCTAAAAAAGCCCATTGCCATGAATTCATTTCTTCTCTGCCGCTGGGCTATGAAACTTATGTCGGCGAACGCGGCATCAAACTTTCCGGCGGCGAACGCCAGCGCGCGGCCATTGCCCGGGCCATTCTCAAGAACGCGCCGCTCCTCGTTCTTGATGAAGCGACTTCCAGCTTGGACTCGGAATCCGAGGCCTTGATTCAAGACGCCCTCCGTCAACTGATGGCCGGTAAAACCGTCATCGCCATTGCCCACCGGCTTTCGACCATCCGGCAGATGGACCGAATAATCGTGATTGAAGACGGGAAAATAGCGGCTATGGGCACACACGAAGAACTGCTCAAACAAGGCGGCGTCTATCAAAAATTGTGGGAAATTCAGGCCGGAAAATTTCTGGCGTGAGTGAAAAATTCCGCCATTACCCGTATTTCACCAAAGGCTTCGGCGAGGCGAGCAGGCAAGGATTCTTATAATTCAAACTTCTCTTAATCTGGTGATATGACGCATCATATCACTACCTCTCCCTCTTCCTTACCTCTATAAGCAGGGATCTTCCCGGCTTAGAATTATCCTGCTGAAAAACTTTTCCATTGACAATCAGAAGCCGAATCTATTATTCTGCTTGCAGAAACTCTAAACACGAAGATTGGAGGAGGCGGAAAAAATGCGGGAGATAGTATTCGGATTTGTGGCGTTACTCTCGTTCGCCATCTGGCCGTTCAATTCGCTTTGCTTCGCGCTCGAACGGTTGGCGAACGACGACCGAGAAGGAGCCAGAAAGTATTTGGCGCTTTTCATCGTCGGCGGGATTTGCCTCGTCGAATTCGGCCTAGGCTGGGGCGTACCTGCTCTCGGACCGTTCGTGAGGCTCGTCCTGATGGAAGCGGCGCTGGTTCACTACTTCATCGGCGCCATCTCCTATCTCATTCTCACGATGAAAACCATCAGAGAGCGGCTCGGCTGACCCCGGCGACCAGAATAACTTGGCCGTCGGGGTTTTAGTTTTCTAAAAAAGTCTTTCTTATAATAATGTTTGGTATAATTTAACAAATAATCTTTAATGAAAAAACTCTATCGCAGCAATACAAATAAAGTCTGGGCTGGCGTCATCGGTGGCTTGGGAGAATATTTCGATGTTGACCCGGCGCTTTTGCGGCTGGTCTGGCTTTTTATAGTAATTTTCACCGGAATTTTACCCGGTCTTATCTTCTACATTCTTGTGGTTCCGGTGCTCCCCAAAAAGCCATAGTTCTCGCTTGTGGAAAACTTCTTGTCTTTCAAAAAAGCCAGAGTAAAATAAATATATACAATTGAATATTTTATCCCTATGTCTTGCAGGTGTGAGGATAAACCCCCACACCTATGCATAGGTGTGGGGGTTTATCGAGAGCGGCGGAGAGCTCCGTTAGATGCGCGAAGCGCTATCTAATAGGACGCGGGAACTGGCCCGCTAATCCGCCCGACAACCCAGCCCTCTAAGCACGCGAACGGAAGCTGGAGCCCTGCTGAAGTCAATTACTATCGCTCCGTGTCCCAACTTCCGGATGCGCCATAGAGGGGCTGGGTGCCACTTCCAGCCCCGCGTCAAAGCGAGGGGAAGATAAAAGGTCGAACCGACTCTTTCCTCGCGAAAGAGTTTTTAATTTAAGATGCTCAATAATTTTCCCTCTTACACGGTCGAATCCGTTACCGCTGGCCATCCGGACAAAATCTGTGACCGGATTTCCGACGCCGTCCTCGACGCCTGTCTTGAAAAAGACCCTTACAGCCGCGTGGCCGTGGAATCTTTCGGCAGTCACGGGCTGATTGTCATCGGCGGCGAGGTAACCACAACCACCAGAATTGATTACGAAGAAATTGCCAGACGGATATACCGGGAAACCGGCTATGACGAACCGATTAAGATTGTTGTCAACATCAGTCAGCAATCGCCGGACATCGCCTTGGGGGTGAACACCGGCGGCGCCGGCGACCAAGGAATAATGTACGGCTATGCCACCAACGAAACTCCCGAATTTCTGCCCCGGGGCGTTGTTCTCGTCCATCAGCTCGCCAAAGGCCTGGAAGAACTCCGAAAAAAGAACATTATCCCCTGGCTCAGGCCTGACGGCAAAACGCAGGTGACGATGAGAAACGGACGAATTGCCGCGATTCTGGTGAGTAGTCAACACGATGAAAAAATTTCCGAAGCCGAACTGAAAAAAGGGCTTTTGGAAAATCTCATCAAGCCGCTCGTCAAAGACATTAACGGAGCGGAAATTCTCATCAATCCAACCGGCCGATTCATCCGCGGCGGCTTCGAGGCGGACACCGGCCTCACTGGCCGGAAAATTATGGTGGATACTTACGGCGGCTTGATACCCCATGGGGGCGGCTGTTTTTCCGGCAAGGATGCGACCAAGGTGGACCGCTCCGGCGCTTATATGGGCCGGTTCGCGGCTAAAAATCTGGTGGCTAACGGTTATGCCAAAAAATGTCTGGTCTCGGTCGCCTATGCCATTGGCCGGGAAAATCCCCTGATGCTCGAGGCCGTTGATGAAAAAGGAGAACGGCTTGGCGAAATTGTCAAAAAACATTTTGATTTCCGCCCTCTGGCCATCATTGAGCGGCTGGGGCTTAGAAGGCCGATTTATTCAGAGACCAGCGTTTACGGCCATTTCGGCCGCCCAAACTTTCCTTGGGAACAAACTATTAAAATATAAATTGGGCGAGCCTCGCCTTAGGCGGGCAAAGCCGGCTTACCCCGGGAAGAAATTGTCAGGTTCTGATTCCCGGCAATAAATACCCGCACCAAAGTTAGTGCAGGAATGAATTTGCTATAATATATATTAAAGGTCGGCTTGTCCGAATTTAACCCATGAAAACACTCCATATAGTAGCTTATGTGCTTCTCATCATCGGCGGCTTGGACTGGCTGCTCTACGCCTTTAATCTCGAGGTTTTTCAGTACTTGGGAAGCGCGGTGGCTACCGTAGTTTACATCCTGGTCGGCTTGGCAGCACTCCTAGAGCTATTCACACACAAGAAAAATTGCCGCGTTTGCGGCGGCCAGGCAACGATATAAGAAAAAGATTCTCCTGTTCACGAACAAACAGAAACAGGCTCTTAAAAGCCTGTTTCTGTTTGTGGTGTATCTTTACAACGCGGCTCGAAACCATTTTCTGAAAACTTTCTAACCGCCTCCGCTTCGCTCCGGCGGAACGCTCGGGCGGCGCGGGCATTCCTCTCCCACTCCTCTTTCCCGCCCCGCCCGAGCGGTTTGGGATTTTGCGAAACGCCGCAGGCGTTTCGCTCCCGCCTTCGCCTTTCGGCTTCGGTTGGGCAGGCAAAAGTGGAAGGAATCTCACTGCTCGTCCGCCAAGAGGCGGGCTGCGCTTTAGACACCCTCAGTTTCTAACGCTTCGCTGTTTTCCGACGCTGGAGGAACCTCATACTTTCCTCCCGACTCCTCCTTCGGTTCGATTCCTTTTTACGCTATCAGGATAACAAAACGACTACCAAATTGGTAGTCATTTTGTTACTTGGTGGGCGTGGAAGGAATCGAACCTTCGACCCCGTTCTTATCAGGAACGTGCTCTACCACTGAGCCACACGCCCCCACACCAATTGAGGATTGATTCAGGATAGATAGAATTAGTATCACCGATTGATGTGGGGGCGCGCCCAAAATTAGTGTTTATTTACAACTCCGGTAGAACCAAATTTAACAGAAATCCCTGACTTTTTCCATCCCAAAACCTAGTCATTCACTTAGTCATTCTAGATTGACTACCCTGACCGCCGTTTCGCTCTCATTCCATCGGGCTTTCCCAAAAAATTTCAGCCCCGACAATACTACTCCGATGTTCGGGGTTGGAGGCGGGCTGTCTGCGGAAAGGGCGTTAGCCCTTCGACTGGCCCTGTTTGCACGCTGGAGTCGGGGGAATAAAAAAGAAAGTAAATCAGCTCAAGGCCGCCTGGCCGAGCTAAAACAGCGAAAATGCGTTACCTTAAAATTTTCGGCAAAGTGATAAAAACTGCTTATTTCCCTCCGTAGCCGTTCGGTGTCGCTTTGGCGAACCAAGTGTGTCCCAAAGCCGGATCTGTGCCCTGATCCATTAGCACTTCAAATTGCCCCCAAATAGCATAGCCGCCTGGCCGCCAGTAAGGACTATTTTCCAAAGCCGAGCCGACCCAAACTATCTTGTAGTGCCACACCTGATCGGAGCCGTTCGGCACCCCTTTACCATTCCACTCGTTGTCAGTCCATGCTCCGGGGTACGTTCCCGTCCACCCTTCAGCATTGCCTCTATCCCAATCGGCTGTCCACTTCATCACCAGTTTGTCAGGAGCGTTGACGCCAAGAAAGCTGTCGCAAGTGGCTTGATTCCAACCGAGCTTTTGGTTGCACCACTGGTATCCGGTTCCGACAAAGATTCTTGCCTGATAGTTATAGCCGGACCAACCATTCCCGACGGCCATTACCACCCCGGCGGACAGCACCGAGAAGACGGCTACTGCCGCAAATAGAAAAACATGTTTATTCATCTTGAGATGATGTTAATTAGATTGCGACCTTTATATAGCGATGTCGTCAAATAAAATTTGCATAATATTACAGCTATATCTATTTGCGCAGATCAAGAATCGTTTGCGGATTGCGACCTTCTTCCTTTCGGACATACTCTATTGTCCTAACTGCGGAATGTTTTTTCTGCCGCGACCACCCTTACTGGTAGGCAATGCTGGAATCGGACCAGCGACCTCTTCGACCTGCCCCGTTAGATTTCTTGCCCGGTGGGCGGTAGAAGGATTGAACTTCTGACCTCTTCGATGTCAACGAAGCGCTCTACCACTGAGCTAACCGCCCAATGGAATCTAACGGGGTGAATCAACGAAGCGCTCTAGCCACTGAGCTAATTGCCCGTAGAAAGGGCGGGGTGCTTCTCCACATATTATTAAGCTACACGCGCGGCCTACTGGGCCAGACCTTTCAAGTTTAAACGACTGGCGCCCTCCAAGTCAAAATTTAATTTTTGATTTTTAGCGCTCGCCGGCGTAAGGGCTTTACCAAAATCGATAGTCAAATTAGTTATCCCCCAGATAAAAATCCATACTAAGACAGCTAAAAATACAATCGCTATTCCTGCCAAAAACCACTCTTGATAAGTTTTGAAAAAATTCTTGAACATAATGCGAATGATACAAATTTTATGCGAATGTTGCGAACAAAAGATTTAAGATTTATGAATTATGATTTACGGATACCTTCTTAAATTAGAATGTCATTCGGGGTATTCGGAATTCATCCGGAGATTCGGATTGCCTTTCATTTTAACGGAAAAATATTCGGCCGTGAAGCGTGATGCGGTAAATATCGCCCTCGCGTCTAAAATCAAAATCGTCGAAACTGATGAGGTAGCGCGGGGCCTGGGATTCGACGTCTTTCAAAAAATTGACCAGGTTATCGTAAGCTCCTCGGCTATCCAGATTAAAATTTATATAACCAGCCTGGTTTTCAGAGGGCGGGGAGGCCTCCCCTTGAAATGAAAAATTTTCGCTCACCTGATAGGCTCGGGCTAGGCCATCAAGCCATTTGGAAAAATTAACCAGTTCGTCTTTGGGAGGCAGCAAAGCATTAAGGGCCTTCTTATATTTTGAAACCTCTGGTTCAATCGTCCTTAGATTAGCCAAGCTTTCAATCAGCTGGGAATGCTTCTGGATAATCCCTCGGTCAGTCACAATCTTGTCCACCTCTTCATCCAATCTGGCGGATATCCAGAATATGACTGAAATCAAAACTGCAATTACTGTTATTGTAATTAGGCTCCCCAAAATAATTTTCTGCCGGAAGCTCCCAGCCATCAGTATAAGTATATACCAAAATAGAAATCTCCGCAGCAAGCGGCGGAGTATCCTGCCAGAGAAAATGAAGTTGATTTCCGCCCCGCTCCAGAGCATAATTAAAAAAATGGAAATCACCCCTGAAAAAGAAAAAATATTTTATCACAGCGTCCTTCAGCAGCTTAAAAATAACTATCGCGAACTTGAAAATTTAAAAAATAATTTGGGAACTTGGAAGAATGTCTGGGAGGAATTTTGCCGCCGGAAAGACCTCCGCACCTCCGGCGGTGTGGGGATTGACCCGGAAACCGAATGGCAAAAACTGGACAAAACAGGAATCCGACTCATTCTTCAAAACGATGAAGGTTTCCCTTCTCTGCTGCGGGAAATACCCTGGCCGCCTTTCGGGATTTATGTTTTAGGCGAACTGCCGGCTGCCCAACCAACTATTGCCATTGTCGGCACTCGAAAAGCCACTGAAGAAGGTCTAGGGCTCGCTAATAGATTTGGTTTTGAGCTCGGAAGAGCTGGCTTGATTGTCGTCAGTGGTTTGGCCTTCGGCATCGATGCGGCGAGCCACCGAGGTTGCCTTGAAGCCAGAGGTAAAACAATGGCCGTCCTCGCTAACGGCCTTGACAATATTTACCCGGCCTCGAATGAGAAATTGGCCGAAAAAATTTTATCAGCTAACGGCTGCCTAGTTTCCGAATATCCACCAGGAACGCCAGCCCTCCCCCATCAATTTCTCGAGCGCAACCGTTTAATCAGCGGTTTATCTCTCGGCGTCGTAGTAATCGAGGCACCGAAAAATTCCGGCAGTTTAGTGACCGCTCGTTTTGCCATTGACCAGAATCGCGAGGTTTTCGTCGTGCCTGGGCCAGTCAACCATAAAAATTTTTTCGGCTCGCATCAATTATTAAGGAGTGGTGCCCGGCTCATTACCCGCTCATCGGAAATTTTAGAAGACCTAAATTTGACAACCGAGACTGAAGTTGAAATAAATTTCGAGACAATTGAAGAAAAAGTTATTTTTGAAATCCTTAAAAATAATTCAAATGGCTTAGGGGTTGACAAAATTATCGAAATTACTAATCTTGAACCCCAAGTCGCCAATCGCGGCCTGACTCTTCTTTTGATTAAAAACCTGATTAAAGAAGATGAATACGGATACAAGATAAATCTCTAATTTCTAAACAAATCTAAATGTCAAAACCCAAAATTCTAAACCGTTTTGAAATTTGGGTTTTGGATTTGTTTAGGATTTAGAGATTAGGATTTAGGATTTAAAAATATGAAACTTCTCATTGTCGAATCTCCGACAAAAGCAAAAACTATAAGCAAATTTTTGGGAAGCGGCTACCAAGTCGAATCTTCCTACGGCCATGTCCGCGACTTGCCTAAAAGCCGGCTCGGCATTGATATCGAAAATGATTTCCAACCGCATTATCTCATTATGCCAAAAGCCAAGCCGCGGCTCGCTGAACTCAAAAAAACCTCGGCTTCGGCTTCAGGAATAATTTTGGCTACTGACGAAGACCGCGAAGGCGAAGCTATTGCCTGGCATTTAGTCCAAGCACTTGACCTGGACAGCAAATCGCAGAAAATAAATGGCAAATCGTCTCGTAATAAGCCCTCTGGGATCGGCGCTTTGCCGCCGAAGGTGGAACGGATTGTTTTCCACGAAATAACAAAAAGCGCCATCAAAGACGCCTTAAAGCAGCCCCGGCCGCTTGATATGAATCTGATTGACAGCCAGCAGGCCAGACGCATTCTTGACAGGTTGGTCGGCTATGAGCTTTCGCCGTTTTTATGGCGAAAAGTCCGCTGGGGGCTTTCCGCCGGCCGAGTGCAGAGCGTGGCCGTCCGATTGGTGGCTGAACGGGAGCGGGAAATCCAAAACTTCCGCAAAGAAGAATACTGGACCATTGAAGGAAAGTTCTCCCAAGACAAAAAAGACAAGATTTTTTCGGCGCGACTTTATAGTATCGATGACCGAGCGCTCCAGAAAATGGAACTTAAAGATGAAGCCGCTAGCCGTAAAATCGTTGCCATCCTCCAACGAGCCAATTATCGCGTCAAAGAAACTTCCTCGAAAATCGTCAGCCGATTCCCGGCTCCGCCGTTTACCACCTCAACCCTCCAGCAGGAAGCCAGCCGCCAACTCGGCTTTTCCGCCAAGCAAACCATGCTCCTGGCCCAGAACCTTTACGAAAGCGGTCTGATTACCTACGTGCGAACCGACAGTGTCCATTTGGCGGACCAGGCCTTGAAACAAGCCAAAGAAGAAATCAGCCGGCGTTTCGGCAGCGAGTATTCCCTTGACCAACCGCGGCGATTTCTTGTTAAAAGCAAAGGCGCCCAAGAAGCCCATGAAGCCATTAGGCCAACCGACCTTTCCAAAACCGAAAAAGAAATTAACTTCAAGGACAAGAAGCACCAGAAACTTTATGAGCTCGTTTGGAAACGAACTTTGGCTTCTCAAATGAAAGAAGCGCTTCTTGAGCAACTGATTGCCGATATCGAAACTTCAGACAAAAAATACGTCTTCCGAGCGAGCGGTCAAACAATCAAATTCGACGGTTTCCTAAAAATCTATCCTCGACCCAAAACCTTAAAGACCACTACTCCAGGAACAGAAGAAATTCTGCCCGCGCTCAAACAAGACGAAAAAATTGAAGCTCGGCAGATTGAAGCTCTTCAACATTTTACCGAGCCGCCGCCGCGTTACAACGATGCAACTCTCGTCAAGACATTGGAGGCTGCTGGCGTTGGTCGGCCTTCAACTTATGCGCCAATACTTTCAACTATCGTTATCCGCGGCTATGTGGAAAAAATAAACAGGCAATATCAGCCAACTGAAATCGGTCTGATTGTCAATGATATTCTGGTCGAACATTTCCCGGAAATCGTCGACATTAATTTTACTTCTCACATTGAAGAAGAACTCGACGAAATAGCCGAAGGGAAAATAAAATGGACAGCCGTTGCCAAAGAATTTTATACCCCGTTCAAAAAGCGTCTGGAGAAAAAAGAAACCGAAGTTCAAAGATATACCGAAATCTCAGATACTCTTTGTCCTCATTGCGGCAAGCCAATGCTTATAAAATTCGGCCGATTCGGTAAATACCTCGCCTGCCCGGACCCAAAATCGAAAATAACCCTGCCCCTGCCCGAAGAAGCGGCCAAAATCGAAGAACTTAAAGAAAAAACCAAAGACGAGCGCTGTCCGCTTTGCGGCCAGCCCATGGAGGTAAAACGGGGGCGCTTTGGTTTCTTCCTCGGCTGCCGGAATTACCCCAATTGTAAAGGCATCAAAAAAATTGTGGAGAAAACCGGATTTTTGTGCCCGAGCTGCCTGACTTCTCCAGGCCGGAAAAACCGGCCCGGCGATATAATCAAAAAGAATTCGCGGCAGCGGAACAATGTTTTTTACGGGTGCAGCAATTATCCGGAATGCACTTTTGTCCTTAACAAGAAGCCAGAAAACGAAAAAGAGCTTAAACAAATGTTCGAAAAGTACAAAGAGCGCTCCTCAAATAATTCGAATAATAATAAAAAGCTACTGAATAAGCCGGACTAACTATATAAAATGAGTCGTGTTTCGCAAACCATATTAATTATCGGAAGCGGAGTTGTAGAAGAGGCCACAGGAAAGGGCCTGTTAAAGCACGGTCATAATGTAATGTTTTACGATATAGATCCAAAGAGAGTAAAATATTTAAGACGAGTAGGATACAAGGCAATTGGGACAAAAGAAGTAGAAAAAGTTAGAAAGCGTGGTTACGGAATTGCCTACTGTCGTCTGCGACGATGTGCCAGCCTTCAAAGAATTTATCCAACATGGTAAGACAGGGAGTATTGTTCCGAGGAAAGTAGAATTATTCGCGCAGGAAATCGTTAAATTAGTTAGCAGCCCGAGTTATTACAAAACAATAAGCGATAATGGCGTTTTTTTGAGACATCGCTTTTGCTGGAGAAAAATAATTGATAAATTAATTTCTGAACAATTAAAAAGGAATGTATTATAATTGTATAATCGAATTAAAGAATTCGCGGGAGTAATAATAATTTCTTATTGCCTGGATGGTTACAGTTAAAGAAATTGCTCAAAAATCTCCGAAATCACTCATCGGACGGGCGTACAGGTTCGCCGATAAAGCTCACACCGGCCAAAAGAGAAAAAGCGGCGAACCCTATTTCGAACACCCTTTAGCTACCGCCGAGACGCTCGAACACTGGCGGATGGATGAGACAACAATTGCGGCTGGCCTTCTTCACGATGTCGTCGAAGATACGCCGGTCACCGAAGAAGAACTGAAAAAGAATTTCGGAGAAGAAATCGCCTTTTTAGTTGACGGGGTTACCAAAGTAAGCCGCATTAAATACCGCGGTCTGGAAGCCAAAGTGGAGAATCTCCGGAAAATGATTCTGGCTATCAGCCAGGACCTGCGCGTGGTCTTCATCAAGCTGGCTGACCGGCTGCACAGTATGAAAACCTTGTGGGCTCTACCAGCAGCCAAACAAAAACGGATTGCCCTGGAAACGAACGAGGTTTACGCGCCGATTGCCTATCGGCTCGGCATGTGGGAATTAAGCGGCGAACTCCAGGATTTGGCTTTCCCCTACCTCCATCCGACCGAATACCGCTGGTTGAAAGAAAATTTGGCTGACGAATACGAAACCAGAAGAAAATATCTTGAACAATTCAAGCCTGTTCTCGAAGAAGCGCTCAGAAAAGCCGGACTCAAACCTCTAGACTTGGATTTCCGCGCCAAAAGATATTACAGCTTGTACCAGAAATTACTCCGCCACGATATGGATATAAACAGGATTTACGATTTGGTGGCGCTCCGTCTGATATTCAAAACCGTCCCGGAATGCTATGCAGCTTTGGGCATCGTCCATCAACACTGGCCTCCCTTGCCCGGCCGGATAAAGGATTACATCGCCGTGCCCAAGCCCAACAATTATCGAAGTCTGCATACGACGGTCATCGGCCCCGAAGGCAAATACATTGAAATCCAATTGCGCACCAAAGAGATGCATGAGGAAAATGAATTCGGCATTGCCGCCCACTGGCTATACAAAGAAAGGGAGCCCTGGAATAAAAAATTAATCGACAGTTTGGCTTGGCTGAAACAGCTCCGCGAGTGGCAGGAAAAATACTGGCAGAAAGAAAAGAAGCCGGCCGAATTTCTCGAAGCCATGAAGGTCGATTTTTTCAAAGACCGGATATTCGCTATCACTCCCAAAGGCGACATTATCGACCTGCCGGCTGGCTCGACGCCGATTGACTTCGCCTATCACATCCACAGCGAAATCGGCGATTCAGCCATCGGCGCCAAAGTCGAAGGGAAAATTGTGCCCTTAAATCATGAACTGCGCTCCGGCGATTTGGTGGAAATAATCACTCAAAAAAACAAAAGGCCATCCGAGGACTGGCTGAAATTAGTCAAAACGTCGCTGGCCCGCGACCACATCAGGGCCGCTCTTCGAGAAAAACGGAAAACCTTGGCCGACCGGCGGGCTCCCTCTAAAACCGAACTGCGACTGACTGTTCAAAATCGGCTGGGATTAATCAAGGATGTTTCCAGTATTATTGCCAATTCGCACGTTTCCATCATTCGGATGGAAACAAAAATCCAAAAAGGCAGCCAATTCTCGGTTTATCGAATCGAATGCGCCGCCACTAATAAAGCAAAAATGGAAAGACTGATTTTGAAACTAAAAAAACTGAAAGAAGTGAAAGAAATAAACTACCGATTGATTTAAAAATTTCTAAATCCAAATTCCTATGATTGGCAACGAGGAGAAAATTCACAAAAATGAATTTTTTCCGAATGAACCAATCGATGAAACAAAGTTTCATTATTTCTAAACAAATCCCAAAAACCAAACCCCAAACTTTTTTGGGAATTTAGTAATTAGGCAATTGGTTATTGATTAAAAATTAGGTCAATTAGAAATTAGTCATTATCGCCGCCAAGTTTTGCCACGATATTCTGCAATTCTTCCGGCGAATAAAAAATAATAGTTATCCGGCCGCGTTCCCCCTTTTTTTCAATTTCCACCGGTGCTCCCAGCTCGCTCGTCAATTTTTCCTGAAGCATCTTAAGCTCGGCTGGGATTGGTTCTTCTTTTTCTTCGGGCTTGGCTTTCAGCTGGCGCACGCGGTTTTTCAAATCGCGGGTGGTCAAAGGATTTCCCAAAAGCTCGCGGAACACTTTTTCCTGGTCAGCCGGCTCCCTGATGGCCAGAAGCAAACGGCCGTGGCTCTCGCTGATGGCGCCTTTTTCCAGCGCTTCCTGGATAGCGGCCGGCAAATCAAGCAAGCGGATGATGTTGGCAATGGCTTCGCGGCTTTTCCCGAGCCGCGAAGCAATCTCCCGCTGGGTCAGCCGGAACTCGTCCTGCAGCCGGCTGAAAGCCCGGGCCCGCTCAATAGGATTCAAATCAGACCGCTGGATATTTTCGATAACCGCCAGTTCCAGGCGTTCCCTTTCCAAATCAATATTCCGGATAATCGCCGGTATTCTTTCTAAACCAAGGAGTTTGGCGGCCAGCCACCGCCGTTCGCCAGCAATCAATTGGTATTCCACGTCGGTGCCAAGCGACGTTTCTTTCTCAATTTTAGTAACGACAATCGGCTGCAAAAGACCGAATTCTCTAATCGAGGCGGCCAGTTCCCGAAGTCCTTCTTCGTCAAAATTCCGGCGCGGCTGATGCGGATTCGGCTTGATTTTCTCCACCTCAATATGGAAAATTGCCTCGGATTTCGGCTTTCGCCTGCCCGCCGAAGCCTCGGCGGAGGCGGGGATTTCGGATGTCAGATTTCGGGTTTCGGGTTTCGGGTTTCGGGTTTCGGGTTTCAAATCATTATTATCTGATTTCTGTTGCCCGATATCCGACTTCTGAAATCCGGTGTCTGGCTTCGGACCTGTCTGGTTCCCGATATCCGATTTCTGGCTATCTGGAATCTGACTTCTGACATCTGACTGCCGGTCCGGCGGTATTAATGCTTCTAAACCTTTACCGAGCATAGTAAAAATTTAAAATGCAAATATCAAAATGGAAAATGACCAATCAAAATGTAAAAATGGGACGATTTTAGAATTTTTTATTGCCATTTTGATTTTTTCCGCCCGAGGCGGGCGCCTTTGACGGAGATTTTTTAATTTTGATTTTAAATATTAAAGTTGCCGAAATCGTGGCTCGCGACATCAGTCGATTTAACGAAATCCATACCCTCTTCTTGTTTTATAATTTCTTCGGCCAAGCGGCGGTAGGCAAAGGCGCCGGCCGAGTACGGCCGATAAAGAATAATCGGCTTGGAAAAACTCGGGGCTTCGGCTAAAGCCACGCTGCGCGGAATCTCTGTTTCGAAAACCGGATGAGGAAAATGGGTTCGTAAATTTTTCCCGACTTCCCGGCTTAAATGCTCCCGTTTATCATACATCGTCAAAAGCGCGCCGTTAACCCGTAAATGATGACGGAGATTATCCCGAATCAAATTGATTATCTGAAGAAGCTGACCAATGCCTTCCAAGCTGTAGTATTCGGCCTGAACCGGAATCAGAACCTCATCGCTTGCAATCAGGCCATTGATGGTTAATAAGCTCAAACTCGGGGGCAAATCAATGATGATATAATCGTATTGATGCCGCAAATTGTGCAAAAATTTTCTCAAGAAATGTTCTCGCTCCGGCAGATGAACTAATTCGACCAGCACGCCGGCCAGGTGCGGGGCTGAAGGGATGAAATAAAAATTGAAAATCATCGTCGGCTTTACCAATTTCTCGGCCGGCTGCTGATTCAAAATTCCCTGGTAAATGCTTTCTTCGGTTTTCAAAGGGTCGCTGCCCAGAGCCGAACTGGCATTGGCCTGCGGGTCAAAGTCAATTAAAAGCACGCGGCGACCCAAGGCCGCCAGATAAGCCGATAAATTAACCGCGGTCGTGGTCTTCCCCACTCCGCCTTTGGCGTTGCAAATGGCAATTACCCGAGCCATTAAATTGATTTTACTTAAAACTTCCAGTAAAATCAACAAAATGGAACGGCGAATCGCCGCAAAAATTTGCCGAGGTGGCGGAATTGGCAGACGCACACGCCTCAAGAGCGTGCGAGAGCAATCTCATGAGGGTTCAAGTCCCTCCCTCGGCACCACAAAGGAAAAGTCAATGCCCCGCGCGGGCTTTGTTTCCTTACTTGAGCGCAGTTCGCCTCTATTTATAAAAAGCCACTGGATTTTTTCTTGAAATAATATGCACATCAACGAAGTGAAAACAGCAATCAAGGTAGGTGGTTTTGTACTACGGAATGGAATCATTAAGGAAATAGGCGGCTCCACTTAAAGTTCGGCATACTCTCCGCTTTCCAACAGCTCAGCGATTTTATCCTCCAACTCTTCAATCATACTTTCTTTGTCCAGTATTTTCTTTCCTTCTTTTTCCAGATAATAAATACCTATCTTAATAGCGTTTTTCATGCCCCTGTTCTTAAGTTAATTATCCGACCATTTATCTCATTAATCCGACATTTTTTCACGAGCTATCTCCTGGATCTTCGCACTAATTCTCGCCTTAAACTTTTTACCTACCTCGTCAAACAAGCCAAGTAATTCCTCAAAAGTATCTTCGCCGCCGAGATAATCCCAATATTCTTTTCCAATCAGAAATTCCTCGCCTTTCTCTAAAATTCCTTGCTCGGTAAATCTCTCATATGGTTGTGGGTGATATGGATTGTATGGAAATGCAAGAAAAACCTTAACCGGACTTCGGCGACGAGCAACCCATTCCAGCAGTTTTGTTTTGGATTTAGTAAAAACATCAATGTTCGGTTTTACCGTTTTAATCTCGAAATATTGTTCCTTGCCGTCGCGCTTCATGTAAAAATCGGCAATCCGACCCTCTTTTTGCGCTTTGCCATCTTTGGAGGAGGCCGCCAAAACCCTTTTTATCTCTGCCGCATGATTTACTTTCCTTTCTCCATTGCGAAGTCCTCTTACGATGTCGTCAATAACCGACTTTTGCTCGCGCGAGATAACACCTCCAACATCATATTTTGTAAAACATTCATCGGCCGTCTCCTCCGCAATAATTTTTGAAACGTCCTCATAAATTGACATCCCAAGCGTCGTGGCAATGGAGTGAATAAAAGAGTAAGCGGCAACTTTTTCGCTGTCTTGAATAAGACGGGTCAAAAACGGCATTGAGGAAGTTTCCCGCGCATAACGACGCAGTTTATCCTCAATTTTTCTTTCGAGTAGTGCTGCGATTTTTTCCTTTTGTGATTTCGATAAAGCCATATTATCTTCCGTTTTTTAGATGAAAAATTATCTCCGAATAAGGCGACTTGTCACGTTCGGTCCTATTTAATACCGGGCGCTTGAATTGATTTACAATTCTCATTCCGGCTTGCTCGGCAATTGCAGGATATAAATTCCATTTATCGTTCGCAACTAAAAACACATCGAAGTCACCCGCCAAAAATTTCCTACAGTTATTGAGTACCTCTGTAATGCCTTGAATGTAGGAAGCTCGCGCTTCGGTCCCTTGCCCTTTGTAAAGTGGCCCAATCTCCAGCTCGTCTTTTCTTTCAAATCCAAAAAGGTCGTAGGCGTAAGCGTGCTGTTCGTGATAATCAATTTGGCCCACGTAAGGAGGTGAGGTAAAAATTCCCCTAATTTTCTGTCTGCGTAATATTGAGTGGAAATTTTTATTACGCTTTTCAATTTCTTTGAAAATATCAACTGTCCGAGAATCTGCCGGAAGAATCGCGTAATACGAATTAGTTTTAAGTTTTGAGAAGGTTTTAAGCCGATAAAGCGTATCGGTGGCGTAGCGATCGAACCATGATTTTATTGAGAAAAGCGGCTTACAGATTTTCTTATGTTTCCAGCAATAATAGGTGGTAACTTGTGGTTCTTTAAGAGTAGCTAAATCCGAGTGTGTTGTGGCCCGGCACGATCTAATCGTGCGGCTCAAAATGACCGCCAAAATCTTTTTGTTTTTAACATCTTTAATTTTTTTGACTTGTTCAAAAGCAAAATCAATTTCTTTACGGACATTGTGGATATACCATTTGTCCAAAAAGTTTTTGGCAGAAAAGTGATTAAGTTTAATGCCGTACTTTTTAACTAGCTCGTTGTAGGTTTTTAGAAATTCTTTCTCCTTTTCTATCGCGTATTCTTCCTCATCAAGCTGCTTTCTTTGAACCTTGTATTTGAATTCGGGGCTTGGAAAGTATTTGTTATTGAAATCGGCCATTCGTGCCAACAGTTCATTTTCAAAAGCACTTATATTGCTATCCGTTTCATAACTTGTAGTTGCTTGTTTGACTTTCTTTATCTCATTTTCTAACGAAGCAAAATCATAAGGTAGCAATTTTGTTTCCGTAATCATGCAGTTGAGATGAGATACATCAACACCAATAGAATGCATGCCCATTTCGTGAGCTTGCACAAGTGTCGTGCCAGAACCAGAAAACGGATCAAGAACTATATCGCCGGGCCTAAAATAAACTTCCTTTTTGAAATCATCCATATGGCTGTCAATAAAATACTGAACGAGTTGCGGAATAAACTTGCCTTTATACGGATGTAGGCGATGAACATGCTTTGTCGTATCCTTTTCTTGAAGGTGGTCAAAAGATAATGCCCAATTCAAATCATTGCCAAGTCGCTTTTTCCAATTTACCTCTCGCCAGCCGCGATAAGATTCGTAATATTTTTTCAAGTCATTTATATCTACAAGTACAGAATTGCCGCCATTGTGCTTCCGCACTTTTCCGTATTGCACTAAATACGAGATGTTAGATTCGCTAACGTCTCGCCTTAGAAAATCACTCGCCCAATGGCTCGCTTCCTTGATTGTGAGTAAATTTGTAGAATACATTTTTTGAGTTTTTACTCGTAACTTAAAAATTTCTTATGATTTTGACGACAACGCCTCGCACCTCAACCTCCTTACGATATATTGGAAGCATGGTTTGATTTGCTGGCTGCAATCTAATGCGGTTTTTCTCTCTGTAAATCTTTTTGAGGGTGGCTTCGTTATCGTCAATAATAGCCACGATTGTTTGACCGTCGTCAGCGGCTTCCTGCTTGCGGATTACAACAATATCGCCGTCAAATATGCCTTCATTGACCATGCTGTTCCCTTGAACACGGAGGGCATAGTGTTTTTCAGTTGGTCTTATCTCCTTTTTAGATATTGCAACCGTAGAATCAGGCACTTCTATTGCTTCTATTGGCTGGCCCGCGGCAATAGTTCCCACTATTGGAATTTTTACAAGTTCATCGCGTTTGATAACATCAATGGCGCGCGGTTTATTTTCTTCTTTCTCCAAATGCCCCAAATCTCGAAGTTTGGAAATATGGAAATGGGCCGTGGAAACGGAAGCAATCTTAAATTTCTTGAATATCTCCTCAAGCGAGGGAGCATAGCCTCTCCGCTTTTGGTAATCGGTTATAAAATTGAGAACTTGCTGTTGCTTTTTTGTTATCATACATATATTATAGAAAATGAATAGAAAATTCAGAAAGACGAGTTATCCACAGCCCATTTCTAATACTTTTGTATGGCCCTTGACCAGTATTAATTACCTGCTAAAATGTATACAAATTGACAAGCAATTACAAATTGATTAACCTTATTACCATGGACAAACGCAACAAAATCAAAATTACTATTAGGGGAGCTGGTCTCTCGTATAAAAGGGAAATAGATGAAGGCACCGCTGGACAAATTATGGCGCTATGTCTTTCCTCACAAGAGAGTGGTTCTGATACAGAAAAACTTAAATCGGGGCTAATTACTCGACATCTGGCATCGCAAAAGGAATCTGCCGCAGAATATTTAAATCGACATGCTCCAAAGCGTAATCCTGATAAAATCCTTACTTTGGCCGGATTCCTAAAAGAACCTCATAATAAGGATTCTTTCCAACAAGGCGAGATTAAAAGTCTTTTTCGAGATGCTGGTGAGTTGATGCCTGCTAATTTTACCCGAGATTTTAAATGGGTTGTGAGTAGCGGCTGGATTGCCCCTGACCCTGCAAAGAAGGGAAGTTTTTATATTACAAATACTGGTATGAGAGTATTGCATGGCGGATTCCCTGATGAATTAGTTAAGAAAAGTAAATATAAAGATACAAGTCGCCGTAAAAAAAGAATAAAATATGAGCTATAAAATTAAAATTATTTTGACTGACGAAAACGGCAACGACTATGTCGGAGAAATGTCTTTATCCGCACTTCCTGTAAAAACAAAGAAGCTCCCTACGAAGGCAAAACCAGAAAAGTCAGCAAAAATAACTAAGAAGAACTTGGACTTCGAACTAAGCCCAAGGGCATTTATGAAAAAAATTGGAGCCAAACACCTAAGTGGTCCGGTTAAAATAACGGCCCTTATTGCCTATTTAAGTAAGGGTAATACAAATACTCCCGTAAAAGCTGCTGACGCAAGAAAACAATGGTTAAAAATGAAATCGATCCTCGGAAAATTTAATACCTTTTACTTTACTCCTGCAAAGGAAAATGCATGGATACATCCCTCTGCTCCTGCCTCTTATAAAATCAGAAAAGAAGGTTTGGAGATTTTACAAGAAAAGATATGACTCTAAAAGAGTATCATGACAATGTTTCAAAACAACTTGCCATACTCAAACGAGTTAAGACCAAGACAATCACTGCGGAAAAATACCTAGAACCGATTCGTCAACTAATCAGCGCTTGGAGTGGGATAAAATCTGTTTTGGTAAACGGACAAGGCACGGCTGTTGAAATTAAACAGATTGATATTGTAATTTCTGATTTAGCAACCGAATCGGGTAAAGAGAAGCGTCCACGGCTCAAGTTAATAGGAAAACTACGAAACCTAAAAAATCTTTTATACCCCCTCACGCTTCAAAAAGAATTTACCTTGTCCGGTTCTGGTCTAGTGATTTTTCATGATAACCAAGAATTTGCTTTATATACCTACTTAAAAAATCAAATTACTCTCGGCAAGATACAGGTTTTAATTTTAGATAGTTATATTGGCGAAGGAACTTTAAATATTCTATATGGATTGCCGAAAGATATAACTATAAAGATTTTAACTAAATCAACAAATGGAACATTTGCGGCGGCTTGGAAAAAATTTAACAAAGAGTATAAAAAGGCAGAAATCCGTAAAAATTCCAATGTTCACGATAGGCTTGTTATTATTGATGATAGGGCTTTCATGAGTGGTCCTTCCTTGAAAGATGCTGGAAATAAACCGACCCTACTTTGTCATTTTGACAAAACAGATTCTAAAAAAGCTAAAGACTTTTTCGAGCTTTTTTGGAAAAAAGGAAAGAGAATTTAAAATATTTTCCACCGCCAAAAAATCTTTCCGCTTGTGTGAGGGTGCGGCGGACTTAATAAAACAAAAAATCCGCTTTTCGAAAAGCGGCTGCAAAAAATAAAAGGAAGAGCCTCCTCTATCCCGCGATGTCGGAGGCCTCTCCTCTCTCCAGCCCATAACTGGAGCGGGTTCTCCGAAAAGGAGTGGTCCTCAATTTTGAAAACTTGTTGGTTCTCAACCGCCGGCCCTCGGGCCGACAGCGCTTCGAACGCAAAGTTTATTATTCCTTACTTGACAGGAACTCCCGCTTTCGAGAGAACCCGATTTTATTATTAATACTTCCAGAAAAAAATCAATAGTCAACAGTGGAATCCCGGTGGATAAAGCAAAATAATTTGGGGAAAACCGGTCAAAGAACGGTTTCCTCTCTTGAGAAGAACGGCTTTCTTTTTAACATCGTAACAAATTCATTTTTAAGAATTAAATGAATCAGTAAACCGCTTAAAACGCCGATGACAACGCCGGCCAGAACATCCGCCGGCCAGTGAATGCCTGTAAATATTCTGGCCAGGCCATTCAAAAATGAAATAACCGCGTACCATATCCCCCAGCGCTGGTCATAAAAAAAAATAGCAGCGGAAAGAGCGAATAAAAACGCCGCATGCCCCGACGGCAAGGAGCTGCCGCTCTCCGGAATAAGCGGCTGGAAACGAAGCACTTCAAACGGTCGGGGCGAATAATAAAAGAAGCGAATGAGTTCGGTGATAATCCCTCGGCTTAAAATAAGCGCCAGCCCCGTCTCGCATAAAAAAAACAGCCGATTCCGCCAGCCGGTTTGTCGAATCACCAGCCAGAAAAAACCTAAAACTAAAAAATAAGGCAGGTATTCTGCTAAAAAAACAGCTAAGCTGTCCAAAATGACATTCCTCCGGCTCAAACTGAAAATCAGATTAAAAAGCCAGAGATTTAAAGAACCCATAAATTTCTTCTTATTTCTTCACAAAAGGCAAAAAGCCGATGAACCTCGCTCTTTTGATTGCTTGAGCTAAACGTCTTTGATGTTTGGCACACACGCCAGTATGTTCAGGGTCGATAATCTTCCCTTGGCTGGAAATGAATCTCTTCAAGAGTTCCGCTTCCTTATAGTCGATTTCTTTCATATTTTGTGAGCAAAAAAAACACTGTTGAGGCATATATGTAAGGGTATAGGGTTTAGCCAAGAGGGTATAGGGTATATAGTTTACGAAAAAACGCAATGATTTTATACCCTAAACCCTAATGGCTATTGGCTATACCCTAAAATGGCAGGTCTTCGGCTTTTGCTTCTTCATCGCCGCCAATGTCAATAACCGGCATTTCCTGGCCGCTCTCACTGCCAGAAATCGGTGGCTTTTCCTGTTTGCCAGGAGTTCCAGCTCCGGCAGCTGCCAAAGGCCGCGGGCCAAGCTGAAGCCGCTCGCAGATTATTTCAGTGATTTTCCTGCTCTGGCCTTCTTTATCCTGCCAAGAGCGCGTCCGCAGCCGACCCTCAATGAGAACAACGCTGCCTTTTTTCAAAAACTGGCTGGCTATCTCCGCCTGCCTGCCCCAAACTACCACATTATGATATTCTGTTTCTTCCTGCCGGTTGCCGGTTTTATCGTTCCAGACCCGATTGGTGGCCACGCTGAAACTGGTCACTGACTGACCGGCTGGCGTTGTTCGCAGCTGCGGGTCAGCCGTCAAACGGCCTAAAACGAAAACTTTATTGAGGTTCATGATGGTAAATTCAAAATGCAAAAATTAAAAATCAAAATAACAATTCAAAACGTTAAAAATGTTAAATCTTAAAGATTATTAAATAATTTTTGATTTTACATTTGTCATTTTGCATTTTGATTTTTGATATTTGATTTTTATTGTAATATTTCTTTTAGTTGTTTTTCCAACGCCTCGTTGCTTAGAGGCAGAGGCGGCCTTTTTTCGGTAACCAGGGGGGTTGATGGCAAACGTCTCTTGGCCGCTACAAACGGCTTGGCTTTATCCCTAATCAGCGGCGGGGTGATAATCAAAAAACGAAGAACTGCTGGATTGATGTTCAAATCGTTCTTCAACTGTTCAAGGCCGGTCGGCTCCGCTGAAAAATGAAAATAGCCGAAGTAAGCCGAATGTTGCTTTTTTATAGGATAAGCTAAATTAATTTTGGCAATTGGTCCTTCTGAAGTAATCTCGCCTCCGGCAGATTTAAGAGTTTTCAAAACCTGTTCGACATCTCCCTCATTTTTTGCCAGAAAGGAAATTTCGTAGGATTTTTTATCCCTGATTTCTTCCATCATTTATTTCTACCAAATCATGATTTAGTCGTCAACTTCGTCGGGGGAAGAAGGCTGAACCGCGGCTGCTTCTCTCTTCAAAACTGTTTCCCTCTTCGGAGCTCCGCCGCCGGGCACCAAGCGGCCGATGATGACATTTTCTTTGAGGCCGCGCAATGGGTCAAGGCGACCTTCAAGAGATGCCTGCACCAACACCCGCGAAGTATCTTGGAACGAGGCGGCGGAAAGGAAGCTTTCGGTGGAAAGGGCCACGCGCGTGATTCCCAAAAGCAATTCCTGGGCCCTGGCTGGCCGTTTGCCATGTCTTTTAAGCTCGCGGTTAATTTCAAGGAATCTCGACTTGTCCATAATTTCTCCAATAACCAGGTCCGGAGCATCGCCCGCATCCTTTATCTTCAGCCGCGAAAATATCTGACGGATGATTATTTCTATGTGTTTGTTGTTTATCGAAGCGCCTTCAGCAGAATAAATTTTCTGAACTTCATTCAAAATGTATCTTATCACTTCTTTGCTCCCTTTGTATTCCAATAATTCCCGAAGATCGATATGGCCCTCGGAAAGTTGCTGACCGACTTTAACTTCATTACCAACTTCGACGAAAACCAAGGCTGAGCGGGGCACGGCGTACTCAACTGTCTTAATGGTTTTTTTCTTGCTGTTCCTTTTCTCTTTAGCTTTAACGGCAATGATTTTGAGGGGGCCCTTTTGTTCTACTTTCTCCACTTTGCCGTCAGCCGAAGCCAGAATGGCTTTGCCTTTCGGCGGTCTGGCTTCGAGAAGCTCTTCAACGCGCGGCAAACCGTGAGTGATATCGAGACCAGCCACGCCGCCGACATGAAAAGTCCGCAGGGTCAACTGAGTGCCTGGTTCGCCAATGGATTGGGCCGCGATAATGCCGACAGCTTCACCGATTTCCACTGGCCCGTTGTTGCTCAAGTCCAAACCGTAACAGCGCCGGCAGATTCCGTAAAGCGTCTTGCAGGTAATTGGCGAACGAATTTTCGCTGATTCGATTTTTGAATCCCGGATAAGCTCAATAGTCTTTTTGGTGATTATTTCGCCCGCTCGGACAATAATTTTGTTCCCGGCTTTTAGTTCTTCAGCCGCTGTCCTGGAAAAGAGCAAAGTTTCCAAAGATTGCCCGGCTTCTTTAATGTCTTTCAAGAAAACTTCAATGCCCTCGGTGGTCCGGCAGTCGTCCTCTTTGATGGTCAATTCCTGAGCCACATCAACCAGCCGCCGGGTCAAATAGCCGGCCTGGGCGGTTTTAAGCGCCGTGTCGGTCATTCCTTTTCTCGCGCCGCGGGTAGAGATGAAATACTCCAAGACGCTAAATCCTTCTTTGAACGATGATTTAACTGGTAATTCGAGCGTCTCCCCTTGCGGATTCTGCACCAGACCTTTCATGCCCATCATCTGGACTGGTTGGGCCCAGGAACCGCGGCTGCCGGAATCGATTATCTGATAAATTGGATTGTCCGGCGACAAGACCGTGGAAATAAATTTGGTTATCGCGGCTTTGACCTTATCCCAGATGCTGATTACTCTGGCTTTGCGCTCGCTATCAGTCAGTAAGCCTTCGAGGTATTGTTTTCTGATTAATTCGATTTCGGTTTCGGCTTTTTTGATGATTTCTTTTTTCTTTTCGGGAATTATCAAATCAGCCATCGCCCAGGTTATTCCTGATTTCGTTGCGGCTTCAAAACCTAAATCTTTTATCTTATCCAGCAATTCCGCGGCTTTCTCCAGGCCATAATGTTCAACCAATGATTCGACATATTTAGCGAGTTTCCTCTTAGTCAAAGTGTCATTTACCAAAAATGATTCCGGCTCGCCGTCTAAAAGCTGATTGAAAAGAAGCCGACCGAAGGTTGTCTCTCTGTTAGCCACCCGAATCGGCGCCTGAAGCGAGATAAGGCCATTCTGATAAGCAATGGTGGCTTCTTCGATGTCGACAAATGTCTTATCTCTGCCTTGGCCCTGAGGATTCAGCCAAGTAAGATAATAAATACCCAGCACGATGTCATTGGTCGGCATGGCCACCAGGTCACCGGTGGCTGGTTTCAGGATGTTCTTGCGAGCGGCCATTATTTCTTCAGCTTCGGCTTGCGCTTCGTCAGAAAGCGGCAAGTGGACGGCCATCTGGTCGCCGTCAAAATCAGCGTTAAAAGCAACGCAGACCAGCGGCGGAATCTGAATGGCTAAACCTTCAATGAGAATCGGTTTGAATGATTGGATGCCCAGGCGGTGGAGCGTCGGCGCTCTGTTCAAAAGAACCCTTTTGTCTCTGGTCAGTTCTTCTAGAATGGCGTAGATTTCGTCGCCGGCTTGCTCAATCAGCCGATTGGCATTCCTGATGGTGTGCGCCATCCCTTTTCTGATGATTTCGTGAATAACGAACGGCCGGAAAAGTTCCAGGGCCATCTTTTTCGGCAGACCACATTCGTCTATTTTCAGCCGCGGGCCGACGACAATGACCGATCGGCCGGAATAATCAACGCGCTTGCCGAGCAAATTCTGGCGGAATCTCCCTTGTTTACCCTTAAGCATGTCGGCCAAGGAGCGAAGCGGTCGGCGCTGGGCCGAAAGCTGCTGACTGCCGAAGCGCGCCGAATTATCAATGAGAGCGTCAACTGCTTCCTGAAGCATTCTTTTTTCATTTTTAATGATTACTTCCGGCGCTTTTATCTCCAGCAGTTTTTTCAAGCGGTTATTCCGGTTAATGACCCGGCGATAAAGGTCGTTCAGGTCCGAAGTGGCGTAGCGTCCGCCGTCCAAAGCAACCATTGGTCGAAGGTCCGGCGGCAAAACTGGTAAAGTAGTTAGAACCAACCATTCCGGCCTAATGGAATTTTTGAACATCAGCCGAAACATTTTTAAGCGCCTCAAAATCTTGCTCTCGGCCATCGGATTTCTAACTGCCTCCAAGGATTTCTCCATTTTCTGAATTTCGGACTTAAGGTCCATTTTCTCCAAAATTTTTCTGACCGCCTCGGCGCCGATGCCGGCCACAAAAATGCTGCCGAATTTTCGGCTCCAATTGAAGTATTCGGCTTCGGTCATCACCTGACCAACTCTTAGATTCTCGAGAAACGTTTTGGTCTCGCCGGCGGCTGAACTTAAATCACCGGCGGCTTTTTTCTCGCTCTTCCTAAGCGACTTAAGTTTGCTTTTAAGTTCGCCTTCCAGTTCCTTTAGGGCGGCTTTCCGGTTTTCTTCGTTCACTTCCGTAACAATGTAATCAACGTAATAGATGACCCGTTCAAGTTTGGTTGAAGAAATGTCCAAAAGCAGGCTCAAGCGCGAGGGAATGGCTTTAAAGAACCAGATGTGGGCGACCGGCGTTGCCAGCCCAATGTGACCGAGTCGTTCGCGTCTCACCGAAGAACGGGTTACTTCTACGCCGCAGCGGTCGCAGATAACGCCTTTATAACGAATCCGCCGGTATTTGCCGCAATAACATTCGTAATCTTTGACCGGTCCGAAAATACGTTCGGAAAACAAACCGTCTTTTTCCGGCCGCTGGGTCCGATAGTTGATGGTTTCCGGCTTGGTAACTTCGCCGTGCGACCAGCCAAGAATATCTTCCGGAGAAGCGGCGCTGATTTTCAAGGCCCGGAAATCGTCTCGGCGGCTCGCTGGCGAATCATAGACCGGTTCAACATTCAAAGAAAGCGCTTTCAATTCATTAACCAGAACATTGAAGGTGGCCGGAATATTCGGTTCTTTGATGGGGTCGCCGCGGATGATTGATTCATAAGCCGCCGACCGGCCGAGCACATCATCCGATTTGACAGTCAACATTTCCTGAAGCGTATGTCTGGCCCCGTGTCCTTCCAGGGCCCAAACCTCCATCTCGCCGAAGCGCTGACCGCCGAACTGGGCTTTGCCGCCAAGGGGCTGCTGGGTAATAAGGGAATAGGGCCCGATAGAGCGCATATGAACCTTGTCTTCCACCAAATGATTAAGCTTCATCATATAAATCATGCCGACAGTGACTTTCTGGTCAAAGGCCTCGCCGGTTCGGCCGTCAAAAAGTTTAACTTTACCATCTTCGGGTAGCCCGGCTTTTTTAAGTTCCTGGCGGATTTCTTCTTCAGTCACTGAATCAAGGCCCGGGGTAATCGCAAAATAGTTAAGCTTGGAAGCGGCCCAACCAAGATGAGTTTCCAAAATCTGACCCAGATTCATTCTTGAGACCACGCCCAAGGGATTCAAAATAACATCCACCGGCGTGCCGTCTTCGAGATGGGGCATGTCTTCAACCGGTCTGACCTGCGAAATAACGCCTTTGTTGCCGTGCCGGCCAGCCAATTTATCGCCGGACTGGACCTTGCGAAGATGGGCGACCTCAACCTGAATTCTTTTAATCACGCCGACTTCCAGTTTATCGCCTTGTTCGCGTGAGAAAATTTTAATGCCGACGACGCGGCCCCGCTTACCGTGAGGCAGGGTCAAAGAAGTATCCTTAACGTCCCTGGCTTTCTCTCCGAAAATCGCTCTCAATAATCTTTCTTCGGAAGTCAATTCGGTTTCGCCTTTGGGAGAAATTTTGCCCACCAGAATATCGCCGGCTTTGACTTCGGCGCCGAGACGAACAATTCCTTCCTCGTCCAGGTTTTTTAATTTTTCTTCCGAGACATTGGGCAGGTCAGGCGTCGTCATTTCCGGACCAAGTTTAGTGTCTCGGACATCGCAATAAAAGTCCTCTATATGAATGGAGGTGAATAAGTCATCCCGGACCACATGCTCGGATAAAATGACGGCGTCTTCGAAGTTTGCTCCTTCCCAGGGCATAAAAGCCACCAACAGATTCTGCCCTAAAGCCAGGAAGCCATTATCGGTCGATGGGCCGTCAACCAAAACATTTCCTTTCTTGACGGTCTGGCCGACCGAAACCAGTGGCTTCTGAGAAATGCAAGTATACTGGTTGGAGCGCTTGAATTTTTTAAGCTGGTAGGTTTTCGAGCCTTTGGCATATTGGACCTCAACGATGCTGGCATCAGCTTTAATAACTTTACCGTCAGCTTCAGCTTTAAGCACATAGCCGGAATCCAAAGCCGATTTTTGTTCCTGGCCGGTCATCACATAGGGGACCTGCGGCTTGATTGAAGGAACGGCCTGCCGCTGCATATTCGACCCCATTAAAGCCCGGTTCGCGTCGGTATGCTGGAGAAAAGGAATGAGCGAAGCCGCAATACTGATGAATTGGTGCGGTGCTACTTCGATAAAATCAACTTCCGCTGACGAACAAGTGCCCACCTCGCCGCCGAACCGGGCCTCCAGAACGTCGCCGACCAAACGACCGCTGGAATCCCTAGGGGTGGCAGCATGAACAATTTTGTATTTTTCTTCTTCCAGGGCATCTAGCCAAACGATTTCATTGGTTATCCGTCTATCTTTAACTCTGACATAAAGGGTTTCCAAAAAGCCGAATTGATTAGTCCTAGCAAAGCCAGCCAGATAATTAATCAAACCGATATTGGTTCCTTCGGGCGTTAGAATGGGGCAGATTCTTCCGTAATGAGAATGATGGATATCGCGAACCTCGAATCCCGCATGTTCTCTTCGCAAGCCGCCCGGACCAAGAGCCGAAAGCCGGCGCTTATGCTCTAATTCCGCCAGCGGATTGACCTGGTCCATAAACTGAGAAAGTTGCGAAGAAGCAAAAAATTCTCTGACCACGGCACTAATCGGCCGGAAATTGATGAGTTGAGCTGGTACTAAAGTATTCTTTTCAAAAGTTGACATTCTATCCTGGACAATTCGACGAAGCCGGGCCAAGCCGACGCGCATTCTCCCTTGTAAAAGTTCGCCGACTGACTTCAGTCGCCGGTTACCCAGGTGGTCAATGTCGTCCGGCTTGGCGCTTGGGGCATTATTCAAACGAATAATCTCGCGGATAATGGCGACTAAATCGTCAAAGTCCAAGAGATAACCGTCTTTTTTTCTTCCCAGACGCTGATTCAATTTGAACCGGCCGACGGCGGAAAGGTCGTAACGTTCGGCTCTCTGGAAAATTGAATCAACTAAATTTTTAGCTGTTGAAGCGATGGCTGGGTCGCCGGGCCGCAAGCGGCGATAAATTTCCAGATAGGCCTCAGAGACATTTCTGGCAATGTCTTTTTTAAAAGTTGCCTCTAAGTGACGGACCGCTCCCTTATCGATATCCTTAAAAAATGAAATAATCGTCTCATTGTTGACTTCTTCTGAAGGAGCGCTTTTTTTCTCGCTCGCTGATTGCCCTCTCTGAACGAAAAAAATTCTTAATAAATCAGTAACCGGCACTTTCCGATTACGGTCGATTTTTACGACAATTGAGCCGTCAATTTCCGTTTCAAATTCCAGCCAGGCGCCGCGATTGGGAATGACTTTGGCGCCAAAGAGCCGGCGGTCACGCCAAGACGAGGCAGTAAAATAAACGCCGGGTGAACGAATGAGCTGCGAAACAACCACCCGCTCTACGCCATTGATGATGAAGGTTCCCCGACTGGTCATCGCCGGCAGATCCCCGAAATAAATTTCTTGAGCGGTCGACCGGCCAGTTCTCTTATTTTCCAAACGGCAGCGAATGTAAAGAGGCAGCTCATAGGTCGCATCTTTATAAGAAGCAGTCGCCTCATCTACTTTCGGCTTCTCGAAGCGGTAATCGTCAAAATAGAGTTCGAGCTCCTTGCCAGTATGGTCGCGAATTGGAGAAACTTCGCTTAAAATCTCCTTCAATCCCTCTTTCAGAAACCAGTCATAGGACTTTAACTGGATTTCATTTAAATCCAGCGGCGTTATAAACGATTTAAATTTGGAAAAGTCTTTAATAGCTAAATTTTTAGACATTGGAAATTTTATTCATAATTCATAATTTTGGAAACAAAAATTTTCAGAAAACAGAAGAGCTCTGAGCAGAAAGCAGCCAATAAGTTAAGGTAGAAAAAACCACAAAAGACAACCTTCCAAGGGTTGCTCTTGGTTTACGCCATAAATAACAAGGTCTATTTTAAAGCGCCGGCTAAAAGCTGTCAAGAGGCTCTTCAAATCAACCACTCAGCGAATTCCAGGATTAATTCTGTCTTAAATAAACCGTTCTGTTGGCCGAATGCTCGTCAAGGGTTTCCGAAAAAATCGTTTTGCCGGTTTTGGGGTCGCTTAAATAAAACCAGTAAGGAGACGACAAGGGATTGACAGCGGCCCGGATAGCCGAAAGCCCAGGACTGCCAATGGGCGCCGGCGGCAAGCCGGTATATAGATAAGTGTTATACGGAGAATCGAGCTTGAAATCCGCCGGTTTCAGAGGATAACAATTCGATTCGTTGTAAACCTGTTTCTTGAGATAACAGATAGTGGCATCCACCTGTAACGGCATGTTAGCTGCCAAACGCTTCATCAAAATTCCGGCCACGAGCCGGCCTTCAGAATAATTAGGAACTTCTTTCTGGATAAGCGAAGCTAAAATAAGATTCTTTCTAAAACTAAGAAGACTTTTATTAAGTAAAGGTTCGGCTTTCAATCTGAAGTTTGCCAAGAACTTATCGACAACGTCGTCAACGGTCGAATATTTCGAAAATTCATAAGTATCAGGGAACAGCTCTCCCTCGACAGAATGATTGAGAGAATATTCAATAAGACGGCCGGCCGGCAAAATGTCAGCCGCGCTCAACAATTTATCAATGTCATAAACTGAGGCGCCATCAGGAATAATCATTTTCACATTCCTATTAGCTTGACTGAAAATCCCGACGATTTCCGGCGTGCTTGAGCCGCTAGAAACAGTGTACAAGCCAGGCAAAAGCTTATCAGCCGAATTAGTGAACAGGGCATACAGCTCCAAAATAGTTCGTGAGCGGATTAACCCTTCATCGCTCAACCGGCCGGCAATAGCCAGCAAGCTCTCTCCTTTTTTAATTTCGAAGATTTTGAGATGGGAAATTTTATCAGCTGGCTGGAGCCCCTGAAGAAAATAAATTACAAAGATGAATAGTAAAACCAGAGCTGAGCCGTAAATAATTATTTTTTTATGATTGGAAATCGAGTCCATTCCCCTTTACTAAATAGCCGACTGACTCTGCCTTGTTAAGCAGCGACGATGATAGCCAAAAGGAAGAAACTTGTCAAAATATTCGACCCGCCATAGCTCAAAAACGGGAATGGCAAGCCGACAACCGGCAGCAAACCGAGGGTTGAGCCAGTGTTCAGAAAAAACTGGATACTGAAGGTTATTGCCGTGCCGAGGCAGAAAAATTTCTCGAAATTCCGGTGCGCCACCAGTCCTTTTTTCAAAATCTGGAAAATAAGGCCGAGAAAGGAAATAATCACAATAAATCCGCCAGTCAATCCCCATTCTTCAATAAGGGCCGCCAAAATGAAATCATTGGCTGGTTCAGTCAAAAATCCCAATTTTGTCTGCGACCCCTGGCCGTAGCCTTTACCCCAAAGCCCGGCTGAGCCAATGGCAATTTTTGATTGAGTGACGCTATAATTTACTCCCAGTAAATTTTTCTCCGGATAAAAAAAATGAACTATTCTCGACCGCTGGTAATCTTTGAGCCCCCAATTCCACATGAAAAAAGCGGCCGCGGCAAAAACTATGAGCGAAATAATTACCTTATCTCTTGGCAAGCCGCTAGAAAGCAAAAAGCCGAACCAGATTCCGAAAAAGACCAGAGCCGACCCCAGGGCTGGCTGAATCGCCACCAGAACCGCCGGCACGATGAAAAATAAAAATGATGTGAAAATGATTTTCCACCGAGCCACGGCTAAGTGCCGACGACTGAAATATTCGGCATAAAGAAGAATCAAGCTGACTTTGGCGAGTTCAGCCGGCTGGAAACTCAGTGAGCCCAAGATCAACCAGCTCTGGACATTTCTGATTGCCGGGCTGAGAAAAAGAACCAAAACCAAAAAAGTAATTGACAAGGCATAGAGAATAATGATTATTGAACGATAACGAAACAAATTATGCCAATCAAAATTCCTAAAAAGGAATATCATCAAAAAACCGAGGCCGATAAACAGAAGCTGCTTATAAAAAAATTTCGGCGATATATCCGATAAAATTACTCCGCTAAAAACAAGAATGATTGCGAGCGGTAAGAAAATGCTTTTCATCCTAATTTCATCTTTCATCAGTATTACAGGTGATGAAAAAGTTTTTGACGCTGATTTACCTGCCCGCCATTTGCCTTTTTGCGAAACAGACGGAGAAACTGATTATTGGAAATTATTTTGAAATCTCTGCTGAATTTCGCCAACAGGCTTTGGCAGGCGGGTGCTGATTTTGGCAGATTTATGCTGATTTTGCTGTGCTTTACTAAAAACTAGGTCTCTTGGCAAACAGGAAAATCTCAGTCCGGGGCAAGTCGATATTTGGAATCGATGGATGAATAATCGAGAAGGTCCGACTTTCTCCCGGTGAGACATTATCAATTTCATTTTTGGATACGCCGCCGATGAAACCGAATTTGCTGTAAAAAATCGCCAAGACTTCGACTTTCGGCAACAGAACCGTGTCATTATTCGTAAAACGACCATCGACCTGAAATACTTTTTGCCCTGATTCTTTTGCCTCTTTGCTTTGAATATTAAGCTGGGGGTTTTTGAAAGAATTTGCCGGCAGCCATTCCGGATTATCAATAGCTAATTCAACTCTTCTCAGACGCTCAACTGAAGGAAGAGAAAGATTGAAAACGGTCAAATATTTTCTTTCTGAAGCGTAGATAAACGACTCGCCTTGCGATTCTCCTAAAGCATTACCGTTGTTATCATAAAACTTGAAAGTATAAACAAAACTTTTGGCCGCGTAATCAGAATTAGGATTCTGAATCTTCGCCAACACATTTAAAGACGATGGCGAGGGATGAAAAACCTGCGGCTGACCGCTTATTTCGATAGGTTTTAGATTCAAGGGAATGCAAACCTTGGAGCAAGGGCCGCCGCAGTCAATCCCCTGTTCACCCTGATTCTGAACATTGTCGAAACAACTCGGCGCCGGTTTCAAAAAAACGAAATAAATCCCCGAAATTATTCCGCTTAAAATAAAGATATAAAAAAGTCCGTAAATCAATTGTTTTAGGGTTTTCGACATTGTTTTTATTTTAACATACTGACTAGCGCAGTTCGGAATGTTGTAGTTTTCGTTTTCGGGCGGAGCGAGATTACAAAAACAAAATCCCGCACCAAATTTTCTCCAATAGTATCCCCGCAAAGCTTACTTTCCCCTCCGGCGAACCAGAGAGTATCATCAGCACCTAGCACTTTTACTTCCCTGTTCGGAATGGGGAGGGGTAGGTCATACTAGGTTAAATCACGAGGAGACCGCTAGAGAAAATTTCAGTGCGGGAGGAAGAAGCGAGACGTGTTACAATAGAATACCGGAACAGAACAATGCAGTATTTTATCGTTTATAGATTTTTAAGAAGTCAGCATTGGGATGCCTGCGTCGCGGACAGGCAGAGTTGGCGATTAGGTTATTAGTACTTCTTGGCTAAAATCCTTGCGGATCTTACACCTGAAGCCTATTCGCCTCGCGCTCCGCGCGAGGAAATCCTACAATTGGCAGCGAGGAGAAAATTCGCAAAAGATGAATTTTATCCGAGCGAACCAATTGGCGAAACAAAGTTTCGCTATCTCAAAATCCTAAATCCTAAACAAATTCCAAATTCGAAACTCGAATATCAAAGCTTTTTCGAATTTTAGTCATTTGGATTTTGGATTTGCTTAGAAATAATAAAATTTTAATTTTATCAATTGGTTCGCTCAGCGAAAATAAATGTATAATTCATTTACTTTCTCCTCGCTGCCAATTGTAGAAATTATGATTTAGAAATTCCTTGTGCGAAGCACAAGGCTTTTACGTGGTAATCTCCCACGAAACCTTCCAGCGCGCAGCGCTGGTATGCGAATTATTGCGAATATAAATTTCGCGAACTTTCGCGAAAACTTTTCGCATTTCTTCGCAACCCAGTGCTACACACTGGGACGCCTAATCTTGAGGTGGGCTTCGCGCTTAGATGCTTTCAGCGCTTATCCCTTCCGAACATAGCTACCCGGCACTTCAGTTGGTACCAAAGCCGGTACACCAGAGGTTCGTTCAACCCAGTCCTCTCGTCATGTACTCACATGTCGCCATGTGCATAGACTATATCTTTACCGTTCTTCGGGAATTCCCGAAAAGTGCGGCATCGGCATATCAACAGAATCTACAGACTCTATTCCGGTTCGGCTGACGCCGAACACAAGTCGTTACGGGGTCAAACCCAAAATCTTCCTTAATTCCTTTTCCGATCGTTTCCTCCGAGTCGTATAGTTTTCCGATTGCACAATCAGAATTTTGGGAATTAATCTTTCTTTTAATTCCGTTCCTTGCTTCAATCGATGCAACAACTCCGCCGCCTCAATAATGGCGTGGGCTTGCCTCTTTTTGAAACGAAGGTACGGCAGAAGTCTTTCAAGGATTTTTCGAACTCGCGCATAACCGTTGATACGTAGTTCGGTTATACCATCGTTCCTCCTCGAAATGTATCCTATTCCCAGCTGATCGCGAATCCAGAAAAGCGGTTTCTCATGCCGACTATCCTGATAAAAGCAGATAGTCAACATGAATCGTTTCCCGCCGGTATTCGATTCGGATCGCTTCTTTATTTGAATCATCAAACTTCCATCGCCATCAAGAAAACCGGCGATGTAAGCAAGATTGACTTTGGATCGACTTCCCACGGTATTATCTTATAACGTTTACGGTCCTCAAGTAAATTGAACCATATTCGCAAGGACTGTGAACGATATGGTTATCAATAAACCGACACGCTATAAGATTTCACCGTTATTAGCCGAATTGTCATCGCGCATTACTGCGCGAAGTAGCAATGTTGTTTACTAGGGTCAACTCCTCTCAAGCGTCAACGCCTGCAGCAGATAGAGACCGACCTGTCTCACGCATGTTCACTTCGTTCACTACGCGATGCGAATCTACGAATGCACGCGAATGATACGAATTGATACTAGCTCCACTATTACTAGTGGCTTGGACTATACCACCATCCCGTGATCGTGTTAGCGATTTTACGGGGGATCGACGTGTTATGGGATTTTCTATCCCATCTGCTCTTCTAAGAAGAGCAAGTCTCTACGGGGTCAATGCAACAATTTATTTGGTGGACAAAAACTCTTCCAAAGCTGGCTCTTGTTTAAGGTTTTTGCTGAGACCGCTCTCAACTCCAGTATGGGCAACGTGATCGAAAACCACTTCTGCGGTTTTGTGATAGTTGCCAGCGATGAGCTTTTGCAATAGCGCTTTTAGCTAATCTTTACACCAGCTCAATTTGGAATTCTCGAATTTTTTGTCCATTTTGCACGACTTCCCTCGGTATTATCCTATTAAACCCAGGTCATTTGTAAAGTTTCCGCGTCAATCCGCGTTTGATCCGCGTTTTTCCGCGTGTCCCGCCCTTGCGGGACAAATAGGACTCCACCGATATGAGTCGATTTATCCGACCTCGCTTTCGCGAGGAAGCCGCCGCGTTCGATTATCGTTAAGGGTTCTTTGTTGACGGTCTGAACCCAGCTCACGTGCCCTTTTAATTGGCGAACAGCCAAACGCTTGGGACCTTCTCCAGCCCCGCGCTAGGGCGAGCCGACATCGAGGTGCCGAGCGAGGTCGTCGATAGGGACTCTCGGACCTCACCAGCCTGTTCAATCGCTCGCTTCGCTCGCTTCCGCAATCCAAATCTACGAATCCATCCGAATGATACGAATGACATTTGAGATTAAGTCGCGAACCGAACAAAGTTACGCAATTAGACTATATCTTCAACCTATCGCCCGCCGTAGGTTTCAAAACCATAGCGTGGCTTTGCTGATAGGTGACGGCGTATTAGCAGAGAAATAATTGTCGCATTTCCCTACTCCAATTCTTTCGAATTAAGTCGTTACGGGGTCAACCGCGCACATAACTTATTATGTTTATGTGCGTCGGCGACTTCCCACGGTATTCCTAAAAAACGAAAACCCTGCCTGTCGGCAGACAGGCCTTTTGGGAAAGACCGTCTTTAGGTTCACCGTTATAAGCCGTACCTGCCCCGTAGTGAGCTTTCTTTGCTCTACTATCGGGGCTATCTCCGCATTACTGCGGAGTTGGACAACAAACCCTTATTACAGGGTCTATCCCCGGAGTAGCTTTTAGCCGATGTCTCCCACCTTTCTATGAAGAGCGCGCGCAGCGCGCGGCAAATCGTTTAGCGCTTATCGCAAATCGTCTAACACGATTCGCTATTTTTGCGCTTTGCGCCGTGCCGCGTGCTACGCACGCATCGTGGTCGGGTCACTAAGCTCTGCTTTCGCACCTGCTCGACTTGTGGGTCTTGCAGTTAAGCCGGCTTTTGCCTTTATGCGTCCAGCCCGGTTTCCATCCGGGCTAAGCCGACCTTGATAGACTCCTCCGTTACTCTTTTGGAGGAAAACGCCCCATTTAAACTGCCCACCAAGCACTGTCTCCCGACGTTTTTGCCGTCGGGATTAGATTTTAAAACTTTGAAGATGGCTGTTTCATTGTCGCCTCCACTCCGCCCGAAAGCGGAGCTTCAAAGGCTCGCCACTACACTACGCATCAAAGCCCTAAAGCCAATACCAAGCTGCAGTAAAGCTTCCGGGGTCTTTTCGTCCCGCTGCAGGTATCCCGCGTCTTCACGGGAATCGCATTTTCACCGAGCTCATCGTTGAGACAGTTCTCCAGTCGTTACGCCTTTCGTGCGCTCCGGAACTTACCCGGAAAGGAATTGCGCTACCTTAGAACTCTTATAGTTAGAGCTGACATTGACGAGGGCTTGAGTCCTTCAGCCGCTCCGCGGCCGAAATCCAAATGACAAAATCCAAATGTCAAATTTGACATTTGAGCTTTGAAATTTGAGCTTCGGTCGCGAAGCGACCGAGAACCTTGACCTTCTCGCATCGGTCAGGCGTCACCCCCTATACATCCTCTTGCGAGTTAGCAGGGAGCTGTGTTTTTGGTAAACAGTCGCTAGAGAAACTTTCGCTGCGCCCTGCCTCGCGCTCCGCGCGAGGAAATCCTACAATTGGCAGCGAGGAGAAAATTCGCAAAAGATGAATTTTATCCGAGCGAACCAATTGGCGAAACAAAGTTTCGCTATCTCAAAATCCTAAATCCTAAACAAATTCCAAATTCGAAACTCGAATATCAAAGCTTTTTCGAATTTTAGTCATTTGGATTTTGGATTTGCTTAGAAATAATAAAATTTTAATTTTATCAATTGGTTCGCTCAGCGAAAATAAATGTATAATTCATTTACTTTCTCCTCGCTGCCAATTGTAGAAATTATGATTTAGAAATTCCTTGTGCGAAGCACAAGGC
>CAZDFQ010000002.1:0-59806 GCA_964505005.1 uncultured Candidatus Saccharibacteria bacterium
TAGATCGTTCCCCTGTCACGGGAAAGATTGCGGGTTCAAATCCCGTCGGCTCCGCAATAACACAACTTTCTTGAGTTTCCCTGAAATTTTCCGCGGCGGTGCAAAGCGCCGCCCAATGCGTTTTGAGGGGGAAATTCGTTTCGCTCGGCGCGCTGCGGCGCGCCTCGCGGTTTGCCAAAACGAGGTTCAATCCGAAAATTTTTTTGGCAGCAGCCTTTTTATCTAAAAGGCTGCTTTCGTTTGCAATTTTTCCTATGGTTTGCGCGTAATTTATCCAATTTTGCATAGGTTCAACCCAGCCGAGCCGCTTTTGTTCAAGAGTCAAAATTTTTTCTTCCAGCGACTTCTTTTCGCTTACCAATTCTGATTTTTTGGCAAGATAAATTTCGCGCTCAACAACTTGGTCAAGATATGAATCCAAAAGCCGCTGGATTTTGGCAGAAATGTTTTTTATTTTTTCTTGCGTTTCTTGAACAAAAGCGGCAGAAGATTGGGCGGTTTTATTTTTATCTTTTTCAATCATTTTATTCAATTCAACCGCCCAATCTTGTTTCAAAGAAAATTTTTGAAGCAAAGAGGAAATTTGTTTGTTTAGAAGTTCCTCGCGAATTGGCGGTTCTTGGCATTTTATTGTTTTTGATTTTCGGGAACAGCGATAATAGACATAATGGTGTATGTTTCCGTTCTTTTGATGTTTGGTTCTATTTTCTGCGGTTATCATCATTCCGCAAGTTTTGCATCGCAATAATCCGCAAAATGCCTGCGGTTGGTTTTTGTTGCTCTTTCGTATTTTTCCTCTTTGCTTTAAAATTTCCTGAACTTTGTCAAAAATTTTCTTTGAAACTATCGGCTGGTGTTTTCCTTCATGGATTTCTTTTGTATAGCGGAATAATCCGACATAAAACGGATTTTGAAGAATAAACGAAACTCTGTCTTTTTTGATTCGCTTTCCGTTTCTTGATGTAATTCCTTGTTGCGCCAAAAAGCCGGAAATATCCTCAAGCCGGCTCTCATTTTTGGCGTAAAGTTCAAATGCCTTGCGGACAATTATGCTTCTCTTTTTATGGACAACAATTGATTTTGTCCTTACATCATTTATGTAGCCAAGCGGGGCAAGTCCCGGATATTCTCCGCGTTTAGCTTTTTGGCGCTGGCCTCTTTTCGTATTTTCGGAAAGCGAATCTACGTAGTATTTGCTTTGCCCGAAGGCAATGTTTAGCATAAATTTGCCTTGCGAGGTATTTTCAAACCAGAATGTTGGAAACTTAAGCGTTTGCAAATGCCCGCAGTCCAAAAGGTAAATTATTTTTCCGCCGTCAACAGAATTGCGCGCTAATCTATCGGGATGCCAAGACAAAATTCCTTGCGCCTCGCCATTTTCAAACTTTTTTATCATTTCATTGAAAATTGGTCTGCCCGGAGTTTTTGCAGATTGTTTTTCAATAAATATGTCCGCAATCTCAAGATTTTCATTTTTGGCAAAGGCACGCAATTCTGCGATTTGGTCCTCAATAGACCTGATTTGCCTGTCTTCTTCGTCTGTGGACTTGCGGGCATACAAAAAGAATTTTTGCATAGATTTTTATTTTTAATTTTATTAATTTAAATAGCCGCCCTCGGCGCGACAAACCCAAAAAGTTTGGATTGTTTCCGAAGACGGCTATTCAAAAAGCCTTTTGGTTGTTTGTCGCAATTTAATTATACCACGCCAAAATTAAAAGCAAAAATTCTTTTTATCGGCAAAGCAAACGACGAAACCTCGTTTTGGCAAACCGCGAGGCGCGCCGCAGCGCGCCGAGCGAAACGAATTTCCCCCTCAAAACGCATTGGGCGGCGCTTTGCACCGCCGCGGAAAATTTCAGGGAAACTCAAGAAAGTTGTGTTATTGCGCATTTATACTACCAAGTTAGAACCTTTTTTGTAGAAAACGATAACTGAAATTTTAGTTGCCCCGCGCGCGGGGCGGGGCAGAAACAAAACCGAAAAAATCTGCTCGGGCGCAAAAAATTTATTTGGGGTGTGGGGCAAAAGAAAATTTTTTGCGCCTTCGCCGTTTCTTTGGCTTTTTGCCGCCAACAAATTTTTTTTAATTTACCATATTCTCTACTTTTCTTTCAATCTATGTTTCTAAAGATAATGAACCTATATCGCACGAATGCAATTTGTTAATGCCAAAAGTTATTCCTTGTTTGTTTGTTGGAATAATTTGTAAAAAAAATAATTTTTTATCTTTTGCGCCTTCTCCAAAAATTATTAATCCTCCAAATTTAAAATTTTCGAAATCAAAATTTTTTACAAATTCTGACCCATTAAAATTTACCCCAGAATCTAATGTCGCCACGAGAACTAAATCATGTCGTTTCGGTAATCTTGTAAGTTTACTTGAATTTAGGAAATCAACTAAAGCTTGCGTGTTTTTCTTTTTTCGCCCAATGCCGAAGCGTTTTATTTGAAACGAAATTTGAGAACAACCATCGTCTGAAGCAACGATAAAATCAACTGGTGAATTTTGATTTATTCCGCGTCTAAAGATAGCTACTACCTCTTCTATCGTAGCATTTTGTTTCTTCGAAAACTCTCTTGCGAAGTCTAGTGTAATTGGAAAACCAATTTTACAATCTTTATTCCACTGATATTTACAAAATGCACAAATAAGTAAGGCAGAAAAAAATTCATAATCCTTTGTTGCGTAGCTTGCTTTTTGTGTTTTTAGAAATTTCTGTATTGCAGAATATGGAAAATATAAAATATGATTTTCTAAAAAATTTTCCATATCAGAAATGAAATTATCGGGCGGTCAGAACGGCGCCCAAATCTAATACCCCAGAATAATATTCATAAGTAGGACCATAAGTTTTATAAGTAGTAATGCCCAACATACAATCATCTTTCATCAAAATCGCCGCACCGCCAGAATTTCCTTCTTCTATTTTTGCGTCAGTAAGATAATAATCTCCATCAAATCCGGAAATTATCCCTTGCGACGCTTTTAGTGTTAATTGTGATGATGGTGAACCAACATCTGGATAACCTAAAAAAATAATATCTTGGCCCAAAACAATATCTTGTTGATAATCCATATAACAACCAAGACTTTTTAGATTACTAGTTAGATCTCGGTCGGAGGGCGTATTAGCTATAATATAACTATCTGGATTTTTTATTACTATTATAGCCGCGTCATTCCCTTTTGGATCATATTGAATCTGATTAATATCATATACGGTTGTTATGTTTGAATCATTTGGAAAATATATCTTACAAAAATTAGGAGATGTGTTTGTATTAGAATCAAAAGCAACATGTTTATTAGTAAACACGCCATAAGTGCCATCCTGTGACCTCGCGAGCGTTCCCGAACCTTGTTTTGCTAGTGCAAATGTGCCATTAGTATAATCCCATTCACAATATACATATGCGATTTTTGGAGCCCACTTTGCTATAATTTCTGCTTTTGTTTTCGGCTGAGCTGTCTGGGTAGAAGAATTATTTTTATTTTGTTGGCTTTGATTAGTTGATTGCGATGGTTGGTTCGATAGTTGATTCGAAGTGCCGGATGCAGATTGCTGGCTATTTTGCTGTTTATTGTTTGATTTATTCGAATATCCAAGCATATAAAAAACTACTGCCGCTATTACAATGCCGATAACAATCCAAATAATTGGATGAGCTTCTTTTTTATTCTCTTTATCCATAGTTTCATTATTTATACCGCAAAATTTCAAAAATAGAAAGTGCGGCAAAAAGCCAAAGAAACGGCGAAGGCGCAAAAAATTTTCTTTTGCCCCACACCCCAAATAAATTTTTTGCGCCCGAGCAGATTTTTTCGGTTTTGTTTCTGCCCCGCCCCGCGCGCGGGGCAACTAAAATTTCAGTTATCGTTTTCTACAAAAAAGGTTCTAACTTGGTAGTATAAATGCGCCAGTTAGTAAAATCCTTAAATCAAGCCGAAAATATACTCAAGTCTTGGAATAAAGCAGAAATGACAACATTTCTGAAACAAATCGGCTCGAACCATATTTTGTTTGATAAATTCTTTTCCTTATATCCACTTGCAAAATCTTAATTGGCGGTGTATATTGAAAATAGCTCGAACGGAATTTTTCCCTCGCCCGCCTGCAGCGGGCTCGGGTCGAGAGGGCAGGAAAACCGCAGGGTAAAAAAATTTTTCATAAAGGCCGACTTTTAAATTTCATTATTAACTAATAAAAACAAACATATGCCAAAATCACCAGAAGAATTTACACCAGCCAAAGAACACGGACCAGAAAATAAAGAACATAGGCAGCAATTATTTGCCGAGGCGCAAGACTTCATCCAATCTCTTGAAGAATCGTGGGAACCAGTAAATGAAACGCATGATAGCTTCATAGGCTTTTTCACTCATGCTAAGTTGCAGGAAATTATCGGCGGGATGAATCAATTAATAGAAAGAGTAGAAGAACTTTTCGGTCACGAATCACCCCTATCACTCGTATTAAGAAGATTGAGAGATAATGCGGCGACCATTGACAGAGAGAAAAACGAAAAAGATGAACGGCTCGGTGATTTTAAAGATCAAAAGAAGGTGGAAGATGATATTATTCATCTCGCTGATAAAATTTCTATTATCAATGAGATGCGAGCCACCAGTAAAGATTTATAAGAATAATTGTACCTCGTTGTGGCTAAGTGTTGGCTGAACGTTTAACGTAACTCACTGCCAAAGAAAAACTTGAAATTGTTAATTTTCGTGGCAAAGCCGCGCGGTTTTCCTGCCCTCGCGAGCTATTTTTAGAATACACTGCATCGAGCAGGTCGGCCGGCGTTGCATAAAAATTGCAAAGCAATTTCTGGGCGGAGAATCCCATCGCCCGCGCATAATAAATCCGTTAGTCCTGACCTTCGGCGTCAGGATTTCACGGTCTCTTATGTTCCGACGCCACCTTTAACGAGGGGGGGTGCAATGAAGCTCCGAAGAATTTCGGTTTGATACCTCGCTGCTTGCGGCGAGGTATTCTATATCTCGGCCGGATAATGTATAATTTTGGTATGAATCACGGGCTGCACCATCTTTCTGCAAGAAAGCGGGTCTACAAAAATTTAGAAACCTATCCTCATCCGGAAAAGGCAAAAAGATGGTTTGATGAATTTATGTATGGTTTAGCGATTGCTGGTCCTTTTGTGATTTTGCCGCAGGTCATCGGGATATGGTTTTACAAAAACGTTCAGGGCGTTTCTATTGTCACTTGGGGCCTATTAGCAATAATAGCCTTATTCTGGCTCATCTATGGCCTTATTCACAAAGAGAAACCCATTCTGGTAGCAAATTTTTTGCTATTAATTTTCAACTCCTTGATTATTATCGGCGTCTTGGTGAATCGTTAGTCCGGCGATATTAAAAATCATTATCGCATTAAAACCAAAATAATAATTATGGCCAGCGAAAAACCCACTTGGTAGATATTGCCGCGAATGAAGTCATCATCAATATTTCTTTTTGAGTGGATGGCTTTGTGAAACCGTTGGAACCAGGAAAACGTTTTCGGGAAGAGCTGGCAGAGGGGCTGAAGCGCATCCGGCAGCACAGCGGCGCCGGCGCCGGCAAAGACAAGCCAAAAATACCACGGAAAAAGAATCTCAGTTATCAAAAGAGAAACCAAAAGGCCGATTGAAAAATCAAGGCCGGTTTTTCCGAGGTCGCTTAAAAATCTTTTGTCAAACACGAAACATTCTTTGGCAGCCGCGGCGGTTGCGTCACTGAGGCCGAACCGCGAGTCACACTTTTTCACTGATTTGAGTTTATAATGCCAATGGGGGATTGCATCAAGTAAAAAATGGCTCAAAAAAGCCGCTATTACGGCGATGATAGGATATTTGCGGAAAATTATTGCCGTGGCTGCGCCGGCTAAAGCATGGGGGCCTAAAATCATCGGATTTTTTGATTGGCTGGCATTATTTAAAACACCTATCTGGGGATTACTCTTATTATACAATTTGTTATAATATGTTTTATGGCAGTTAATCAACAACTTAAAGATTACATCAGCCAGCAACTCAAACTCGGCGTTTCTAAAGATGTCGTGAAGAGTACGCTCCTCGGAGCCGGCTGGTCGGAAAGTGATGTTAGCGAAGCAATGGCGAGTGTTGAATCCCCGGCAGTCAGCCAGTCGGTGTCGCCGGCAGCGGCTGGAGAAACCAAACCGGTTGAACAGGCTCAGCCTGTAACTAATCCCTCGGAAACGGTTGGAACAGTCAAATCTCTTGAAGTTAAACCAGAGATAAAAACTCCGGCCGCTGGCTCGGAAAAAATTCCCCCGGCCTCTTTTGTTACCAGCGACATTTTCCGCGCCAAAGACGAGCCATTGTTCCAGCCGAAAGAAACGGCTCAAAAGCCGTCGCTGGCCGACAAGCCGCAAATTATTTCCGTAAACGAGAAAGCGGCTAAAACAGCGCCTCGCCAATTTGTTCTTCCGTTAATATTGGGAATTCTGCTTTTGGCTTCCTTGGCCGCGGCCGGATTTTTCTATTATCAGAATTCCGGTTCTCAAGACCAAATCAATTCTTTAAGCCAGGAAAATTCCTCTCTGAGAAACCAACTCAGCGCATTTTCCAATGATAAAAGCAATTTGACCAGCCAGATTTCTTCCCTTAACGACACCATCAATGAGTTGAAAAACGAACTTTCCATTTTTGCCATTGTTGGAACTTCAACAGCCGAGCTGCCGGTAACCGTCAAAGGTATTCTTTCAACCGGCGGCCGAGCAGGTTATTCCCTGACTACGGCCAATAACATCGTTGTTTATGTGAAGAATTCCAAAGACGCGAAAGTCGAGGCCGCACTTAAGCCCTTAGTCGGCAGCGAGCTCGCAATAGGCGGCACTCATTCAACCGGCTCTAGCTCCATCACTGTGACTACTATCAACGGCCAGCCGCTTGAATTATTTGGCCAACAACAAAGCACCAGTACTCCGGCAACAAGCACTACTCCATAAGCAGGCATCCGAATAGCGCGCCTCCGTCGCCGCATAATCCAAATCCCGAATTCATCCGAATAATACGAATAGCGCTTGTTTATTCGGGGCATTCGGATACATTCGTAGATTCGGATTGTTTATAGAGAAGTTATTTTTTCGTAATACTGGCCTAAGCCGAGAATATCGGCTTCGCGCCACCATCGGCCGATAAGCTGGAAACCTATCGGCAAGCTTGCTTCTTGCTTCTTGCTTCTTGCTTCTCGTCTCATTTCTCGCACCGGTATTGAGATTGCCGGTAGCCCCGCTAAATTAACCGGAATGGTGAAGATGTCCGAAAGATACATTGCCAGCGGGTCGTCGATTTTTTCGCCGATTTTGAAAGCCGGCGTCGGCGCCACCGGCGTTAAAATCACATCCACCTCTTTAAGAGCGCGGTCGAAATCGTTTTTAACCAAGCGGCGCACCTCTTGGGCTTTTTTGTAATAAGCATCGTAATAGCCGGAAGAAAGGACAAAGTTTCCGAGAATAATCCGGCGTTTGGCTTCAGCCCCGAACCCCTCACCCCGCTGTTTTAGGTAAATATCTCTCAAATTCTTGATTCTTGATTCTTGATTCTTGATTCTTGCATACCTGATTCCGTCGAACCTTGCCAGATTGGCGCTGACTTCCGCTGGCATAATGATGTAATAGCAGGCCAGGGCATATTTTGTATGCGGCAGGGAAATTTTCTTGAATTTCACCCCAAGACCCTCAATCATTTTCCTGGCTGATTCAATGGCATTTTTTATTTTTTCATCGAGTCCTTCGGGGAAATATTCTTCGGGAACGCCGACGGTCAAAGATTTGATTTTTTGAAAATCGGGATTCAGGAGTTCGTCGTTATATCTTTTATCCGGTGGTTCGCTTGAAGTGGTATCCACTTGTGGTGAGTTTGTCGCATCCATTGGGTCGCGGCCGGCAATGGCTTTAAACAAAATCGCGGCATCTTCAACAGTTTTCGTTAGCGGTCCTATCTGGTCCAAGCTCGAGGCCATGGCAATCAAACCAGAACGCGAAACCGCGCCATAAGTCGGTTTTAAGCCCACGGCGCCGCAGAAAGAAGCCGGCTGCCTTATCGAGCCGCCGGTATCTGAACCGAGAGCCGCTAACGCCATATTTGCCGCCACGGCCGCGGCCGAGCCGCCGGACGAACCGCCAGGCACTCGTTCCAAGTCATGAGGGTTGCGAGTAAGCTGGAAAGCCGAATTTTCGGTTGACGAGCCCATGGCAAACTCGTCCAAATTCGTTTTCCCGAGGAAAACCGCTTTAGCCGCTTTCAATTTTTTAATTACGAAAGCATCGTAGCTCGCGAGGTAATTTTCGAGAATTTTGGAAGCAGCAGTGGCCGGCTGGTCTTTGATTAAAATATTGTCTTTGATTGCCAGCGGCGCGCCGGCCAGCAAGCCGATATCTTCGCCTTTGGCAATCGCCAAATCAGCTTCTTCGGCCTGCCGCACTGCGTTTTCTTCATTCAACCACAAATAAGCGCCGATTCTTTGATTTAGTTCCTTGATGCGGGCAAAATACGCCTGAGTAATTTCCAGCGCTGAAAATTCTTTTTTCAGCAGCCTTTCGTGGAACGATTTAATTGTTAAATTGTGTAAGGCAGGCATAAGTTATTCAAATACTGGCGGAATTTTAAGGAAGCCATTTTCCGTTTCCGGGAAAGCATCAACTCCTTCGCCTTGGTCGGTGCCTGCCCCGTAGCGAGCTTGCTCTGCTTCGGGGTTTTCTCTTCCTTCGTCTTCTCGGAAAATGTTTTTTAGTTCCAGGCCGCCAGTCAGCGGCTCAATCTTGGAAGTATCCAAAGTTTTCAATTCCTCGAAATAGTCGAGAATTTTCTGCGGGTCTTCCAGGAGTTTTCTCTCTTCTTTTTCGTTGACTTCAACCCGCGCCAGTTCAGCTAAATATTCCAGCGTTTTTTTATTTATTAGTGAAGACATTCTCTTATTTTATCCCCCTAGAAGTAGCCGCGCCAGCGGTCCCGAGGGGACTCGCGACTCCGTCGTGAGCGCGACTTCTAATGGGATTTTAGCGCTTTGACGAATTTTTTGAACTGCTGGCCGCGGTCAGTGTAATTTTTGAACATATCGAATGAGGCGCAGGCCGGTGAAAGAATCACCGCGTCGCCGGCCGAAGCGACTGCCGCTGCTTTTCGGACAATCTCTTTCATACTTTTACAGCCCTCAATTATCTGAATCCAGGGATTTTTGATGTGCTTTTTAATCAGCGGCCATTCTCTGCCGATGCCGATAATGGCTTTGATGGTTTTGGAGCCGGAAATTGCCCGGCCAAGCTGTCTAAAATCGCTTCCTTTGCTCGAACCGCCGAGGATAAGAATTTTCGGGACTTCAAAAGCCGCCATCGCCACCTCGGCTGTTTCCGGTATTGTAGAATACGAATCATTATAATATTTTATTCCTTTGATATTCGCCACGAATTCCAGCCGGTGTTCCAATCCTTTGAAATTATGCAGGACTTTCCTGATGATTTTGTTTTCGACTCCCAAAATTTTGGCGACCGTAATGGCCGCCGCGGCATTTTCCCAGTTGTGTTCGCCCGGGATTTGCAACTCGCTTACCGGGCCTATTTTTTCTTCCTTTTTCCCGTTTGAAAACCAGAAATAGCCGTTTTCCACCCAGGCCCCTTTCCCCACTTCTATTTTCCGCGAAAATGTAAAAACTCGTGCTTTGGTTTTACGAGCATAAGACATGCTTCTCGGATAATCGCGGTTGATGACCGCATAATCTTTTTTTGACTGGAAGCGGACAAGGCCGGCTTTGGCCTCCACATATTCCTTCTGGTTTTTATGCCAGTCCAGATGTTCGGAAGTGACCATCAGCACGACGGCGATAGCCGGACTTGTTTCCAGGTCAATCAGCTGGAAACTGGAGAGTTCAAGAACAACCCAGGAATTTCTTTTGATTTTCGGCAGAATGTCGAGCGGCGGCTTGCCGATATTGCCAGCCAAAAAAACATTCTTGCCCCGTAGCGAGCTTGCTCTGTTTCGGGATTTATGAGCCGCCTTTAAAATTTCGTAGATTAGCGTTGAGGTCGTGCCTTTGCCTTTGGTGCCGGTGACGCCGATAACGAGTGGCGAGCGGCGAGCGGCGAGCGGCGAGTGATTTATTTCTTCAAAAAATAATTTCGTGGCACTCGATATTTCAATCCCGGCTTTTTTTGCTTTCTGAATCTCCGGCAGATTGTAAGGAACTCCCGGGGAGCGAAAAACAATATCGAACTGGTTAAGTCCGCCAACCGGCGGATTCAGATAATTTTTGCCGGTCCGAACACCCGATACTTGATAGCCGATGCCCGAGACAGATTTCGGATTTTTGTCCAAAACCCAAATTTCATTTTTTTTAGCATCCTTCGTGTCCCTTCGCAATTTTTTTCGCCTCCTTTCGCGATTTTGAAGGAACTTCAAAATTGATTGTCCCTCGCGGCCGAAACCGAGAATAGCTATCTTAAGGTGCCTCGTGGATTTAATATCTTTTGAGCGGGCGACGGACATTATAGCTTCGATTTTATCAGTTCAGCAACCTCTATTAATTCTTCGGCGAGAGAAATTTTCCGGCTACGCGGCCGGTAGAGGAATTTTCTCGGCTCGTACTTCATTACTCCCCGGTCGTTTTTCTTGCGCGGGAGCATATGAAGGTGGAAGTGGTCAATATTCTGACCAGCCAAGGAGCCCTCATTCCAAGCATAATTAAAGCCCTCGGCGTTGAAGGCTTTTTTGAGGGCGCTTTTTAACTTTTTTTGAAGGTCGAAGATGGATTTCATTTCTTTGGGCTTCAGCTCATTCACGGAGCGAAGATGCCGTTTAGTGCAAATCAGAACATGACCAGGGACAATCGGTATATTGGTTGGGAAAGCGAAAGAAAATCTATTTCGAACTATAGTTCGTTTTTGAACTTCAAGATTTTTGCAAAAAGGGCAACTCATTTCAATTGTGTCAGGGGCGGGATTCGAACCCACAACCTTGCGCTTATGAAACGCCTGCTCCACCGTTGAGCTACCCTGACATTACGACTTATTTTGCCATCGATTTGTAGTTTTGACAACGATGGTAATTTCAAATTATAATCTGTGCGCGTATCGCGCGGGAGGGTTGGGAATGGTTTTCCGGGGAGCCCCATAAGCTCCCGAAGCGGGTTCGACTCCCGCCCCCGCAAAAATTTGAACGAAGTGAAAATTTTGAGGAGGCGGGAGGAGAACGGGAAGGGTGTCAGGGAAACGGGAGTTTCCCTGTCGAGGAAGATAGGAGCGTCTGCCTGCCTGCCGGCAGGCAGGGAGCGACGCAAGAAACCGAGAGGTGTCTTGATAGTGAGACATCCCGCCCCCGCAAAAATTTGAACAAATGGAACTCATCATCAAACCTTCGCCGGTCGCTGATTCAGGTTCTTTTGCGCCGCGCCTGATTAAAAAAGGCGAGCACATCAGGTTTTTAAGCGGCGAGATTGTTGCGCTCGATGAAATTTTTAAAAGAGTCCACGAAGGCAAAGAAAATAATGACGACCCATTGCAGATAGGCGAGGGTTTGTACATTGACCTTGACGAACCATCACGGCTCATCAATCACAGCTGCGAACCGAATGCCGGAATCAGAGGTAAGAACGAACTTTTTGCGTTAAGGGATATCCAGCCGGCCGAAGAAATATCTTACGATTATTCAACAACCCAATTATTCGACTGGACAATGGAGCGAAAATGCCGCTGCCGTTCCCAAAATTGCCGGAAAATCATCGGCAATATTTTTACTATCCCTAAGGAACGGCTGAAAATTTATTGGGAAGCCGGCGCCATCCCTGATTATCTAAAGCCGAAAATAGAAGCAATAGTTGCTAAATAATAATGAGTCAAACAGCCATGCCCTGTTTCTTGATTCCGCCCTCAAATTTTCCTTTTCAGTAAGCTTAAAACAAAGAAAGCCGTTGCCGCGATAATCACTGTCGGGCCGAGTTCCAGACCGTAAGCCGAGGAAATGAAGATTCCTAAGAGCATTGAAAGGACCGAAAGCAAAATCGAACAGCCGAGAAACGAGCCTAAATTGTGAGTAAGCTGCCGCGCCGCCGAAGCCGGAACGATGATAAGGGCGCCGGCCAGCAGCGCCCCCAAAAATCGCAATCCGGAGAGGACCGCCAGCGCAAAAAGGAGCAGAAACCAAAGATTAAGCCGGTTCAGATTAATGCCGGTCGCCGCCGCCAGTTCTTCCGAGAAAAGATTAACGATGAGTTTATTTCTTAGAATCCAGAGAGCGATAACAATGAAGATACTGGCGGCGACGCCGAAGATGAATTCGTTTGGCGACAAATTGCCGAAACCGCCGAAAAGCGCGTCTATTAATTCTTCTTTGGAATTGATAAGGAGCGCGCCCAAGGCTACGGAACTTGCAAAGATTACGCCGATAGCCGCTTCTGTGGAAAGCGCGGTTTTCCGTTCCAGCTGCGAAATAATGAGGACGCCGAGAAATAAGGTTAAGGCGCCGCCCAGGAGCGGGTTGAACCGCCAGATGACGGCCAGCCCCAGTCCAGGAAGAGCGATATGAGAAATCACATCGCCGGCCAGAACCGTTTTTTTCATCAAGGCAAAAGCGCCGACCAGGCCGGCGGCACCGGCCGCGAACACGGCTAAAATTATCGAATAAGTTGCTCCAGTCATTTTATTTGTGATGAAGGTGGCGGACGTATTGGTGTTCTTCGCCGTAGAGTTTTTTGAAAATTTCCGGCGTCAAGGCGGCTGCCGGCGGCCCGAAACAAAGTCCGGTTTTGTTCAGGCAAAGAACCTTAGTGGCGTACCGGTAGACGACACTTAAATCGTGTGAGACGAGAATTATCGTTAGGCCGTATTTGTCCTGAAGCTCGTTTATCAGTTCATAAATTTGTTCTTCGCCGAGCTGGTCAATGCTGGCCGTCGGCTCATCAAGAAGAATAACCTCCGGCCGGCCGAGCAAAGCAAAAGCGATGAGGGCCCGCTGAAATTGGCCGCCGGAAAGATGACCGATAGGAGTCGCCAGCAGCTTCTTCGTAAGCTTCGTTGTCTCGCTGACGGCTTTGATATCCGATTTCTTAAGACCTAAAATATCCGTCTTGGCGGCGAGAAGATTTTCCAGGTTAATCGGCAGATGGCGGTCGGCCTCGATCTTCTGCGGCACATAACCGAGACGCACCTTCCTCCGCCATTCGATTTCTCCGCTGTAAGGCAAAAGACCGAGGAGCGTTCTTAGAAGTACGGTCTTGCCGGAGCCGTTCGGCCCGATGACCGCGAGATTGTCTTTCTCGTCCAATTCAAAACTTAAATCGCGGACAATAGTTTCGCCATCAAGAACAATATTGAGATTTTTTACGGAAAGAATCCGGGACATAGGTGGAATTGTACCTTAAAAATGTTTTTTGGCAAATCGCCACAATGAAATAATTCTTGAAATTTTAAAACAAAAGAAAATATCGACTTTTCCACAAGGGGGTTGACATTTATTCGGGCTTTGCTAAATTATCTTTAATGAGTCAATTAGCAAATACCCTGAATTTAGTCATGTTCTTGACCGGTTTCGGCATTATTTTGTTTGTTTTGTTTATCCTTTTTAGATTGAAAGGCGGCCAGGAGGCATATATATGAGAATTTAGAATGTAGAAAATAGAATTTAGAAATACATTAAAACAAAATCAAAAACCTCCTGGCTCGCCCCGGAGGTTTTTGATTACTCGAGCTCCGAAAATCGTCCATTTTTAAAAAACAGATGATTTTCGCAGCTTGATAATAGAATATTAGGATACGAACGAGAGTGTTTCTCTAGGAACGAGGCTGGCAACTCACATTTCTCACGGAAGGAGGAACTATGGAGGGAGCGGCGCAGAAAGAGCAGGAGAAGAATTTCCGGGAAAACGTCAACACTTGCCCCTGCTGCGGGGCGTTGCTGACACCTCTCAGCAGCGCGGCTGTCGGCGGCCCGGAAGAGTGGGTCTGTCCCGCAGGGTGCGTCTACAAGGAGGAGAACTACCCACTGAGCGCATACCCAAGCTCTAATGGGGCTTAACCAGAAGGAGGGGAACGATGAGCGAGGAAAACGGCTTCGTGGTAATGGAATTCGATCCCGAGGCGCCTATTCCGCTAGCGACAATGCGCTGGCAGGAATGGGCAAGGCATGGGCAGGCCCCGCATTTAGGAGTCATCGTTCTCAAAAAGGGTCTGGACAGTAAGCCCGAAGACAGGGCAGTGGTGGCGAGCTGGGAACCCACTCCCTCTGGACTCGCCAAGGCATTTCTTGAAGCAGGCGAGCGCTTTCCTAGCGCTCCCAGGCTTCTCCGCGATGTCCGGACAGGCGACGGCAAGGGGCTTCTCTCTGAGGTCAAAGGGTGGATTGCGATAAACACGAAGTAAGGAGGCCGCCCATGCAGGACAGCGACTTCATCTGGCAGGACGAGAAGCAGGTATCCAGAATCACGGTCATATCCAATCAGATCGTCGACATCAAGAAGAAGTTGACCAATTCGCGTTTGTCTACGGGCAAGCGCGACAGGTTGGTATGGCAGCTGAGCTGGTTGAGTCGGAAAGTCAATGGCGGCGCTCCGCAACAACCCCCTCCGGCGGTCGCAGCGGAGGCCACCAAGGCCTACCGCTACGAGCCGTGGGACCGCAAGCTTCATCAAGCCGAGGTTTCCATGCCCGGCGATTCGGCTCTTTTCGTTATCCAAGGGCCGGACTCGAGCCACGGCTCCACTCTCGAGGTGCAGAAGGCGGCGGAACTCCGCGTGTCGGATAGCCGGGGCAATCGGCTGTCCGGCGAGGAGTTTCTGGCGCGCGTTGCCGAGCTTCGGCAGCGCGGCCGCGCCTCGTTCGTAAAGTAATTCGGCCCAGCCTGCCTGCCAGTGGGCAGGGACCAGCGGGCCGATAAAAGTCCCCAAGCCGGCAGGGGGAACCCGGATCCCGGCGCGGGGAGGGGGCAAGTTCAACCATAACTTCGCCCCCTTTTGTTTTTACAGACAGAGCGTAGATACTCTTCTCTTGTTTAGATGGCGTTTTTTATTTAGAATTCCTCTTATTATGGCTTCCACTCCAGTCGAAACAATCAAGGAAAAAATCGACCTGCTCGACTTTTTAAGGCAGTATCTCCAGCTCCAGCCGGCTGGCAAGAATTTCAAAGCCCTTTGTCCTTTTCATAAGGAGAAGACGCCCTCGTTTATGGTTTCGCCCGAGCGCCAGACCTGGCGATGTTTTGGGTGTAATCTTGGAGGGGATTTATTCACCTTCTTGATGCGCTATGAAAACATTGATTTCGCTGAGGCGCTGAAAATTCTGGCGGAAAAAGCCGGCGTGGAGTTGAAACGGTTGAGTCCGGCTGAATACAAGCATTTAGGACTGCTTTACGACCTGAACGAAGCCGCCAAAAAATTTTTCCAAAAAGAACTGGCGAATTCAGTCGAAGCGCAAAAATATCTAAGAGAACGCGGGCTGACCCAAGAGACCATTGAAGAATTTGAAATCGGTTTTGCGCCGAACCAGGCCGAAGCCTTGACGCTTCATCTCCTAAACAGCGGTTTTTATCCTGACGACATTCTCCGGGCCGGAATTTCATTTAAGACAGAAAAGGGCAGTCAATTCGACCGGTTCCGCGGCCGGATTATGTTCCCTATCCACAATCATTTCGGGAAGACCGTCGGCTTCACCGGGCGCGTTTTGCCGCAATTCGATGACGGCAAATCAGGAAAATATGTGAACAGTCCGGAAACGCCGATTTTCAACAAATCAAAACTTCTCTACGGTTTTTGGAAAAGCAAAAATTTCATTCGCGAAGAAAAAAGCGCCTTTCTGGTCGAAGGCCAGATGGATTTTTTGTTGAGCTGGCAGACCGGCGTAAAAAATGTCGTGGCGAGTTCAGGTATTGCTTTAACCGAAGACCATCTCCGCGTTCTCCGGCGGCTGACCGAAGAACTGATAATCAGTTTTGACAGCGATGAAGCCGGTTTTGAAGCTGGCGAGCGGGCCGTTGATTTGGCAGAAGCCCGGGATTTCAGCGTTAAAGTGGCCATCTTCAAGAATTTCAAGGACCCGGCTGAAGCCGCCGCGGCCGGCAAAGAAAATCTCTTGGAGGTCGTAAAAAACGCCGGACCGGCCACTGAATTTTATTTTGAGAAATACCTGCCGGCGGGTAAAATCGATGTTCGCCGCCGCGATTCCCTGAAGAACCTGCGGGCGGTTCTGGGAAAAATCAAAAACATAAATAGTCCGGTGACCAGAACCTTCTGGCTGAAAGAGCTCGCCAGCCGCACCGGCCTTGACGAAAAGACGCTCGCCGAAGAAATGGAGAAGCTGGCTTCGAAGAGCGGGCGCCTGATAACAAAGTCAAGCGAGGAGGAACAATCGGTTCCCCAAAAATTTTCCCGCCGGGAGATTCTGGCTCAAAGATGTTTGGCCGCTGTCATCAGCGAGGGCAATCCGGACGGCCGTGAAGAATTCTTTTCCTATTTGCCGGGCCAATATCGGGAGATTTTTTCTATTTTCCAAACTGGCGGCCGCCGTTCGCCTGACCCGCTTCTTGACGAATTAATCAATTTTATCGTTCTCCAGCAGAAAGACGCCGGCCTCGAAGAATTCGAAAATTTGAAAATAGAGCTTTACAAGGAATACCTTAAAGAGCGCCGGCGTGAACTGACGGCCGCGGTCCGCGAAGCCGAGCGGGCCGGCGACGAAAATGTTCTTCGCCAGGCGCTTCAGGAGTTTAACGAGTTGCCAACAATATAACGTCTGATGAAAAATATTAAGATAGAAAGAAATTTTGTTGGTCGAGCCTGGTGGAAGGGCACTAAAACTGTGAATATCTCCGGCATTCCGGAGGCGGATTCCTTTTCTTCTGATTTACCCGAAGAAGAAAAAGAGAAAATTATTCAGAGCTGGAAAACAATAGCCGTGCTTGAGACGAAATCTTCAAAACCATTTCAGGTCGGTTTTATCAGGGGGGATGAGGTATGGATTTTGAAATATCCGATTAAAACCATGAATGGAAAATTCGGCATGCGGATAGGGAAGGACAATCTTAAATTTTTCGCTATCGATTCTACTTTCCAAGATCCCATTCAATTATCCCCTATTGAAATCGTAGAGGAGGGTGACCCTCGATATTCAGATTTACCTCTTTATTAAAGCGTTTCCTGAAATATTGGATTAATTAGATATGAATAAAAATAAAAAAAGAAGGAAGATTAAAATCAGTCAGAAGAAGGCCAGCCGGAGATTAGGCCTCCGGAAGCGCTTATCGAGAGCGCCCACTCGAATTAAGCTGGGCCGAAGAAAAAAATCCTCTCTCAGAAAAAGGGGCCGACCCCGGCTTGGCAAAATAACTAAAAAGAAAAAACCGCTGAAGCTTAACGAGGCCGACCTGCAGGAGCTTATTCAGCGGGGCAAACCGCGCGGCTTCGTGACTGACAACGAGATTCTTTATTATTTCCCGCGAATAGAAAAAGACATTTCCCTTCTTGACGAGATTTACGACCGCCTGGAAAAAACGAACATCAAAGTTCTGGAAACCAGCGGTTTAATAGATCTTGCTAAAGAAGAAGTCGGTCAGCCGGAACTGGCCGCGGCTACCGAATACGAAAAAGGAGCGCCGGACGCGGTCCAGGTTTATCTTCGAGAAATCGGCAAAACGCCTCTTCTTGTCAAAGAGGAAGAAAGAGAGCTCGCCAAGAGGATTATCAAGGGCGAGGAAGAAGCCCGCCAAAAATTGATGAAAGCCAATCTCCGGCTGGTGGTTTCCATTGCCAAGCGCTACGCCAACCGCAGCCCTAATTTGTCTCTTCTTGATTTGATTCAGGAAGGGAACATCGGTCTTTCGCGGGCCGTGGAAAAATTCGATTATCGCAAAGGCTTCAAATTTTCGACTTATGCCACCTGGTGGATAAGGCAGGCCATTACTCGGGCTTTGGCTGACCAGTCGCGGACCATCAGAATTCCGGTTCATATGGTCGAAACCATTTCCAAATATGCCCAGGTCAGGCGCCAGCTGATTCAGGAGCTAGGTCGCGACCCCTTGGCCGAAGAAATTGCGGCCGAGATGGGTCTCGAAGTGGACAAGGTCAGACAGATTCAGAAAATTTCCCAGGAAGTTCTTTCCATCGAGCAGCCGGTCGGCGACGAAGAGGACTCGACTCTGTCGGATTTCATCCCTGATGAAAAGAACATCACGCCGGCCCAGCAGGCGGCCCAGGCCCTGATTCGCGACCTTATCAAGGAAATCATCGTTGATTTGAGCGAGCGGGAACGGGAAATTCTCAAAATGCGCTTCGGTTTGGAAGACGGCGTCACCCACACGCTTGAAGAAGTCGGCAAGGTTTTCGGCGTCACTCGCGAGCGGATTCGCCAGATTGAAGCCAAGGCCCTCGAAAAAATCCGCGAGCATCACAAAATCGGCGCCCTGGAAGGGTTCGAGAATTTAATTTAAACATAAATATGAGCAATCCGAGCAATCCGAATTCCATCCAAATCTTCCCAATGACGCTCTAATTTAAGAATTAAGATTTAGGATTTAAGAAGGCATCGATTACGTAAATCATAATTCATAAATCTTAAACCCTTTGTTTATTCGGAGTATTCGGATGAATTCGTAGATTAGGATTGCATTAATATGTCTTCTTACGAAATCCGCAAAAAGCCAGAGTCCATAAATTTGATTTATGGGCTCGGTCGAGCACATATGTATATGTGCTCTAAGTTGAGCAGGAACTAATCTTTGTTTGCAGTATTATATCAATTTTATGCACTCTCACGACATTAGAAAAAGATTTCTGGAATTTTTCGAAGCCCGCGGTCATAAAATTATTCCTTCTTCGTCGCTTATCCCCGAAAACGACCCGACCACGCTTTTTACCGGCTCCGGCATGCAGCCGCTTTTGCCTTATCTTTTGGGCAAGCCGCATCCGCTTGGTCGGCGCTTGGCTGATTCGCAGAAATGTTTCCGCGCCGAAGACATCAACGAAGTAGGCGATAACCGGCATACGACTTTTTTCGAAATGCTCGGCAACTGGTCGCTCGGCGATTACTTTAAAAAAGAGCAGTTGCGCTGGTTTTTCGAATTTTTGACCAAAGAAGTCGGCTTGGAGCCGGGGAAACTTTATGTGACCGTCTTCAGCGGCGACGAAAAAAACGGGATTCCGCGCGACGATGACTCGGTAAAAATATGGAAAGAATTGTTCGAAGAAAAAGGTATTAAAGCGGAAAGCGTCGAGCTGTTGACCGTCGAACGCGCGGCCGAGCTCGGAATGCAGAACGCGAGAATTTTCTATTATGACTCCAAGAAAAATTGGTGGAGCCGCTCCGGCAGTCCGGAAAAAATGCCGGCGCGCGAGCCGGGCGGTCCTGATTCGGAAGTTTTTTACGAATTTGAAAGAGTCAGGCATGACCCGAAATTCGGCAAGAACTGCCATCCCAACTGCGACTGCGGCCGGTTTCTGGAAATCGGCAATTCGGTTTTTATGGAATATCTCAAGAAAGAAGACAGCAGTTTCGGGAAATTGAGCCAGCAGAATGTGGATTTCGGCGGCGGGCTGGAGCGAATCGTAGCGGCTTCGAACGACGACCCAGATATTTTTCATATTGATGTTTTTAAAAAGACGTCAGAGGCGTTGGAGAGGCTTGGAATTAAAGTTTCTGCAATCAAAGATATTAGGCGGTTCAGAATAGTTCTCGATCATTTTAGGGCAGTTATATTTCTTACAAGTGATGGTGCTATCCCTTCGAATAAGGACCAAGGATATGTTCTTCGTCGGCTGATGAGGCGAAGCATGGTTTATGCCTATTTGTTAGGCCTGCCGGAATGGTGGCCAACACCTATAGTCGATTCAGTTATTTCTTCATATAAGGATTTTTATCCAGAGATTTCAGGAAGAAAAGTCGACATAATTTCGGTGATTAACGAGGAATATCTTAGATTCAATAGAACGATGTCGCGCGGGTTGGGAAGGTTTAATAAGCTTAGAAAAATCGGTGCCGAAGAAGTCTTTGATTTGCATCAAACATACGGCTTTCCTTTTGAATTGACTAAAGAGCTTATAAGTGAACGAGGAGGAAAAATCGACGATGAAGAGTTCAAAAAAGTATTCGAAAAACATCAGGAAATTTCGCGTCGCGGCGCGGAGAAAAAGTTCGGCGGTCACGGACTCATCCTCGGCACTGAGGAGCTAAAAGCCCGGACGCCGGAGGAAGCCGAAAAGGTTACCCGACTCCACACCGCCACTCATCTTTTGCAGAAAGCCCTGCGCGATGTCTTGGGCCCCGAAGTCAGGCAAATGGGTTCGGATATTACGCCTGAGCGCACCCGTTTTGATTTTACTTTCAGCCGAAAATTGAGCCGGGAAGAGATAAAAAAAATTGAAGAGCTCGTTAATCAAAAAATCAAAGAAGATTGGCCGGTCAATTTCGTGGAAATGCCCAAAGAAAAAGCCGAGAAAACCGGCGCCCTGTATTTCTTCAAAGAAAAATATCCTGACATCGTCAAAGTGTATTTTATTGGCGAGAATCTGGAGAACGCTTTTAGCAAAGAATTCTGCGGCGGTCCGCATGTGACCCATACCGCTGAAATCGGCGAGTTCAAAATTCTTAAAGAAGAAGCCGTCGGCGCCGGCGTAAGAAGAATAAGAGCTGTTTTAGATTAGAACAAGTAAAATATATAATAACTTTAAAAATATCCATGGCTGAGAGGATTCCTATACAGGAAAGAAAAGAGCCAAGTGAGCGCGAAAAAGCGCAAATAGATTTATATCGGGGTTTTACATCTTTGGAACTATATTTCGACGGCGGCGGGCTCCCTTCGTCCTTGCCAGGATGGCTCGAAAACGCCAATGTTTGCATTCTTACGAAGGATAAAGATGGAGAATTTGCTTCTAAATTGGGATGGGGAGATTTCGCCTTAGAGGGGGAAAGGGGGACGCCTAAGAATTTAGTCAACGTCGGAGGCCCAGCTTTTATTCTCCCCCAATTCGGCGCTTATATGCTTTATGGCAAAGACGCGGAAAGATGGCGCAGTCAGCCGAAGGATTATCTTTTCGGGCAAGCCAGGTTCATAGTAGACGGCGAAATTGTTTATGTTCCCAAGACAAGAGAGGATACAATTCGAAGAGAAGTCAGACCTGAAACGTTGGCAAAAATTCAATTCGCCGATTTTGACAGCCCACAATTTAAAGAGCAATTTCAAGTGCAGGAAATCGGCGAATATCGGAACAAGATGGACACGGCTTTAGTGAATTTTAGAATCGGGGAAGAAAGATTTAAGCGGTTGATGGATATTTTAAGCGGCCGAGGCGGACAAGAACCCCGCTATGGATTTAGGCGGGTATATGAACGATGGTTGCATTTTATAACTTATGTCGAGAGGGGACCATTCTCTCCGCGATTATGGAAAGATGAAAAGCCGTGGCTCATCGAAGAAAATCGAGAGCGGTTTATGGATAGAGTTAGACAATTAATCCGTGAAATAAACATATATACCCCTAGAGATTTCGATTCGCGGAGAAAGGCGGAAAAGGATGCCTTGCGAGAATTAGACCCGCAGGCAGCCGAGGAAATAGAATTAGCAGAGGCAATGAATATTATCTCCAGAAGATTAGAAGCGTATTCTAATGATGAGATATTAAAGTGGGGGTCAAGATGGGACCCGGTTCGCAAAGAGTTTCGGAGAGAAGACGAGTAATAAGCTGTTATTTGTTCGGCGCCGGGACAAGACGTCTTCGGTCCTCTGTCTACCCCTAAGTGGTGTCATATGTATGACATCGCTTTTTGTTTCCCGTCTTCAATCATGATAAAATAAGCAAGGTGCTGAATTTTTTACTTCCCAAAGAAAATTTTCTTTTGCTGAAAGTTTCTCCGGGAGACGTCAGCGGCCTGCTTTTAAGCATCGATTCGGAGAAAAAGCTCAAGCTCAAGAAATTCTGGACTCGTTTGGAAGAAGCAAAATCGCCCTGGCGCTTCCGCTGGACTTCAATCAAGAAAATAATAGTCAGCGTCGAGCCGAGATTCGCCTTTACGACCGTCATCCCTCTTGTGTTAGAAAGAGAAAATGCCGAAAAACCTTTGGAGTCGGCGGAACTCGAGAATCTTTTGGCGCAGGCAGTCAGCCGTGTTTTCAATCAGCATCGCCAGGAAGCCGGCCGCGAGCTCGGGACTGACGAACTCGATGTCATTTTAGCCGATAGCCGCGTCACCAATTTCCGGGTCAACGGCCACCAGATAATTAATCCTTTGGGATTCAAGATAAAAGAAGTCAGGATTATTTTTCAGATGACCTTTACCACTCGTCAGATTTTCGAGGAACTCAAACGATTTCTGAAAAACAGCGGTGATTTCTTTTTCACCGAAACCGGTCGCGCCGAATTTACGGCTTTAAACAAAGCCAATCCCGCCGGCGTTAATCTTCTGATTTTGAATGACGACAAAAGTTATATCTATTCCGCTGATAGTAGCGCGGTCGGTAAGCTTATTTCGAGAAGAAAACTTGATTGGCAAATGAAAGATTTATGGGGGGCAATTTCTGAAAACTGGTTGGTCAGCCAGGCAACTGGCAGAAATCTTTATTTCATTTTTCTTCAGAATAAAATTTCCTCCAGAGTTGGAAAATATTTCAAAAAAATTTTTATGCCATCTCTCAGTTCGCTCTTAAATAAAATAGACAAATTGAAATTAAAAGGAAAAATCTATATTTTCGGAGAAAATTCTCCTCTACCGCTTTTGGAAGAACGGCGAAGCGCTTTCGGGGCGCCATCTCTGAATGAATTTCTGGAGAAATCCGGCTTTGCCCTTGACTCCAGAAAATCTTTCTCCTATTCATTCGACATTTTTTCTCTACTCGCACCATTTTTCGAATTCTATTATGATAAGAGTAATACTGAGATAGATCATTGGCTCAGACGCCGGCTTCAGTGGTTGGGCTCACCTCATTAGAAAACACATGGTATCAGCATAAATCGGCTATCATCAGCATTTATCAGCGTTTACCAGCAGTGTCTATTGCTTTGACGCTGATTTATGCCGATATCGGCTGATCGATGCTGATAACGATAAGAAATATATAAGATGCAAAAAATTTTTATTGACAGAAAAGATACGGTTGCCAAAATAGTTGGCAAGATTCTTGAGAACGAGGATAAAAAAATTACTCTGGTCATCCCTACTGGTTCTGTCTTGAAAAATTCGTTATCTAATTTTGAACTTTTAGAGCGCGAAGCGAGAGTCGCCGGCAAATCTATTTTTTTGGAGTCAGTCGATAAAGATATTTTAGAATTTGCCGAAAAGGCCGGGCTTGAAGCCAGCCATCCTCTTTTTAAAGAGGACGCTAAGCCGCGGACTTTGTCGGATATTGTTCCCTTGGGTGGCGGGCCTAAAGAACCCAAAGAAGAAAAAATTGAGATTAAAACCAAGAAGCGTGCGGGGGGAAAGAAAGAAGAACCGAAGAAGGAAGAGCTGAAGGAAGATATTCAAATAAAAGAAGAATCAGGGGAAGACTTAAGAGGAGGGAAGGAAGGGCTCGAAGCGATTGAAGAAGGAAAGCCCGCCGAGGCAATATCCCAGCCAGAAAAGCGGAAAAGAAAAATTTCTCGGCGCGGGCTCAAAATTTTAGTCATAGCTTTGGCAGTCATATTGCTTGTCATTGCGGCTGGTTGGGGAGCGGGTTTGGTTTTTGGCCGAGCCGAAATCCGGCTTAGTTTCAAAAAAACACCCTGGCAATATCAGAACGCGTTTTCTGCCAACAAAATGTTTTCCAAAATAGACTCAACCCAGCGCCAGTTGCCGCTGGAAGTATTTATCCAGGATAAAAATACCACCCGCCTTTTTCCGGCTTCGGGCAAAGCCGTTGTTTCGCAAAAAGCCACTGGCCGGCTTACCATTTACAATGCCTACAGTACCTCTCCTCAAGTTTTCGTGGCGGCCACCCGCTTTATGACCCCTGACGGTAAAATTTTCCGGCTGGACAATCAGGTGGTTGTCCCCGGCGCCACCATCAAGGACGGCAAAATCGTTCCGTCAAGCGTTGAAGCGAATGTCACGGCTGATAAACCTGGCGAGGAATACAATCTCAGTCCGGTTGACAAGCTGATCATCCCTGGATTTAAAGGCACACCGAAATATAACGGCTTTTACGGTTCACTTCTTAAGTCAACAAGCGGCGGTTTTGTCGGCCAGAAGCCAGTAGCCATTGACCAGGACATTGCTTCAGCCAAGGATAAAACCGCGGAGAGCTTGAAAGCCAGCTTGGCGAGCACTTTTTTGAACAGCCGACCGCCGGAGTTTAAAATCTTTGACAAGGCCTCGGAAATTAAGATTACCAAGTTAGTCGTCAATAAAGAAACCGACCAGAACGGTAATTTCGGCGTTTTCGGCGAAGCCGAATTCCGAGCCCTCGGCTTCCGGGAAACGGATGTCAAGGCGATTCTCCAGGATTTGGCTGCCAAAGATTATCCCCGGTTAGTTTTCCAAGATTTGAAAATCAATTACAACAATATCAAACCCGACTTTAATAGCGGGAAAATGGATTTCACCGTCTCGGCTGACGGAATTTTGGGTCCTCAGCTCTCGGAAAGCGACTTGAAGCTCAAGCTCGCTGGTCGCCAACTAAGCGAAGCCCGACAGCTCATCCTCGCCTTGCCGGATTTGACCAATGCCAAAATCTCCCTCTGGCCCTTCTGGCTTTCCACTCTGCCGACTGCCCCCAATAAAATCAATATTGTTTTTAACTGATTCCTAAGTCCGAGATTCTACGGCCTATTTGACAATCATCAGCTGATTCGTTTATAATCTTCACCGTTGACTCCAGGCGATTCCTTTGCAACAAGCTTGTTATACCCGGCAGCGAAAATGCGCGGCTACTCCGTTAGTAGGGCGGAGAAATAAATCGCTATCTGGAACATCATTATTTGACACGCAATTTGTCTGATTAAATGATAGAATCAAACAGAAAATAGTCGCGCTTCTACTACCGGCTATGGTAATTTATGGCAACTGAAGAAGGGGCTTTTCGTAAAGCCGGTTTGCCTGCCAGGCAGGAAGGAACGATTGAGGAGTCCTTGCCAGGACTAAGTTTTCGGGTGCGCTTGAATAACGGCCAGGAAGTGCTTGCTCATTTGAGCGGGAAAATGCGGATAAATAACATCCGTGTTGTTCCGGGCAGCCGCGTGCTGGTGGAAATCGGACCGGATGGCCGTCGCGGAAGAATCGTCAGGCGACTATAAGTCGGCATATCGCGAAGCGCTTATCGCCTATCGATTTGCGCCAAGCGATTGGCGATTTGCAATAAGTTCATGAAGGTTCGTAGTTCAATAAAAAAAATTTGCAAAAATTGCGAGATAATCAAACGGCAAGGTCGGCTTTATGTTGTTTGCAAAAATCCTAAGCATAAACAGAGACAAGGATAAATAGCCACTGAGGTATAGCCAATAGGGGTGGGTAACCCTAAACCCTAGTCGCTAATGGCTATTGGCTAATAGCTAATATGAGATTGCTCGGCGTCAATATTCCAGATAATAAAAGAATAGAGGTTGCTTTGACTTATTTTTACGGCATCGGCCGCTCGAGAAGTCGGCGGTTGCTTTTGACTAATAAGATAAATTTAGACAAGCGGACAAAAGAATTGACTCCAGATGAAGTTAACCGCCTTAAAAATTGGATTGAAAAGAATTATCAGGTTGAAGGCGAGCTCCGTCAGCTTATTCGGAGAAACATCCAGCGCTTGAAGGACCTCCAAACCTATCGCGGCCTTAGGCACGCCAGACGGTTGCCGGTGCGCGGCCAGAGGACAAGAACGAACTCCCGGACCGTTCGCGGCAATGTCCGTAAAACCGCTGGCAGCGGCAAGAGGAAGATGGAACTTAAATAAGTTTATAAGTTTTGAGTTTATGGCAACTGGCTTGGATAATTTAAAAATTTATAAGATGGCCGAGAAATTAGAAATAGACGTCCATCATTTAACAGATAGTTTTTCTAAAGATGAGAAATATAGAGGCGTAGACCAATTAAGACGTTCTTCGGCATCGGTGGCGAATAATATCGCCGAGGCATATAACAAACAATCACTAAAAGAAAAAATTTATATCCTCAATGATATAGCCAAAAGCGAAGCCGAAGAAAAAAAGAAATTTAATAGTTTCACAGAAATAATTCAGAAAACAACTTATAACTTATCAACTTACAAACTTGTAAACTGAAACGGCATGGGTAAGAAAAAAATCGTTCAAAAATCAGCAGAACTCATTGCTGAAAAAACAACGGGAACGGCCGTTAAGCCGGTTGGCGCCAAGAAAGCCAAAGCTATTGAGCGGGGTCGCATCTACATAAACGCCAGTTATAATAATACAGTTGTTAGCGCCGCTGACCTCAAAGGCAATGTCGTGGCCTGGACTTCGGCTGGTTCACTCGGTTTTTCCGGTCCCAAGAAAGCCACGCCGTTCGCGGCTTCGAAAATAATTTCTGTTATCTCAGAAAAAATAAGGCCCCTCGGCTTTCAGGAAGTGGAAGTTTTCGTCAAAGGAGTGGGCAGTGGCCGGGATTCAGCCCTCCGTTCGCTCATCAGCCGCGGCTTTAATGTGGTCCTCTTGAAAGATGTTACGCCCATCCCTCACAACGGGCCGCGGCCGCCGAAAGTTCGGCGAGTCTGATAAATGCAATACTAATCTACAAATGGCATTCGAATACTACGAATAAAAATTCATTCGTATCATTCGCATTATGTTTAATATCAAAGAAAAAAAAGAACGGGCCCTTGGAGAACATCTCCATTTGAAAGGGCACCGCTGTCAGTCGCCGAAATGCGCTTTGATTCGACGGCCCCAGCGCCCCGGTATGCATAGTCATAGACGTCGGCAGCCTTCTGATTTTGGTAGACAAATTATGGAAAAACAGAAATTTAAATTGATTTACGACATTGATGAGAAAAATTTGGGAAAAATATTCGAAGAGGCGAAGAAAAGTCCGGCTTCGACCGTCGATAAGCTTTTGGAATTAGTTGAGCGCCGATTAGCTAATGTTGTTTTCAAATTGGGTTTGGCCTCATCTCGTTCCGAAGCCAGACAGCTTATAAGTCACGGTCATATTTCAGTTAACCAGAAACGCGTCCGCTCCCCTGGCTTTTTGGTGAAACCCAATGATATCATAGGCATTAAACCGGAATCAGCTGGGAAATCCGTTTTCAAAAATCTCCGCGAATCACTCAAAACCTACGAGCCGCCGGCCTGGCTTCATCTCGATAAGGAAAAATTAGAGGGTCGGATTATAAGCCTGCCGCAGGACGAACAACCGCCGGTGGAAATAAATTCATTGGTCGAATCGTTGAATAAATAATGAGCTTTTGATTTTAGCTTCGAGCTTTTAGATTAAAAATTCACTAAAAGATAACACCTAACAGCTAAAAGCTTAAAACATGGAATACACTCATCTCAGCGAAACAGTAAATATCAAAACAATATCTGAGGATAAGAATCGGGGGCTCTTCGAAATAGAAGGTCTTTATGCTGGCTACGGTCTGACTGTGGGCAATGCTTTGCGCCGGACGCTACTTTCTTCCTTACCGGGCGCGGCCGTGACCTATCTCAAAATTAAAAATGCACCTCATGAGTTTTCCACTTTGCCCGGAGTCAAGGAAGACCTGGTGGAATTAACCTCGAATTTCAAAAAACTCAGGTTCCGTGTCCACGCTAGTGAGCCGCAGATTTTATCGTTTAAAGTAAAAGGAGGGCGAACCGTCACAGCTGCTGATATTAAACCAAACGCCTTGGTCGAAATAGTTAATCCTGAAATCGTCTTGGCTAATCTGACTTCGAAAAACGCCGAGTTGGATATGGAGATTACGGTTGAGCGCGGCTTGGGTTATTCTCCAACCGAAGAACGCAAGGACAAAAAATTGGCCGTTGGGCTCATCGCCATTGATGCCTTTTTCTCGCCGGTTCGAAAAGTCAATTATAGCGTGGAAAATATGCGAGTCGGAGAACGGACCGATTACAATCGGTTACGTCTCGAACTGGAAACAGACGGCACGATTAGCCCTTCTTCAGCCCTTCACAAAGCGGCCGTTATTTTGAACGACCATTTTCAGAAAGTCGGCGCCGTAACGGTTCAGGAATTCGAAGCAACTAAAGAAACGCCCCCAGCTGCCGAGGCACCAAAGAAAAGAGGAAGACCCAAGAAGGTTATAAACAAATAGACGCGAATTTATGACGAATCGTCACTAATCACGAATAAAGATTAGCGATTCGTGAAAATTCGTTAGAAATTCGTGTTTATTCGTAATTGTACATGCGGCATCGCAAAAAAGGCAAAAAATTTCACCGAACAACCGGCCGGCGCCGTTCGTTTTTGAGAAATCTTGTCAACAATCTGATTCGGGATGAGCGATTGGAGACGACCGAAACCAGAGCCAAAGCCATCAAGCCTCTTATCGAGCGGTCGATTGCGATTGCCAAAAAGGAGAATTTGGCAGTTAGACGACTGCTATGGCAGCGGCTTCATAATAAAAAAGCCGTGGTAAAACTTTTTGAAGATTTAGCCCCTCGCTACAAAGAGCGAAGCGGCGGCTATGTGAGAATAATGAAATCGGTTAAAACCAGGAAAAGGGACGGCGCGAAAACAGCAGTGATAGAGTTCGTGTAAATAGGCATATCGCGAAGCGTTTATCGCAAATCGATTTGCGCTTAGCGATTGGCGATTTGCTAAAAATTATATGGACTACCTTATTGACGCCAAAAACAAAAGATTGGGACGGCTGGCCTCCGAAATAGCCGTTATCCTTCAGGGGAAGAAATCAGCCGGTTATGAGCCGCGGCTTCCTGGCCGGGACCGGGTTATTCTCAAGAATCTCCGCGAAATTTCTCTCAGCGGCAGGAAATTCAAAGAAAAAGTTTATTATCGGCACACTGGTTATGTCGGCCATCTTAAAAAACGTTCCTTTGAAGAGGCCTTCCGGAAAAACCCCAAGCGGGTTATTCACGAAGCCGTAAGAAGAATGTTGCCCAAAAATTTTTTGAACAGCCGGCGTCTGAAAAACCTAATCTTTATGGAAAACGACTGAAACAATTATCAAGAGATATGCATTTATTCGTATCATTCGTGTCCATTCGTAGATTGGCATTATATTCAAGCAGCTTGGGAGATAATGCGAATGTACAAATCATATACGGATGTTGCGAATAAATTATTAGACTCGGTAAAATTATCAATAAAATGGCAAAAAAAGCTGAATTATCGCCCGCCAAAAGAAAAAGCGGACAAAAACAGCCGGCTGGCGCTAGTTTAAAAACAGAAAAATACTTCGAGAGCTTGGGCCGCCGGAAAACCGCGACTGCTCGGATTCGCCTCAAAAAAGGCAAAGGCGAAATTTTTGTAAACAGCAAAGGTATTAAAGGGTATTTCCAATCAGCGGCTTTCCAAAATATCGCTTCTTCGCCGCTAACTAATCTTAAAATTGCCGATAAATTCGATGTCAGCGCTAAAGTCATCGGCGGGGGGCTGCGGGCTCAAGCCGAGGCCATCCGCTTGGGTTTGTCGCGGGCTTTGATTGTTTTGAATCCTGATTTCAAAAAACGGCTTCGCAATTTGGGATTTTTGACCCGCGACCCTCGAATGGTGGAAAGAAAAAAATACGGTTACAAGAAAGCCCGCCGGGCGCCGCAATGGAAAAAACGCTGAGAGTTCAAAATTATCAGCATAAATCTGCTGTAATCAGCATCTATCAGCGTTGCCAGCAATGTTCCAAGCCGAAGACGCTGATTTACCTGCCCGCCATTGCCTTTTAGCAGAAGAAAGCAGAGGCAATGATTATACTGGAATTTGTTTCGAAACTCTTGCTAAACTTCATCAATAGGCTTTTGACAGGCGGGTGCTGATAGCCGCTGATTAATGCAGATTAGAAATTACGGGACTACTTCGGCATTGTCAAAGCCCAGATTTCATTATTTTTGAGAGCGTAGAGCGTATTCGATTGTCTATTGTAGCGAATTGGATTACCGGAAATAACTGAAGGGAAGTTTTCGAGCGATTCATCATTTAAATCGAGAAATTTAGCTTCGTCTGGATAAATGACGAATAAATGAGAGCCATCCTGATACCACTCCAGCCGCTCTATTTTCGATACTTCCGGCAGCCGGAAGCGCCAGTAGCCGCTTTCCGGCCCGGAAGAAAAGATTTCTACGCTTTCATTTCCCAGAATTGCCACTCCGTCAGTTTCTTTTGAGAAAAAGAAATCTTTAGCGCCGCTGGCGAGCTTGTCCAGACGGTTCTCGTTTATCCTTTTAATATAAAAATCGCCGTTATTCTGAAACAAACCCAACTCGTTATCGTCTCGGAAAGCTATTTTCCCATTTTTGGCTACAACGACTTCTTCGTTTTTTATTCCGCCGGAAAAACGGTCATAAATGGTTAACCGGGAAAGGCCGGTCGCCTGATTGAAGGTTGTCCAGGCAAGCCAGGATGTCGAAGCGGTAAATGAAACAAGCGTGGAACTGGATTTTCCGACCGTCGTTATATTTTCAGCAGGGACATCGAGTAGAAAAATGGAATTAGCGGTCTGAATTATCAAATTGTTGTCATTAGCCGGGTCAATCAGAATTTTTTTGACATTTACCGGTTTGATGTTTGAATTTACTAAAACCCGGCTCAGGTTGATTGCTGGGCTGCTGGCCGTGGAAATATCATTTAAAAAATAAATTTTATTTTTTTCATCTTCAGTCAGAATTTTTTGAGAATTGTCATTCCAGTCAACCAGCCGGCTGCCGCTTAACTTTTTGCTGTCCCAGACAAGCTCTCCGCGTTCATTTTTTAATAATAGCCCCCCGATGTTCCAAAAATTTTTTGCCGATTCGGTGATTACCTTTTTAGCAGTTTTGGGCACCAGAACAGCATGTTTGATTTCGGAGACCAGCGACGGCCTGACTTCAACATGTTCTTCCCAGTCGAGATAGCCCTCGGCGCTGAGCGTTAATTTGTAATTTTTTGGAAAAAGATTGTCGATAAAAGTGCCCGAATCCAAAATCCCGCTTTTATTTTCTATCGGTTTATCGTTAAGTTTGATGTCGGCATATTTCGGTAAACTTTTGATGTAGACAGCCCCTATTTTTTCGATGTTGAATGTCCCTATGTCTAAGCGCCAGCCCTGAGCGTAAAAAACAACCGCCGCGCCGAGAAACGGGAATAAAATAACAAGAGCGTAGAATAAATAACGTCGGGTCGATTTGTCCATTCTTTATAAATTAATAGGGGCTTTCTTGTCCTGTTAGATAGCTTTACATCTAATGGAGGTTGCTGTGAAAAACCAATCTGGTATAATTATTTATGGTCCCGCTTTAGAGTTCGGATCAAATAATTTTGTCAGGGAGGACAATAGCACTCCGACTTGCGAGTCGGCGTTGAGTCCACCCACCTGGTTTACAGCCGGGAACTCGGCGGGACCTCAAAAGCTGCCTCAGGGGCAGTTTTTGTTTTTGGTCGGGGTGCCGGGAACTCCGCACAGCAATAAATTGTGTGCGGGGCAAGTTGAACTCCGTGATGGTCAGCCTTTTTCATTGTCGGGCCAGGGCGAATCGAACGCCCGCTATACCCACCCCAAGGGTACGGACTACCATTATCCGATGGCCCGGTGAAAGGTATTGGCTAGCATTATACTACACTTCGATAACATTGAATTTTAGTCAGGATGTAAGTGCCTACCTCGCACCGAGCTTTGCGCTGGTGTTGGGGTACTGCCGGGCCTGCCCCGTAGCGAGTTTTACTCTGCTACCTGGGTATACTTACGCCCCGATTATAGAAATTACTCCGTAGCTTCGCCAAATACTTCAAACATCCACTTTTTAAGCTTTTCTCTAGTGCCTTCCGGGGTGGGGTCATATATTTTTTCGTCTGCTCTCCAGGAGTTGTCTAAACCGAGGGTTTTCATAACCCTCGAGAGAATGTTAACTGTGTCAATAAATGAATTATGCAGAATCCTTTCTTGTTTATCCGGCGACTCAATGCTCTTTTGATAGGTCTTGAGGCTGTCAAAGGAAGAAGGGTCTCTTTTGGCAGCTCTTTTTAGTTCGGTATAACTCGCATGATACCTCTCCATCGCTTCTATCAACCTTTGAAAAGAATCGAGAATTACTTCTTTGTTATTAGCTGGTAAGGAATTCCAACCTGTTTCTATGGAAGTGGCTATTGCGCCGAAAATCCTGTCGCCGTTTATAAGCCGAGCATATTGACTAAAAAAATTTATCTTGCGCGTTTCAGGATTTTCTCGAGGACTTTCCTTCGGCGGTACGGCCGCTTCTTTTCGTCTGGGAATTGGATTGTAAGGAACTTCTTTTTTCAATTTTTATGAAGATTTTTAAGACAGCGCGTGCAAATTAAGCTTCGCCGGCCCTTAACTTTCGTCCATTGCAGGTTAGGATATTTTCTTGATTTGGCCGTCGGGTTGTAATGCCCGCGTAAGAGTTTCCGCTTGCCGCCGATTATAGAACCTTTGCCGCAAATGGCGCATCGTCTCATAGAAATATAATACGAATACTACTAATTACAGAACGAATGATATGAATATTCGTAACATCCGTCGTCATTCGTAGATTTGTATTGGATTACTCTATTTTCACTTTCAGCTTCCTCGACTTTTTCCTGTTAAGTTTCGGCAGGCGGACCGTCAGAATTCCATTTTTGAAGGCGACAGCCGCGTTTTCCGGGTCAACTTCTTCGGGCAGGATGACTGAGCGCGAAAATCTGCCCCAGTAGCATTCCTGATAAAGATAGTCCTCTTCTTTGATTCTTTCCTCGCGGCGACGTTCGCCTCTAATCGTGAGCGAATCAGTAGAAACATTGATATCCAAATCTTCCGGCTTTACGCCAGCAATCGCGGATTCGACGATTATCTCGGCGGGCGTCTGATAAACATCAACCGTCAATTTACCTTCAGTTTCAATTTCGTCGCCATTTTTGCCCTTGACAACCGCTCTTTCTTCTCTGGCGGCATCTTCCTTGTCATTGACTTTATAATGATGGTCGGTAGCGCCGCTTTTGGCTAAATTTTCGAAAAATTTTTCCTCAGAAGTGGCCATAAAGAAATTATAATATTATTTCGCAATATTCGCATAGAATTCGTGTTATCCGCATTATATCAAGCCACTTGAATATAATGCTAATCTACGAATGAATGCGGATGCTGCGAATGATTATATTATATCCTTTTTGTTTTTAGCTTTTCAAAATCAGCCAGAGTGAAGAAACCGACGACGATTACGAAGATGATCGGATAAAGGAAATTCCCGTAGGCAAGTATAAGATAATTGAAAAGAGCATGCAAGATGGTCGCCAAAATTATCCCGTTGACGAGGAATGTCTTGTCCTTAAAGCTTCTGATGCTCAAGGCCCAGTAGTAGCCGAGCAGGGAAGAAGTAAGAGTGTGAAGCAGGGTGGTGCCGACCAGGCGGAACGAAGCGATTTCCAGAATGTCGTTTAAGATGATTGCCTGACCGCCTTTGCCCCAGAGCGCGCCGAGATTCTCTACAGTAGCAAAGCCAAGCGCGGCCACCGCCATATAAACCATGGCGTCTATTGGCTCGTCAAAAAATTCGCTTTTAGCGACCGAGAAATAAGCTGCCCCGAATTTGCTCATTTCTTCAACAAAGGCAAAAACAAGAATGATAAGCGGCGTCAGCGGAACCTCGTTTTGAATTTTGGAAAAACAGCCGGAGAAATTATAAAAGTAGCCGCAGCTGATGGCTAACTGGACGAGCAAGGCGAGGACTGCCGACAGCAGGCCGGCTAAAAAAGTTTTGGCTATCAAGCGCCTGGGTTCCGGGTGGATGTCCTCTTCAAGATAGAAAAACAGCCAGGCAAATCCCGGCAGCAGACCGAGAATGATTGTGAGGATTGTCATTGATAGAGTAATTTTACTGATGGGCACGGATTCTTGCAGATAGCCGCGAATCACGGACAACTAAAATCAGTGATTAGTGGCTATCTGTTCTTTATCCGTGTTAATCCGTTTCTGCTCTACCATCTCTCGACCATCAGAAGTTCGCCTGGCCTGCCCGCCTTTGCTTGCGCTTCGGCTGGTAAAAACTTCTGATAGATTTCTTCAGTAACGAACGGTATAAACGGATGAAGCATCTTGAGGCATTCCAGAAAAATAGTTTCGATGGTTTGGTGGGCAGCAGCCCGTTCCTTTTCAGTCCCGCTTTTGAGGAGCGGCTTCGCATTTTCGATGATTTTATCCGCGAAAGCGTGCCAGACATAATGATAAATTTTTTCGGCTGCCAGATGAAATTCGAATTTTTCCAGATGTTTAGCAACTTCGGCTTTGATTCTCCGGGCTTGTTCTATGTTTTTGCGGTCAGCCGCGGTCAGGCTTCGCGTTATTTCGCGTTCTGATTTCACGTCGTTTCGCTCCGGCCTGCCCGCCTGAATTTTGCTTTGTAAAATTCGGGAGGGTTTATTCATCAGAATAAACCGGCCGATGTTCCAGATTTTGGTCGCAAAATTCCGGTAGCCGCGGATTTTTTCTTCGGAAATCACGATGTCGTTGCCAGCGGAATTCCCGGCTACCAAAGCGAATCGTAGAGCGTCGGCCCCGTAAATTTCCGCCACGCCGAGCGGGTCAATCACATTGCCCTTGGATTTGGACATTTTCTGCCGGTCTTTGTCCCTGACCATGCCGTGAAGATAGACATGTCGGAAAGGCACTTCACCGGTCGCGTAAAGGCCGAGCATCAGCATTCTGGCCACCCAGAAGAAAAGAATGTCATAACCGGTTTCCATCATATCGGTTGGGTAAAATTCTCTAAAGTCGTTAGTTATCCGCGGTATTTTTGATTTTTGATTTTTGATTTTTGAATTTGAGCCACTTTGATGACCGCTGGTCATCAAAGTGGCGAACGGCCACTGCCCGGAAGAAAACCAGGTATCAAAAACATCCGGGTCTTGTTCGTAGAGGTCATTTCCACAAACCGGGCAGGGTTGGCTGAGGATTAATTCGGTTATCTCGGCGTTAGCAACCACTTTATTCTGAAGTGTCTCTTCAAAACTCCAGTTTTTGATGTTTTTGAAAAGCATTCTGATTGGGCCGCCGTGAGTGACAATGACGATGTTTTTATGTTGGTGATTTTTTTTATGTTCTTTGAAAGCCCTTAAAACCCTTTGTTCCAATTCTTTGAAGCTCTCGCCGCCCGGCGGTTTGCCCTCGTAAGAATAAAGCTCGTCGTAGTACATTTTATCTCTTTCTTCTCGGAGCATGCCTTCGGTAATGCCAAAATCTCTTTCTCTTAAATTTTTATCCAGAACCAATTCAGCGTCAGTGACTTGTTTGATTATTTCTGCAGTCTCCCGACAGCGACTCAAGTCAGAGCTGATTATCAAGTCGATGTCCTTATTTTTAAGGGCTGCGGCGGCTTGGCGGGCCTGACGGCGACCTTCCTCATTAAGAGGAATAGTGATTCCTCGAGTTTTTCCTTCTTTGTTCCAGTCAGTTTCGCCATGACGGACAATAAACCAGCGGGATTTTATTGCCGGGTTTATGAGAATCGACTGCTGGGCCAATTTGGCCGCTTCTTTTTTGGAAAAACGATGGAATTCGTAACCGTAGAGATAGGCCTTGGTTTTCGGTGTGACCGGTTTATCCGGATTCCTTAATTTGAAAGCCGCCATCAGTTCCCGGAGATTTTTATAGGTTTTGTAATGCCTCGGGTCGCGGTAATTTATTTTTTCAACAATGGTTTCTTCAACCTCGGTGATGATTCCGTAGCCGAACGGCATTTTTGTCTGCGAATTTTCAAAAATTACTTTGTCGCCGATTTTGAAGCCGTGGTCACGAAGTCGATAGGTTTTGATCTTGCCTTTAAGAACCTGTTGAACAACATCTTCGTCGAACCCCATTCGGGGAAGTTGCTGGGAATTATTGTTGCTGCAGTTGAGGCAGTAAAAAGCCGGAATTCTGATGCCCCAGACGATTTGCCGGGAAACATTCCAGTCGCGGAGATTTTTCAGCCAATGAAAAAACACCTTTTCAAAGCGTTGGGGAATTATTTTTACTTGGCCGGATTTCACCGCTCCCACCGCCGCATCGCGCAGCGACTTTCCAACATTTTGATTTTTGATTTTTGATTTTTGATTTTGAGCATGCGGCGCAGCCGTCATGCGAATGAACCACTGCGATTTGGGCAACGGTTCAAGAACAGTCCCGCATTTGTAGCAAATGGCGACCTGGTGAATATAATCGTTTTCGGTTTTTTCCAAAATGCCCAGACGCTCCATTTCTTCGACGATTTGTCTTCGGGCTTCGGAAATCTTCAAGCCCTTGAAGACTCCGGCTTCGCCAGTCAGCCGGCCATCTTCATCAATGACGATTTTGGGGCCCGGAATTTCACCGCGATGCCTCTGCCAGATTTCAAAGTCAGCCGGGTCGTGGGCCGGCGTCACTTTGACGACGCCAGTGCCGAATTTCGGGTCAACCGCTTCATCGCTAATGACCTTGAATTTCAGGGGGCCGAGCAAGCCTTGCGCCTCAATCTCTCTGCCGATGTATTCCTGATAACGCTTGTCTTTAGGGTTAACTGCCAGAGCCGTGTCGCCGAATTTGGTTTCCGGCCGGACCGTCGCCAAAGTCAGCGGCCCGTATTTTATGAAATAAAGCGGGTCTTTTCGTTCGACATACTTAACTTCGAGGTCCGAAAGCGCGGTTTTGTGTTTTGGGCACCAGTTAATGACCCGCAGGCCGCGATAGACCAAGCCATCCTCGTAAAGCTTTTCAAAGGTTTTATAAACGATTTTTACGATGTCTGGGTCAAGAGTGAATTTCTCGCGCGACCAGTCGCAGGAGGCCCCAAGTTTCCGCAGCTGGTCTTCCATAATTTTTTTGTTTTTTTGGGTAAAATCCCATATTTCTTGGAAAAACGTTTCGCGGTCAATGGCAAATCTGTTCCGGCCTTCTTTTTCAAGTTTTTTATCAAAAACCACCTGGGTTTCAAAACCAGCATGGTCAGCGCCCGGCAGCCAGAGAGTTTTCCGGCCTCGCATCCGCCAGAAACGAATCAAAATATCCTGGAGAGTTACAAAAACCGCGTGGCCAAGATGGAGCGAACCGTTGGCGTTCGGCGGCGGCATTATAATAGTGAAGCTTTTAGCTTTTAGCTTTGAGCTTTTAGGGGCAGGAAGGTTGTCAGGGTCAAAGTAGCCGGATTTTTCCCAGAGCTTGTAGATTTTTTCCTCGGTTTTTTGATGCTCGTAGCGCGATTCCAATTTGGTCATTAGTTTAATTTTATCTTCATTTTTGCCGACTGAAAAGGTCATAGAGGTTGCAAGACGTCTGCCGTTCCGCTTTTCTTAATAGCGAACCGCCGACTGTTATGCCCGGGCATAACAGTCGGCCTCAGCTTTATTAATTTATAATCCATAACGCCGCTAAATAAAATGTAAAATAAACAGCGCGGTGATGGTCAGCCGGTTTGGCGATATGGCGCGTCATATCAGTAAAATTCGAATTTTTCAATTAGACAAGGCGGAAAATAAATCATATATTCAGGCCTCCTTGAGCTTTTAATTCGTAGTTTTTGCTCCGCAGATATCCCAGGTAGCCGGCCGCGGCAATCATCGCGGCGTTATCGCCATTGTATTTCATTTCAGGAACTAAAAAATTTAATTCTAACTTCCTTGTCTCTTGTCTCATGTCTCTTCTTAATTTCTTATTCGCTGCCACCCCGCCGCAAAGAATAACCGATTTCGCCCCGAATTCTCTGACTGCCCTGATTGTTTTATGGACCAGCGTATCGATGACTGCCTGCTGGAATGAAGCAGCGATGTCCGCCTTAGAAGCGAATCTTTGCGAACCCTTTCGCGAAATTTCGCGAATCTTTTCGCATTGTTTCGCTTCTATATCCCTTAGGTAATAAAAGACAGAGGTTTTTAGGCCCGAGAAGCTGAAGTCGTAATTTTTTTGATTGAGCATCGGCCGCGGGAAATTTATATAAGTCCTATTGGACTTATTGGACCTATAGGTCTTATAAGCCATCTTCTCGATTTCCGGGCCGCCGGGATAGGGGAGATTGAGCAGGCGGCCGACTTTGTCAAAGGCCTCGCCGGCCGCATCGTCGCGTGTTTCGCCGAGTTTTCTCCAGTGCGTTAAATCTTTCATCAAAAGGAGAATCGTATGCCCGCCGCTCACCAGCAGTGAAACTGCTGGAAACTCTAATCTCAAATTTCTAATTTCTAAATTTTTTCGTTTAGGATTTAGAGATTCGGATTTAGAAATTGCAGCTTTCTTTTGCGGCGACAAAAGAAAACTGTAGAGATGTCCTTCTAAATGATTGACGCCGATGAGCGGCTTCTTATATTCTTTCGCGAGGTCTTTTGCGAAAGCAATTCCAGTCCATAAGGCAGGTTCCAAGCCGGGCCCAACCGTTACCGCAATCAAGTCAATTTTTGAAATTTGAGATTTGAAATTTGGGATTTGTTTAGAAATAATGAAACGGCGTTTCATCAATCGGTTCGCTCGGAGAAAATTCATTTTTGTGAATTTTCTCCTCGCTGCCAATTGTAGAGATTCGGATTTAGAAATTTCAAAAATCTTCCTGAAGAGCAGGGGAAGATTTTTGGCGTGTTCGCGCTTGGCCAGCGTCGGCACCACGCCGCCGAATGGCCGGTGAATTTTCACTTGCGAGGAAACAAGATTTTTTAAAACTTTGAATTTCGGCAGTGAGGCCGCTCGCCCTGAGCTTGTCGCCCCTCCAGTCCCTCGGGGCGACCCTGAGTTCATCGAATGGGTCGAAGGGCCGGCTGCTTCGACCAGCGCCAAAGCCGTTTCATCACAGGATGTTTCAATGGCAAGGGTAAGCATAATAAAAATTTCTATTCTCTAATTCGCGCGAATTAGAGAGCGATTCGATTCCTCATCAGGGAGTTAGAAAGGCAATAACTCCATTTTCATCAATGTCCGCAAGAATGGTTTTTACATTGAGCTCGGGATATTTTTCAAGAATGATTTTTGCGGCTCGTCCCATATCTTCAAAATATTTCCTCCTCTCTTCTTCTTTTGAACGAAAAGCGGAACTGCCGCCGTAAGCGCCGCAGTCAGTGTGATTTATAAGAATTATTTCACTAACCCGATGGAGATTTTGAGAAATATCAATTTGTTTGAAGAGAAAATCCCGCTCTGATTCTTTTTCCGGAGAAGAAAGATTTTTTGCCGCGCCGGCAACAGAAATGATATCGCAGTCACCCAAGAGATTTTTTTCTTCAAGATATTTTTTGATTGCTTTGCCGAGCCGAAAATCAAGGCAGTGGATGACGAGCGCTTTACATTGATGAGACATTGAAATTAAGAGCAGGTAATATTTTTGCAAAGTTTTATTATTTAATCAAGTCGTTTAAATGGGAAAGCCGCGACACAATCTCGTGATTTTATGCCGCGGCTTGTCGCTCGGTGGAAGACGACCTCTACGAAGAGCCGTAGAGTTCGCGGTCAACCTGGTCGTGAAGCGCGGCCAGGCCAGCCAGCAGGGCCAGTTGCTGCGCCGGATGGTCGACGTTATGGTCTGAGAATTCGTACCCTCGACCGACTTCCGGCGAGTGTCCGCTACTTGGATGGATACCGCAGCCGTCGCCTGGGACATCGACATTGAGCCAGCCCGTCGGGTAGTCCACGGAGGCCCGGAAGCCAAAGGGGCGGGCCCGCGACTCGCCCATCATCTGGGCATAGGCCCGTCGCATTGCCGAGATCATCTTTTCGAGCGGTTTACCGACTTCCTGTTGCCGCAGCCAGTCAGCGAACGGGATACTGTACATGCCACCGATGAAGGCATGCCCTTCGCCGCTCCCGGTTCGAACTGTAAGGAACTGCTCCATTTTGGCGGTCGTGGTGAAGTTATCAGGAGGATACTCGATGACCGCCAGGAGTAGGCCTAAGCTCGCCGAGAGCGCATTGGCTTTCTGCCACCTATATTCGTGTTTCCTGCCGGTGCCATCGCACTCGTAGCAGGAGTCGCCAGGAATAATTCGGTCTTTTTTTCTCCCCCGGCATCCCTGGCAACGAGCAGCGGTAATGCAGCGGACATTCGGGATTACACCTCTGAAGGCGATGTACTCGCCCTCGGCTTGCCGCACGAGGGCATCATCGAACCCGAAGTTGCTTGTGAAGTCGCCGACGAAGTTCGTGAAGCCGAAGGCCTGTGAGACTCCTTGAACAGCTGGCGCTCCAGGCCTCACAGGTTTGAGCTGGCCGAGAAGTTCGCGGTGAACCCAGACAAGGATTGCCAGTCCCGCGTTGTCCCACGATAGGCCGTACCATCGCGGCAGATGGTCGTACATCAGCATTTTCATGGCGCTACCTCCTTCGGCGTTTTAGGCCGCCTTTTGAACAGCGCTTCAGTCGTCTTTACTCCTCCACTATGAATTTCACGCGGCTTCCGAAGTCAACCTTCAGAAAGCCGTTGCTGACTGGAATATAATGTTCTTTGCTCTCCCTGTCAACGATTTTTATCACGCCTTTTTTCAGGGCGGAAATCAGCGGCCGGTGATGGTCGAGAACCGTGATTTCGCCGGTTTCGGTCTGGCAGTTCACCGACTCGGCCTCGGCATCATATAAAATTTTTTTGAGAGAATAAATAGAGAGCTTCATCGTAGAATAATCTCTAATCTCTAAACCCTAATCTCTAAATAATCTCAAATGCCAAAATCCAAAACTTAAAACCGTTTTTTGAGATTTGAAATTGGGATTTTGAGATTGTTTAGAAATTAGAAATTAGGATTTAGAAATTTCATCAATTCCTCCTTTCAGATAGAAATTTTCCTCTAGTACATCATCGTGCCGGCCTTCCAAAATTTCTTTGAACCCGCGAATCGTGTCTTCTCTTTTGACATATTTGCCGGCCCGGCCGGTGAAGGTCTCGGCCACGAAAAACGGCTGGGAGAGAAATCTCTGGATTTTTCTGGCGCGGTCAACGAGCCGGCGGTCGGTTTCGGAAAGCTCCTCGATGCCGAGAATCGCTATTATATCTTGCAATTCTTTATAGCGCTGGAGCGTGCGTTGGACCTCGCGGGCTACTTCATAGTGTTCCTGGCCCACGATTTTCGGGTCAAGGGCCGTGGAATTGGAAGCCAAAGGGTCAACCGCCGGATAAATGCCGATTTCGGTTAAAGCCCGGGACAGAACAATGGTGGAGTCAAGGTGAGCAAAAGTCGTGGCTGGCGCCGGGTCAGTGATGTCATCAGCCGGCACATAAATTGCCTGAACCGAGGTAATCGAACCTTTGTTGGTCGAGGTGATTCTTTCCTGTAATTCCGCCATTTCCGAGGCCAGGGTGGGCTGGTAGCCAACCGCCGATGGCATCCGGCCAAGGAGAGTGGAAACCTCGGAGCCGGCCTGGGAAAAGCGGAAGATATTGTCAATGAAAAGAAGCACATCCCGCCGTTCCTCGTCGCGAAAATATTCAGCCATGGTCAAAGCGGTTAAAGCCACGCGCGCCCGGGCGCCCGGCACTTCATTCATCTGGCCGAAAATTAGGGCGGTTTTTTCAATGACGCCCGATTTCTTCATATCAAGATACAGTTCGTTGCCTTCTCTGGTCCGTTCGCCCACGCCGGCGAACACCGAGACCCCGGATGCTTCCTCGGCCACATTTCTGATAAGTTCCATTAGAAGGACGGTTTTGCCCACGCCGGCCCCGCCGAACAGCCCGACTTTGCCGCCTCTGATGAACGGCGCAATCAGGTCGATGACCTTGATGCCGGTTTCAAAAATTTCGGTTTTGGTTGACTGCTCAATAAGCGGCGGCGCGGGCCGGTGAATCGGCAGAAACTTTTTGAATCCGTGTCCCGTGTCCCTTGTCCCGTGTCCCTTGTCCCTTTTTGTCAGCGGCCGGCCAATCACATCAAAAATATTACCGAGCGTTTCTGGTCCAACCGGCACTTCAATCATTTTGCCGGTATCTTCCACTGTTAAACCGCGGCTCAAGCCGTCGGTTGACTCTAGAGCAATTGCTCGCACCCGGCCTGGCTCAAGATGCCGCACTACTTCAAAAGTTATTTCCCGCCCAACTTGTTGAGCGAGGCTCACTTCGCCTTTAGGCGAGGCGGCCCGGTTGCCGGTTGAAACTTTCAGAGCATTGTAAATCTCCGGCAGCTTCTCGTTTTCCGGGAATTCCACATCTACCACTGGCCCGATGATTTGAATGATTTTGCCCTGTTTCATATTGTTTAAATTCGCATAATCCGAATATCCGAATACATCCGAATTACCCGAATAATGTTATTTATTTTTTACTACTTGCCTCATTTTTTGCATCTGCAGAAACGTTTGATAGCCAGCCGGCTCTCTGGCTTTGAGATATTCCACGATTTTGCCGTTCGGCGGCGCCACCGAGAGTCCGAAGAGCTTGGCGAAATCGGCTACTTTCTGGGACGCCTCCTTGATTCCGTTTTCTCCATTGACCATCAATTCGACTTCGCCTATTTTGTACGAGAAGCCATCGCCGAATTCCGCTGCGTCCAGAACGATATTGAACCCGTCTTTTTTGTATTTTCGGCGAGTTGTCTTGCAGACGCAGAAAGACCGATAGCCGGCAGCCGTTATGATTTCGTTAAGGTTGCCTGGCGGCGAAATACCGAGTTTTTCTTTGATTTTTTGTTCGTCGTCTATCTCATCGTAGCGGTCAATGGTTTCGTCTACCGGCACCGGGATAAAAACTTTGAGTTCGAATTTGCCGTCGCGCGAGCGAAACCAGATGTCGTTTCTAAGCAGTTTATAATCGGCGGTATCGTAGTAGACATCGGTAAATACCTCTTCGTCGACAAAGAGAGTTTTCTCGACAACATTTTTTTCAGCTTCGCCGGTGATAACAAATTTTTTTTCAACCTCAATCATAATAATATAATGCAAATGATACGAATTTGATGCGAATGATGCGAATAAATATTCGTAGTATTCATCGTTATTCGTAAGTTTGTATTATGTAAGTGCTTCTGCTCCTGATGTTACTTCGATGATTTCCCGGGTGATGGCAGCTTGCCGCGACTTATTATATTCGAGAGTCAGCCCCAAACCAAGTTCGTCGGCATTATCTGAAGCGTTTTTCATCGCCAGTCGCCGGGCGGCATGCTCCGAGGCATTGGCTTCGAGAATAAGATGATAAATTTCCATCAGGATTAAGTGAGAAACCAGTTTTTCGAGGATGATTTCCGGAGTCGGCTCTATAAGGTATTCTTTGGCAATGGAATTTTTGCCAGAGGAATCGGCCGCGAATTCTTTTCTTAATTCCGAAAATCTCCCGGTTTCCGGCACGATTTCGAGAGCCATATTTCTGATGCTTTCGAAATCAACCGGCAGGACTTCACGGCGCAGCGGTTCCTGGCGGAGGGCGCTCCGGAAATGAGTGGAAAAAACAACGACTCTGTCCCAGTCATGATGGATATAACCATTGATAAGAAATTCAGCCAGTGATTTTACTTCCTCGACCGCGGTGAAATCACCGACGCGCAGAAATTTCCGGCTGACCAACAGATTCTTTTTCTGAAAATAATTGGCCGCCTTCTGCCCGACAGCGATATAAATATTCGCATCATTCGCATAGTGATTCGCAGTATTCGCATTATGTTTTTCGAATTCTTTTATCACGGCGCTGTTGAATGAGCCAGCCAGCCCTTTGTCCGAAGCGACAAGCACCAGGACAGTTCTTTTAACCGATCTTTTTTGGAGAAGCGGCGGTAGAGGGATACCTTCTTCGAGAAGCGCCTGCCCGCCATCGTCCTGCCCGGCCTTCGCAGCCGAAGTTGCTTCGGCGGAGTAGGCACGAAGGCGGGAGAGATTCCCCAGAAATTCCAAAGCCGCAAAAGCGTATGGCCGCGACGCCAAAGCGATTTCCTGGCTGCGCCGCATCTTGGTGGCCGCGACCAGCTCCATGGCCTTGGTTATTTGGCTTATATTCTTTACGCCTTTTAACCGGCGTTTGATGTTCTGGATAGATTGCATAATGAATTAATCTCTAATCTCTAATCTCTAAATCCTAAACAAATACAAAATTCAAATCTCAATATATTTATATGTTTTGGTTTTTGGATTTTGATATTTGAGATTGTTTAGAGATTAGAGTTTAGGAATTAGAGATTCGGAAATGATGTTATTTGCCCAAGAAATGTCTGATAACTCCTTTCAATTTCTCTTCTGTTTCCTGGGATAAATCTCTTCTTTCCCTGATTGGCTTCAAAATGTCGGCTTCGTGGAATTTTTCAATGTACTCCAACAAGGCCTCTTCTTTTTCTTTAATTTGTTCCAAGGGCAGTTCGTCGAAATAATTGTTCAAACCCGCATAAAGGGCAACCACTTGTTTTTCAAAAGGAATCGGCGCCAAGTCAATTTGTTTGAGTATTTCGGTCATTACCTGGCCATGCTTGATGCGTTTTTTGGTCGCTTCGTCAACATCAGCGCTGAACTGGATAAAGGCCTGGAGCTCGCGGAACTGGGCCAGGGCCAGCCGCAGCCGACCAGCCACTTTTTTCATGGCTTTGGTCTGGGCCGCCGAACCGACGCGGGAAACGGATAAGCCAACATTGACCGCCGGCCGCACGCCCTGATAAAAAAGGTCGCTTTCGAGGTATATCTGGCCGTCGGTGATGGAAATAATGTTTGTGGGGATGTAAGCCGTCACGTCGCCGAGCTGGGTTTCGACAATCGGCAGAGCTGTCAGGGACCCGCCGCCTTTTTCTTGGTTGAGTTTCGCCGCCCGTTCCAAAAGCCGCGAATGGAGATAAAAAATGTCGCCCGGATAGGCTTCCCGGCCGGGCGGCCGGCGAAGGAGCAGAGAAATCTGCCGGTAAGCCCAGGCGTGTTTGGAAAGGTCGTCGTAAATCACAAGCGCATCTTCGCCCTTGTCGCGGAAATATTCGCCAACCGCGCAGCCAGCATAAGGCGCTAAGTACCAAAGGCTGGCTGGCGCCGACGCTGGCGCTGAAACAACAATTGAATAATCCAGGGCGCCAAATTTTTTGAGTGTTTCGACGATTTTGGCGATTTTCGATTCTTTCTGGCCGATAGCCACATAAATGCAGACCACCGGCTTGGCGCTCGGCGCAAATCGCAAATCGTTCTTTTGGTTAATAATCGTATCAAGCACCAAAGCGGTTTTGCCGGTTTGGCGATCGCCGATAATGAGCTCCCGCTGACCTCGGCCAATCGGAATCATCGAATCAATGGCTTTGATGCCCGTATGCAGGGGAGTACTCACCGGTTCGCGGTCGAGCACTGAAGGCGCTCTGTTTTCAAGAAAATAGCGCTTAGTTGAATTGCTTTTTTGGGGAGCGCCTTGGTCATCTAAGGGATTGCCGAGCGGGTCGATTACTCGACCGATAAGTTCTGGCCCGACTTCGAGCGAAAGAACTTGACCAGTGCTTTTCACCAAATCCCCGGCTTTAACAGCTGAGTAGTCATCGATTACCAAGGCGCCGATTGCGCCCTCTTCCAAATTCAGAGTCACAGCCCGGCATTTCCCTTCTTTGGTTTCAATAGTAAGAATTTCCTGGCTTAAGGTTTTCGGCAGACCGATGATTTTAACGATACCGTCGCCAACTTCAATGACTTTGCCGACTTCCTCCCATTCGGTTTCGTCCTTGTAGCCCTCGATTTCCTTTTTAAGTTTTTCGATGATGTCGTAAGACATAAAAATGCAAAATGCAAAGTTCAAAAATCAAAATGACAATTCAAAATGGCAAAATGTTTTAATTTCAAAATCCAATTTCGATAAATTAGTGATTTTTTAATTTTCCATTGTCATTTTGCATTTTGATATTTTAATTTTGAATTTAGGAAAATAGTTTGTCTAATTTCCATTTCAATGAGCCATCAAATTGTTCCCCTTCGTCGACGGTTATTTTTACGCCGGCAATCAGTTCTGGATTTATTTTTCCCTCGACAATATCGTCTTTTTTCAAAAAATTCTTGAGTTTGCCTTGCAGGTTGCTTAGATGCCGTCCGCTTTCGAGCGTTATTTTGCGCCGACCGGATTTTGCTCTTAAAATTTTCTCGGTTTCCTCGAAAATTTTTTTAAGCTGAGAAACGTCGTTATTCCTTCTGATAGCAGCCAGAAAATTATTAATCAGTTGTCTTTCTTTATCTTTATTTAATGGGCCGGCCGCCACTTGGCTGAAGGCCTTAGCATATATTTTGGGATTATATTTCATGATGACGATTATATCATCAGCGAATAGCGAATTTATTACGAATTTGCGAATTCGTAAATCAGCGTTCGATTCGTTATTCGTTGATGGATTCAACGGCTTTTTTAATCAATGCTTCGTCTATTTCTTTCGGCGACAATTCGACAGTTTTTCTAATTGCCTTTTTAATGATGCTAACAGCTTCTTTTTGAAGGAGTTTCCGCGCTTCTTCGTTTTTAGCTTCGATAATCAAATTCGCGTTTTTTAGGAGTGCGTTTTCTTTTTCTTTGGCTTCTGCTAAAAGAGCTGCCTCAACATCTTTACCCTTTTTTTCTGCCTCCTTAATGATTTTCAAAGCACCGCTTTCGGCTTCTTTCAGGCGGTTTTTGAAATGAATACCGGCTTCTTCGAGACGGCGGTCAGCTTCATCGGCTTTTTCCAGGCCCTCTTCTATTTTCATCCGCCGTTCTTTCAGGATGTTTAGAATTGGTCGGTAGACTAAAAAAGTCAGCAGAATCAGCAAAATCAGAAAATTGGCTGCTTGAGATAAAAGCAAACGCCAATCAATGCCTAATTGTTGTAGTAGCTCATTCATAGAATCATAGAAGCGAAGTATTGCGAATATCAAGCGAAAAAGTGCGAAATCTTTTCGCAGAAATTCGCGAATTCAAAGATTATTCGCAGCCCTTCGCGTTTACTTGACGAATTTTATTATGAGGGCGATGACTAAAGCGTAAATCGCCACTGCTTCAGCGAAAGCAATGGCCAGAATCATTGCTGTTTGGATTTTGGGAGCCGCTTCCGGATTCCGACCGATGGCATCCGCAGCTTGAGAACCGATACGGCCTATGGCAATGGCCGGCGCAATGGCGCCAATGGTGATGGTGGCGGCAGTTGCCAGAAGCCGGATTGTTTCGATGTCCATGAAGGTATTAATTAGTGATTGATGACTAATAACTTGTAAATAATTGGCGACCTTTTACCCCCCTCGGTATGAATTCGTACACTACTTATTTTACATTATAAAAATATGCGACTTACATGCCGAAGGGTGCGGGATTAATGCGATTCTTGTTCGGTGGTGGCAATGGCAATGAAGACAAGCGTCAGCATGGAGAATATAAAGGCTTGAATGAATCCCACAAAAACCTCCAGAAAAAGAAAGGGCAGGGGAATGACATAAGGTATCAAAAAGGCGGCAATGGCCAGCAAGACCTCGCCGGCAAAAACATTGCCGAATAGCCGGAAAGAAAAGGAAATCACCTTGGCTATTTCTGAAATGAATTCGAGAAGGCCGATGAAAAAGCCGATCGGACTGCGGAAATTGAAGAATTTGGAAAAGTGCGGCCGCCAGCCCACGGAAATTACGCCGAGGACATTCGTCGCCAGGACGCTTATTATGGCCAGCGCCAGAGTGAAGTTAAGGTCGCTGGCTGGAGAACGGAAAAGCGGGACGAGTCCATGGCCATTGCGGAGTTCAATCGAACCTATCCCCGGCACCAGTCCGAGCCAATTGGAAAACAGAATGAAAACAAAGACCGTCATCACCAGGGGCAGGTATTTTTCCGACCTCCGGCGTTGGCCGAGCACCGAATCCATAATCCGTAGAACGGATTCAATCGAAAATTCGATGGCGTTTTGGAAGCCGTTCGGGACCAGAGCCATCTTGAGTCGCGAAAGGGACATTATAAAAATAAGCAAAACTGCAGTTCCTACCGAAAGAAAAAGCGTATTAGTAATCGGGACAGTGCCCCAATGAAAGATTTCTTCAGCTCTAAGGGAAATGTTGGGCATATGTTGTTTTAGACGGTGAAATTATATTTTGCGCTTTTCATTTTGTATTATTTAGGTTAGCGCAAAATACAATATTGATTTCCTAAAAGCGTTCCAATGTATATCAATATTATAATTTAAAGGCAGAAATAATGCAACACAAAACAGAGTGGTATCAACCGGTAGCCGGCAGCAGGGTTAGCGGAAGCCGTAACCAACTGGCTGCCGAGCCAGTTTGCAGATAAAAATCCTAGGCGATAATTGATTTTTTTGTATAAAATTATATAATTAAAGTGGAGAGGTCGCTCCAGCGCTTGAATGGGAAACGACCGAACTGAAATATGGCCAATTTCTACGAAAAACCTCAATCTGAAGAAAAGCCGGACAAAGAAACAGGAGGCGGCGAAGAAACAGAACTCGATTATTTAAATAAGGCCTATTCGTTGACGCCGGAAAATGCAGCAGAAATTAGAGAGATGGCGTTGAAAAGAGGGGAGGACCCTGAAGCGGCCCTGGCAACCGTCAAAGCTAATTTAAAAAGAATGAAGAAAGCCGCCATCGCGCGGGCAGTAAAGAAATCCGGTGAAGCTGTCTTAAAACAATTCTATAAGGGAGAAACAGAGGTTCAGAAAAACAAAAAAGAACAGCCCCCAGGAGCAGAACGCCGCTCTTGATAAATTTAGCCGCCCTTCTGAAAATAATGAAGAATGCCTCGACCGCTTTTTGGCTGTGTTTCAGTTTTGTGCCCCCACCGGGAATCGAACCCGGGTTACCGGCTTGAAAAGCCGATGTCCTAGGCCACTAGACGATAGGGGCGTCGAAAGATTATGTTATAATCATTATAAATTTTTTTCAATGTTTTGTAATTCGGATGGGTATCTTCGGGGGCAGTAAACCACCTAATCCGAATGAATCCGAATAACATCCGAATGCTCCGAATAAACAAAGAATATTCGTATGATTCGGATGAATTCGGGTATTCGGATTATGCGGCGACGCAGCCGGAGGCGCGCTACCTGCCCCGTAGCGAACTCGTTCTGCTTCGGGGTTCGGATGCCAAAGGTCGCAAGTCAATCATAAGTTATCAATCATCAAAAGTATTCGGATGGGCCTATTCGTCAAGGCTTTCGGATACTAATCATTAGTTAAGGTTATGTTCCTTTTATCTCTTTACAGCGATTGGGCCCTGGCTTTTTTAAGAATCGTTCTCGGCTTACTGTTCGTTTTTCACGGCTGGCCCAAAATAAAAAATCTCAGAGCAACTGCCGAAAACTTTTCCAATATGGGATTCAGGCCGGGCGTCTTTTGGGGCCCGCTCGTTGCCGGGGTGGAATTTTTCGGCGGCTTGGCTTTGATTCTCGGAATTTGGACGCCAATCGTCGCCGCGCTTTTGACGGTTCAATTTCTGGTCATCATTGTCTGGAAAATCTGGCGGGGCGAATGGTCTTTCAGTAATCTGGAACTCGATCTTCTGATTTTAGCCGTGGCTTTACTCCTTTTAACTATGGGCGCCGGCGCCTTGTCGCTCGACAGCTTGTTCTCCGGCGGCTTTTAGAAGCGGAGAGATGTGAAACTAGACGCGAATCTCCGCGAAGTTTTTCGCGCTCTTTCGTATTGATATTCGCACCTCTTCGCTTCTACAATATTCTATATGTACCGTTTCTTCGAAATTCTTCCTGGAGCGCTTTCTTGGCTGACGCTTGTTTTGATGTTCGTTCTCTCTTGGCAGCTGCCGGCCTTTGTCGCTATTTTCATAATTCTTTTTGACATCTATTGGCTTCTCAAAACAATTTATCTTTCATTCCATCTCCGTTCCACTTTTTCGGCGATGAAAAAGAATCTGAAAGTTAACTGGTTTTCAAGATTGAGAGAGGAATTTCCGGAAAAATGGAATGATATTTACCATTTGGTTATTCTGCCGATGTACCGCGAGCCCTATGAAGTAGTCAAGGAAAGTTTTGATTCCCTTGTTAAAGCCAATTATCCGAAAGACAAGTTTATGGTGGTCTTGGCGATTGAAGAAGGAGCCGGAGTGGCAGCTCGCCAGACCGCGGCGAAAATCAAGCAGGAATTCGCTCCGACGTTTTTCAAGTTCCTTATTACTATTCACTCGGCCGACTTGCCGGGCGAGATTCCCGGCAAGGGCTCGAACGAAACCCGGGCCCTTAAGGAGGCAAAACGGCTGATAGTAGACCCCCTTGTTCAAAGCGATAATTCGGGCGATTCGGATGCATTCGGATATTCGGATTATGTGAAATTAAAATATGAAAATATCCTTGTCTCCGTTTTCGACATCGACACCCAAATCTTCCCCGATTATTTCGGCCGCCTTACCTTTGTATTTTTGAATTCGTCGAACCGGCTGCGCGCCATTTACCAGCCGATTCCTCTTTTTACCAACAACATTTATCAGGCGCCGACCCTGGCCCGTATCGTGGCTTTTTCAAGCACCTTCTGGCAGATGATGCAGCAGGCCAGAGCCGAGCGCCTGACCTCTTTTTCTTCCCAGTCCTTGCCGTTGACCGTGCTTCTCGATATCGGTTTCTGGCACCCTGATGTGGTTTCCGAGGACTCGCGGATTTTCTGGCAGGGCTATCTTCGCTATCACGGCGATTTCCGGGTCGAGCCGCTTCTTTATCCGGTTTCGATGGACGCCAATGTAGGGCCGACTTTCTGGCAGACGATGAAAAACAATTACAAACAGCACCGGCGCTGGGCCTGGGGCTGCGAGAATATCCCTTATATGATGTGCGGTAGGCGCACCATAGAGGCGAATCAGCGCGAACAAATTCGCGAAATTTCGCGAAAAGATTCGCAAAGTTTCGCTTCCCGAGAGGGTTTTTTGTATGATAAAAAGATTCCTCTCGGGAAAAAATGGTACTGGTCCTTCAATATCATCGAGGGTTTCCATTCCTGGGCCACGAATTCTTTGCTCATTTTCGCTTTGGGCTGGCTGCCGGTCATTATCGGCGGAAGAAATTTCAAGGCCACGCTTCTTTCTTATAGTTTGCCTCAGCTGACGCGGTGGATAATTCAGCTGTCGATGCTTGGCGTGGCCAGTTCGGCGATTGTTAGCATTCTCTTGTTGCCGCCGCGGCCAAACTGGGTCCGCTGGTATCATTATTTCCTTTATTTCCTGCAGTGGATTTTTATCCCAATAACGTTGATTGTTTTCGGCTCGTTTCCGGCGCTCGAGGCCCAGACCCGATTAATGCTCGGAGGAAAGTTTAAGCTCGGTTTCTGGCCCACCCCGAAAACGCGAAAGGGGGTCGGGGAAAAGCAGAGCGATAAAGAATTATGAATAATGAATAAATAGATTATGCTAAAATTAGATTGTATGATTAACTCAACAGCTAAACCCCTTATTCATAATTCGTAATTTATGATTCATAATTCTCGCGCGGGCTTCACCATCATCGAGCTCCTGATTTTCTCGGCGATTTTCGCCGTCATCGCCGTGGCGTTTTTGGCCGCGCTCGTTTCCACCATTCAAGTTCAGACGCGGCAGAGCGCCGTGGCCGCGGTCAATCAGGAAAGCCAGTTTCTTTTGGAAACCATCCAGCAGTATGTTGGGAGTTCTAATCTGATTGATTTGCCGACCGATGTCGCGACAACGACTCTGAAATTGCGGCTGGCTTCCTCGACCATTGACCCGGCTTATATTTATCTCAGCGACACCACGGCTTATTTGAAACAAACCGACAGCGGCGCTCCTCAACCCTTAACTTCGAACAAAGTCAGCGTCTCTAATCTGACTTTTACCAAACGCGCCAATCCGCCGGGCCACGATTCCGTCAATGTCGTTTTTAGTATTTCTTACAATACTTCGAACATTAAACAATCATTCTTGCAAAGCCTCGGTATTTCCGTGGCCAGAGTCGGCGCGGCCACTTTCGATTCCAATATTGTTCCGTCGACCAGCAACACTCTGAATTTGGGCGTCACCTCCCAAACCTGGCAATCAATCAATAACATTATTTACTTCAGCGGCTCGAATGTCGGCGTCGGCGTTTCCAGCCCGGGCCAGACGCTCGAAGTCAACGGCGGCTTGCGCTTGAACACGACGACCGGCCAGCCGACCTGCAATTCGAGCCAGCGCGGCACTTTCTGGGTAGTCGAATCCGGCACTGGCGTCAAAGACAGCGTCCAGGTCTGTGTCAAAAATGCCAGCGACACCTACATCTGGGCAACGATTTATTAATGTAGATAAGTCCTATAAGACCTATAGGTCCTATTCGTCCTATCAGTCCAATATGTCTTATAAAGAATTAAAATCCTGCCAGCAGGCCGCGATTGTTCACGATTTCACTTTTGAGTTTTGCGAATGTTATATGACCTATAAGACCAATAAGTCCTATAGGACTTATGATCAGATGATTCAGGCCGCTCGTTCCGGCAAACAGAACATTGCTGAGGCCTCGGCCAATCCGACTTCCGAGAAAAGCGAATTGAAGTTATTGGGCGTGGCCCGCGCTTCTTTCCAGGAATTACTGGAGGATTATGAGGATTTTTTAAGGCAGCGAGATTTCCGGCTTTGGCCGAAAGATTCTGCTGAAGCGCGCGCCGTCCGCGATTTGGCGTATAGGACTTATAAGTCCTATAGAACCTATAGGTCTTATCTTAACAATCCCGAATCCGCTGCCAACTGCGCTATTTGTCTTATCAACCAAGCTAATTTCCTGCTTGACCGCCAGATTGCCGCCTGCGAAAAAGAATTCGTCTCCAAAGGCGGGTACACGGAAAACCTCTCCAGAAGGAGGAACGAGGAGCTAAAAAAGAAGTTTATCGGCATTGAATTCCGGAAACACGAGTAAATAAGTCCTATAGGACCTATAAGTCCAATAAGTCCAATAAGTCCTATAAGTCTTATTGGTCCTATAAGCCCTATTGGTCTTATTGGTCCGGCCTTGTGGATAACTCGGTTTTTAATCGCTGTCCCTAATTGTAAAATATAAATAAGTCCTATTCGGCCTATAAGTCCTATTGGTCTTATTGGCCCTATAGGTCCTATATCAATCGGTCGAAAAATTAAAAATTAACATTAAAAAATCACTATGGAATGGTGGAATGCTTTAAGCGACAATAAAAAATACGCGGTCATCGTCATAGTCATCGTCGTAGTCGTGCTGCTGAGCTGGCTGCTGATTTATAGAAGGGGAGGAGTTTCGCCCGGCGGCAATGTCGGTGGCGCTCCGGGTCAGCCCGGTCAGCCAACAACACCCCAGGGGCCGGTTACCCGCCAACCAGTGCCGAGCGGAACCGCGGTTCCCGGGACCAGCACCGTCAATCTGCCGGCCAGCGTGGCCAAGCCGCAATTCGTGGCGCCGGCTGCGCCGAACACTTCGGCCAATTTCCGGAGTTTCAACATTACGGTCAGCAACAATACTTTTAGTCCGAACACGGTCATCGTCAATGTCGGCGACACGATTCATCTAAACATCACCGCCGCTGACAAAGATTATGATTTCACCCAGCCGGATTACGGCTTCAAGGTGCCGCTTCCCAAAGGCCAGACAAAAGTGGTCGAGTTTCAGGCCACCGCCGCGGACAAATACACTTTTTTCTGCAAATCCTGCGGCGGCCCTAACAGCGGGCCGGTCGGCTATGTAATCGTCGTCGCTAAATAAATCCTATTGGTCTTATAAGTCCTATAGGACCAATAAGTCCTACAGGTTCTATTCAAACCTATGCTTCCAAAAAAATTTATTATCATCACAATTTTGCTCGTCGCTGTTTTCGTCGCCTTCGGCATCTGGCTCGGGACTTACCTCAGTCAGCCCAGTCAAACCGGCCCCTCGGAGTATTCGGCTGTTTATCTTTCGACCGGCGACATCTACTACGGCAAGCTGAACTGGTTTCCCTGGCCGCGCTTGACCAATGTCTGGATTCTGCAGAGGAACATCGGCCAGAACAACCAGGTGCAGCTGGGACTCGGCCAGTTCACCAATGCTTTTTGGGGGCCGATGGACGAGGTCTACCTCAATCCCAAACAGATTGTCTTCTGGGCGCGCTTGCGGAGCGACAGCCAGGTGGTCAAAGCCATCCAGAATCCAAGCGCTCTTCAGCAGCCCCAAGTTCCGGCAACCCCGCCGTCGGCCACCAGCACCTTCCGAGGGCCGTCAACCCCGCCGCCGACATCCAGATAACAAAATCATTTCTTTAATTTTTACTCTTACATAATTCGGATGCATTCGGATATTCGGATTATGTGGTATCACCGATTATTCTGCTTAGATGCTATAATTGGAGGGAAATGGTAAAGAAAAAAGGAAACGGGAAAATGACCCTGGAAAAGCTCGCTCGGATATCCCAGCGGGAGTTCTTGGGCATCGGCGAGCGGTTTGACGCGGTTGATAAACGTTTTGATAAAGTTGACGAAGATATTGCTTTGGTACGGGAAGATTTTGTAATCCTGCGCCGCGATATGGAAGTTGGCTTCGGGGCGCTTGGCGAGGTTTTGAAAGCGATACGTGAAGATGTCAAAGACATAAAATCGGATGTTGTCACCGTCAACGAGGACTATCGTGAGCTCCGCACTCGTTGAACGCTTGGAGAAAAAAATCGGTTTACGTTTACCTCGTTAATCCTCAAAGGCAAAAGATAATTTTCTAAATACTTCCAATACTATGAAACTACTCCTTCAGAGAGAGAAGCGATGGCCCAGAATCCCACACCAAACGAGCCGTAAACATATAATTTTATGGTATAATTTAAAATATGACCGGACGAAAAACAAAAACCGAGAAAGTTGCCAAATCTGAAATAGAAAAGCTTTTGGATAAACAGACAGAAACCATTTTGGCCGCAGTGGATGAACGATTTGTCGGCGCGGACAAACGTTTTGACGCGATTGATAAACGATTAGATGGGATTGATAGGACGATAATTGCGGTTGAATCACGGTTAGAGCGCAGAATTGAAAGACTGGATTTGAAATTTACAGAGAAGTTCAACCAAATTATTACTTTGCTTGATAAAATATCGAAACGATTGACGGATTTTGAACAAGAATTAGAGCTGATGAAGCGCGATTTGAACCGGGTAAAGGCCGTGATTAAGGAAAAATTCGGGATTGAGGTATGATATGAAAAGATATTCATAGATACTGATAGATACTAAGATACTGATTGATATTAATGGATACTGGGAAAAAAATACATCAAATTACAAGATTTGGAGATTTATAAATTAGCAAGAGAGTTGTCAAGAAAAATCAAATATCTCCGCCTCGGGCGGAAAAGCGCAAAATGACAATGCTTCGTCGTGAAATCCTAATTTCTAAATCCTAATTTCCAATAAATTTCAAATTCCTAAGCTTTAATGTCTAATTAAATGTCCAATTATTAAATATCAAATGACAAAAGTTTAGACATTTGGATTTTGAAATTTGGAATTTTATTAGACATTAGGATTTAGGAATTAGAAATTATCATCAGAAATTATTATCTATGAGTAGGGTTCTCTCAATTTTGCTTGGTTTCTCTCTTACGACGTTCATTCTGTTCTCCGCCGCTTCCTATGTCCGGGCCCAGACCTTCGTCGGCCCCAAAACCTCGGCTGGCGTGGGCACTGGCGCCATCGGCGTCAATTCGGCCTCGAACATCAGCATCGGCACCTCCACCCCGCTGGCCAACACCAAGTTCATTGTTGTGGCTTCCTCCACCGATACCTCCAGCTACGGCCTCCAGGTTCTCCAACCCAACCAATCCCCGATATTCGTGGTCCGGAACGACGGCTCTCTCGGTATCGGCACCTCCACCCCCGCTTATCCTTTAACTGTCTCCGGCAGCGTCTACTCCACCTCCAATATCACGGCCGGAGGAACAATCAGCGGCACTAATTATTCCGGCACGGTCAATGCCGGCAATGTCACTGCCGGCGTGTTCGGGGCCGGCAACTTTGCCTTTCCTTCTTCTCTCGGTATCGCCACTTCTTCCCAGGTGGGCCTGCCCCAGTCCCTTTCGGTCTATGGCGGAGGGTATTTCAGCGGCAACGTCGGGATTGGGACAACGAATCCAGGGAGTAAATTGAATTTGGCTTTCAACGATGTTTCCAGTGGTCAAGATTTTGGTTCGATCCTGATGACATCAAACGCTAATCCAAGTGCATATTTTGAAAGGATCGCGTCGTATAGGGGAGCTTATAGCGACTTAATGGGATGGAGATTTACTGTGCAAGTCGGTTCTGGCGTGGAAAGCGAAGCAATGAGAATTGCGCCGAATGGAAGCGGTGGTTTCAACGTCGGCATCGGGACGACTGGGCCCAGTAATCCTCTAACTGTCAAACAAGCTAGTACCGCTTATGGCATCGCCACTTATTCGCCCTCCAGTGATGCTTATGTGAGAATTAGACATGATGGAACCAGAGGTATTATTGACACGACCTATGACACAACGGCGGGCTACACCGATCTTTGGCTTAACACTTCAAATGCAGCTACGCCGAGAATCGCTATAACAGCAAGCGGCAACGTCGGCATCGGGACAACGAATCCGGGCTCAAAATTATCGGTTGCGGGTGATTTTTACCTCAATCCGAGTGCGGGGACAACTGGTTTTGACATGACCAGTAATGGTATTTTTGAAATTGATTCAGCGGGAGTTCATGGCGGTAGATTCAGGGTTTTAGAAAACGGCAACGTCGGCATCGGGACAACCGGGCCAGCCAACAAACTGGATGTGGCCGGCACCGGCGACTTCACAACCTCGCTCTCTGTTGGCACCACCACCCAATCCGGAGCGCTCAATGTTCTCGGCAATGCCAATATCTCCGGCACCCTGACTGCCGGCACCCTTTCCGGCTCCTACTCCGGCACCATCGGCGCCAACAATGTCACTGCCGGCGTGTTCGGGGCCGGCAACTTTGCCTTTCCTTCTTCTCTCGGTATTGCCACCTCTTCCCAGGTGGGCCTGCCCCAAGCCCTTTCGGTCTACGGCGGAGGGTATTTCTCCAGTAATGTCGGCATCGGGGCCACGAGTCCGGGAATTAGCCTCAGCGTTCATAGAGCTTCGGTTAGCAATATAATACAAGTGACCTCTGATAGCTCTATTTATTGGACGGCTATTGGCATTTCTCCTGATAATAACGCTAGCGCTTGGTATTGGTATACCGATCGAGCCTCAAGGATACAACTGGGTAAGAGTTTAGATGTAAACTCGTTTGTTACAGTTACAGATTCCGGCAACGTCGGCATCGGGACGGCGGGACCTAATCAAAAGTTAGAAGTTTATGGCGTATCACCGCAGATCAGGGCCAGCTACTCCGGGAATTACGTTGAATTTGGCATTGGCTGGTTATCTCAGCCCTATAATGCCGGAATATGGTTTAATGGCACACAGCAAGTATCTTTTGTTAATAAAGGAATGGCACTTGGCGACTACGCCGTGGCCAACAATCCTGGTCCTCCGGCTAATGGGGCGATTATTCCCGGCAACGTCGGCATCGGGACAACGATTCCGGGAAATCAATTAGAAGTAAAATCATCTGCCAGTAATTTAAATAATTGGGCTGTGTATGGTTATGGCGGTAATTATGGAATAAGAGGAGATGGGAGTACTTATGCCGGATATTTTGTTGGCCCGGTTTACATGAGCGGCAACGCCAATATAACCGGCACCTTGACTGCTGGCACTCTTTCCGGCTCCTACTCCGGCACCATCAATGCTTCCAATGTCACTGCCGGCGTGTTCGGGGCCGGCAACTTTGCCTTTCCTTCTTCTCTCGGCATCGCCACCTCTTCCCAGGTGGGCCTGCCCCAGTCCCTCTCGGTCTATGGCGGCGGCTATTTCAGCGGCAACGTCGGGATTGGGACAACGGGGCCGACTCGTCTGGTGACCCTTAATGCTTCTAACTATCCCTATTTGTCTTTTAATGAAAGCGGAGCTGAAAAGACGGTCATCGGTAGCGAAACGAGTTCAGGCAGGCGTTTTATCGTCTATGATTCGAATGCCACACTTTATCGAATAGTAGTGGATAACAGCGGCAACGTCGGCATCGGGACAACCGGACCAGGGAATAAACTGGACGTTGCGGGGAGTATACAAATTAGCGGAACAGGCTTCGCTGGAGCAGGAGATGGTATCGGAAAAGGCGCCGCTGGAGAGCTCGGCATTGTTAATTCTGGCTCGTATGCTCTATACACAAAAGCTGGCAATGTCGGGATTGGGACAACGAGTCCAACTGAAAAGCTTTCAGTAAATGGAAATATATTGTTAGGTGCTGGAAATTATATCTGGACCGATGGCGGTGCTTACTCCAGGATCTGGAGACCGGGATATGCAATCGGCTCGGTAGCATATAACGGACAATATGGTACCAACATCACCTATCTTGCCCAATATACTGCCGGCTGGACATGTCTTGCGGGCGGCACGGCCAGTTCGCTTGGCATAATAGAAGGCGGTGCTTTGGTATTTTCTAATGGACCCTGTAGTAGTAACGGTGCAGCTCTCACCTGGACTGACCGCTTTGTTATAAATAGCGCCGGCAACGTCGGCATCGGGACCACGGGACCAACGGATACCGATGGATACAACGGAAAAGTTCTTGACGTCATCGGCCCTGGATATTTCAGACAAAACAGCGATGCAACCAAATATCTTTCATTCGGAACTTCAGGCGGTAACTCGTTTCTTGAAGCAAATGGCACCGGCAACTTATTGAGAATTTACACAGCAGGGTCAGAGAGGGTCAGGATTGACACCAGCGGCAACGTCGGCATCGGGACGACGGGACCGGGGTATACATTGGATGTAAACGGCACGTTTTCGGCGACTATCAAGAATTTTGACATCCAATATCCATTCGATCCCTCAAAAAGACTTGTTCATTCCACGCTTGAAGGCCCGGAAGTTGCTGTATTTTATCGGGGCGAATCACAGCTTTCAAATGGCAGAGCCGAAGTACGACTACCTGATTATTTCGAAGCCCTGACAAGAAAAGAGGGGAGGACTGTTCTACTTACTTCAGAGTTTGATTCTACAGATGAATCGGTTAGCACTCTTGCTGCTTCATATGTTGTTGATGGCAAATTCGTTGTTAAAGCTGTTGACAATAATAACCCCAACCAAAAGTTCTATTGGGAGGTAAAAGCCGTGCGTGCGGATGTCCCCCAGCTTCAAGTAGTGAGAGAATTAAGTAAATAAGTCAACCAGAATATAGTAAGCGGGAAAATATCAAGCTTTAATTTCTTAATCCATTAATTCCCATGAGTTTCTTTAGAAGCTTTTTAATTTTTTTAATTATCGTCGTATTTACTATTTTCATTTACTATGATGAAGCATTTGCCCAAGGCAGCACCTGGACCCAAGCCACAGCAGCCGCAGCCTGGGTAAGCCGCTTTGGTCAGACCTCGACTGTCTTCAACAACAAAATGTGGGTGATTGGAGGGTATGGGGGCACCTCTGATAAAAACGACGTCTGGTATTCTGCTGATGGCGTTAACTGGACCCAAGCCACAGCAGCCGCAGCCTGGACAATCCGCTCTGGTCAGACCTCGACTGTCTTCAACAACAAAATGTGGGTGATTGGAGGGGGGAATGGGTGGACTTATACCTATTATAACGACGTCTGGTATTCTGCTGATGGCGTTAACTGGACCCAAGCCACAGCAGCCGCAGCCTGGACAATCCGCTCTGGTCAGACCTCGACTGTCTTCAACAACAAAATGTGGGTGATTGGAGGGGGGAATGGGTGGACTTATACCTATTATAACGACGTCTGGTATTCTGCTGATGGCGTTAACTGGACCCAAGCCACAGCAGCCGCAGCCTGGACAATCCGCTCTGGTCAGACCTCGACTGTCTTCAACAACAAAATGTGGGTGATTGGAGGGGGGAATGGGTGGACTTATACCTATTATAACGACGTCTGGTATTCTGCTGATGGCGTTAACTGGACCCAAGCCACAGCAGCCG
>CAZDFQ010000002.1:59906-173629 GCA_964505005.1 uncultured Candidatus Saccharibacteria bacterium
TATTCTGCTGATGGCGTTAACTGGACCCAAGCCACAGCAGCCGCAGCCTGGACAAGGCGCTCTGGTCAGACCTCGACTGTCTTCAACAACAAAATGTGGGTGATTGGAGGGTGGGATGGTGCCAATAAAAACGACGTCTGGTATTCTGCTGATGGCGTTAACTGGACCCAAGCCACAGCAGCCGCAGCCTGGACAAGGCGCTCTGGTCAGACCTCGACTGTCTTCAACAACAAAATGTGGGTGATTGGAGGGTGGGATGGTGCCAATAAAAACGACGTCTGGTATTCTGCTGATGGCGTTAACTGGACCCAAGCCACAGCAGCCGCAGCCTGGACAATCCGCTCTAATCATACCTCGACTGTCTTCAACAACAAAATGTGGGTGATTGGAGGGTGGGATGGTACCAATAAAAACGACGTCTGGTATTCTCAGTAGATATGAAAGAATTTAAATCAACCTACGTCATTGTTTTAGTTACCGTAGTGGGTTTAATTATATTTATTTTGTTTTCAAACCTCAGCTATAAGCAACCTGGCAAGACTCTAACTAGTAAAGAGCTTATCGCTGAAGCCGGCGATTATAAGATTTATAAAAGCGACATCAGAGATAAACAGGCTTTTGAAATTTGCCTCGGTGCGCCACTTGATAACAATCCAGAAATTTCAGAAACCAAGGCGCTCGGCATACTTCTCTACTATGGATTTCTGGATAACTTAAAGAAACCTCTTGCAGTGGATATCCCCAAGGCGGAAGTTGATAAAGAATACGCAGCATTGCAAAGAGAGCGAAGGAATTCTTTTATGATCCTAGGCGCAGAAGCTTTCAACTGTGTAAACAATATATTTAAAAACTCTCGGGATGATTTTGACAAAATCGTTTTGCGCTCACATCTTTTGGAAGCAAAAATCCAGCAAGCTTTTAAATCGTCGGGCATAAAAGAAGATTTTTATACTTGGCAGACCAAATATTTAAAACAGAACATAAAGATTTTGATTTACGATTCTTCTTTATGTTCTAGAGTAAAAGATATTTACGGCGATGCCTGGTTTAATAGCTTAATCGTATGTGAGTAAGCTTATTTATATTGGAAGTAGGCCTATAATCTCTATCGAGGTTGAACCTCGATAATTTGACAGTAAATTTTAATTTACCTATAATTCAGAGCATGAAAAACGAAACCTTAATTGAACAACTGAAAAATTACGAGGACAAATGGGTGGCGATACTTGAATCGGACAAGAAAGTTGTTGGCAGCGGCGAGGATGCTTCGGAAGCCAAACGAGAAGCTCAGAAAAAAGGGTACAAGAGTTTTATTCTTCTCAGGGTCTTTCCTTTTCGGGCCGGCTACGTCCCTTTTCTATGAAATTTGATTACCGTTTTCTAATCAATACCTTGGAAACACTTCGACGATAAAATCTGCAGCGGCGTTCTGAGCTGCAGGCCGAAGTGTAGCCGCTCGCCGTTGTAATAGGGTAGGTACCCCTCAAGCGCCTTGTTTACGTCTTTGATTGTCCTCGGCACCCCCTCAAGGCATTCTTCCTGCAGGGTTCGGTTGAATCTCTCAAGATGAGCGTTGTCATTCGGTCTTCTCACGCGCGAGTGCCGATGGACCGAGAATATCCGGTCAGTGAACCATTGCGAGAACTCACTTCCATGATCACTCTGCAACGTCTTGAAATGGAAGCCGGCAAGGCGTTGCGCGCTCTGTACGAAGCGCAGGGCTGTCTTCGTATCTGCATGAGGATACGCTCGCGCATACGCCCAGCGGGACCAGACATCAAGGAGTGTGAACACATAAATCTGCCATCAGGAGAAATAAGGTGAACGGTGTCGACTTGCACCAAATCACCTTGTTTTTCGATATCCGGTCGGGGCATCGGGGGATGATATCGTTTCCATGGCGAGCGCTTATTCAAGAGCCCCGTTCTGTCGAGCGTTCTTTTCACTGACGAGAGAGAAACCAGAATTCCGTCATTTATGAGTTCTTTGTGAACCACTTCGGCGCTTCGTTTCATGATATTGCGTTTCTTGCATATCTTCTCGATTAACTCCCGCGAGAGCTGGCGGGGATGGCTCTTTGGCCGCGAAGAGAGCGTTGGTATTGGATTATAACCGATCGTCTGCGCCTTCTTAACCCACTTGCTTATTGTTCCTGGGCTCACGCCTATATGCCTTGCTACTTTTCTCACGCCCCAGCCTCGCCGCACCAAGTCCGCAGCGTCTCGACGCACGCGCGGCAGGTACGGATTTTTTGAATATGCCATTTTCATAGTTTACATAGGCAGGGTGTTTCCAAGCTATTGAACCATAACGTTACCTCAAGCAGCCTAACTTTCTCAACCCTCAAAGACCATGGATTAGCCGGCCTCTTATTCCGGTAAAACTTTCTCACGGGGAGAAAAATCTCGATGTTTATGCCTTACTTGACTCTGGCGCTGATGCTTCAATTTTTCATTCTTCAATAGCTAAGGAATTAGGGATTGAGATTCAATCTGCGAGAAAAGAGAGATTCTTCGGGATTAGCGGAGAGAGCATTAATGTCTATTTCCACAAGATAAAGCTCCAAATAGTCGGCTCTTCGGAAGTTATCGAAATAGAAGCCGGCTTCACCGATTCAAAAGGCGTTGCGGCCATCTTGGGTCAGGCGGGATTTTTCGAAAATTACCACATCAAGTTCGAGCGCGATAAAGAGCGGGTTGAGATAACTCCAATTAGGAAATAAATATCTACTCTATCGAGGTTGAACCTCGATAATAAACCTCCGATAATAAACCTCGGTAATATCCAGCGACTTTATAGGATAAGCCCCTCTATCCGCGATACAGTTAACTGTATCGGCGAGAATTACCACTTTTGTCTTTAAAATATTTTCCTATGCTCGAGATACGGCAATGAGTAAGTGCTAGGTTTTCTATTGAGGTCAGTTCTATTGGCGACTGCGGCTGGCACATCTGCTATAAATAGCTTTTATTAAGTGGCTGCGCGCGACTAACGGATGCTTGCGGATACTAATAGATATTGGGTTTGACTTTTGGTTTTGGATTGCGATAATAAAATAGGTATGGAAATTAACGAGAAAAAATTAAAAAAGATTTTAAGCGGCGAGCGCAGAGAATACCAGCGTTATCTGGGAGTTTTGGCTGAGAATTTCGAATCCCAGATTAAACTTGTCGCCGAATCAACGGCGGGAATTCAAGAGCAGTTAATAGCTTTAAGGGATATGGTGGCGATAAACACGGAGAATATTGAGATTATGAAAACCGATTTACATATCATTAAAAACGACCTCAAAGACAAAACCGACAGGGATGAACTCAGGGCTCTTGAAAAGAGAGTCCTTTCACTCGAAAGAAAATTGGCCCGAGCTTAGAGATCGTCTGTAGTCCAAATTCTATCGAAGTTCAACTTCCATAGTTAGAAGTTCTATCGAGGTTGAACCTCCGTGTTTGACTTCCGATTTTTTGCCCCGTAGAATATAAACATTATGGCCACCATCACTATTCCGAAAAAAATAACTCCTCAAATCAAAGGTTTTATCATCCGGACGATCTATGAGATACTGAACGACCCGGATTTCGGACTCGAACTAAGCGCGAAAGCCAAGAAGCGGCTCGGCCGGGCCTCGGCCCAAAAACAGAAAACTATCTCTTTCGCCGAAATTAAAAAGAGATATTACTGATTTTATTTATGAGGCGCTGGTCGCTTGTTTTCTCTTCGGAGGCGGAACGCGATTTGGCAAAACTCGACCGCGGGGTTCGGCGGCGGATTATTGATAAATTAGATTGGCTGTCGGTAAATTTCGATGACATTTTACCTCTGGTTTTAACAGGGGAGCTTAAAGAGTTTTATAAATTGCGAGTGGGTAGTTGGCGCGTATTTTATAAAGTTGATTGGCAAAGGCAACGCCTTGTGGTCTGTTACATAGACCGGCGCGATAAAGCTTATAAGAAAAAATAGATAATCTATCGAGGTTGAACCCCCGTAGATTACCATAGATTACTTATCGGCAATCGCTGTTGACTTCTAATTTTTGGTGCAGATAATAAAAGTAAGTAATATGAAGAAAAGGAAAAACAAAGAGCCAACCGATTTAAGCGAACTCGTCCATTTCATCAGCGGCAAGTTTGATGAAGTGGAAGAAAGATTTGATACATTAGAGGGTATGTTCCGGGACCTCGAGGGCGCAGTTGACGCCTATGCGAAACGCGCTGACACTTATTTTCAAGAGATGGTTATGCTTTCTCATCAGGTCAGTCGCCATGAACGGTGGATTAGGAAAATCGCTGAAAAGGTAGGCGTAAAATTGTAGAGCTAAATTTCTAACCCTCATTTTCTGGCGTAATCTATTATCAAGATTGATTATTGAAGTTGAGCCTCGATTCTAAGGACATCGCAAGTCCTTATTACCCAACTCTGGGGTGTTTGACTTTTGATTTTGTGAACTAAAGTAGATATGGCTATGATGTTCATGTTCTAGCCCTCCCTGGTTGTCATAGTCAAGGCGCAACCAAAAAAAGAAGCCCTAGAAAATATCCAAGATGCCATTCTGACTTATCTCGAAATGAAGAAAAAAGACCTTAAGGGGGCGGAAATTCGCGAGGTAGAGATTGCTCTTAAAATTACTCCAGATGGATTTTCCTTTGGAATTCGTTGAGTTTTTCCCGCAATAAAGGGCATTTTTTGAATTCTCTGTCTTTTTGAACGATAAGCAGGGCCGCCCGGCGGCTTTGTTTGATAAGTTCAATGTCCTGAAGGCCTCGCATCGCGATGTCCGGCAAGCCGGTTTGCTTTTGGCCGACGAATTCGCCCGGGCCGCGGAGTTTTAAATCCATCTCCGCCAGATCGAAGCCGTTTTTGGCGTTGACGATGGCTTTGAGCCGTTCCTGGGTCGTTCTCGAATTGGAATCCGTAAAAAGAAAACAGAATGATTGGTGCTGGCCCCGGCCCACCCGGCCGCGCAATTGGTAAAGCTGGGCCAAACCGAAGCGCTCGCTGCCTTCAATGAGCATAATGGCGGCATTCGGCACATCCACGCCGACTTCAACAACCGAAGTGGAAACGAGAATATCAAAATGGCGGTTCTTAAATCTTTTCATTACTGATTCTTTTTCTTTTGATTTTAGTCGGCCGTGCAACATCGCCACTTTTAAGTCGGGAAAAATTTTTTTGGAGAGTTTCTCGTATTCCTCCTTGACGGCTTTTACTTCCAGCAACGCGAAGGCGTGCGAATCTTTTCGCGAAACTTCGCGAATGTCTTCGCGGTCTTTCGCTTCTATTCTTGGGCAAATCACGAACGCCTGCCGGCCTTTTTTAATTTGGCCGCGGATGAAGGCATAGGCCTTCTCGCGGTTTTCCGGTGCCACGATTTTGGTAACCACCGGCTTCCGGCCTGCCGGCAGTTCGGTGATGGTCGAAATGTCCAGGTCGCCGAAAACCGTGAGCATCAAAGTGCGCGGTATGGGAGTCGCGCTCATACTCAAAAAGTGAGGTATGAGCGCCGCGGACTTTCGCGGGCTCGTTGCGGCAAGCGCGGACTTTCGCAGACCGCGCGCGGCATCATAAATTATTCGCTCAATTTCAGCTCCCTGTGGTCCAAAATTTATTAGCAAAGCGATTTTATATTGAGTTCCTTTTGCGTATGTCCAGAGCTGCCTTTTTTCGGTAGCTCCAATGAAAGGCAAGGCCTTTAGTTCAACGAGGATTATTTTTTTAACGATGAAGTCCGGTTTATAGGTGCCGACTTTTTTATTCTGAAAATAAATATCTAACGGCCTCCCTTCTTCAAATTCAAGGCCAGCCAACCGGAACGCCTCCGAAAGCGCTTTTTGATACACTATTTCTTTATGTCCTACGCCTACTTCTTTGCGCACTTTAAATACGCAGCCGTGAATTTTATATGTAATATCCTCGTAGAGTAATGTTTGTTCCTTTTCGTTGTCCGCGTAAGTCAGCGATTTTTTATCAGTCAGCGTCTGTCCGTGAAGCAACGCAGCGCGTTGCTTGACTCCGAAGCGATGTTGCTCATCAACAATTACCAGGCCGAGATTATGGAATCCGACGTCTTTTTGAATAAGCGCATGAGTACCGATGATTATTTTAATCTCGCCAGCCGCGGTTTTTTTCTTGAATTCGCTTTTGGATATTTTGCCAGCTAAATCGTTTTCGTAGATCATCTCTGCGCCCGAAGAAGTGAGAATTCCCAAGACCGGCTGGCTAGCCGATTTTATTTCTCGAAAAAGTTTTTTGAGCGTCTCGAAATGTTGCTGGGCGAGAATTTCCGTCGGCGCCATAAAACTGGTTTGCCAATCATTCTGGTCGGCGATGATAGCCGCCAAGGCCGCCACAATCGTTTTTCCCGAGCCGACATCGCCCTGCAAAAGCCGGTTCATCGGCCGCGGCTTTTCCAAATCTTGGATTATTTCCCAGAGAGATTTTTTCTGGGAAGTTGTCAGTTCAAAAGGCAGGTCCTTGAGGATTTTTTTCAATTTCTCGAGGTCGGTTTTTATCGGCGGAGCTTTCTCCTGGGCAAGCTCCAATTTTTGTTGGATGTTAAAAAGCTGAAGAAGAAAAAGTTCTTCAAAAGAAAATCTTCTTTTAGCGGCCAGCGTCGAGTCAATCGTCTCTGGGAAGTGGATCGAGGCGAGCGCTCGATTTATTTCCGGAAAGCCGGTGGTCTCTAAAATTTCTTCCGGCAGCCATTCCTCAAGCGGTTCAAGATTTTTCAATACAAGCTGGACGAGAAACCTGATGCCTTTGGAAGTCAAGCCGCGCGTTTCCGGATAAATCGGCACCAGCCGGCCGGTGTGCTTAAACGTGGATTCTCGCGGATTTTTACGCGGATTCTCGCGGATATAGCCGCGTTCATCTACGTCTATATCTGCGTTTATCCGCGTAGTATCTGCGTTTACCCGCGTTTTGATAAGTTCGTAGGTCGGGTGAGAAAGATAAATTTCATCGTCATTCGACGCCACTTTGCCGGCGAAATTAGCAGCGCGACCCGGCCTTAGAGTATTCAAAAGGTACGGCTGATTGAACCAGACCGCCTTGATGTCGCCGGAATCGTCGCGAATCATTGCTTCCACGATGGTCATCCGGCGCCGAAAACTCCGTCGGAGTTTTATATTCTGGACTACGCCTTGAATTACGGCTTGCTGCCCGGGTTCAAGTTCGGCAATTCGGGAAATTTCCGAAAAATCTTCGTAGCGCACCGGAAAATGCCAAAGCAAGTCCTGAACCGTGAAAATTTTGAGATTCGCGAGATTTTTAAGGAACCGCGGAGGAATCCCTTTTATGTCGGCAAGCGCGGTTTCCAATTTGAGCCCCATCGTAAGCGGGACAGATTATACCAGATTTTCAGGAATAATTCAATTTTTCTAGTCCCCCCATCAGGATTCGAACCTGAATTTCCTGCTTAAGAGGCAGTTACTTTGCCGTTAAGTTATGGGGGGCGTGCCCTCGGAGGGATTCGAACCCCCAAATCAAGCTTCGAAGGCTTGCGTTTTATCCATTAGACTACGAGGGCGGCGAAAAGAGCATTTTTATATTATAAAAACCTACCTCTTTATTCAAGACATTTCCTAAATGCTTCTTTCATTATAAAATAAAAACCAATGGACAGCACCACATTTTTAATTTTTCAGCTGGTGGTTTTGATTTTTTCCGTGATGCTCCACGAGATTTCGCATGGCTACATCGCCGAATATCTGGGCGACCCAACCGCGCGGTTAGCCGGCCGGCTGACTTTAAATCCTTTGAAGCATTTGGATTTCTTCGGTTCATTTCTTTTGCCGGTGTCTTTATTTTTATTGAGCGGCGGCAGTTTTGTGTTCGGCTGGGCCAAACCGGTTCCTTACAATCCGCTGTATCTTAAAAATCCCAAAACCGGTGCCGGTGTCATTGCCGTTGCCGGCCCGGTAAGTAATTTGTTGGTGGCTGCGGTTTTCGGCGGCCTGCTCCGCCTGATGTCGGCCACCGGCTACCCTCTGGATTCGGCGCTTGGATTTTTTTTCAGTTTCATTATTTTCATAAATTTGCTTCTTGCTGTTTTCAATCTGGTGCCCATTCCGCCGCTCGACGGCTCCAAAGTTCTTTTTGCGCTTTTGCCGGAGACCGAATCGAGTTTTCAGTTGATGGCATTTCTTGAGCGCTATGGCATTATTCTTATTTTGGTCTTCATATTTTTCGGTTTTCGTTTGATAACGCCGCTGATTAACTTTCTTTATGTCGTTTTGGCTGGTCATCTGCCGCCGTTTTAAGGCATCCGAACAAAGGGCACTCGGCCGATGTCTTATCCTGCTTGCTATATTTTCTATTTTCCTTTAATTTTAGATTAGTCAGTTTGTCATAGTTTTTGGTGCGGTAGCGAGACGGCAAGAATTGCGGAGGAGGTGTCCTATGGATAAGATGGATCGGAGAAAGTTCGGCTGGAAGTTTTGGCAACACCGGCTGCGGGATCGACTGAAGCAGCTTCCCGACGATCGTTTGAAGCGCAGCTGGAGTGCCGAGAAGGCGGCTCGGACAAGGGTTGGGCGACCCATTGGAGTCCGGCTCATCGCTGTCTACAGAGCCGAGTTCCGGGCTCGCCGCCTTCCATTGCCCAAGGGACTCGAGCAGGGGTAGTTCAGTTCCGGCGCCTTCTCTCCTCCGTGCCGTGTTACAAAAAAGGCGGGCTGAAGCAGCACCAGGCAACAGGCCCGCCTTTTCGATTTAAATTTAATGATTGACAGTGAGTCATTGTATTTGTTATGCTTTACGACGCTTATCAGAGATTATATTAGGATTTAGAAATTAAAGATTAGAAATTTTTTAGAGCATGCCGACTATCACTCAACTTATTAAAAAAGGAAGAGCCAAGGCGAAGGAAAAGACCAAGTCGCCGGCTTTGTCGTTTTATTTCAACACTTTGAAGAACCGGCCGGTTGATTCTCCCTCGCCGTTTAAAAGAGGCGTCTGTTTGAAAGTTTTCACGGTAACTCCGAAGAAACCGAACTCGGCCTTGCGCAAGGTCTGCCGGGTACGTTTGACAAACGGAATGGAGGTCAGCGCTTACATCCCTGGAGAAGGTCATCAGCTTCAGGAGCACTCGATTGTTCTGATTCGGGGCGGTCGGGTTAAAGATTTGCCGGGCATCAGATATCATGTGGTCCGTGGCGTTCTTGATACGACCGGCGTGGAGAACAGAAAGCAGCAGCGGTCGAAGTACGGGGCGAAAAGACCAAAAGGATAAAAAAATAATATCAGCATAAATCCGCCGAAATCAGCCTAAATCAGCGTCAAAAACTTTTTCATCGCCTCTAACACTGATGAATGCCGATGATAGCTGATTAATGCTGATGCTACAGAGATGAGGAAATCGCGCGTCTACAAAAAATATCATCAGCCGGACCCGCAACACAACCGGATTGACGTCAGCCGCTTCATCAATTATGTGATGAAAGGCGGGAAGAAAACTATTGCCCAAAAAATAGTTTATTCGGCTTTGGAAAAAATAAAAAAAGAAACCAAAGAAGAACCGGTGGCGGTTTTCGAAAAAGCCATCGCCAATGCTTCGCCACTTTTGGAAGTGGCTTCGCGGCGAATCGGCGGCGCTAATTATCAGGTGCCGCGCGAGGTCCGGCCGACCAGAAGATTTATTCTGGCGAGCCGCTGGATTGTTAACGCCGCCCGCAGCAAAAAAGGCAAACCAATGGCTGATAAGCTCGCGGCCGAGCTCATCGCCGCCTCCAAGAACGAAGGCGACGCCATCAAGAAGAAACAGGACACCCACCGAATGGCGGAAGCCAATCGTGCCTTTGCGCATTTCGCCAGATGAAGCGACTCGAATAGGCGAATCGGAGCGAATTTACTAATGACTGGAAAATTTTTTCATCTTAGATCGAAAGAGGGCGTAATAAGATTTTCGCTTTATCATAAGGAGGCACCCCAAACCTGCCTTGCATTTCTTAGCAAGCTTCCTTGGCGCGGGAAGGCGGTGCAGGCTCGGTTGTCAGGAGAGGAGATTTATATAGAAAAAGGGCCAGCTTTAAATGTTCCTCAAGAAAACACTTCAATTTTTCTTCGACCCGGCGAAATAGGTTATGCGGTTCCAATTGCCCGCAGTCCAATAAAAAATAATATCGCGATTGTATATGGCGAAGCAAAACTTTTTGACGGCGTTAATGTTTTTGCCAGAGTAGTCCCAACTGATTTGAAAAAGCTTAAAAATCTTGGGAAATCAATTTGGCTTAACGGAGCGCAGATTTTGAATTTTACATTGTAATTTTGTATTTTTCCACCAAAGGCGGATCAGCCTCGGGCTGAGATTTTTGCCTTTTGCATTATTTCTATGCCCCGTCAATATCCTTTAGAAAAAACCCGAAACATCGGCATTATCGCCCATAATGACGCGTCGCGCTCGCTCAACCAGGTGGACTCGCTCGCGCTCTTTGAAACCCAGCGGCTCCAACACTCGTTTCACTCGTTGCCTCCGCTACGGGAAAACTCCTGTTTTCCCGACCCCTTTCCCGCATCAATATTCGCTCGTATAGCTTAACCAAATTTATTTTTATGGCACGATTATATCCAATTGAGAAGACCAGAAATATAGGAATTATTGCGCATATTGACGCCGGCAAAACCACCGTTACCGAACGGGTGCTTTTTTATACCGGCATCTCGCACAAAATCGGCGAGGTTCACGAAGGCACCACGGTGATGGACTGGATGGAGCAGGAACGGGAAAGGGGAATCACCATCACGGCCGCGGCCACCACCGCTTTCTGGATTCCCACTTATCGGCACGGCGACAAAAATTTCGAGCACCGGATAAATCTGATTGACACGCCGGGCCACATTGATTTTACAGTCGAGGTCAAACGTTCGCTCCGCGTTCTTGACGGCGCGGTGGTGGTTTTCGATGGCGTGGCCGGCGTGGAACCGCAGTCCGAAACCAACTGGCATTATGCGGACGAATATAATGTGCCGCGGGTTTGCTTTATCAATAAGCTCGACCGGCTGGGAGCGAGCTTTGAGCAGAGTTTGGCTTCGATAAAAGAACGGCTCACTCCTTATGCCATTCCGCTTCAACTGCCGATTGGCTTGGAAGCCGATTTCCGCGGCTTGATTGATTTGCTGCAGGAGAAGGCCTTCGAGTTTCAGGGCGAACACGGCGAACGGGTCGTCGAAATTCCCATTCCCGCTGATTTGAAAGCCGAAACCGAAAAACGAAGACACGAATTAGTCGAAGCCATTGCCGATGCCGATGAAATTTTATTGGATAAGTATTTGGCCGGTAAAGAACTGACAATCGATGAGCTGCGGCCCGGGCTCCGAAAAGCCACCATTCAGAATAAAATTATTCCGGTGCTTTGCGGTTCGGCTTTGAAAAACAAAGGCGTTCAGTTTGTTTTGGATGCAGTTGTTGATTGTTTACCTTCGCCTTTGGATTTGCCGCCAGTTAAAGGCACTGACCCGAAAACCGGCGAGGAAATAGCCCGCCGAGCCGACGATAATGAACCGTTTACTGCCTTGGCATTCAAAATCGCCACCGACCCCTATGTCGGTACTTTGACTTACTTCCGCAATTATGGCGGCGTCTTGCGCCGCGGCTCGTATATTTTGAACGCCAGCAAAAACGAACAGGAGCGCGTTGGCCGGGTGGTACGAATGCACGCCAATCAAAGGGAAGAAGTGGAAGAAGTTTATGCCGGCGAGATTGCGGCCATTGTCGGCTTGAAAAGCACCGGCACCGGCGACACTTTGACTGCCCCGGAATCACCAATAATCCTTGAGAAAATTAGTTTCCCCGAGCCAGTTATCGGCATCCGGATTGAGCCGAAAACCAAGGCGGACCAGGAAAAAATGGGCTTGGCTTTGCGGCGCTTGGCCGACGAAGACCCGACTTTCCGGGTGGCCGGCGACCCGGAAACCGGCGAGACCATTATCTCTGGCATGGGCGAACTTCATCTGGAGATAATTGTTGACCGGCTGAAAAGAGAATTCAGCGTGGAAGCCAATGTCGGCCGGCCGCAGGTGGCTTACAAAGAAACCATCACCAGCGGGGCCGAAGCCGAAGGCAAATACATCAGGCAATCCGGCGGCCGGGGTCAGTACGGCCATGTCTGGTTGCGGTTGAAGCCCCTGGAACGCGGTCAGGGTTTTGTTTTTGTGAATCAGATAAGGGGAGGGATTATTCCCAACGAATTCATTCCCGCGGTCGAGAAAGGCGTGCGCGAAGCTCTTGATAAAGGCGTTCTGGCACATTATCCGATGATTGATGTCGAAGTCGCTCTCTATGATGGTTCGTTTCATGAGGTTGACTCTTCGGAAGCGGCGTTCAAAATCGCCGGTTCAATCGCTTTTCAGGAAGCGGCCAAACTTGCCAAGCCGGCGATGCTTGAGCCAATTATGAAAGTGCAGGTGATTGTGCCGCAGAATTTCTTGGGCGAAGTCACCGGCGATTTGAATTCCCGCCGCGGGAAAATAGAAATCATCAGCGACCGCCTGAATGTCAAAATCATCGATGCTCAAGTTCCGCTTTCCGAGATGTTTGGTTACGCAACTACTCTTCGTTCTCTGACCCAAGGCCGCGGCAGTTTTAACATGGAGTTCAGCCGTTATGAAACCGTACCCCAGAATGTTGCCCAATTGATTATTGAGGGGAAAAAGAAATAACCGGATATCCACATTCTTTACTTGACAATAGGCCGGCTGGCACTACAATATGCAATTGTCGCTGCAATATAAATCAGGTCGAAAATATTTAAAGTATGGCTCCCCGCTCCAATTTTGCGGGTAGGGCTATGGCGACCCGCTTCGCCCATAACGGGATGTGCCTATTCGGCACACGCAGGTCGCCAGAAACAAACAAAGTCGGAAAATAAACATTATCAGTTGAGCTGGCGATGGCAAAATTGGAGCGGGATGCTCATAATTTCAGCCAATCGCTTCGCTTTTGGAAAATTATGGCAGAAAAAGAAAAATTTTCGCGGGAAAAACCGCATATCAACGTCGGAACTATCGGGCATGTGGACCACGGCAAAACAACTCTGACCGCGGCCATCACCCACATCCTCTATCTCAAAGGCCTGACCAAAAAAGAGGAAACCGTCGATCAGATTGACAATGCGCCGGAAGAAAAAGCGCGCGGCATCACCATCGCCCTTCATCATTCCGAGTACGAATCGGAAAAACGGCACTATGCTCATATTGATGCCCCCGGCCACGCTGACTATATCAAGAACATGATTACCGGCGCGGCCCAGATGGACGGCGCGGTCCTGGTGGTCGCGGCTCCCGAGGGGCCGATGCCCCAGACACGCGAGCATATTCTTTTGGCTCGCCAAGTCGGCGTTCCGGCCATTATTGTCTTTCTGAACAAAGTTGACCAGGTTGATGACCCGGAATTGGTGGATTTAGTCGAATCAGAAGTACGCGAGCTTCTTAAAAAGTATGAATTTCCCGGCGACGAGGTCCCGATAATCCGCGGTTCGGCGCTGAAGGCGTTGAATGTAAAATCAGTGGACGAGCCGGACGCCAAACCAATTCTTGATTTGGTAAAAGCCCTCGACGATTATATCCCCCAGCCGGTCCGCGACCTTGATAAGCCTTTTTTGATGCCTGTGGAGGACATTTTCTCCATCGAGGGTCGCGGCACGGTGGTGACCGGCCGAGTGGAGCGCGGTAAAGTAAAAGTCAATGAAGAAATTGAAGTTATCGGTTTGCGGCCTACCCAAAAGACAGTGGTTACCGGCATCGAAATGTTCAATAAAATTCTGGATGAAGGTCTGGCCGGAGACAACGTCGGTATTCTTCTTCGCGGCCTGAAGAAAGAAGATGTGGAACGCGGCCAGGTGGTTGCCAAGCCCGGCAGCGTGACGCCGCACACCGACTTCGAAACCGAGGTCTATGTTCTTTCCAAGGAAGAGGGCGGCCGGCACACTCCTTTCTTCAGCGGTTACAAGCCCCAATTTTATATCCGGACAACCGACGTGACCGGCGAAGCCGCCTTACCCCAGGGGATGGAAATGGTGATGCCCGGCGATACCGTCACTTTGACCGTGAAACTCATCTCACCGGTGGCTCTTGAGGAGAAACAAAGATTTGCCATCCGCGAAGGCGGCAAAACCGTCGGCGCCGGCGTGGTAACGAAAATAATTAAATAATGCTAAATTCGCGGATTAACTATGCTAATTATGCGGAAATTTTTCGCATCATTCGCATAAAACATTTGTAGTTTCGCATTATGTTTTTATGGCGAAGAAAGAAGAAGTCCATCAGAAAATAAGAATCCGTTTAAGGTCTTATGACCATAAGCTGATTGATAACTCGGCGCGGCAAATCATCGAGACCGCTGAACGGAACGACGCTAACAATGTAGTCGGTCCGATTCCTCTGCCTACGGAAATAAAGCGCTACACGGTTAATCGTTCGACTTTCGTCCACAAGGATTCCCGCGAACAATTCGAATTGAGAGTCCACAAACGTTTGATTGACATCTTGAATCCCAATCAAAAGTTCAGCGATTCATTGAGAAATTTGAATCTGCCGGCCGGAGTGGACATCGAAGTAAAATTGATGTAGAATAGCGGCGAGGTTTTATCTTAATTAGTTGGGGAAATTGCCCGGGTCAGACCTCGGGCAATTTTCATAAGAAATAGCTTTTAGTTATTTAACTATTAGCTTTTAGAGTATTAGACCACTAAAACCTAAAAGCTTATATTAATATGTTTATTCTTGGTAAAAAATTGAAGATGAGTCAGGTTTGGGAAAAAGGCGCCGTTAGGCCGGTTACGGTTATTGAAGTTCTGCCGAACAAAGTGACGCTGACCAGGACCAAAGAGAGAGACGGCTACGAAGCTGTGCAGTTTGAACTCGGCAAGCATAGGCGAGAATTCAGAACCGTCTCTTCGGGCGAATTTAAAATCGGTAGCCAACTCGATGTTTCGATTTTTCAGGAGGGTGATTTAGTGAAAATAAGCGGGTTGTCAAAGGGCCGGGGATTTCAAGGAGTAGTCAAACGTCACGGCTTCAGCGGCGGACCGAAAACTCACGGTCAGAAAAATAGATGGCGGGCGCCTGGGTCAATCGGCGCCACTGCCCCTCAAAGAGTATTCCCTGGCCGCCGAATGGCCGGCCGGCTGGGCAACCAGCGAGTGACTGTGAAAAATCTTGAAGTTGTCGGCGTAGATAAAGAGAAGAATATTTTGATGGTCAAAGGCGCGGTGCCGGGCAGCAGAGGCGCGCTATTGGAAATTGCAAAATTGAAAAATCAAAAATCTCAGCCCAAGGCTGATCCGCCTTGGGCGGAAAAATGACAATCCAAAATTAAAAAACGATTTAATTCTAAAATTTTAACATTTTCCATTGTCATTTCCCATTTTGATATTTACATTTTTATTTAAAGAATATGAGGACATCGCTTTACAATTTAAAGAATGAAGTTGTTGGCGAGTTAGAGCTCCCAGAATCAGTATTTGCTGTTCCGTGGAAGCCGGTCTTGGTTCGGCAAGTGATTGATGCTTATTTAGCTAATCAGCGCCGACCCTGGGCGCACGCCAAAGGGCGGAGCGAAGTAAGGGGCGGCGGCCGGAAGCCCTGGCGTCAAAAAGGCACGGGCCGGGCTCGCCATGGCTCGATTCGTTCGCCTCTCTGGCGCGGCGGCGGTAAAGCTCATGGGCCCCAGAAAGAAAGAGATTATTCTCAGAAAATTAATAGGAAGATGAAACGCTTGGCTTTATTTACGGTTATTTCGAGAAAATTCAAGGAAGGCGAGATTAAGTTTTTTAAAGAGCTCGAAGTTGAATCGCCTAAAACAAAAATATTAGCCGTTCAGTTAAAAAACATTTTAGGGTTGAAAAAGAATTATAAAAAATACGATGCCCTCCTGGTGCCCGGGACTAAGGGTAAAAATATATTCAGAGCTGCTCGCAATCTTCCGAAAACCGGCGCTCTTCGACCCGAATCACTCAACGCTTACGAGCTTTTACGCTATAAAAATGTCTTAATTGACGAGGATGCCGTTCCGGCAATAAGTAAAAATTTTAAAGTATGATTAAAATTTATCAGCATTAATCAGCAAATATCAGTCCGAATCAGCGTTGAAGGCAGAGAGTTGGTTTCTTGACGCTGATAAATTCTTCTGCCTGCCACCTGCCTGTCGGCAGACAGGGCAGACAGGGATGACGGCTGATTTATGCCGATACCAAGACAATGAATGACATCTTTTTAATCAAAAAACCGCATATCACCGAGAAGTCCACTGCCTTGAATAAAATAGGCAAGTATGTTTTTATTGTAGAGCCTTCGGCAACCAAAAATGAAATCAAAAAAGCGGTTAAAAGAATCTACGGCGTCGACGTCGTAAAGGTTGAAATCATTAATCGGCCGGCTAAAAGAAGGCGCTTCCGCGGCCAGCGTGGCCGGCAGGCTGGCTATAAAAAATCCATTGTCACCCTGAAACAAGGGCAGAGAATAGATGTAACATAATACAAGTATACGAATGACGACGAATGATGCGAATATTCGTAGTATTCGTTAGATGATTCGTAGCATTCGCATTATTTTTTATCATGAAGACTCATTCGCCAAGAACGCCGTCGCGGCGCCAAATGACGGTTGTAGATTACTCCGGGCTTACTAAGACAAAACCTTATAAGCCGCTTCTTAAGCGATTGTCAAGCCGAGCCGGTCGAAACAGCGCCGGTCGGATTACTACTAGACATCAAGGCGCCGGTCATAAAAGACTTTACCGCCTGATTGATTTTAAGCAAGACAAATTTAATTTTCCTGCCAAAGTCGAAGCTTTGGAGTATGACCCCTATCGGACCGCCTTTATCGCCAGGATTCTTTATCATGATGGCGAACGCCGCTATATTCTCGCGCCTCAGGGGTTAAATGTCGGAGCGGAAATCGTTGCGGCGGAAAACGCGCTGCTCAAAACCGGTAATCGTCTAAAGTTAAGAAATATTCCGGCGGGCTATCAGGTCCATAATATTGAATTGCAAGCTGGTCAGGGCGGGAAGCTCAGCCGGTCAGCCGGTTCTTACGCCGAAGTGCTTGCCAATGATGCCGGTTATACTGATTTGAGACTTTCGTCAGGCGAAATAAGGCGGGTGCCCTGGGATTGTTATGCTTCTCTTGGTCAGCTTTCTAACCCCGAGCACAATCTCGTAGTTATTGGTAAAGCTGGCCGGGCGCGCTGGCTGGGCATAAGACCGACGGTTCGCGGTTCAGTAATGAACCCGCGAGACCATCCCTACGGCGGCGGCGAAGGGAGAACCCAACGGGGGACGCGGAAGCCGAAAACCAAGTGGGGGAAAATCGCCGGCGGTCGGAAGACGAGAAACAAGAAGAAATGGTCGAACAAGCTGATAATTAGGCGCCGTAAATAATCATTTGCATCATTCGGATGCATTCGTAGATTCGCATCGCGTTCAAGCCGCTTGACCGATGCGAATGACGCGAAATTAGAACAAATGTCGCGCAGTTCCAAAAAAGGTCCTTTCGTTGACCCTAATATTCTGAAGAAAATTTCCAGGCAAAAGCCAGAGGGCGGTCCGATTAAAACCTGGTCCCGGGCTTCGGAAATTTCCCCGGAGATGGTTGGTTATATTTTCGCGGTCTACAACGGTAAGAATTTTATCGAAGTAAAAATCAACGAAGATATGGTTGGTCACCGGTTAGGAGAGTTTGCTCCGACCCGAAAATTCATCAGGCACGGCGGAAAGATGCAGAGAGAATTGGAACAGAAATCCGAAGCCGTTGCTAAAGAAACGGCAAAGTAAAGATTTATGATTTAAGATTTGGGATTTAAGAATACCTGTAATCTCGTTCTCATAAATCATAATTCATAAGTTTTAAATCAATTTTTTTATGGCCAAAGTTAATTTAAAAGATAAAACTTCAGAGCAGCTGAAGAAGCCGACAGCGCACCTTAACTATCTCCGGATAGCGCCGCGAAAAGTGCGTTCAGTTGCCGACCTCTTGAAAGGATTGCCAGTGACTGAAGCCGAGGCCCAGCTTTTAGTTTCCAGTCGTCGGCCAGCCAAGCCGTTGCTCAAACTTCTTCGTTCGGCTGTCAATAGTGCTGTTCGCAATAGCCACCTCAACCAGGATAAACTTTATATTGAAGATATCCGTGTTGATCAAGGGCCGATGCTCAAGCGGATTTTACCTCGCGCCCGCGGCGTGGCGACGCCGATTCAAAAAAAGATGAGTCATGTAATTCTTGCCTTGAATGAAAATCCGGAACTCAAACCCAGTCGTTTCAAAATCATAGTTCAGAAAAAGTCTAAGAAAGCGGTTGAAGAAGTTAAAAAAGAAAAGAAAAGGTCGACTGAGAAACCCGAAGTCGAAACCATTCAGCCGAAAAAACCCGGCTTCTTCAAGAAGATATTTAGAAGAAAGGCCGTTTAATTTTAGTTTATAAGTTTGCCGGTTATAAGTTAAAGCAACCCTAACTTACGAACTTCAAACTCAAGCGAAGCGTAACTTACAAACTTATTCATTAACATGGGTCAAAAAATAAATCCTAAATCACTACGGCTCGGCGTTATTAAAAACTGGCCGGTGCGCTGGTTTTTCGCCAAGAAGAGCGGTCAGTTCCCCTACGCCGTCTATTTAGTAGAAGATGAAGTCATCCGGAAGTTAATCAAAAAGAAATTCGGTCAAGCGGGCATTGCCGGAGTCGAAATTGAACGAACTCTTAATAATTTGCGGCTTTTCATTAGAGCGGCTCGACCGGGGTTCATTATCGGTCGCGGCGGTAAGGGTATAGAAGATTTCACCAAAGAACTTGAGGCCGAACTCAAGAAGTTGCGGGGAGAAAGAGTCAACGTCAACGTTAACATCGAGGAGTTGAAGCGGTCGGAGATTTCCGCCCCCTATGTTTCTCAACAAATCGCTTGGGATTTGGAAAAACGGTTGCCTTTCCGGCGAGTAATGAAAAAATATCTCGAGCAGATTATGCAAAATAAGGAATCGAAAGGCGCCAAGATTACGCTGGCCGGTCGTCTCGGCGGGAATGAAATTGCCAGAACTGAAACTTTGAAAACTGGCTCTTTGCCCCTCCAAAATCTCCGGGCTGACATTGATTACGGCGAAGCCACCGCGATGACGACCTATGGCGTCATCGGCGTAAAGGTTTGGATATATAAAGGAGAGATATTCAATAAATCAGCATAAATCTGCCGAAATCAGCATAAATCAGCGTCAGGATCTTTTCCATTACCTCTAACGCTGATAAATGCTGATGATAGCTGATTGATGTTGATGAAATATAATGTTAATTCCCAAGAAAGTAAAGCATCGAAAATGGCAGAAGGGCCGGTCGCGTAAGCGCTTGACGGAAACGCGCGGCGTGGAGTTGAATTATGGAACCTTTGGCTTGAAAGCCGTTGAACCGGCTTGGTTGGATTCCCGACAAATCGAATCAGCGCGGCGGGCAGTCACGAATTTCCTAAAGCGCGAAGGACGGCTGTGGATTAGAGTTTTTCCTGATAAACCAGTTACTCAGCGACCGCCGGAAACAACCATGGGTGGTGGCAAAGGCAGCGTTGACCATTATGTTTTTCCAGTCCGGCCCGGCCGGATAATTCTGGAACTTGACGGCGTCAGTCAAGAAACAGCCAAAGAGGCCTTGCGTCGCGCCGCTCATAAGCTGCCATTCAAAAGTCGGGTTGTCGAAAAACAATAAAACAAATGCGAAAGGCGCGAATCCGTCATGCGGATGCCGCGGAAATTTTTCGCATAATCCGCATAATTAATTTGAAATTTCGCATTATATTTTTATGAAAAGGAAAGAAATCCAAGAATTGAAAACAAAACCCTTGCCGGAGCTCCAAAAACTCCTTAAAGAATCAACCGAGCAGTTGCGAGTTTTGAAGTTCGATCTGGCAGCTGGTAAGGTCAAAAATGTTAGAGACCTACGCCAGCTTCGGAAGGACATCGCCCGTATGCTGACTTTCATAAATTCTCTTAAGGGCAGGCCGCCCCGAGGCGGTCGTAGCCGTCCTGCTTCACAGGAGGCGGCCTCTAACGGTATAAATCAAAGGCGGGATAGCAATGAGTAATTACGATAACCATGACTAAAATTGAAAAACAACTTAAAAAGAGACGACTCCTTGGTATTGTAGTTTCCGATAAAATGGAAAAAACTAGGGTGGTGGCCGTGACTCGCTTGAAAAAACATCCGAAATATCTGAAATACTATAAAAAAACTACCAAATTCAAAGCCCATGATGAGAAGAATGAATATAAAACCGGCGATAAAGTGGTTATCGAAGAAACCAGGCCGCTGAGCCGAGGTAAAAGGTGGCGTATTGTCGCGAGGGTATAGGGCATAGCGGGTAGGGTATAGAAATTTCTAAACCCTAAACCCTAAACCCTAAACCCTAAACCCAATGATTCAAGAACGTTCCATTCTAAAAGTTGCCGATAATTCCGGAGCCAAAACCATCCGCTGTTTTAGGATTTTAGGCGGGACCAGACATCGATACGCGCGGCTCGGCGATGTTTTCGTTGCTTCTGTCCAGTCAGCCGAACCCAGAAAAAATGTCAAAAAGAAAGATATCATCAAAGCTGTTTTAGTCAGGAGTAAACAGCCATTCCGCCGCCGCGACGGCTCTTACATTCGTTTTGACGATAACGCCGCCGTCATTATTGATAATAAGAAACAACCAATAGCTACGAGAATCTTCGGTCCTCTGCCTCGGGAATTGAAGGCCAAAGGATTTGAAGCAATAATGGCAATGGCCGAAGAAGTTGTTTAGAATTTGTTTGAAAAATTGAACGCAGTGAAAATTTTTCATTACAAATTCTTAACCCCGCACCATTTCCAGAGATGACCAAGCAAAAACAAAGCAACAAAGGTGAAGCCGCCTATCGGCTCCGATTGAGCCTTGGCACTATCTCTGCCAGAAATGGTGCGGGGTGTAAGTTGTTTCTAAACTCGCCCACGTTCGTTAAGAAAAACTAACATGAAAATCAAAAAAGGCGACCAAGTGAAAATAACCAGTGGCAAAGACCGCGGCAAAAACGGAGCGGTGATTAATGTATTTCCCAAAGAGAACAGAGTTACCGTCGAAGGAATCAATCTTTATAAAAAGAGGGTGCGGCCGCGCCGGGCCGGCGAAAAAGGCGAGACGGTTTTGGTCCCCAGACCGCTCTCGGCTTCAAATGTTATGTTAGTTTGTCCTAACTGCAAAAATTCTGTCCGAGCCGGCTACCGATTGGAGCCGAATCGAAAGGTCCGTTACTGCAAAAAATGCAATTCTCTAATATGAGTCCCGCTGCCCGCGTTTATCTAAAAAAATCTGGTCGAGCCGGTGAGATTAGGAATTTTCTTGAAAAAATAGTAATTAATGCTGGCATCGGCCGCTTAAGTCAGCAGGCTAATTTTGAGGAAAAAATCTTGCCGCGGGTTATCAGCGACCTTTCGTTGTTAAGTGGGCAGAAACCGCAAATTAGAAAAGTCAAAAAATCAATTTCCGGGTTTAAAATACGCGAAGGGCAAATCGTCGGCTTGCGGCTAACGCTTCGCCGCCAAAAAATGGTTGATTTTTTTGAACGGCTGATTAAAATAGTTATGCCTCGCGTTCGGGATTTCCGCGGCCTAGCTCTTTCCTCCATCGACCAAAACGGCGTTTTAAATATCAGTTTCCGTGAACAATTTGTCTTCCCGGAAATTAACCCGGAGGAATCGCCGGTCATTTTTTCTTTGGGCGTCAATGTTGTTCCGAAAAAAAAGAAAAGAAACGAGGTCGTCGAGGAGTATCGTCGCCTGGGAATGCCGTTGAAGAAATAGTTAATAAGTTATAAGCTACGCTTCGCTTAAATCCATAAGTCAACTTAAAAACTTACAAACTTATCAACTTATAAACTGAGTCATGCCTAAACTTTCCGTCATTGTTCGCAGCCAGAAAAAGCCGAAGTTTTCCACCAGGATTGTCCGGCGCTGTTTTCGTTGCGGTCGGAAACGCGGCTATCTCCGCACTTTTGGACTTTGCCGGATTTGTTTCCGGGAAATGGCCAGCCACGGCGAAATTCCCGGAGTTAAAAAAGCTTCATGGTAAAACAGAATCAGCATAAATCCGCCGAAATCAGCATAAATCAGCGTCAAAAAATTCTTCACTGCTTATAACGCTGATAAATGCTGATGATAGCTGATTTATGCTGATGAAATAGAATGTACACCGATTTACTTGCAAAAATTAAAAATGCCGCTCAGGCAAAAAAAGACAATTTTTCGACGGCTTTCTCGACGATGGATTTGGAAATCGCCGAGCTCTTGGTCGAACGCGGTTATCTAAAAGACATTCAGAAGAAGAATGTCGGCAATAAAAAATTTTTGGAGATTAGAATTAATTATAGAAACGGCACGCCAGTCGTCAACGGCTTTAAAATCATCAGCCGGCCAAGTCGCCATACCTATATTGGTTATCGCGACATCAAGCCGGTTAAACAGGGTTACGGTCTCGGCGTCTTCTCCACTCCGAGTGGTATCCTTACCGATCGCGAGACGCGAAAAAAGAAAATCGGCGGCGAATATTTGTTTGAGATATGGTAAGAGCTTCGCAGTATCGATGCCAATATACAAATATGCTAATTATACTAATAACTAATAATTTATTCGCATCATTAGTAAATTAGTATATTCGCATCGAAACACAATTATGTCCCGTTTAGCCAAAAGACCAATAAAACTACCAGAAGCAGTTCAAGTCCAAGAAAAAGAAGGGAAGCTTCTGTTTAAGGGGGCAAAAGGAGGGTTGGAGGTTCCAATTCTGCCGTTTTTGTCCGTTGAATTAAATGATGGCTTGATAAATATATCGCCAATTGGAGAACACAAACAAAGCCGCGCTAATGCTGGTACGACGTGGTCGCTTATCAAAAATGCCATCGAGGGGGTAACCACTGGTTTTTCTAAAACCCTTGAAATTGAAGGCGTGGGTTATCGGGCTAATGTTGAGGGGAATAATTTGCTATTGTCTCTTGGTTATGTCCAGCCGGTAAGATTAGAAATCCCCCAGGGAATTTCGGTAAAGGTGGAGAAAAATACTATTCAAATATCCGGGATTGATAAATGTCTTGTCGGCGAAACTGCTGCTAAAATCAGGCAACTCAAAAAGCCGGAACCCTATAAAGGCAAAGGTATCCGCTATCAGGGAGAGGTCGTCAGAAAAAAGGCTGGCAAGAAAGCCGTGACCACAACCGGCTGATCGCTTAATTACGAAAGCACGAATCGCTTACGAAAATAAGAAACTCATCTTTGTCCATTTCATTAAAATAAATTCGTATATTCGTACTAATTCGTAATTCTGTAAAATTTTATGAAAATAAATATTTTAAATCAAAAACGGGCGAGACGTTCGCGTCGGACTAGAGCGAAGATTTTTGGCACTAAAGAAAAACCGCGGCTAACAGTGTTTAGAAGCAACCGCTGCATCTATGCCCAGCTTATTGATGATGCGGTCGGCACAACCCTGGCCAGTGCTTCCAGCCGTGAATTGGGGAAGAAGGTAATAGAAGATAAAAAAACGGAACAGGCAGCAAAAGTTGGAGAATTACTCGCCAAAAAAGCCCTGGAAGCCGGCTTAAAAACAGCGGTCTTTGACCGGCGTCATTATAAATTTCATGGCCGCGTTAAGGCCTTAGCCGAAGGAGCAAAAAAGGGGGGGCTGAAAATTTAAGCGAGCATCGATACCAATAATACGAATGCTACTAATTATACGAATCCAAAATTAGTATTATCAGCAAATTAGCATATTCGCATCGCTACATTTACTTAGATGAAAGGGAATTACACCAAGATGAAAGGGAATTACACCAAAAAAGAAGAATTCAAGGAGAAGGTCCTTGATTTGAGGCGGGTCACCAGAGTGGTTGCTGGAGGCAAACGTTTCCGTTTCCGGGCCACGGTCATCATTGGTGATGAAAAAGGGAGAGTCGGCGTCGGCGTTGCCAAGGGGCTAGATGTTCAGCAGGCCGTTGAAAAAGCCAAAACTGCTGGCAAGAAAGATATATTGAAACTCACTCTCAAGGATAATCGCACCATCCCTCATGAGGTCTATGCCAAATATAGCGCTGCAAAAGTTTTGATTAAGCCGGTTACTAAAGGTCAGGGGCTAAAAGCCGGTGGCGCCGTCCGCTCGGTTTTGGCTCTGGCGGGAATAAAGGATGCCACGGCCAAATGTCTCGGCCGCACGCCTAACAAATTAACCAATGCCTTGGCAACGATAGAAGCGCTTAAGAGGCTAAAATCCTAAATCCTAATCTCTAAATCCTAAACAATCTCAAATTTTAAATGTTCTAAATTTTGAATTTTGGTCATTTGTCCGCCGCCTGGCGGATTGTTTAGAAATTAGAGATTTTATATTATGCAACTTCATCATCTTCTCTCAATTAAAAGACCTCGAAAGCGGATTGGTCGCGGCGGTAAACGCGGGACTTATTCGGGCCGCGGCGTTAAGGGGCAGAAGGCCCGGGCTGGCCGGCGCCTCCGACCAGCTGTCCGCGATTTAATTATCCGACTGCCCAAGCGCCGGGGCTTCAGGAATCGGCCGTTCAGCCGTAAGCCGTTTGTTTTGAACATTTCTGATTTAGCAAAAAAATTAAAGCCGCTAGCAAACAAGGAATTAGTTGTTAATAAAGATTTATTGAAAGAAGTCGGCATTTTGTCGTTGAATTATCGCGGCGAGGCAAAAGTGCTCAGCAAAGGCGAAATTAATTTCCCGCTCATTATAAAAGGACTTCAAATTTCTGCTGGTGCTAAGACGAAAATTGAGAAAGCCGGCGGCCGCATCGTAGAATAATAAATCATCAGCATGAATCAGCTATTATCAGCATTTATCAGCGTTGTAAGCAATGGAAAAGTTTTCTGACGCTGATTTATGCTGATTTCGGCGGATTGATGCTGATGAAATTAGTCAATGAATAAATTCCTCCAAATTTTCAAAATTAAAGACCTGCGCCAAAAGATTTTCATTGTCGTCGGTCTTCTGGTGGCCTTCCGACTTTTGGCGGCCATTCCGGTCCCGGGCATCAATGCGTTGAAGTTGCAGGAATTTTTTTCGACCAATCAATTATTCGGTTTCTTGAATATTTTTTCCGGCGGCGGACTGGCGACTCTTTCCGTGGCGATGCTTGGTGTCGGTCCCTATATTACGGCGACCATTATTATGCAGCTTCTGACCATCATCTTTCCGCGCTTCAAAGAACTTTATTACGAAGAGGGCGCTCGGGGCCAGGCGAAGTTCAATCAATACTCCCGTCTCCTCACTGTGCCTTTGGCCTTTCTCCAGTCCTATGGTTTCTTGACTCTTTTAATGTCTCAAAATGTCATTCCTCGATTGGGCTTATTTGACTTAATCAGAAATGTTTTGGCTGTTACTGCTGGTTCGATGCTCGCTTTGTGGTTCGGCGAATTAATCAGCGAACAAAAAATCGGCAACGGCATCTCGCTGATAATTCTGGCTGGAATCATCAGTCGTTTGCCCACTGACTTCCAGCAGGCGGTTATTTCCTACACGCCCTCCGCCCTGCCGACCTACCTTGGTTTTATTTTGGTGACCATTATTCTTATCGCTGGCGTCGTTTATCTCAATGAAGGCGAGCGCAAAATTCCGATTGCTTATGCCCGGCGCGTCCGGGGCATGAAACTTTACGGCGGCGCTTCCAGCTATTTACCTCTCAAAGTCAATCAGGCCGGAGTGATTCCCCTTATTTTCGCCATTTCGGTTCTTCTTTTCCCGCAGTTCATCGTTCAAATAATATCCATTATTTCCGCGCCCCTGGCTTTGCGCTTGAATGACCTCGTCTTAAAATTCCTGAATAATCAGTTTATCTACGGAATTTTTTACTTTATTTTGGTGTTTGTCTTCACTTATTTTTATACGGCGATAACTTTTAACCCTGAAGAGGTTTCCAAAAATCTTCAGCGGGGCGGCGGCTTCATCCCTGGTGTCAGGCCGGGCGAAGCCACGACCGGTTATTTTTCCAAACTGGTTAGTCGGACCACATTTCTTGGCGCTGCGGCTCTCGGCCTGATTGCCATTTTGCCGCTTATCATCCAGAGCGCCACCAGAATTCCGGTTTTGAACGTCAGCGGCACCGCGCTTTTAATCGTCGTGGCCGTTGTGCTCGAAACAATGCGCCAGCTTGATTCCCAGCTCATTGCCCGGGAATACGAAGGGATAGAGTGATGAGATATTAGAGATGAAAAAAATTGCCATTATCTTATACGGCACTCCGGGCAGCGGTAAGGGGATGCAGGCCGACCTTCTGGCTGGTAAGTACGGCCTTGTCCATTTTGACAGCGGCAAGTTGCTGCGTTCGATTCTCTATAATAACCCTGCCAAAGCCGACCCGGTCATTAAGCGCGAGCGGGAACTCAATGACCGCGGCTTTTTGAATACTCCCAGCTGGGTGGTCAGAGTGCTTAAAAAGAGGATTCAGATGCTGGCCAACCTGGGCTACGGCGTTGTTTTCAGCGGTTCGCCGCGGACTTTGTACGAGGCGGAAAAAATCACTCCCTCCCTCGAAAAACTGTACGGCCGGAAAAATATCTATGTATTCGCTCTTGAAGTTCCATTGACGGTGGCCGAGCGTCGCAATCGCTACCGGCTCGTTTGTGCCGTCTGTCAGCGACCGCTTTTAACCCAATATTACCCGGTGAAAAACCCCCGCCATTGCCCGGTTTGCGCCGGTCCGCTGGAAAGGAGAATCGACGATAATCCTTCGAAATTTAAAACAAGGGCGAAGGAATACGAGACGAGGACTGTCCCGGTCATCGATTATCTGCGCCGTCGCGGCTACCGGATTAAAAAAATTGACGGCCAGCCAGCGCCTTACAAAGTTTTTCAAAAAATTCTTTATGGACTTAAAAACTCCGGCCGAGATTGAGATAATGGCCGAAGCCGGCCGCAAGCTGGCCGAGATTTTGGCGGCCCTAAGCCAGGAGACGAAAGCTGGCGTCAGTACGGCGTTTCTGGACAAAAAGAGTTTCGAGCTTATCAAGGCCGCTGGCGCTGAGCCGGCTTTTCTTGGCTACCGACCGACCGGCGCCAAAAAGTCCTATCCAGCAACCTTGTGCGTTTCCTTAAACGACATTGTCGTTCACGGCGTGCCGTCGGAGCGGGTCATCGAGGATGGCGACCTTGTCAAACTTGATTTGGGATTGAAGTACAAAGGATTTTATGTTGACGCGGCTTTGACCGTCGGCGCCGGCAACCTCGATGACCAGAAGAAAAAATTGATTGAAGTTGCGGAACGCGCCTTGGAACTCGGCATTAGTCAGGCCTCGGTTGGCAAAGCGCTTGGCGACATCGGCTTTGTAATCAAAAGTTTTGTGGAAGCGCAGAATTTTTCCATTATTGAAATGCTGACCGGCCACGGCATCGGCCGGCAACTTCACGAAGAACCGAATGTCGATAATTTTGGCTGGCGCGGAAAAGGCGAAAAATTGAAAGCTGGGGCAGTTTTTACCATTGAGCCGATGATTGCCGCAGCTCCGCCGCCGGCCGGCGGGAAAATAAAGCAGCTTCGTAACGATAAATTCGACGGCATTTTCGCCACCGCTAACGGCGCTCTATCAGCCCATTTTGAACACACGGTGGCCGTCACCGAAAACGGCCCGAGCATATTGACGAGAAAGTAGAATGTAGAAAGTAGAATATAGAAGCCGACCGGGTATTTTGTTATAATTTTCAAATCTGTTGCAACTACTACATTTTTTATGCCTAAGCCATTTTTATCAGTGATAATACCGGCTTATAACGAAGCCGAGCGCTTGCCGGCCACCATTATTGATATGGATAAATATTTATCCTCAGTCGGTTATTCTTACGAGATAGTGGTCGTTAATAGTGGCTCAACCGACAATACTGCGGAGATTGTTCGCCGGATGTCCGAAACAATCAAAAATCTGAAACTCATTGATAATAAAGTCAGTCAGGGCAAAGGCGGTGCCGTCCGACAAGGCATGCTGTTAGTCAAAGGCGAATACCGGCTTTTTAGCGACGCGGACAATTCCGTTTCCCTCGACCACTTCGAAAAAATGTTGCCTTATTTTAACGAGGGTTACGACGTGCTTATAGGTTCCCGGACAGCCAAAGGCAGCAAACTTGAGCCGCCTCAGTCATTTTCTAAACGATTGTTCGGGAAATTGGGCAATCTGGCAATTCAATTGTTTAATCTGCCGGGAATCTGGGACAGTCAGTGCGGCTTTAAGGCGTTTACCGAGGAAGCGGCGGAAAAAATTTTCGAAAAAATCAGAATCAGTGGTTGGGGCTTTGACATTGAAGTTCTGGCTCTCGCCCGTCATTTTGGCTACCGCATCAAAGAAATACCCGTCAGATGGGTCAACGACCCGCGTTCGCACGTAAAATTGTCCGGCTACTTGAAAACTCTCGTGGAAAATATTAAAATTAGATGGTGGTTCATTACGGGGAAATATGAAAAATAAAAGTTCAAAAATCTCAGCCCGAGGCTGATTCCCGCCCGTCCCTGCCTTGCCGGCAGGCAGGCGGCAGGCGGGCGCCTTTGGCGAAAAAATGACAAATCAAAATTAAAAAATTTTATCATTTTGGATTGTCATTTTGCATTTTGATATTTGCATTTTAAATTTACTATTGTGGATAAATACTATTTGACTAAAGAACGTTTCGAGGAACTGAAAAGAGAACTCGAGGTGCTAAAAAACGAGAAGCGGCGGGAAATCGCCGAACACCTGAAGCAGGCGAAAGAATTCGGCGACTTGTCGGAAAATTCCGAATATACTGAAGCCAGAGAAGAACAAAGCCGGGTGGAAAGCCGGATTTCCGAACTGGAAGACATTATGAAGAAAGCCGTCATCATCAGGAACGGCGAAGCCGGCGAGCAAATTGTTATCGGTTCAACGGTAACCGTCAAAAAAGGCAATCAGGTTTTCAAATACCGGATAGTCGGTTCAGCCGAAGCCAGGCCCGAAGAAGGCCGAATCTCCAATGAATCGCCTCTGGGCCGGGCTTTTCTGGACAGGAAAGTGGGCGAGAGCGTCCAGGTGGCGACGCCAACCGGCCAGACGATTTATCAGATTTTGAAGATAGAATAGAGCGACCCGAACAATCCGAATCCCATCCGAATGACCCGAACAACAAAAAGTAGTTAAAAAGTTTATATTCGGAGCATTCGGATGCATTTGTAGATTCGGATTGCATTTATAGCATGCTCGACGAACTTATTGAAGAGCGCCGGAAAAAAATTTCCCGATTGGAGAAAGCCGGTCTTAATTCTTATCCCAGCCGGACGAAAAGGACTTTTTTAATCAGTCAAGCCAGAAAAGAATTTAGGGCCCTTTCTTCTTCGAAGAAAAAAATTTTTTTAGCCGGCCGGCTTTTAAGCTGGCGGGACCAGGGCCGCATAATTTTCGCCGACCTCTATGACGAAACCGGCAGAATCCAGATTGTTTTTAAAAAGGACAATTTCAAAAATTTCGATTTTCTGAAAGAGACGTTGGAGAAAGGAGACTTCGTGTCGGCTGCTGGTCCTCTTTTCAAAACGAAAAAAGGCGAAGAAAGCTTGGAAGTAAAAGAATATAAGTTGCTGGCCAAAACTCTCAGGCCTTTGCCGAGTACTTGGTACGGCATTGAGGAAGTCGAGACGCGTCTCCGCAAGCGTTATCTCGACATCCTTTTTAACCCGGAAACGAAAGAGCTCTTCCGAAAAAAATCGCTTTTTTGGCAGACCCTGCGCGATTTTCTCCTGAAAGAAGGATTTTTGGAAGCGGAAACCTCGGTTTTGGAAGCGCTGCCCGGCGGCGCTGAAGCCGAACCGTTCAAGACGCATCACAACGCCTTGGATGTTGATTTTTATCTCCGAATTTCTCTTGAACTGCCTTTGAAAAAATTATTGATTGCCGGCTATGAGAAAATTTTTGAAATCGGCCGCGTTTTTAGAAATGAAGGCATTGACGCCGAACACCTCCAGGATTACACAGCTTTGGAATTTTACTGGGCTTATCATGATTATAATGACTTGATGGATTTCGTAGAAAAAATGTACAAGGCCGTGATTAAAAAGGTTACCGGCGGTTTAATCACCGCCTTTAAAAACAAAAAGATAAATTGGGGTAGAAAATGGCCGAAAATTGATTATGTAGAAATTTTCCAGAAATTTAATCATCTTGACCCCTTGACCGCCAGCCGCGATGAATTGTTGAGAAAAGCCGAATCATTGGGTTTGGCGCCGGAATCGTATCTGGGCCGCGGCCGGCTGATTGATCTGCTTTATAAAAAAACCGTTCGGCCGACTTTGATTCAGCCGGCGTTTCTGATTAATCCGCCGGCTGAACTCGTACCTCTGGCCAAGCGCTCGGAAAAAGACCCTCGTTTGGTAGAACGAGTGCAAGTAGTGGCCGGCGCTACTGAACTCGGCAACGGTTTTTCCGAGCTTAATGACCCGATTGACCAGCGCCGGCGCTTTGAAGAACAGATGAAGCTGCGGGCTAAAGGAGACAAAGAAGCCCAGCGCCTGGACGAAGAATTTCTCGAAGCGCTCGAATACGGGATGCCGCCAGCCGCCGGCTTCGGCTTGTCCGAACGATTATTCGCGGTTTTAATGGACAAACCGGTGCGGGAAACCGTGTTTTTTCCGCTCATGCGTCCCAAGAAGGAGTAATCGCGAATAATGCGAATAGCATTATGAATAACGCGAATGCGGATAGCAAAATAGTATTTCCTGAATTAAGTTATCAGATTATTGGAGCAGCATATGAAGTATTCAATAATTTGGGTTGGGGATTTTCGGAAAGGCAATATCAACAATCATTAGCCAGTGAATTATCAAATCGCGGAATTAAATTTTAAAGAGAAGTATATGTTCCATTTCATTATAAAGGTGCGAATATCGGACGCTATTTCGCTGATTTTATAATTCAGGATAAAATTCTTTTGGAACTTAAAGTGGTTTCAAGCTTTGGCTATGTTCATCTTAAGTAAGTTCTTGGCTATTTACAAAGCGCGCACCTAAAATTAGGAATTTTATTGTATTTCACGAAAGAGGGAGTAAAATACCGTCGAGTGATTAATCCCAACATTAAATAATTCGCGTTATTTGATTTTCATTTGCGTTATTCGCGAATACTCCTATGCATAAGGTTATGGTCTTCGGCGTTTTCGACGGCCTTCACGAGGGGCACAAATATTTCTTGAAGGAGGCCAAAAAGCTTGGCGGCCATCTTACAGCCGTCGTCGCTTCCGACGAAATCGTAAAGATTCTCAAGGGTAGGAGGTCGCAGAGAAACGCCGCTGAGCGGATAGCCCATATCGAAAAACAGGATAGCGTTGACGGGGCAGTCATAGGCGACTCCGAAACGGGCTCCTGGAACATAATCAAAAAAATGCGGCCTGACATCGTCGCCGTCGGCTATGATCAGAGAGAGTTGAAAGAGAACCTCGAAAAATCCCTGAAAGATTTCGACTGGCCGCTTGAGGTGAAAGTGATACCGGCCTATAAGCCAGAAAAATATCACAGTTCAATACTGAATAGCCACTAGCCGCACTAAATTAGCCACTAGCCACCAGGGTATAGGGTATAGGAGCGAGCGAAAAAAATATACCCTATTGGCTATACCCTAAACCCTATTTACAGTTGCGCCGCCGTGTCGCAGATTATTTTCGGTTCGCCGTTTCGAAGAGACAGCCGGCCCTGGATAATAACAACATTATTCTCCCGCCAAATGTTCATTGTTTTGGAAAGCGTGTTATTAAAGACCACGACTTCTACAGGTTTCGAGGAAAAATCTTCGACTTTGGCAAAGAGCATCGGCTGGCCGTTTTTGGTGAAAATTTTTTTGATGCTCGCGACCAAGCCGCCTATTCTGACCCCGGCATTTTCTTTGTTTTTGGATAAAATTTCTTCAATCGGCGCTATTTTGAAGTCTTTGAATTTATTTTTGTAAGAATTGAGAGGGTGGTCGGACAAGTAAAGACCCAAAAGTTCCTTTTCCCACAAAAGTTTTTCGGCTTGGCTGGCTGGTTTAGCCGGTTTTAATTTCAGCGGCGCGGTCGGCAAGCCGCCGAAAAGGGAATGGTTGTTCAGGTGACTGGTTTTTCTGACCACATTGCTGAAGCGGAGAATTTCATCCATGTTTTGAAGTATCTGATTGCGGTCAACGCCCAAGGAGTCGAAAACGCCGGCCTTGACCAAGCTTTCGAGAGATTTCTTGTTAAGGTCTTTATGCTGGATGCGGTTCAGGAAATCGGTCAAATCTTTGAAGGAGCCGCGACTCAAACGTTCGTTGATTATCGTCTCGACGATTTGCTCGCCGACATTTTTAATAGCCAGCAAACCGAAGCGGATTTTTCCTTTGTCCTCCCAAGTTTTGCTCTGCAAAATTTGGGAGGGTGAACCTTCAGGCGTGAAGTCGACAAAACTTTTATTGATGTCCGGTGCCAAGATTTCAATCCCTTTAGTTTTTGCTTCGTTCACGAGAAAAGCGATTCTTTCAATGTCTCCCAGTTCGGCGTTAAGAAGCGCGGCCATGAATTCTTCCGGATAGTGGGCTTTGAGAAAAGCCGTGCGAAAGCCGATTAAGGCGTAGCAGACGCCGTGGCTGCGGTTGAAGCCGTAACGGGCAAACGGCTCGAACCACTTCCAAATTTCTTTCGCCTTTTTTTCTTCGACGCCATTTCTAACCATCCCTTTGACCATTTTGTCTTCCTGTTCAAGAAGGAGCGATTTTATTTTTTTGCCCACGGCCTTTCTCAAAGTGTCAGCTTCGGAAAAAGTGAAACCAGCCAGCTCCCGGGCGATTTCCATCAATTGTTCCTGATAAAGCATTATTCCATAAGTTCTTTTGAGAATCGGTTCGAGCTTCGGGTGGAGATAAGTTATTTTTTCCCTGCCGTGTTTGCGATTGATGTATTTTGGCACCATGCCGGTTTCCAAAGTTCCCGGTCGGTAGAGCGAAATCATGGCCACGACGTCTTCGAATTCTGTGGGCACCAATTCTTTGAGATAATGCCGCATGCCTTCGCCTTCCAGCTGGAAAACGCCGGTCGTGTCAGCTTTTTGGAGTAATTCGAAAGTCTTTTTGTCATCAAGGCTGAGCTCCGATACTTTTATTTCTTCGCCGCGCAGTTCTTTGATGAGTCGAATCGTTTCTTCGATGATAGTCAGATTTTTCAAGCCCAAGAGGTCCATTTTAAGAAGCCCCAAGTCCTCGATGCTGTGCATTTCGAATTGAGTGATGACAATGTCTTTGCCCTGCGGGGCAAACTGGAGCGGCACATATTCGGTCAGCGGCTCTTTGGAAATCACCGTACCGCAGGCGTGGACCGAAGCGTGTCTGGCCACGCCCTCTAAGTGTCTGGCTGCGTCAAGAAGTTTTTTGGCATCGTCGTTCGTCTCGTAAAACTCTTTCAATTCCGGCACCTTCTTCACGGCGTCTTCCAGTTTCAATTGAAAAGGAATGAGTTTGGCAATTTGGTCGCAAAAGCCGTAGCTCAAGCCCATGGCCCGGCCGGCGTCGCGCACCGCGGCCCGGGCCGCCATGGTTCCGAAAGTAATTATCTGAGCCACCCGATTTTCGCCATATTTTTCGCGGCTGTAAGCCAGCACCTCGTCGCGCCGGGTGTCCGCGAAGTCAATGTCGATGTCCGGCATTTGCACCCTTTCCGGATTCAGGAATCGTTCAAAAAGAAGATTGTATTTGAGCGGGTCAACATCGGTGATGCCGAGAATATAGGAAACCAAGCTGCCGGCTGAGGAGCCGCGGCCCGGGCCCACGGCAATGCCGTGCGTTTTCGCCCAGGACACCAAATCCTGCACAATGAGGAAATAATCGGCAAAACCGGTTTTGGTGATGACGCCCAGTTCGTATTCCAGCCGCTCCTTCAATTCCGGTGTTTGTTCATCCGGCGCAAAGCGCTGATTGATTTTTTGATTGATTAATTCGCGGAGATATTCGTTGGCTGATTGATTGTTCGGCGTCGGGAAACTCGGCAGGTGGATTTTATTGAGTTCCAGTTCGACATTGCACTGGTCGGCAATTTTCGCGGTATTGGCCGCGGCCTCGGGAATTTCTTTGAACACTTCAGCCATTTTCTCCGGGGAAGTCATCGAATAATCGTCGGCTTTCAGAGTCATTCGGTCATCGTCGCTCAGCCGGCTGCCGGTTTGGACTGCGAGGAGAATGTCATGGTATTCGGAGTCCTCGGCTTCAGCATAATGAATGTCCTGGGTCGCGACCAAAGGAGTTTTTGTTGTCCGGCTTAATTCAATCAATCTCCTCCAAACCTTTTTGTGCCACTCCGGATTGAAATTCGGATGATGACCGATTTCCAGAAAGAAATTTTCCGGACCGAAAATTTCTTTGTATTCATCAATAATGGGTTCCGCTGGCTTGTCGTTCAAAATCGCCTGGACCAATTCGCCGGAATAGCACCCGGACAGGGCGATGAGCCCGTCTTTGTACTGGCGCAAGAGGTCTTTATCAACCCGCGGCCGATAATAAAATCCTTCGAGATGCGCTTTGGTAACGAGCTGAATCAGATTTTTCCAGCCCTCGTGATTTTTGGCGAGCAGTATCAGATGGTAATAACGTTCGTTCGGCTCGCGGCTGAACCGGTCGCGCGGCGCCACATAAGTTTCCACGCCTAAAATCGGCTTGAGGCCGGCCGCCTTGGCTTTTTTGTAAAATTCCACGGCACCGTAGAGCGCTCCGTGGTCAGTCAACGCCAGGGCCTCCATCCCGAGCGCTTTGGCTTGGCTGATTAAATCGTCAATTTTAGCCAAGCCATCGAGCAGGGAATAGTGAGAATGAGTATGGAGATGAACGAATTTCGACATAGTAAAGAGAACGAAAATTCTTTTCAATTGTAATAGATTGTCCGCCGAAAAGGAAGCCTTTTTGCATTTTAGGCGGCTTTTAATAGAATAATAAAGCAATTGCCACCTTAGCTCAGCTGGTAGAGCAGCACTTTTGTAAAGTGACGGTCCCCGGTTCGAGCCCGGGAGGTGGCTCAAAAAATTATGCAGGACCAATTATTTTATGTCGGCCAAAAGGCCTTTATCGAGAAGAGTGGCGCAGTTTTGGTGATGTACGATAAAAGCGGTCGGCTTGATTTTCCCGGCGGCAAGATTCAAGAAAGCGAAGATGACCTCGTTGAATCGTTGAAACGTGAGGTTTTTGAAGAAACCGGTTTGGAGATTGAGGTCGGCGAGCCGTTTTATGTTTGGCATTTTACTTTACCGCCGGAGCATAAAAATGCCGGCAAAAAAGTTTTTCTCGTCGGGTTCAGGTGCCGTTATGTTGGCGGAGAGTTAAAAGAATCGGCCAGCCATCGCGATTACGAGTGGGTGACTCGCGAAACATATGGTAAATTAAATTTCGGAAATTACATCCATTTCAAAGCGCTTGAAAAATATTTTGAGGCCAGGTAAGTTTAATAGAGGCCGCCGATGTAGCTCAGCTGGTAGAGCAACTCCATGGTAAGGAGTAGGCCGCCGGTTCAAGTCCGGCCATCGGCTCAATTTACAAAATAGGCTTTATTTGTTAATATCCCGCCGCAATGGCAAAATTGAAGTATTCAGAAAACTTAATCGCGCTCAAATGTTCGGCCTGCAACCGCCGGAATTATTACACGCGCAAAAACAAAAAAACTATTGAGCGGAAAATCGAGTTCAAGAAGTTTTGCAAATGGTGTCGAAAACATACATTACATAAAGAGGTTAAAATTACAGGGAAATAGTTTTCGCACCATTTGCGGGAAAGGGGTTCCGCCAGAGGCGGACAGGCGGGAAAACGGGAGTTTCCCCGTGGCGGAAGTCTTGAAACCGCTGGGTTTCAAAGAGCGCGAGCGAGTCCACCCAGTTGAGCGAGCGCGAGCAGATGGTGTCACGCACACTATTCACAAGGAGACGAAAATCAGCGGCAAATAGTTTTTTGGGGGCATAGTTTCAATCGGCAAAATATTTCTCTCCAAAAGAAAAGTTCCAGGTTCGAGCCCTGGTGCCCCCGCCATAATGAGGAAAATAACTTTCAACTCCGTAGCCCAGACTTGTCTCGTGGTTTTTACGATACTGGGATTTTTATTGACTTCGCTGAAATTGCCTCAATATGGTCTTATAGCGGCGCTGATTTCTCAAATTTTTTGGCTCTATAGTTCTTACCGGGCCTGGCGTGAAGCCGATCAGATAGGCATATTTATAACGACTATTTTTATAATAATTACGATAGTGTACGGACTGATAAATTATTGGTTGTTGTAATTTGACAGATATTCTGATTTACTATCACCAGCGTTGATGTCTTTACATTGCTTGATAAGGAGGATAAAGCCATGGACGAATGTCGCGAGGCGCCAGTCAGGCCCTGGAAGCGTCCTGAAACACTTTCCGCTTGGGTCGAAATGTTCGGCAGGATCTACGATGAGCACGACGAGGAGACGTACCCCGCCGACAAGGAACTCCTAGCCCGCCTCTATGAAGAATGCCTTCGTCTCTTGGAGCCGCTGCGGAAGGAGCAGTTCGAGAAAATCCGAGCCAGGTTGCCATACCTCTTCGTATGGTTCGTTGCCTGTTTGAGCCGTGCGAAAGTCGGCCTCGCCCGGGCAGCCTGGCACAAGTATCCCGCGGTCTGCCCCTACAGGTTCGAAGAAGAGAACTGTACTTGCATCATCATTAGGGGCAGCACCTACCGGCCGGATGATCCGCGACTCATTTCGTATCGGGAGGATATCCGCAAGATGCCGCAGTCGCTCTATGAGTGGCAGAGCATGTTCCGCCATCTTTTTGGGGCATGCAACGAGCGGGGGCAGACGACGATGGCGGTTCTCTGCCACTTGGGTGAAGAGGCACAGGAATTCGGCGAGCAATTCCGGTTCGGGAACAAGGGCAGGATGGAGGAGGCCGCCGATTTCTTCGCTTGGTGGTGCGGGGCCGCGACGAAACTCGGTATCCAAAATGCGGAGGATCTTCTCTGGCGGCATTACCCCGGAGTGTGCGATGTTTGCGCGCTCCCGCGATGCCGCTGTCCGAAGGTTTGAATCGGAATGAACTAAGATTGCGGCCTGCTCGATTCTATCGGGTGGGCCGCAAATCATTTCAAAAGGATTTTCGGCAGACGAGCAGCAGTTATCTAACTAATATGCTAAAAATGCTAATATAGTTCATTGTGTCCGCTTCACTTTCCAAAAAGCAGATTTTCCGGCTCTCCGCGGTTTTTGCTTTGATTTATTTTTTCTCGCCGAACGGCATGGCTTCTTTGCCCGGCCTGACCGTCAGTTTTCTTTTAAAAGATGTTTTGAAAATAACCGCCACAGCCGCTTCGTATTTCAGCGCGGTTACGATTCTCGGCTGGGCAATCAAGCCGCTCTGGGGAATAATTTCCGACACTGTGCCGATTGCCGGTTATCGCCGCAAACCCTATCTCATCATTACGGCAATTTTGGCAGCCGTTATCTGGTTTTCCCTCGGCCAAATTGAGAATTACACTATCAAAATTTTACTGGTGCTTTTCACTTTATCGTCGTTCGCCTATGCGTTTATGGATGTGATTGGTGACGGTTTGATGGTGGAAACCGGCAAGCCCCACAACCTCACTGGCCGGTTCCAGTCAATTCAGTGGACCGCGGTTTATACTGCCTCAATCATCACCGGCGTTGCCGGCGGCTGGGTCGCCGAACATCTGAAACCCCAAATCGTCTTTTCTATCAATGCGATTTTCCCTCTTGTTGTTCTCTTAGGGGTCTTATTGCTTAAAGAAACAAAAGCGCTCGAATATAAAGAGCAGGTCAAAACGAGTTTACGGGCCTTGAAAGAATCATTCAGTAAGCCCACTCTCTGGCTCTTGGCGTTTTTCCTGTTTTTCTGGACTTTTAGCCCCTCGTTCGGTGCGCCGTTTTTTTATTACGCAGTTGATAATTTGAAATTCGGCAAATTATTTTTCGGCGTGGTCGGTTCAATCGGCGCGGCAGCGGCGGCTTTGGGTGCGGTGATTTACGGCAAATATCAGCCGAAATTCCGAACTCGTTCCTTGGTAAAATTCGCTATCATCATCGGCGTCATCGCCACGCTTTTCGATTTGGTTTACTTCACGCCGTTCATTACCCAGCATCTCGAGCGCGCGAGAATGATTTACATTTTGTCCGCGGCAATTCTCGGCGTCATCGGCAGCATCACTTTTTTGGTGATGCTCAATGCCGCGGCTTTGGCTTCGCCCAGATACAGCGAAGGCACGACTTTTGCCTTGCTGACCTCCTTCTGGAACATCGGTCTTATCGGTTCGGATATTTTAGGCGGCTATCTTTTCAGTAAAATCGGTTTGCAACCGTTAATCTGGATTTCCGCTGGGTTCACAGCCGCGGCCTGGCTGATTCTTCCTTATCTCAAATTCGGCGACGAGTCCCGCCCATAATAAAATTATGTGTCGATTTGCATTTTCTCAATTATTTTTGTATAATTTAGCCGGTATTTCGGGAAAGTTAGCCGGCCTTACCCAGCCGGCAAGGAGGAGGAAATTATGCGGATTGGGAGGTATTTGTTCAGCCGCCGGCGGATTTGTCCGTTCTGCGGCTCCGGCTCCGTCACCAAAGTCGGCGAGGAACGGCTGGTCGTCTGCTTGCAGCGGCTGTACTGTTGCAAGCGGTGCGACCGCACTTTCCGCGGCCGGCGATTTCTCCTCTTTCGGGCTTGCTGGGAATAAGCCGGCCACAGGCAATCAGGCGTCTCGCCAGATGTTGTTTCAGACGACTGGCGAGGCGCCATCTCTTTTATTGTTGCCAGAAAATAAAATTTGGTATAAGCTTCTAAACGCGATGCGAATGACGCGAATGCCATCCGAATGTCGCGAATAAAAATTTAATTCGTTCGCATTCGTAGTTATTTGTAGCATTTGTAGTATGTTGACTATAAGATTACAGCGCATCGGCAAAAAACATCAGCCAAGCTACCGCCTGGTGGTGGCTGAAAAACGTTCCAAGCTCGGCGGTCCAGCCAAGGAAGATTTGGGTTTTTACAATCCTCTTCGGAAAGACGCCGGCTTTAAAGCCGAGCGGATTTTGTACTGGCTCGGCGTCGGCGCCAAGCCCTCGGCCATGGTCCACAATCTTTTGGTCAGACACAATATCCTTAAGGGACCGAAAATAAAAATTTCCATCAAGAAAAAATCGTCTTCAGAAGCAGCTCCGAAGCCGGCTGAAACCGCTGCCGAATCTTCGGTTGAAATGACGACCGAAATGTCGGCCGACGCTTCAACTGCCTAATTCAATTTAATTTTTTGACAAATATTCTGCAATTTGTATAATCTTTTCATACTTTTCGGCTATTGATGCAAAGATATGCATAACTTAATTCGGATGGGCGCATTTGTAGTGCGCTATTTGGATGCATAGAAAGGTCGAAAGAAATTCAGCATCACTTGTACATTTGGCAGCGAGGCAACGCAAAAATAACCAAACTTTTGTGATTGCCGAGCGAACCAAATGATGGAACGAAGTTCCATGATTTTTGTGGTGAGTTTGGACCACTAGAGTGAGCTTAGAGAATAAATGGCACAAAGCGATCAGGAATTTCTGGAATTTCTCGTCAAGGCGTTGGTTGACCACCCGGACGATGTGAAAGTGGACAGGAAAGTGGACGAGATGGGCGTGCTTTTGTCTTTGAGGGTTAACCCTCAGGACATGGGACAGGTGGTTGGTCGGCAGGGAGCCACGGCTAAAGCCATCCGCTCGCTGCTTCGAATTGTGGGAGTGAAGAACAACGCCCGCGTCAATCTGAAAATTGAAGAGCCGGAAGGCAGCACTCGTTCGCCCCGGCCGGCGCCGACCGGAGAAAGCAGTTATTGATTTTTAATTCGGATGGGCGCATTTGTAGTGCGCTATCCGGATGCCAATAATTGCCAATGCAAAAACCGCCCTGAGCTTGTCGAAGGGCGGTTTTTGTTGTGCCTAATTGACCCCGCACCTTTTGGTAAGAATTCACGCAGCACTTTCTTTCATCATAAAATATATGTAACTCGTGCGCCAAAAGGTGCGGGGTTGACTCTTTTCACTGTTCTGTGGTAGTTTGGCTTCAGCATAATCCAGCCGCACAGCAATGGGCTGTGAGGGCCGGCCGCTAATGACAATCGAATAGAGGAGGGAACTGCAATGTCTAGAAACTTTCGTGAGTTACTCGAGGCGAAGTGGTCGGAAGGGAAGTTCGTTTGCGTCGGACTCGACAGCGAGTTCGGGAAGATTCCCGAATCTGCTCGCCGTCCCGGCAACGAGCGCGACATCGATGTCGCCAACACCATCGTCGAGTTCAACCGCGCCATCGTGGAAGCGACCAAGGACATCGTCTGCGCCTACAAGCCGAACATCGCGTTTTACGAGGCGCACGGCAGCGAGGGGCTCGCGGCCTTGCACCGCACCATCGTGGACATCCACATTCTCGCGCCGGATGTGCCGGTGATTCTCGACGCCAAGCGCGCGGACATCGGCAACACCAACAATGGATATTGCCAGATGGCGTTCGAGTGGCTTGGGGCGGATGCGATCACGGTGCATCCGTACTTCGGAGCCGATGCGCTCCAGCCGTTCCTCGACCGAGCGGATAAGGGCGTTATCGTGCTCTGTCGCACGTCCAACCCGGGTGCAGGCGAGTTCCAGAATCTGTCCGTGGGCGGCGAGCCGCTCTATCGCTTCGTGGCTCGTTACGTCGCAAGCGAGTGGTGGAACAGGAACGGCAACTGCGCGGTGGTCGTCGGCGCGACTTATCCCGAGGAGCTTCGGGAAGTCCGCGGCATCGTCGGCGACCTGCCGATTCTCATTCCGGGGGTCGGCTTCCAGCAGAAGGATGTGCCTCTCGAAGAGCAGGTGCGGCAGGTCGTTTCCGCCGGCAAGGACAGCCGCGGCTGGGGGATGATTATCAATTCCTCGCGCGGCATCATCTTTGCCTCCAAGGGGCCGGACTTTGCCGAGGCAGCCCGGCGCGAGGCAGGCAAACTCCACGAGCTCATCATCCGCTGCCTTGGCTAGCCGGAGCCAAGGCATAGGATGGTAGAAAAGCGAGGGGTCGTTGCTCAAAAGGCAACGACCCCTTTGAAATTTTATTTACATTTATGTTATAAATCGTTCGTATTAGATATTCAAATATGTTGTCAATCAACGACCTCAAAAATGGAATAATCGTCAAAATCGGCAGCGACCCCTTTGTCGTTTTGTCGGTTAAGCATCTTCATATGGGCCGGGGCGGTTCGAGCGTGCAAACGCGAATCAAGAACCTTAAAACCGGCCAGGTTCTGGAGCGGAATTTCAAGCCCGCGGATGAATTTGAAGAAGCGGAAATCGAGAAAATATCGTGCGTTTTTATTTACGAGAGCCGCGGCGATTATTGGTTCAATGAAGCCGGGAATCCGAAAAACCGCTTCTCGCTTAAAGCCGACGATTTAGCCGAGTCGGCTCAATTCCTGAAGCCGAATTTAGAGGTTCAGGCGATAAAATACGATGACAAAATTATCAACATCGAGTTGCCGATAAAAGTTGACTATAAAGTCATTGAGGCGCCGCCTTCAGTGAAAGGAAATACTGCTCAAGGCGGCAGCAAAGTTGTCATTCTTGAAACCGGCGCCAAAATTTCCACACCCCTTTTTATAAATGCCGGCGACATCATCCGGGTCAATACCCAGACCGGCGAATACACGGAACGGGTAGAGAAAGCCGCTTAATATTCGCATGAGCGCATTCGCATTTTCCGCCAGAGGCGGACCCGCCTCTGGCGGGCGCGTCACCTCTAAGGCGCGAGCGAGCGCTTTTCGCATGCCTAGAATTGGATTACATACAATCCTTTTTCTTCGATTTCTTTTTTCTGGCCGTAGTCGTCCAAATTGAATTTCATTACTAATTCAACTTTCTTTTCAAGCCGGCGACCAGTGTAATTTTTTATCTGCGGGTCCCATTCTTCAAGAATCAGCATATCGCCTTCTTTGATGTCAAAGTCAGCCAGCCGCAGTTCAAATCTTTTTCGGCCGGAATTGACGGCTTCAAAATTGACCGGCCAGATTTTTTTCCTAACCCCTGTCATAATCAACGAAATTTTTATTTAACGCCTCTAAAATTCTCGCGCCCTTTTCCCCGTAGGAAATAAAGCGTAGGCCGTCAGAGGGTGCAGGAGTTGCAGAATAATTGCCGCCCCTCTTTATTTTCTCGGTTTATTATGGTTTCTGCTCGCATCACGCTTTTCCCCGTAGGAATTAATTCCTACGGGGTTTTCTGGCAATTTCCTACGGGGCTTGCGATTGAATTGCCTCTACTTACTGCTCACCACCTACTACTTACTGAGTAGCAAATTTATTATATAGCCAGCCGAAGACCCAGCCGAGGATAAATCCGAGAATCAGATTTTCGATAACAACTATCACCAGCCCTGTCCAGGAATAACTGAAAAACGGGTGAAAGCCGCCGAGCGTAGAAATCGTAAGGTAACCGATGCCAGTCAGAAGCGAAAACCCCATCGCCAGTAGCCAGGAGCCGGCGGCCACAATCGCTGCCGTATAGCCCAGCGCCTTAGGATTGAATTGCATATAGTTTTCATTTTTTGCGACCTTTCTGCTTTGAATATTTAAAAAACTCAATCTACTTCCTGTTTCAGTCGTTTCTCGGCTTCTTCTTTGGTATCGCATCTTCCGAAAACCCGGCCGGTGGTTTCCGGAAGAATCACATACTTATCTTTGATTTTTTAATCATAACATTCCTGCAGGCTGGCAGATAGACAAGGCGCCTGCCAATGTGAAGTCCGCCACGAATTCGTTATGCCTAAGTCGGCTGTTATGCTATAGCACAACACTCGGTTGTTTATTGCGCCCCTCATAACTCCTCGAGTTTTTTGGCTTGCCCGATGTCAATGTTGCCGATTCTCGTCCGCCGCAATTCTTGAAGCATTGCCGGAACGCCGAGTCGCCGGCCGATTTCTTCAGCCACCGCCCGAGCATAAGTTCCTTTTTCCGCTTTCATTTCGATTCGGAGAATAATTTGCTTCGGCCACTGGATTATTTTTAGAAGTTTTAGATAGAAAATTTTCGTTTGGCGGAATCTCTGTTCAATTGGCAGTCCTCGGCGCGCGTATTTATAAAGGGGAACACCTTTGTGTTTTACAGCTGAATAGTGGGGGATAGGCAATTCGAGTTCACCCTCCATCTCTTTAAGAATTTTTTTGAGAAACTGAATATCCACTTTTTTTGCCTTTTTGTTATTCTCTAATTCGTTCGAATTAGAGAAGATAACTTTCTCTTCTTCGATAATTTTCCCTTCCGGGTCGCCAGTATCAGTGCATCTGCCGAGAAGAACAGCCAGCCGATAGGTTTTCGGCAAACTGGCATATTCTTTCAGTTTTTTCGTCCCCTTGCCGACGCCGATTATCAGAAGGCCGGTGGCGAACGGGTCCAGGGTGCCGCTGTGCCCCATTTTTTTGATGCCTAATTTCTTTCTCAATTGCCGGATGACATCAAAAGAGCTTAGGCCTTTCGGTTTATCAATGAAAATTATTTCCGGCGGCTGTTCCATTTATCTTACTCTGGTTTTCTTATCCAAACGTTTAGCTTGATGCCCCGCCGGCGCGTTATTCTCGTTTTGGTGGGCAGGCAGGGCCGCCAAGTCCGCTGGCGTTCGTAAATCGTTTTTTCGGCAATAAAACGCCTCGGCGTCCGGAAAGCAGTTTTGCCCCTTTTGGTTCGTCTGGAAGAATAGTTTTTCATCGTTAAAGTAATTTTATCAATTCTTCAGGTGACTACAAAATTTAGGGGTAAATTATTTTACCTTTCTTTATTTTTAGAAAAGGCGTCGGTTTATCGAATGGGCGTTGCCGCAGTAGCGGCAACGCCCTTCTTGCTTTTCAAGTTGTCTAAATCCGCTTTTTTTGTTACATTACGAAAACAGAGTTTTTACAATCCGCCAGCTGAAATGGTTCTCAGTAAAAGAAAAAATTTAGACAAAAAAGCTCGTGTATTCGTGGCAATGTCCGGCGGCGTGGATTCGTCGGTCGCGGCTTGGCTGTTGCAAAAGCAGGGTTATGATGTTATCGGCGTTTTTATGAAATGTGTCGGCCCCTCGACGGGGTTCGGGGTAGACTGTGCCGAGAGCGATGCCGAGGATGCCCGCCGGGTTGCTGAAAAATTAAGTATTCCTTTTTATGTTTGGGATTTTGAAGAGGAATACAAGCGCCGGGTGATGGATTATATGATTGACGGCTACCGGCAAGGGCTGACGCCGAATCCGGATGTGATGTGTAACCGCGAAATTAAATTTGGGCTTTTTTTGGAGAGAGCGCTCGAAATGGGGGCGGATTATGTGGCAACAGGGCACTATGTGCGGAAACTTTGTTTTGCGAGAACCGGCGTCGCTCCGACTCCGGCGGTCGGAGCGCGCCTGCATCTCGGTTCTGCGGCTCGCTTACGGCGAGACCAAGCCCGCAGAACCTCCGATAGCTTCTCGCAAAACAAAGTTTCCTTTGGATTGGGTATTGCAAGGGATTTGAATAAGGACCAATCCTACTTCCTCTGGACTCTGAATCAGGAGCAGTTGAAGCCCTGCCTTTTTCCAATTGGCGATTATCTTAAATCCGAAGTTCGGGAAATCGCCCGTCAAGCCGGTTTGCCGACCGCCGACAAAAAGGATTCCCAGGGTATTTGTTTTTTGGGTAAGGTAACGCTTGATGAGTTTCTGAAGCAATATATTCCGGCGCGGCGCGGGGCGGTTTTAACGACTACCGGCCAGGAAATCGGCGAACATCAGGGTGCCCAGTTTTATACAATCGGACAAAGGCATATTTCGATCGCGAATCGCCAAGGGCAAATCGCCAATAGTCAGCCGCTCTATGTTGCCGAAAAAGATGTTGCAGCTAATATGCTGGTAGTCGCCGAAGGCGAGGACAATCCGATGCTCTATAAAGAGGAAGTTGAATTAAAGGATGTCAATTTTATCAGCCCAGAACATTCTAACATTCTGCAGAATGTTAGAATGTCAGTATCGGCTCGAGTTCGTTATCGCCAACCGTTGGTACCGGCAATCCTCTATAAGCTAAAAGCTAAAAGCTATAAACTCGTTTTTGACCAGCCGGTCAAATTCGTGGCCCCGGGTCAGTCCGCGGTGTTTTACAAAAAGGGACAAGGGACAAGGGACCCCGCACCAAAGCCCCGAAGGAGAACAAGTTCCCTACGGGGCAGGCAAGCTTGGTACGGGGCAGGCAAGAGAGAGGGAGAGTTCGAGCTGCTGGGCGGCGGAATAATAAAAACTGTTATGCTATAGCATAACACCTGCACTTCTTGTTTATACGATTGCCATTTTTCACCAATGGTACAGATTCAGTAATCTTAGCTTTACAACTATGATTTTATTATTTACTGGGAACGGTAAAGGTAAGACGACCGCTTCGCTTGGGCAGATGGTCCGTGTTCTTGGCCGCGGCAAAAACGCTTTGATGATTCAATTTATCAAAGGGCTGTGGAAATCAGGAGAAGACGAGTTCGCCAATATGTTTAATGAGACAAGAGACAAGAAACAAGGTAAAAAATCCGTGTCCCGTGTCCCGTGTCCCATGTTTCAGATTCGCAAAATGGGGCTCGGTTTTGTCGGCATTCTCGGTGATAAACTGCCGCGGAAAGAGCATCAGAAAGCCGCGGAAAAAGCCCTGGAGTATTTCAAAGACCAGGTAAGAACCGGCCAATGGTATTTAATTGTCCTGGATGAGATTAATGTGGCTGTTTCCTTGGGGCTGCTTACTGTCAAAGCGGTTAGGGAAGCCATCGAAGATTTTCCCAAAGACCGGCTTTTGATTTTAACCGGCCGCCAGGCCGCGCCGGAACTTATTGAAATTGCTGACCTGGTTACGGAAATGAAGGAAATAAAACATCCGTTTAAAGAAGGCAAGCTGGCAGAATACGGCATAGAATTCTGAACTTTACATTTGTTTGCCTCTCTTTTATAATTGCCAATCGAGGGAGAAGTAAAGAATCCCTGTTTTTGTTTCGAAAAGAAAATAATTTTTTCTATGCCTGAAACAACCAATAATAAAATTAGTAGTCCTGACAATAATGTTGCAGCCGTTGACTTGTATCCTGATGAACGGTTCAAAGAATTGATTGAGGCCGGCGTCTTTTACGGCCGGAAAAAGACCAAGACCAATCCACGGATGAGGCCGTTTATTTTGGCAACCAGAAATAACATTGAAATCATCAATCTCCAGAAAACTTTGGAAGGCCTGGAAAAAGCCCTGGTTTTTTTGAAAGAAAAATTCAGAAACAAAGAGACAATTCTTTTGGTTGGCACCCAGCCCCAGGCGAGCGACGACACAGCCAAACTCGCCGAAGAATTTAATTTGCCTTTAGTGAACACCAGATGGCCCGGTGGACTCCTGACCAATTTCAAAATAATTTCCAAGCGCGTCGATTATTATAAAAAGTTGAAGAGCGAACTTCAGAGCGGCGCCCTGGAAAAATACACCAAAAAAGAGCGACTGGGCTTTGAGCGGGAAATCCGGCGCTTGAAAGAACTTTTTGCCGGCTTGGAGAATCTCGTTTCTTTGCCCGGGGCAGTCGTTGTCATTGACTCCAATGTCCATTCAACCGCGATTCGCGAGGCCCGACGCCTGAAAATTCCTATAGTTGCTTATGTTAATACTGACGTTGACCCGGAATCAGTTGATTATCCGGTTATTGGCAACACCAAGGCGCGGAAGAGCATCGATTGGTTTTTAAGCAAAGTGGCTGAAGCTCTTAAAGAAGCAGCAGTAGCGCCAGTTCCAGTAGTCGAAGCTGAAGCGTCGGTCGGGTCAGCCAGCGAAAGTGAAAAAAACCGGCTGACCAAAATATCTGAGCATCAAGTCAATGGCTGACGACGTTCAAATCATAAAAAAATTAAGAGAGATTACTGGCGCCGGCGTAATGGAATGCAAGGAAGCGCTTCGTGAAGCAGCAGGTGATTTTGACAAGGCAATTAAAATTATTCATGAACGCGGCTTGGCCAAAGTGGAGAAGCGGGCTGGCCGAGAAGCCGGGGCTGGCCTTATTGAATCCTACATTCATAATGAGAGAATCGGCGTGTTGGTGGATGTCCGGGCCGAGACGGATTTCGTAGTGCGGAGCGAACCATTCCGCCAATTAGCCCATGAAATTGCCATGCAGATTGCCGCCCTGGCGCCAGTCGATGTTGAAGAACTTTTGAAACAACCATATATTAAAGATGAGTCGAAAACAATCGGCGATTTGATAAAAGAAACCATTGCCAAAGTCGGCGAGAATATAAAAATCAGGGCCTTTTCGCGAATGGAAATATAGTAGAAAAATCAAATATCAAATATCAAAATGCAAAATGACAGATAAAAATTCAAAAATTATTTACTTTAACCAATTTTAAATTTTACCTTGTCATTTTTCCGCCAAAGGCGGATCAGCCTCGGGCTTGAGATTTTTGAATTTTGCATTTTTAATTTATGATACAGTTCATTCTCACCACCGTTTTAATGGTTTCGCTCGGCACGATTCTTTATCTCGTGGCGCGTTCTTTGCCGCGGATTGAAGAAGAGCAGCCGGCTGACGGCACGCTTCTTGAACGTTGGGCCGCTTCCGAGATACCGGAAAAAGTTGACGCGGCCTTCAACGGTTTTTTGATGAAATTCCTCCGTAAGCTTAAAGTGGTTCTTTTGAAAATTGACAACTATTTGACCGACCATCTCAAAAAAATCTCCTCATCCGCCAATGGCGGAGGCAACGACAAGCCGAAAATTGATTTCAAAGACATCAACGGTTCTGAACCAAACGTTGCCGACATCCCTGTCGGAGTTGAAAAAACGCCGGAATCGGGCGATAATTGATTTAGAAAACTCCTTATCTGCTGAATATTATTGATAGTTGTTGCCTTTTCGTGCAGCGCGCAGGTGGCAGCCAGCCCAAGGCTGGTCGGCCTCGGGCCGAAGCGGTCAATCTTTTTCATGTATTTTGTTTACATCTTGAAAAGCAATAGGAGCGGTAAGCTTTACAAAGGCTCAACTTCAGATTTAAGACGTCGCCTCAAAGAGCATAATAACAGAGAAGAATATTCTACAAAAAGTGGCATCCCATGGAAATTGGTCTATTATGAATGTTTTTTGAATAAATCAGACGCGCTTCGAGAAGAGAAATTTCTTAAATCCGGGAAGGGTAGAGAACGAATTAAATTTTTGTTAAAATATACTTTGAAATAATTTGCGCAGGTGGCAGAGCGGTCAATTGCACTTGACTGTAAATCAAGCGCCCTTTCGGGCTACGGGGGTTCGAATCCCTCCCTGCGCACCAATCAGGAAAAGTCAATGCCTCGCGGCGGCTGTGCCGCCGCTCGGCTACCAAATCGTACGGATTTTTTGGGCTCAAAACGGAACTGGCGGTTTTCGGTGGGAAAAGAAAATTTTTTCATAAGGATGTTAAAGTATGAGCTTAGCTTTGAAAGGTCGACCTTTTTATAAATTATTATAAAAAAATAAAAGATAATTATGGGATTTGAAACTCCTAAGATGCCGTCGCCGGAAGAAATGGCGAAACTGGAAAAAAGTAGGACATTATCTGATGCGGAATTATTAAAAAATGAGTCAGGATTTCCTGGCGAGGAAACGGCAGAATACAAGTTCGATAAACAAGGCAATAAACAACTTGAGGTTCCAGAGGAGGACATAGAAGTTGCGAGGAGAGAAATGAATTCAGAAATAGCCATAAAGAATGCTGATTCTTTTGAAGAGTTAGGGACCGCGCTCCTTAAAGATAAAAAATTCACTAGCGAATTAATCGGCCCTTTAGATCAATATGGGATAGAGGGTGTGGTTCGCCAAATCGAACGTTTAAGAACAATAAAAAGAAATGGCTCATCAGAATATTTCTATAAAGATTGGATACCAGAAGGTGGAGGCTTAAGAGCAAAAGTTTTTGAATTGATGGAGAGAGAGTTTGGTAAAGATTGGTTCACAGATATTTCCTGGGGAAAGAAAAAAGAGAAATAGAATAATCTTTGGTAAATCTTTTTAAGGTATTCTCTCCACAGACTCATTTTTATTTTCCGCCAAAGAAAAACTTGAAATTGTCAACGGTGTGGCTCCGCCGCAATTCGGATTTTTCGCGGGGGGCTTTCCTCGCCGCCGCAGGCGGCGAAATGCGTTCGAACTATTTTAAGTATTCTGCACACTTCGATTTGCTACCGCTCGCTCAGTGTTACGCTAAAAATGATAATTTTTACTAGACATGCTAGAAATAAATTTGAAATTCTAAAAAGACATAAATTTTTAGTTCCTGAAAAACAAATTTTTAAAACTATAGAAGAACCAGATTTAATTGATAAATCCCGCTTGCCTATTTTGATTGCTCAGCGAAAAATTGACAAAACTTATGTTTTAAGAGTAGTGTATAAAAAGGAAAATGGGATTATAAAAGTAATCACCTTCTACCCGGGGGGGCGGAAACAATATGAAAAACAAAAATAAAGCAAAAATTTCATACGAACCAGAGGCCGATGTTTTAATGTGGGAAATTACTGACAAGCCGATTGACTATGCCAGGGAAATTGGCAATGTTGTTGTTCACTTTACTAAAAACAATACACCGGTCTTAATTGAAATTTTAGAAGCCAGCAAATTTTTAGCCAGAACAAGACATCTTGTAAAAGAAAGCAAAATTCCACTTAGAAAATCTGTTTTAGCGACTAGATAAAAGCCGCCAAACCTGCCTGCGGCAGGCAGGGGGCCGGGAAAACATCGGCTCGCTTGCCCGCCGAAGCTTCAGCGGAGGAGGGAACCATATTTTGATTTTGGAGGAAAGAAAATTTTTAATCCTTATGATAACGGTTATTTTTGATACCGATGGGATGGTTATCCGTCGGGAAATGTATTTTAGCCAGCGTTTTTCACAAGAATTCGGCGTACCAATGGAGAAGATACTTCCATTTTTCGAAAATGAGTTCCAATCGTGTCTTATTGGCAAAGCCGACTTAAAACAAGAGCTGGCGAAATACCTCAATCAATGGGGATGGAAGAAATTAGTTGACGACTTACTCTCATATTGGTTTGCCAATGAAAGCGACATAAATAAAAAGATACTCGGAAGCATAAAATCTTTAAGAGATAGAGGCATACATTGTTATCTGGGCACTAATAATGAAAAATATAGAGTTCAATATCTTTTTGATAATCTCAGCTTGAAGAATTTTTTTGATGGCGTATTTTCTTCTGCTGAACTCGGATTTTTGAAATCGCAACCGGAATTTTGGCAGGCAGTTTACGACCGCCTGGGTAAACCGGCTAAATCCGAGGTATTGGTCTGGGACGACGATGAAAAGAATGTCGAGTCGGCAAAAAATTTCGGTTTTCGCTCCGAGCTTTATTCCAGTTATAATTCCTATGAGAATCGTATGAAATCATTGGTTAGTTAATTATTTTTTACTAACGGAGAAATAAAATAATTTCTTAATCATATGAAATTGAAATCTTTTAATGTCGCCATTTATCCTTCGCTGAGAATTTCTAAAAAAGCAATAAATATTAGTAAAAAATTGAAAAAGAAAGGCGGATTGTTTGTTTTGGATGGCAGAAATTATTTTCCGCACATAACGCTTTATATGACGGAATTTCCGCTAAAGAATGTGCCGAAAATTAGGAAGTTACTTCGCGAAATTGCTGGTAAAACAAAACCATTCCGCCTGAATTCTTTGAAATATCAGCAGAGCAGAGACGGTTATATTGAAGTTGCATATCGTAAATCTAAACCAATCAGAGAATTTCAAAAGAAAATTATCGCTCTTCTGAATCCTTTGCGTGAAGGCCTGTTGCTCCCGAAAGACAAAGCGCAAATAAATAAATTAAGCAGAATCCGGCAACATAACATCAAGCGCTACGGCTATCGTAGCGTTGGAGCAGAATTTCCCCCTCATTTAACATTTACCAAGTTAGAAAAATTTAATAAATCGGCTCTCACAAATATTCCCAAATCGATTTTTTCATTTAAAGTTGATAGAATCGGTCTTTTCTATTGAGGCGATTATGGTACTTGCCGTAAATTGATAGAAATTTTTGATTTGTCATAATGGACATCCTCTCCCATTCTTTGCTCGGCGCCGCGGTGGTGGCTGACAAAAATCTTCTGTTGCCAGCTTTGGTTTTTGGCGCCGGGCCGGATTTGCTGAACGGCCTCCCGACTCATCTTTATATGATTCGGAAATTGCGCGCTGAAGGAAAGGAGTGGCCGGAGGTTTTTCGTTCTCTGGTTACGCCTTATGAGTGGCAAAAAGCGCCTTCTTGGACTCACACGCTTTATCTTAACTTGCATAGTTTGTTTTTCGCCTTTTTGCTGGCCGGCGCTCTTTATTTTTTCTATCCGGCCTGGCTCATTTTGATGAAGGCCTGGTTTCTTCACATCGGCCTCGATTTCTTTCTTCATCGCGGTTGGTTCGGCATCAAGCCCTTCTATCCCTTGAGCAACTATCAGTTCAATTTGGTCAACTGGTTCGAGACGCCGCTGAAATATCTGGCCCTGCCGCTTTCTTTAATTGTTTTCATAGCGGTCTATTTCAGCGGTTGGTTTCGATAGCCCAATGTTCAGGACGATTGAGCGTTTTGTTCTAATTTGGTAGATTAGCCGTAATGCAGGAATACTTTACCGAAGCCCTGGTTTTGGATAAAGAACCCAACGGCGATTTGGACAGCCGAATAATTATTTTAACCAAGAATTTCGGCAAGTTGATTGCCAAAGCCAAGAGCGCCAGGAGAATAACTTCTAAGTTGGCCGGGCATCTCGAACCGACTAATTTCATCAAAGTGCGTTTGGTTGAAAAAAACGGGCTTCAGATCGTCGATGCCCTGAAAACATCGCGGTCAAAAATTCCGCTGGCTGATTTATATTTTTTAAGCCAGCTTTTAGCCGAAGGGGAGCCGGAACCGGCAATCTGGGATTTGCTTTTCAAAAAAGAGTTTTCTTGGCCAAAAGCCCTGAAAATTTTGGGCTGGGACCCGGATTCGGCTTCTTGCGCGAGCTGTCCGGCTAAAGCCGCATCTTTTCATTTAAAAACTCAGGAATTTTTTTGCCAGAAGTGCCTGCCTGGCGTCTTCCGGCAGACAGGCTCTTCTAAAATTCCGGCAGCCGAGGTAATATATCTTAATAAATAAGAGATGTGAACGTTGCTCATGTTTTCCCGCCAGCAGTTTGTCCGAAAATACGCTATCAATTTCCCCGGCGAGGAATTTGCGTTCGCTTCCCGCCCGCCTGAGTTGCTCTCCCTGCCCGCCCCGCGTTGCGGAGCAAGGCAGGCGGGAGGCAAGTCGGGCGCGGTCGGCCCGCGCGAGGGTTTTCTTAACAAGCCGTTGGCGACCGAGATAAAATCTATTAGGACTTCAAAAATGAAGAGATTTCTCAAGGCTTTCATTCTGATTGTCTTAATCGCTGGCGCGGGCTGGGCTTATTATTACTTTTTTATCAGAGTGCCCCGGCCGAATGTCGGTTTGGAATTTTCCAAACCAAGCCAAGTGCTGGTCGGTCAACCGTTCACCATCGGCGTTTCTTTTTCCAATTATTCCGACCAGATTCTCAAAAACGCCAGATTGTCGGTTATTCTGCCGGACGGTATTTCTTTTTTGAACGGCACGGCCGGCCAGCGGATTATGGAGCAGGCCATCGGCGACATCGGGCCGGGCAGCATTAATCAGCAGAGCTTTAACTTAATCGTTTTGAGCGGCAGTCAGACCCTTAAACATCTTGACGCCAAACTCAGCTACGAAACTGCCGGTTCCTCAGCCGAATTCGAAAGCCAGAGCGGCCTTGACATTCCGGTGGGTCAGTCGGCAATAACGCTCAGCTTCGACATTCCCCAAAATGTGTTTAGCGGCGCGGATTTCGACCTGACAGTCCGTTACGAAAATAATTCATCCCAGGATTTTAAGAACCTTCGTTTGCGGCTCGATTATCCGCCTCTTTTCAAATTCAAGAAAGCCGCTCCCGAGGTTTCAACCGCCAATAATCAATGGGATTTTGGAGGTGTTCCTGGGGGAGCGAGCAGCAGCGTCACCATCAGCGGCAGCTTAACCGGCCCTGAAGGTTCCTATTACAATTTTCGCGGCATCGTAACCGCTGATTTTTTGGGGCAAAGCTATACGATTTCCGAACAAACCGCCAATATCTCTCTCTCGGCTTCACCGCTGTCAATAACACCCTCGGTCAATAATTCTTCTGATTATATTTCTCGTTTTGCCGATGATTTGAACTACAAATTGCGCTACAGAAACAATTCCAACGCTGTTTTTGAAAATGTCACCATTAAAGCCACTCTTAGCGGAGAACTTTTCGATTTTTCGACGCTCAGGACCAATGGTTCGTTCGATCCAGCAACAAAAACTCTTACCTGGTTTACGGCTAACACGCCAGCGCTCGCGGCTCTACTGCCCGGCCAGGAAGGCGACGTAACTTTTGAAATAAAGCTGAAAAATAATTTCCCCCTTCGGCGGTTGAGCGACAAAAATTATGTTCTGAAACTTCATAATGAGATTAATTCACCAACCGTCCCCCAAGGTACGAAAGCCCAACAGACCATCTCCATTGCCGATTTGGAGACAAAAGTGGCTGGTCAACTGGGGCTGAATGCCAAAGCTTTTTGGCGCGACGCTTCTTCGGGCATTTTGAACAAAGGCCCTTATCCGCCGGTGGTTAATCAGCCGACCCAATACACGATTCACTGGCAGGTCGCCAATTACGCAACCGATGTCAGCGGCGCCGAGGTGAGCGCTTATCTTCAGTCCGGCAGCCGCTGGACCGGAGTGGTGAAATCGAACACTGACAGCCAGCCGACCTACAACCCTTCCAGCGGCAAGGTCATCTGGAACATCGGGAACATTATGGCCACCAAGGGCGTTATCAATGCGCCCCTGGAAGCGATTTTCCAGATTGAATTGACGCCGGCGGCCAATCAAATCAATCAGCTGATTACTTTTTTGGGCGAGACGGCGATTCAAGCCCAGGACACTTTTACCGGTTTGACTCTGAACGTTTCGACGCCGGCATTGACTACGGCTCTGCCTGATGATACAACGATTACCACGCAGAACCGGGGAGTAAAGCAGTAATATTAGAATGTAGAAAATAGAAAGTAGAATGTAGTGAATATGGCAGAGAAATCAATGGAGAAAATAGTATCACTGGCGAAACGGCGGGGCTTTATTTTCCCAGGCTCAGAAATATACGGCGGCTTGGCCGGCACCTGGGACTACGGCCCTCTGGGGGTGGAATTGAAAAACAACATCAAAGCCGCCTGGTGGAAACATTTTGTTCAAAGCCGCGACGATATGTACGGCCTTGATTCGGCTATTTTGATGAATCCCAAAGTTTGGGAATCTTCCGGCCATGTCGAAGGTTTTGTTGACCCGATGATTGATTGTAAGTCCTGCAAGTCGCGGTTTCGAGCCGACCATTTGGCCGAGGGGAAGTACGGTGAGGTAAAAACAATCAATGGCCAGCCGGCTTGCCCGGTCTGCGGTCAAACCGAACTGACCGAGGCGCGGAAATTCAACATGATGTTTAAAACCTTTATCGGGCCGATGGAAGAAACCGCCAGCCAGATTTATCTAAGGCCGGAAAACGCCCAGGGCATGTTCGTTGATTTCAAAAGCGTTTTAGACACGATGCATCCGAAACTGCCCTTTGGCATTGCCCAAATCGGCCGGGCTTTCCGGAACGAAATCACGCCCGGCGATTTCGTTTTCCGGGTGCGCGAATTCGATTTGATGGAATTCGAATATTTCATCCATCCCCAAGATTGGGAGAAATTGTTTGAAATGTGGCTTGAAGAAATCAGAAAATGGGGGGATTTTTTGGGGCTGGACCGGAAAAAATTTTATTACCATGAGATTCCGGACAACGAGCGCGCTCACTATTCCAAACGGACCATTGACATTGAATATGAGTTTCCTTTTGGAATGAAAGAAGTGTGGGCCATTGCCTACCGGACGGATTACGACCTGAAGCGGCACGAAGAATATTCAGGCAAGGATTTGAGCTATTACGACGAAAAAACCGGCGAGAAATTCGTGCCGCATGTTCTGGAGCCGACTTTCGGCTTGGACCGCACGGTCCTGGCCGTCATAAGCGAGGGCTATACCGAGGAAAAAGACCGAATCGTTTTGAAATTATCGCCGAAAATCGCGCCTTACAAAGCAGCGGTTTTCCCGTTATTGGCCAATAAACCGGAACTGGTGAAACTGGCGCGGAAAATTTACGACGAATTGCGCAAAGATCCGCCAGCCGGCGGAATGGTGGCCTGGGACGACCGCGGCAACATCGGCAAAAGATATTATTCCCAGGATGAAATCGGCACGCCATTCTGTATCACCGTTGATTTTAAAAGTTTGGAGAAAGATGGTGTGACAGTCCGCGACCGCGACACTATGAAACAAGAAAGGATAAAAATCGAAAATATTATTGAGTATCTTTCCGAAAAAATTTAGATGTCTAACGTGAACAAGTCGGTCTAGCGCGGATTTTGCCACCTCGGATTTACATGAAGAACACGATAGGAATAAAAAACCCCTTTGGCGCGCTAAGACGTGCAATCGTTGGGATTGTCGATGGCGCCGCCGTACCGACTCTTCATAAAGCGATGATTCCGACTTTACCCCAGAAATATCTGTATTTTTTTAAGCAGAATGCAGGCAAGCCATTCCCCGAAAAATATGTTGAAGAAGCAAAAAAAGAACTCGAAAATTTTGTCGGGATTTTAGAGGGAGAGGACGTGATCGTAGATAGGCCTGACAAGATTGATTTCTCGAAACCCTTTATAACTCCGCATTGGTCGGAGCCAAGCGGGCTGTATGCCGCTATGCCTCGGGATATACTGCTTGTTGTAAAGAATAAAATTATCGTTGCGCCTATGTCTTGGAGGTGTCGCTACAGAGAAATCGAAGCATATCTCGATTTACTGACGCGGTATAAAGAATTCGGGTACGAAATTGTTATCGCCCCCAGACCGGAATTAAAAGACGATTTATATGAACCGGTTGCGGGCGACATCGGAGATACATTTGAGCCGGTACTCAACGGAAGCGAACCGGTATTTGATGCGGCGGATTTTATTGTGTTAGATAAAATAATAATAGGCCAGAAAAGTCTTGTTACTAACGATGCTGGGATTAACTGGTTAAAGAGAGAAGTCAGCAATGATTTCAAAATATATATACTGAAATTTAACGACCCCCATCCAATGCATATCGATGCCACATTTCTGCCGTTGCGGGAAGGCCTTATTCTTATAAATCCTGAGCGAGTGGACGCCGAAACAGTACGTGCTCAACTGCCAACAGAAATAAAATCGTGGGAATTTGTAGAGGCTCCTTTTCCTGTCATGAAGAGTGATTCCCCGCCGAGGTTTTTTAGCAGCGACTGGTTAAATATGAACATTCTAATGCTGAATTTAAGCATGGCCATAGTTGAGGAGAATCAAACGCCCCTGATTACGTTACTCGGGGAGCGCGGTATCAAAGCGATTAGTTGTCCTTTTCAATACTTTCAATGCTTTGGGGGGTCGTTTCACTGTGCTGTGGTTGAAACTAGCCGGCTATGAAGTTTCTAATCCGCGGCGGCCAGAAATTGAGCGGCGAAATCAACGTCAGCGGCGCCAAAAATTCCGTGCTCAAAGGAATGGCTGCCTCGGTTTTGTCAGCCAAGCCGGTTATCCTGGACAATGTGCCCTTAATTGAGGACGTTTTCCGGATGCGGGAATTACTGGAGCATCTCGGCGCTGAAGTGGCCATACCTGCCGGTAGACAGGGAGAAGGCGGCCCGCTTCGCCCGCCCGCTCCGACTCGGAATCGAGGCGAGCGAAGCGAGGCGAGCCGAACGCTTCGAATCAATCCCTCTTCAATCAAAAAAACCGAACTTAAAAACGAGATTGCTGAACGGCTCCGGGCTTCGATTGTTCTGGCTGGCCCGGTGCTCGCCCGTTTGGGAAAAGTAAGTTTTCCTCACCCGGGCGGCTGCGTTATCGGCAAAAGACCAATTGATGTTTTTTTGGCTGGCTGGCAGGCCATGGGCGCTAAGGTCCGGGAAAGCCAAGCTGGTTTTCTGGTTTCGGCCCGAAAATTAAAAGGCAAGGATTTTACTTTCCGCCTGGTCAGCGTTACCGGCACGGAAACTTTGATGTTGACCGCGGCTTTGGCCTATGGCAAAACTGTTTTGCGGAATGCCGCGATGGAGCCCGAAATCCCTCACTTGGCGGAATTTCTTAACGACTCCGGCGTGAAAATCTCCGGGGCCGGCACCCCGACCATTGAAATTATCGGCAGTAATGGCCGCCTGCTCCATCCCAAAAGTCCTTTTCAAGTCCTTAGTGACCGGATTGAAGCCGGCAGTTTTCTGATTCTGGGCGCGGCTTTGGGAAGAAAACTGAAAGTAGTTAACTGCATCCCGGAACATCTGACGGCTTTAATCGCCGCGCTGCAGGAAGCTGGTGTCGGACTGGAGATTGGTCAGGACTGGATTTCTGTCAGTCAGCCGCGAAAATTAAAAGCCGTGGATGTCCGGACTCATGAATACCCCGGCTTCCCAACTGACCTTCAGGCGCCTTGGGCGGTGCTGATGACTCAAGCCCAGGGAGACAGCTTGATTTTCGAAACGATTTTTGAAGGCCGATTTTCTTACATCGAAGAACTAAAGAGAATGGGCGCGAAAATTTTGACGCTTGACGAGCACCGCATTTTGGTCAAAGGCCCGGCTCATCTTCGCGGCCGGGAAATTGAAAGCCCGGACTTGCGGGCTGGCTTGGCTTTTGTCATTGCGGCTTTGCTCGCCAAAGGAGAATCAGTAATCAACAACATTTATCAAATCGACCGCGGCTACGAAAAAATCGACGAGCGGCTGAAAAATTTAGGCGCGGACATTTCTCGTCTCAGCTGAAGTTTTTCTTTGCCTCTATTTTAGGTTTATAAGCGATTTTATTTACTATTATTATATCACATATGTGATTTAGTAATAGTAACTATTTTTAAGCAAACCCTTCCCCTTTTCAAAAATAAATTCAAACATTGTTTTTTAAAGGTGAGTCGTATTATACTTATTTTTGATGTTCACCAGACAAATCGGCATTGATTTAGGTACGGCTAATACCGTGGTTTTTGTGCCTGGCAAAGGGTTCATTATCAACGAGCCGACCATCGTGGCCTTGCGCAAGCCGGACAATTCTGTTCTGGCGGTCGGCGTTGAAGCCAAAGAGATGCTCGGTCGCACGCCCGAAGAAATTACGGCTTACAAACCTCTCAAAGACGGCGTCATTGCTGATTATTACATCACTAAGGCGCTCCTTACTTATTTCATTTCCAAAGCCATTGGTCGGCTGAATTTTTTCAAACCTGATGTGATTGTTTCTGTCCCAGCAGGTGTGACCCAAACTGAGCGCCGAGCCGTCATCAATGCGACTTTGGAAGCCGGCGCCCGGAATGCTTTCATTGTTCGCGAACCAGTTTTGGCGGCTTTGGGCGCGGGTATCCCCATCAATGCCCGGTCCGGCCATATGGTGGTCAACATCGGCGGCGGCACTTCTGAAGTAACGGTCATTGCCCTCGGCAGCATCGTTGCCTGGACCAGTTTGCGAGTGGCTGGCAATAAATTCGACCAGGCCATCGCCGATTATGTAAAGAAAAAATATTCTTTAGCTATCGGCGAACAGACCGCCGAACAGATAAAAATCGAAATCGGCGCCGCCTTGCCGACCAAGGAAAGGATGGAATATCAATTCCGCGGTCGCAACTTAATTACCGGCCTGCCCAAAGACATGATTATTAATGGCAATGAAATCGCCGAAGCCCTTAATCCTTTCTTAACGGAAATCGTCGGTTCAGTGCAGACGGTTTTTAATGTCACTCCGCCGGAACTGGTGGCTGACATTATGGAAAAGGGGATTATTCTTTCCGGCGGCAGCGCCCAACTCCATTATTTGCCGGAATTTTTCGAAAGATACTTGGGGGTTTCCACCTATGTTGCCGAAGACCCGCTCTTCTGCGTGGCCAAAGGTACTGGCCTGATTCTCGAGCATCTGGATAAGTATAAGCAGACGCTTTTAAATAAAAGATAAAATCTTAAATCCAAAGCTTAAATGTCAAATCAAATCCAAAATCCCAATGACAAAAAATTTGGATTTTGGGCTTGAGGCTTGATTTGAAATTTGGATTTTGATATTCGGATTTTCATTAGAAATTTAGTTTTATGATTATTGGCCACCAAGAACTTATCGACGATTTCAAACGGCTCGCCAGCCAAAACGAGCTTTCTCATAGCTACTTATTTTACGGTTCGCCGCGGGTCGGCAAAAAACTTTTTGCGCTCTGTCTGGCGAATTTTCTGGAAACCGGAAATTTTTCCGACGAGCCAAGAGTATTGCAGGATGCCTTGCTTATATCGCCAAATGAAAGAGGGATTATCGGCATCGATGAAATCCGACGAATCAAGAATTTTCTTTCCCAAAAGCCAATCATCAGCCCGAAAAGGACTATGGTTGTCGATGAAGCCGAAAATATGACCGACGAGGCCCAAAATGCGCTTTTGAAAATTGCCGAAGAACCGCCAGCTTCATCGCTTTTAGTTATAATTAGCAGCGACTCAGAAAAGCTCTGGTTGACCTTGCGGTCTCGGCTCCAAAGAATATATTTCCCAGCGGTCCCCTTGGCGCTTGTCGAAAAATGGCTCAATCGGAATTTTAGTTTGGAAGAGGCCGAAGCTCATTCTTTAGCGCATTTTTCGCGGGGGCAGCCGGGTTTGGCTTGGCGATTCCTTAAAGACGAAAAATTCCGGTCGCTCTATCAAATCGTTGGAACATTTCTGAAGTCGAATTTCTGGGCCAGACGCAATGTTATAAGAATGCTCTTGGAAGATGACAAGTTTAACATCAATGAATTTTTGGAAGTTCTTTCAATAGCGTTGGCTAACGGCAAATTAACGCCTGATAAATTTAATCTTTGGCATGCTTTGCTCCGCTTGCGGTTACAAACTGACTACTTAAATCTTAACCCGCGGCTCCAACTGGAGAATTTAATAACTAATAACTGATGACTATGAGTATTGACGCTATCATAAAAGAATTAGACATCTCATTAAATAATCTCTTCAAGCTCCTGAAAGACGAGTTGGCAGCAATTAGAGGCAGTCGACCATCCGTCGCCTTGCTGGAAAATGTAAAAGTGAACTATTATGACCAAGTGGTTTCTCTCAAACAACTCGGTTCATTCGGCCTCAAGCCGCCCCGCGAAATTGAAATCCATGTTTGGGATAAAAACTCTGTCCAGCCGGTTATGAAAGCCGTTGAAGAAGCCAAAATCGGAATGACTATAACCAATGATGGCAATGTCATCCGCGCCATCTTACCGGCACTTACCGAGGAACGCCGCCAGGAGTTAATCAAGCTTTCCAAAAAAACCACTGAAGAAATTCGCATCCAGCTCCGGGCCCATCGCGATGAAGCAGTCAAAAAACTGAAAACCTTAGAAGAAAAAAAAGAAATTACCCAAGATTATTTTTTTCAGGCCAAGGAAAAAATCCAGAAAATAATCGATGAAACGAACAAAGGGATAGAGACCGCCCTTAATGATAAAATAAGGGAAATAGAAGGATAATGTTGAATCTCTAATTTCTAAATCCTAATTTCTAAACAATTTCAAATATCAAAATTCAAAATGGTTTGAGATTTGATATTTGGATTTGTTTAGGATTTAGAGATTAGGATTTAGGATTTTTAAAGTATGGCTATCCTAACAATTATTCTCGTCATCATCGGACTTTCGCTTTTGATTTTGGGTCATGAAGCCGGGCATTTTCTCCTGGCCAGAATCTTTGGCTTGAAAGTCGATGAATTCGGTTTTGGTTTTCCGCCGCGAATCACGGCCAGAAAAAAGGGCGAGACCGAGTATAGTATCAATTGGCTGCCGTTCGGCGGCTTTGTAAAAATCGCCGGCGAAGAAGAAATTGCCAGCGGCGGACTGGAAGAACTGGAATCATTGCCTTTGGAAGAAAAAAGGCGTTATTTCTTTTTTCAGCCCATTTGGAAACGATTTTCGGTTATTGCGAGCGGCGTCTTGGTTAATTTTCTCATCGGCTGGCTTTTGATTTCTTTCATATTTATGGTCGGCACCCCGCCTTTGTTGGTTGTCAGCAGCGTCCAAAAAAACTCGCCAGCTGAAAAAGCGGGGATAATGACCGGGGATGTGATAAAGAATTTCATTTTGGCAAGAGATTTCATTGATTTCGTTAATCAGCGCCGCGGCCAGCTCACCGCCATTGAAATCAGGCGAGGCAGCCAGGAATTGAGTTTTAAGGTAACGCCGCGGCTGAATACCGGGCCGACCGAGGGCCCGCTGGGCGTGTTTTTGGCCGAAGCCGGTGTGTCGCCTCGTGGTGTCTTCAGCGCCCTTCAAGAAGGGCTCAAACAGTCATTTTTTATTGCCGGAATGACGGCGGTTGCCTTTTATAAGCTCCTCAAAAACTTGTTTCTTCATGGCTCGCTTTTGGAAGGAGTGGTTGGCCCGCTTGGAATTTTCGCGGTGGCCACCGAAACCGGCCGAGTCGGAACGCTTTATCTTCTTCAGCTTATCGGTGTTATTTCACTCAATCTGGCAGTTATTAATCTGATTCCTTTTCCAGCTTTGGATGGCGGCCGATTGTTTCTGCTCTTAGTCGAAAAAATCAAGGGTTCGCCGATTTCTTTAAAGTTTCAGATGTGGGTCAATCGTTTTGGGTTCATCTTACTTATTCTTTTAATGGTCTTAATTACCATCCGCGACATCAGCCAGTGGTTCTAAAGATATAATATGAATACTACGAATCTTTTTATGAATACTACGAATCTTTTAACGAATGATACTAATTAAACTTATTTGTAGCATTCGTATGTCATTCGCAGCATTCGCATTATGTTTTTATGATTGAAGAGCCGAGAATTATTTATGAAGACAAGAATTTCGTGGCCGCGGCCAAGCCGGCTGGCCTGCTTACCCACCCGCTAAAAGATAAAAACTATAAGCTAAAAGCCGAGGAGTACACCTTGACCGATTGGCTTGTTCGAAAATATCCGGAGATGAAGACCGTCGGCGATGCTCCGGAAACCTGCCCGACTTCGCATGGACGAAGTCCAGGCGGGCGGGTCCGCCCCGGCATTGTTCACCGCTTGGATAAAGATACTTCAGGTATTTTACTGGCCGCGAGAAACCAAAAATATTTTAAATATCTGAAGTCGCTTTTTAAGAATCGCCAGATTAAAAAAACTTATCTGGCGGTTGTTTTCGGCCGATTAAGAGATAAAGAGGGAACAATCGCCAAAGCAGTTAAAATCAAGAAAGGCACCGTCAAAAGAACGGTTTTCAGGGGCAAAATGGCCAAAGAAGCCCTGACGCATTACCGAGTGAAAAAGGTTTTCAAGATAGGAGGCGAAGAATTTTCTTTTTTGGAAATCGTTCCGGAAACCGGCCGGACGCATCAAATAAGAGTCCATCTTGCTTCAATCGGGCACCCGATTGTGGGCGACCGAATTTACGGCTTCAAAAAAACAGCCGCTACCCGATACCCGCTACCCGATACCCGATTGATGCTCCACGCCTATTCGCTGGAATTTTCCACCGAAGAGGGAAAGAGGATTAAACTGGAAGCCGAACCGCCTGACACAATGATGATATAATGCGGATTGTGCGGATAGTGATGCGGATGATGCTGAAATATTATATTTTAGTGAATACTGATTATGACAAAACATAAACTTATTTATTCTGAACTCACCTATAAAATCAACGGTATTCTATTTCGCGTTGCCAAAAAATTAGGCAGATATAGAAACGAAAAACAATATGGCGATGCAATAGAAGAAAGTCTCAAAGAAGAAAGAATCAGCTATGAGCGAGAAAAGTTTTTACCCGAGTCTTTTGCCGGCGAAGTTAAACATAGAAATAAAGTAGATTTTCTTATAGAAGACAGGGTTATCTTGGAAGTGAAAGCCAAACCGTTTATTACCAAAAGTGATTATTATCAGACAATGAGATACTTAAAATCTTTGAATAAAAAACTGGCAATCCTGGTTAATATGCGGCGCTATGTTATAGCACCTAAACGCATATTAAATAAGGATGCTAATGAGTGATAAATATAATATCGCCGGTAATAGGACTAGAGAATACCTTTCCGCATAATCCGCAAGTTATTTCGCGCCATCCGCATTATGTCGAAGTTATCCACAGCCCCCTATTTACCCCCCCCGCATTTGCTATTATTTATATTAAGCGGTGCTATTTAATACTTCCATTTTATTTAAGGTCGAAATTTAAAGGCAAAACAGACATTTTATTATGCCTCAGGAACCAAAGGGCTTTACCCTTATTGAGCTTTTAATCGTGGTCGCCATTATCGCCATTTTGGCCGTGGTCGTGATTCTAACCTTGAACCCGGCGCAGCTGCTCGCTCAGGCCCGGGATGCCCAGAGAATATCTGATATGTCCACCTTAAAAAGCGCCATCTCCTTCTACTTAGCTGATGTGAGTTCGCCGGGCGGCAATGGTTCGAGCTGGACATCCAGCAAATGTTATAGTTCCAATAGCACCTCAACGCCATCAACTGCGGGCTGCGGAGGCCGAATGGCTGGCACTGACACTACCACCACCAGCACCACGCCGACAAAAACCGACGGCACTGGCTGGATACCCATAAATTTCGGCGCCATCAGTTCTGGCTCGCCGTTGGGCACCGAACCGGTTGACCCCATTAACAACGCCACCTATTTTTACAGCTTTGCCACCAATGGTTCGTCCAACTGGCAGTTTGAGATTGACGCGGCTATGGAAAGTTCCAAGTACGGAGCCAGCGGCTCCAGCGATGTGGTGACCACTGATGGCGGCAACAGCAGTAGTACTTATGAAGTGGGGACTAAATTGGATTTGTAAATAAGCATCTTTTTACTATTATCTTAGGATGGCCGGGCTCTCTTTGACCGACAGATTCGGCGTGGTAATTTTGATTTTGGCGGAAGTCGCTCTTATCTTTCGGCGCCCGGTGCTCATCGGTTATCTTAAATCAGTTTGGTTGTTCAGCTTAATCGCTGTTTTCGGCTCTTCTTTTTACCTGGCTTGGCTCCAGTATCAGGCCTGGGCCAGCAGCGGCTCTTTCGGGAAATTTCTTCTGCCGCCCTATCAGAAGATTTATTTTTTTTATTATGTGGGCTGGCGGATTTTTACTCCTTGGTTAGTCGCTCTGGCCGCGGCTATTATCATCAGCCAGTTGGCTGGTTTTTTAAATAAACGATTTGGCGAAAAATTTTTAGAGCCGGAGGAAATTAAGCTATTAGCTCTTGGTATTTTTTTGACCGGCTGGCCCGGTCTTCTCTTTTTTATTGCCGTCGCGTTATTCAGCGGTTTACTGTGGTCAGTCACTTATCATTTTCTGGGCAAAGGCCGGGCGCCGCTTTTTTATTTATGGCTGCCGGCGGCAATTTTTGCTATACTGATAGAAAGCATGTTGCCATCGGAGATATTAAATGTATTTATCCTTTAATTCGTTGCCGTTCTTATTCAATTTTCTTTTAAAATCCTAAATTCTAAATCCTAAACTCTAAATAAATTCCAATGGCCGAAATTCAAAATTCTAAACAATACGACTTAGAAAAACGGACCTTAGAATTTGCAAGAAATGTAAGATTGTTTATTAAAAAATTACCGCGGACGTTATCAAATACAAAAGACACAAAACAAGCCATCAGGTCATCCGGTTCCATCGGCGCAAATTATATTGAAGCCAACGAATCTTTAAGCAAAAAAGATTTCTCTATGAGAATTAAGATTTGTCGTAAAGAGGCAAAAGAGACAGAATACTGGTTGCAGCTTTTGGATACCGGAGGAGAAGTCGGATTAGAAAACGAAAAGGAGAATCTTATAAAAGAGGCTATTGAACTAAGAAAGATTTTCGGCTCTATCTTGAAAAAATCATAATAGGTTTGCTAAAAGTTTTGGTCATTTGAATTTAGGATTTTGAATTTATTTAGGATTTAGATATTAGGATTTAGGATTTATTTTTATGCGCCTCCCCGTACCTATCCCCCAGCTTAAAGACAAATTGCTTCAGGAGAATCTTATTTCTCCAGAACGTTTCGACGCCCTGCTCGCCGAAGTTGAAAGGAAGAAAGAAAACATTCTCGATGTTTTGGTTTCAGAAAACATCGTTGAAAGAAATTACATAAATGAATTCGTCGCTTCCGCGCTGGGAGTTGAGCTGGCTAATTTGTCAGCAAAAAAAATTGATGAAAATGTCGTCAAGCTGTTGCCCGAAGACCTGGCCCGGCAACGCCGCGTTATTTTATTCGGCAAAGAGCCGGATGGCGCGCTTGAGGTGGCGATGGCTGAGCCGAGCGACCTTGAAACCATTGAATTTTTGGAAGAACGCCTGAAAGCAAAAGTTAAACCGTATTTAGCAACCCCAGAAGATTTAAACCGCAGCTTTTCGATTTACGGCTTGGAATTAACTCAAAATTTCAAAAAAATTATTGAAGAGAATATCCAGGAATCGCTCCGCAGCCGCACTAAGACCATTGAAGAAGCGGCGGCCCAGTTGCCGATTGTTGCTATCGTTGACAATCTTTTATCTTACGCTACTTCCTTGCGCGCTTCTGACATTCATCTGGAAATTTTGGAAGAAGATACGCTCGTCAGATACCGCATTGATGGCATCCTTTATGAGATTTTAAGAATTCCCAAAGAAGTTCATCCGGCTTTGGTAGCGCGGATTAAAATTTTAAGCGGTCTTAAAATCGACGAACATTATAAACCTCAGGACGGTCGATTCCGTCACAGTGTTGCTAATCAGGTTGTCGATGTCCGGGTCTCGGTGATGCCGACTTTTTACGGCGAGAAAATAGAGATGCGGCTGCTGGAATCAACCGAGAGACCTTTGTCGCTTGAAGAATTGGGGATGCTTGAGGAAGTTGAAAAAATTGTTTCGGAAAATTTGAAAAAGGCCTATGGGATGATTTTAGTTTGCGGGCCGACCGGTTCCGGAAAGACAACGACTCTTTACGCTATGATGAATATTTTGAATAAACCGACGGTGAACATCGTGACCATCGAAGACCCGATTGAGTACAACATCCGCTATGTCAATCAGACGCAGATTAATCCGGCGGCCGGCATTACTTTTGCTTCGGGGTTGCGCTCTATTTTACGACAAGACCCCAATATAATTATGGTCGGTGAAGTCAGGGACAGCGAGACGGCCGGCATAGCGGTGCAGTCGGCACTGACCGGGCACCTGATTCTTTCTTCGCTCCATACTAATGACGCGCCAACGGCCGTACCTCGGCTTTTTGACTTGGAGGTGCCGCCGTTTTTGGTGGCGGCCACTCTTAACTTAGTGGTGGCTCAGCGTTTGGTCAGAAAAATCTGCACTCAATGCATTTACTCATACAAGATAACGCCGGCCATCAAAGAGTCAGTCGAAGAACAGCTTGGAGTTTTAGGCATAAAAGGCGGAGAAACCATCCCCACCATTCTTTTTAAAGGTAAAGGATGTCCGGCTTGCAATTTTGCCGGCTATCGGGGCCGACTCGGCATCTTCGAAATTTTAGAGATTAATGAATCAATCAAAAAAACGATAATTGACCCGCGCTTTAGCTTAGAAACCGTCCGCCAGGCCGTCAGAGAAAACAGCTTCAAAACGATGTTCGAAGACGGTTTATTGAAGGTTCAACTGGGATTGACTACAATTGAAGAAGTACTGAGAGTGATAAGAGAATAAAAATCCAAATGTCAAAATCCAAATTCCAAATCAAATCCAAAATCCCAATGGCAAAAATTTGGATTTTGAACTTCGAGCTTGATTTGACATTTGAGTTTTAGATTTAGGATTTTAATATATTCATGCTTTATCGCTACACCGCTTCGGATAAAACAGGCAAAATCGTCGAAGATGAATTGGAAGCCGATGATTTAAACCAGGCGCTTCACTACCTGGCCTCCAGAGAGCTTCGGCCGATTTCCGTCAAGCCGTTGCGCACTGAACGCGCCGGCTTATTAGGAGCGTTCCGCGGCATCACCACCGCTGATAAAATTTTCCTGACGAAATATTTAGCTTTGATGCTTAAAGTCGGAACCGACCTTCTTTCCGCCATTAATATTTTAATCGCCGATTTCGACAAACCCGCAATGAGGAATTTTCTTCTTGAAATTCGGGAGAATCTCAGCCGGGGGAGACCGTTCTATCAGGCCTTTGCCGAACATCCCAAAGATTTTTCCGTTGTTTTTATAAATCTTATCAAAGCTTCTGAAGTTTCCGGCAATCTCCAGCAGACCTTTGAAAGCTTGAGTGTTTCTTTGCAGCGGGAAGCCGAGCTCAGGTCGAACATCCGTTCGGCCTTCGTCTATCCGATTATTCTTTCGATTATGGCCATTGTCATCATCGCTTTTCTAGTTACTTTCGCTCTGCCGAGAATTGCCACCGCTTTTTCTCAAACCGGAATAAGACCGCCATTTTTTTCAAGAATCGTTTTTGGCGTCGGTCTTTTCATTGGTCAGAATATTTATCTTCTGACAATTATTTTTTTGGCAATTGTCATTCCGGCTGTTTATTTCTTTTGGCAAAATCCAGTAGGCCGAAAAATCATGAGTCAATTATTGATGCGCTTACCGGTTATCAGAGGGATTTACCGGGACCTGGCCATTCAAAGATTCGCTTCAACTTTCAGCGCCTTGATGGAAGCCGGTCTGCCGATAATTCAGGCGACTACTGTTACGGCCGAAGTCGTTGGTCATGAAGATTTCCGATTCAGCTTGATGAGAATCGCCGACGAAGGACTGACCAAGGGACTGACCATTGGAGAGGCGTTCCGGCGCGAAGAAGTCTTTCCTAAAGTTGTTACCAACCTCGTTGCTATTTCGGAGAAGGCGGGTCACCTTGGAGAAGTCCTGAAGACCTTGGCTGATTTTTATCAATCGAATGTCGAAGCCGGCATCCGCACGCTGGTTTCTTTTCTTGAACCGGCCCTGCTCCTCATTATGGGACTATTGGTGGCCACCATTGCTTTGGCTATTATCGTGCCAATTTATCAGTTAACCGCCCAATTCTAAGACCTATAGGGCCATAAGTCCTATAGGTCCTATAAGTCCTATATGTTTAATGTTTAATAAAGGCACAACTTTAGTCGAGCTTATCATCGTCGTTGCCTTAATCAGCATTCTCGCGGTTTTCTCTTTTTTTACTCTTCTGCAGAGAAAAGGTCAGAATGATTTTGATAATGCGGGCCAGAGTATGGCGGCAATGCTTCGCGAAGCGAGAAGCCGCTCGGTCAGCCAAAGCTCGAGCACCAGCTGGGGCGTCCATTTCGAAAATAGTACAACCACAACTCCTTTCTACGCTCTTTTCCCCGGAAGCTATGCGACCGCCACTATCATCGGTTATTATCGTCTGCCGACAACCGTCGGCTATGTTACTTCAAGCCTTGCTTCAGGCGCCTCTAAAGAAATAACTTTTTCTCAGATAACCGGCTTGGCCTCTCAATCAACCTCGATTGCCATTTACAGCTTAAGCAATTCGGCAAATTCTTCGACTATCAATGTGGCTTCTTCAGGCGCCGTCAGCTACTAACCGAAGAATCTAGAATCTAGAATTTAGAAAATATGAAACTTCGTTTCATCAATTGGTTCGCTCGGCGAAAATAAATGTATAATTCATTTACTTTCTCCTCGCTGCCAATTGTAGAATCTAGAATTTGAAAATTGGTAAAATATGTAAGACGGTAGCAGTGGCGATAAAAAATGAAAAAATTTCTACTTTCTACTTTCTACTTTCTACTTTCTCGCAACGAGGGTCAGTCCTTACTTGAAATTCTCATTGCCTTGGTAGTCGGTTCGATTTTTGTCATCGGCGCGACCAGCGTCATTATTCCTTCGCTCCGGTCTAATACTCAAGCCGGCAGAATCCAAGTTTCGTCAGCCCTTGGAAAAGAGCTTTTGGAGAATGCGAAGGTTTTTAGCGAAGCTGACTGGCATAATATTTATAATTTAAATAAAGGCTCAGCTAATCATTATTATTTAACTACCAGCACCTCGCCTTTTAGTGCCGTAGTTGGCGACGAGTCCCTGATAGTTTCCACTACCACCTATACGCGTTATTTTTATGTAGAGAATGTCGGCCGCGACGCTAGCGGCAATATTCTTTCAAGCGGCGGTACTGATGATCCTTCAACCCAGAAAATTACGGTTGTTTATAGTTGGGCTGGCGGGCCGGCTAATAGTTTCATAATATATCTGACCCGTTACGTTAATAAAGTTCTTGACCAGACCGATTGGTCAGGCGGACCCGGCCAGAACAGCTCGGTAACCAGCACCAATAATATGTTTGCCACTTCTTCCCAGATTGATTATAGCACGACCACCGGCTCGATTTATATAAAATTGCAATAAATGATTCGTATTTAAAGACCACATAATCCGAATATACGAATGCACCCGAATAACCCGAATTATAATCGCTTTATTCGGAACATTCGGATATATTCGGGTATTCGGATTATGCGATACATCCTAATTTAACATAAATGCCTAAAACTTTCTCAAAAAATTTTTTCGGCCTACTTGTTTTCTTAGCGCTCATTTTTTTAAACATTTTTATTCTTTCAAACATTGCCGAATCAGCCACTAACATCAGCGCCTCAACTACTGCTCACTGGGCCTGGAATGATATTATCGGCTGGATAGATTTTTACAATACGAATACGATAACCGTCAGCTCCTACAATTTGACTGGCTATGCCAGTTCTTCGGCCGGCGACATTTCTCTTGACTGCCATACGACGAGAAACGGGAACATTTGTTCTCAAAGCAATTATCAGGTGACGAACGACGGCAGCGGTAATCTTTCCGGTTTCGGCTGGAACGACCAGTACGGCTGGGTAAGTTTTGACTGCAATAATAACGGCGGCTGTGGCCAGTCCAATTATCGGGTTTATATTGATGGCAGCGGCAATTTCTGGAATTACGCCTGGAATGACACCATCGGCTGGATAAGCTTCAATTGCGCCGACCCCGGCGTTTGCGGAACATCCAATTACAAAGTAGTAACGAGCTGGGCGGCTACTTCGGCCATCGGTTATCTTGATTCCAGTACCTACGACACCGGCTCGGCAAGCGGCGCCCAGTTGAATTCTGTTTTGTGGCATGGCAATCTGCCATCTGGCACGGCCGTGCGCTTCCAGTTTGCGGTAAGTAATTCCTCGAGCGGGCCCTGGACTTTTGTCGGCACGGATGGCACGAGCAATACTTATTACAACACCGGCCCAGATGCCTCGCTGAAGCTCGATTATACTTTTTTCAACAATTTCCGTTATTTCCGCTACCGGGGGTATCTGGTCTCGGATTTGGCGCAGCGCTTGACCCCCCGCGTGGACGAAGTGCTTGTGAACTGGAGCCCTTAGTTTAGAATCTAGAATTTAGAAAGTAGAATTTAGGAGCAATTTTGTTATTATTTAGGATAGGGTATGAATATTCTACTTTCTACTTTCTATTTTCTACCTTCTCGTAAGGGGCAGACCGCTCTTTCCCTGGTTTTCCTGATAGGCATAGTTATAGTTTCTATAGGAGCGACAATCGCATTTTTATCCTCGAGTTTTTTGAGTTCGGGCTACGGATTTCAGGCGGCCAACCGGGCCTTAGCCATTGCGACCGCCGGAGTCGAGGACGGCTTGGTAAAATTAATTCGGAACAAAGATTTTTCAGCCGGAACGCCTTATTCCGTTCCCGTTGACAATGATTCAGCGACCGTTACAGTCACTCAGAACTCTCCCGTTGCCGGCCAAGCAACCATTATTTCTTCCGGGACAGCCCTCTTCCGTCAGAGAAAAATTCAGGTTATTGTGGCGATAAACAGCACCACCAGCGAAGTCAGCGTTATTTCCTGGCAGCTTCTGACCCTATAATAAAAATGCAAAATGCAAGGTTCAAAAATCTCAGCCCGAGGCTGATCCGCCTTGGGCGGAGAGATTTGATTTTTGAATTCATATAGAATATATGGACATGAATGATTTAGCCAACAATCTCGACTCCATAAAAAGTGAGCGGGCCGCGACAACTGGAAAAAGCGCGGCAGTTCTTCCGTTCCTGTTGGACAAATTTTTGTCGTTTTTGCGGGCGAAAGCCAGGGTTGCTGGTCTAGAAATTTCCGACACGGCCTTACGCTTTGTTTATTTTAAGGATGGTCTGCCGGAAGCAATTAGCTTGCGTCTGCCGCCAGGAATCATTGAAAACGGAGAAATAAAAAATCCAGGAGATTTTGTTGATGCCTTGAAGGAGCTGCGCCAGCGAATTCCAAGTGAATTCGTTGGCGGCCCATTATCGTCCAGAAAAAATCCCGTTAACGTCGTTGTGACTTTGAGCTCAGTTCGTATCTACATTCAAGTTTTTAGCCTGCCTTTAGTAAAAGAAGAAAATTTGGAAGAAGCGATTCAGCTTAACATTCGGATGATTTCTCCGGTGGACCTTTCTCAAGCTTATGCTGGCTGGCAACTTGTAAATCAGAATCAGAATGAGCTTCGGATAGAAATTTTGACGGCTTTTGCCAGCAAGTCGTTCATCGACCAGTTAAGCGCCTTTTTGAAAGAGGGAGGATTTTCTCCATTAGCTATAGAATCCGGCGCTCTATCTTTGACTCGCTTGGTTCGCGAGAAAGGCGCGGGCTTTGAGAGAAACAAATTCTATCTTATTTTGAATATCGATAACCAAGGTCTTCAATTTTTGATTATAAAGCGAGGCCAGCTTAATTTTGAATATTTTACCTCTTGGGAAGACATTCGAGGTGAAGCCAAGGAAATTTCTTGGCGCGATTTCGAAGCCGCTATTAAAAAAAATCTTCACCAAGTGCTCAATTTTTACAGCAGTCATTGGTCTGAGCCGCTTACCGACATCTTCTTTGTCACCCCAAGTTTTGTCGAAGAAATAGAAAAAATCATCAGAGAAAATTTTTCTTTGAATGTCAACCAATTAAAATTGAGATTTGGAGAACCAGTCCCGAAAGAGTGGTTTGGAGCAATCGGTGCCGCCCTTCGCGGTGAGCTATCCCGTTTTCAAGACCACGACATAAATCTTTTGGGGATACCAGTTCAGGAAGAATTCCGCCGGCAGGAAATAATCTATTTCTTGCGATTCTGGGAACTTTTGATACCCGCGTCTCTCGGTTTGCTTCTGGTGGCCTTCAGTTTGGCTTACTATTTTACCGCTAATCTTAGTCGTTCTCTTGAATCGCAAGCGGCTTTTCTGACTGTTGGCGAGCAAGTTAAAGAAATCAATTCTCTTCAATCTCAGATTAATGATTTTAATCAATCCGTTTCCTTAATTGCTTCTTTACAGAATTCCTTGAAGCCAAAAATGACTATTTTAAATAAGATTGATTCTTTGGTGGTTGCCAAAGGATTGATTCTCGACCGCCTGTATCTTCAGCCCGGCGGCTTGCCGGCGGTCCTGAGCGGTGAAGCGCCGTCGCAGGACCAGATTCTTGACTTCAAAAATTCTTTAGCAGCGGATCAGGCATTTCAAAATATCAACCTGCCGCTCGCTGATATTCAGCCAAGAGGGGACGGATTTTCGTTCACCATAAACTTCACTTTGAAATAGCAATTCGAATCTACGAATGCATCAGAATGCCCTGAATAAATCCAGAAAAAATATTAAATTTATCTGGCTGAATTCGGAATATTCGGATGAAATTAGGATTGTTTGGGTTGCTTATAAAATTTCTTCCCAATCTCTTCAAACGCCTGAGCAAGAGTCTTTTTATCCCGACTGTTGATTTTTTTAAGCACAAATTCGCCCGCTTTCATTCTGAAAGCCGCTGATTCACGCAGATTTTTACGCTGATTTATGCTGATATTATCCGCGTTTATCTGCGTTTCTAATCCGCGTTTATCGGCGTTCCGGCGGATACCTATCCGCAGTCGCCAGAAATTTTTCGTTTTAAGTTTCCGAATGACCGATTCTACTCCTTGATGTCCTGCCGAGCTCCGGCCGAAGGAAATCTTATATTTGCCTAATTCGATATCTGAGTCGTCATGAACTATTAAAACTTCTTGCGGCTGGAGGTGATATTTTTTTAAAGTTTTGTCAACAAAATTTCCCGATTCATTCATATGGGTTCCGGCTTTTAGCAGTTTAAATTTATGAAATTTCGTTTCCTCAATTAGTTCGCCCCGCCCGCCTGAGTTGCTCAGGCAAGTCGGGCGGGTCGTCGAAAACAAACTGGTGTTTGCTTTCTTCTCGCTGCCGATTGGAAAATTTAAGAGAGGATTTTTACTTAGATAATCGACAGCCAAAAACCCAACATTATGGTAGGTGCCTTCGTACCTTTTTCCAGGATTGCCCAGGCCAATGATGATTTTAATTTTAGAAAGCTCCTTAAACATGATGTCAATCTGCGGATGAAATGCGAATTAGGCGAATCAGGAGGCTAAGTGAACATAATTTACATTCGCAGTATTCGCACAAAGATTCGCATCATTCGCATTATGTCAAGCGGCTCGACCGATGCGAATGACCCGAATTATACACGAATGACACGAATAGATTAAAAATGTGATACAGCCCTTGAATTCTCTATTTCTATACTATACAATACCCCATTAATGAAGCAATTCTTAGCGTCGTTTCTTGAAGTTGTTGAGATAGTCATTGTTGCCTTTGGGGCAGTTTTTTTAATCCGGAGTTTTCTTGTTCAGCCGTTTTTAGTGAGCGGTTCGAGTATGGTCCCCAACTTTTCAAATGGCGACTATCTTTTGGTGGATGAAGTTACCTATCGTTTTCGGCCGCCCGAACGGGGCGAGGTGGTTGTTTTTCGCTACCCCAAAGATGACTCGGTTTATTTCATTAAAAGAATAATCGGACTTCCCGGCGAGCGAGTCCAAATTAAAGACGGTCAATTGATTGTCTTCAATAAGGAGTATCCTTCAGGACTAAGATTAAATGAAAAATATCTTCCGCTCGGCCTGACAACAGCAGGAAATCTAATCTTTCAGGTTCCGGAAAATGATTATTTTGTTTTGGGGGATAATCGGTCTTACAGTCTTGATTCGAGAACTTGGGGGATGTTGCCAGTCAATGATATTGTCGGCTTGGTCCAGTTGCGACTGTGGCCCCCGACTTCTTTCAAGGTTTTTGCGGCGCCGCCATATTAATAATAAGTCCTATTAGTCCTATAAGTCCTATTGGTCCTATATTATGAGAATAAAGAAAACAAGCGAGAAAAAAAATAAAAAAAATGTAGAAGTTATTTTGCGGGCGCCGCGAGGTATGCACGATGTACTGCCGGCTGAAATGGGTTGGTGGGATAAAATTTGGAAAGCCGTCGATAAACTGGCTGATTTTTATAATTTTCAACAAATTGAGACCCCGATTTTAGAATATGCCGCCCTGTTCCAAAGGGGCGTCGGCGAGGAAACCGACCTGGTTGCTAAAGAAATGTATTATGTAAAAACAAAAGGCGAAGATGCTTTAGTGCTTCGACCGGAGGGCACGGCGCCAATGGCCCGAGCTTATCTTGAACACCACCTCGGCCGAACCTCTTCTCTTCAGAAATTGTTCTATAAAGGGCCGATGTTCCGTCACGAACGTCCCCAAGCCGGCCGTTTCCGCCAGAGCACCCAGGCCGGTTTTGAGATAATCGGCGGCCCCAATGATTCAATCTACGATGCCCAGATTATTTTGGTATTCGAACGACTATTAGAAGAACTCAAAATTAAAAATCCGGTTCTTAAAATAAATTCCATCGGTTGCCGGGTCTGCCGGCCGCTGTACAAACGCCAGCTCCAGAGTTATTACAAGGACAAAGAAAAGAAGCTTTGTCTTGATTGTCAGCGCCGGCTTAAAACCAATCCGCTGCGACTTCTCGATTGCAAAAACGAATCCTGCCAGCCGTTTAAAAGCAGCGCGCCCAATCTTCTTGATAAACTCTGCACGGCTTGCAACTCTCATTTCAAAAGCGTTCTCGAATATCTTGAGGAATTGAATTTGCCGTATCTGGTGGATAACACTCTGGTTCGCGGCCTTGATTATTACAATCGGACGGTTTTCGAATTTTTCGTTGAGGGTTCGGGTTCGGAAGTCGGCGCTTTGGCCGGCGGCGGCCGGTATGATTACCTTGTCGAGATGCTCGGCGGCCGGCTGACGCCGGCGGTCGGCGGCGCTGTGGGCATCGAGCGTCTAATTGCGGTTATGAAAGCCCGGGGGATTGAAGCGTCGAAACAACCAGCCAAAAAAGTTTTCATCATCCATGTCGGAGAGCTGGCTAAGAAAAAATCGTTGAATCTTTTGGAAGCTTTGCGGAACGCCGGAATTTCGGCCAGCGAAGCCCTGAGCCGCGATTCGCTCAAAACCCAGTTACGGCTGGCTGACCGCGAAGGCGTCAAGATCGCTTTGATTTTCGGCCAAAAGGAAATTTTTGAAAATAGCATTATCATTCGAGATTTTGAAACCCACTTGCAGGAAACGGTGCCAATGGATAAAATCGTCGAGGAAGTAAAAGTCCGGCTGAAGAATAAAAAAGATTAGAAATAGCCCCCTAAATCAATTTATATTCGCAGCATTCGCATCTATTCGCCCGCCCGCCTGAGTTGCTCAGGCAAGTCGGGCAGGTAGATTCGCATTATATTCAAGCCGCTTGACATAATGCGAATGATGCGAATCATATGCGAATGTCGCGAAAAACCGGATTATGATAGATTAAAATTATGGACTGCCTTTTTTGTAAAATCGGGGGAAAGGAAATTCCTTCGGAAATGATTTATGAAGATGAGGCCACTTTCGCGGTACTCGACATCCACCCGCGGGCGCCAGGACATACGATGGTGATGCCGAAAGTTCACCGCGAGACAATCCTTGATTTGAAAGAAAATGAATTCCAGCCGCTTTTTTCAGCCGTCAAGAATACCGCTGAGCTTCTCAAAAAGGCATTGGCGCCAGCTGGTTTCACCATCGGCATAAATCAGGGTAAAGCCAGCGGCCAAACCATCGACCATCTTCACATTCACATTATTCCCCGTTTTAATAATGACGGCGGTGGTTCAATCCATTCAGTAGTGGATAATCCGCCGGATAAAGATATTGCTGAAATCGCCAAAATGATAATGATAAAGAAAGGTCAAAATTAAGGGGAGGATTTGTTTAGGATTTAGGATTTTATTTTAATATGCCAACCATTGAAACAAAAAAACGCCAAGGAGAATCAACCAGTTCGTTTCTTCACCGGTTCTCTAAAAGAGTTAAACAAAGCGGCCTAATTAAGGAGTTCAGAAAGCGAAAATTCCGGGAGCGACCAATAAGTCGACAGAAAAGAAAACTCTCGGCACTTCATCGTGAAAATAAAAAAGCGGAACTGAAAAGGCTCAAAAAATTAGGCCTCCTCTAAGCATCCGAATAGCGCGCCTCCGCCCCTGGCTTCAGCAATCCGAATGTGCCCACCCGGATGAAATAAGCATAATGCGAAAATTGCGAATAATATTATATACAAATATTGCGAAATTTTCCGCATCATTCGCATAATTAATTCGTAGATCTGCATTATGTTCAATTAAATGGAAAACCTCAAAGACAAAATAGAAAACGACCTGAAGAACGCCCTGAAGAGCGGCCGGACAGATAATGCTAATATTTTGCGTTTTTTACTGGCCCAGCTTCATAATCGCGAAATTGAAAAAAGAAGCACTGGTCAGGCGCCGACTCTGGCCGACGAAGAAGTTACCGAAGTTCTTCAAAAAGAAGTGAAAAAAAGAAAGGAAGCCATCGAGCTTTTTCAGAAAGGCGGCCGCTTAGAACTTGCCGGCAAAGAAGAAAAAGAACTCGCCTTGATAAACGAATATCTGCCGGCTCAGCTGAGCCGCGAAGAGCTGGAAAAAATTATTGATGAGCTGAAAAACAGCGGCTTGACCGACTTTAATTCTTTGATGAAGGAAGCAATGAAAAAAGTTAAGGGCCGGGCCAACGGCAAACTGGTGAGCGAAGTCGTGAAAGAAAAACTGAGGGGTTGAGATGACAAAGAAATTCGGGGTCCGCGCAAAAAATATCCATTTGGAGCGCAAATTAAAGATAATTTCCAAGAATCTATTGAAAACTATCGGCAAAAATGGCTCCAAACAAGTGGATATTTTTTTATTAAGCCACCGGGAAATGACGATTTTAAAGAAGAAATTCCTGCCCAAAGAGAGGGGATCGGCCAATGTTTTGTCTTTTGCCGAGCCGAAAAACTGGCCGGTTTTGAACAAAAAGACGAGGAAGCTCGGCGAGGTTTATCTCAACCGGGATTTGGCAAAAGGGGATGCCAAAGAACTGAGCCGGCTCCTTATCCACGGAGTTCTCCATCTTTTGGGCTATGACCACCAGAAAAAAAATGATAGGATAAAAATGGAACGAATGGAAAAGAAAGTAATTGAGCAATTGGATAATTAAGTAATTTTTCGGTTAACCCAATAACTCACTTACTCAATAACTTATTATCATATTATGAATTATATCGTCGGCCTTGACATCGGCACCTCCATGCTCAAAGCGGCCGTGGCCGAAATTAAAAACAACCGGCCGGTCCTCCGGGCCGTTTTTAAAGAACCGGCCGTCGGCTTAAGGCACGGCGCGGTCATTGAAATCGGTGAAGTTTCGCCGGCCGTGGGCCGGCTTTTCAGCGAGGTGAAAAAAAATTACAAGCCGGCCCTGAAAAATGTCTATATCAACATCGGCACCCCGCAGATAAAAGTTCAGGCCTCCCGCGGGATTGTGCCGGTCTCCCGGGCCGACAGCGAGATTTACCGCGACGACATCGAAAAAGCCGTCAAAGCCAGCCAGGCGATAAACCTCCCCCAGAACCGGCTGATTATCCACAATGTCACCCGGGAATTCATCGTTGACGGCGTGGGAGACATCATCGACCCCCTGGGATTGAGCGGCAGCCGTTTGGAGGTCAATTGTTTCGTCATCGATGCTTTCAGTCCTCATGTGAAAAATTTGATGAGGGCCGTGGAAATCGCCGGCGCCAGAATTTCCGGACTGGTTTTCAATTCTTTAATATCGAGCCGGGCGGCTTTAAGTAAATCTCAGAAAGATTTGGGGACGGTTCTAATTGACATCGGTTCCGGCGTGACGAGCTTCGCCGTTTTTGAAGAAAATAAATTGGTCGGCGCCGGCATCATTCCTTTGGGTGCCGGCAATATAACCAACGATTTGGCCGTCGGCCTGAAGATTCCGGTGGCTGCCGCGGAAAATCTGAAGCTCCACTACGGTTATGCTTTGGCGAAAGAAGTAAGTTCAAAAGAAACGATTGAGCTTAAAAAATTTTCTCCGAATGATAAGGGTATGGCTTCGCGGCGTTTTATGGCCGAGATAATCGAGTCGCGGCTTGCCGAAATTCTGGAATTCGTCGATAATGAACTGAAATCGTTCGGGAAATCGGGCAAGCTGGCTGGCGGTGTGGTCCTGGTCGGCGGCGGCGCGAAAATGCCCGGCCTGACCGAACTCGCCAAACAAGAGCTGAAACTTTCCGCTCAAATCGGCCTGACCCTGCGCGAGGAATGGGGAAACGAAGGCAATGACTTCCTCGATGTTTTCGAGGACCCGGAATTCGTCAATGCCTTGGGCTTGGTTCTCTGGGCTTTTGACAACGAACGCCGCCAGTCGTCAGCAGTTTCCATTTCCAAATTCAAGGATTTCTGGAAATATTTTATGCCCTAAATGAAATCCTGAAATGGGGTATATAAATTCGTAGCATTCGCATCCATTCGCAGATTAGCATTATATTCAAGCCGCTTAACCATAATGCGAATGACCCGAATTATATATGCGAATGATGCGAAAAATAATTAAGATTAAGATTATGAAGATGAAAAGGGTCCATCCGAGAATCAAAAAGGAGAAAACGAGCAATGCTTCGATAAACATCAAGGTTGTCGGCATTGGCGGCGGTGGCGGCAATGCGGTATCCCGAATGAGCAGGAATTTCATCCGCGGCGTGGAATTCATCGCCATTAACACCGACCATCAGGATTTGGACCACACCTCGGTCCGCCGGAAAATTTACATCGGCCGAAATCTGACCAGGGGCCTGGGCACGGGCATGAACCCCGAGCTCGGCCGCCAGGCCGCTGAAGAGAACCGGAGTGAAATCGCCGAGACCCTGAAAGGCGCGGATTTGATTTTTATCGCCGCGGGCCTGGGCGGCGGCACCGGCAGTGGGGCCGCGCCAGTGGTCGCGGAGATCGCCAAACAATCCGGCGCCCTGACCCTGGCTTTCGTGACCAGACCATTTGCTTTCGAAGGCGTGCAGCGCGAGCGCATTGCTCAGGAAGGCATTGTCAAGCTCCGCGACAAAGTGGACGCTTTAGTTGTCGTGCCCAATGACCGAATCTTCAGCATTATCTCCAAAGACACGCCGCTTCTGAAGGCCTTTGAAGCCATCGACGATGTTCTGCGGAACGCGCTTCAGGGCATTGTCGAGCTGATTGTGGTGCCGGGCATTATCAATCTCGATTTCGCCGATGTGAAATCGATTATGGAAGGCACCGGCGCGGCGATTGTGGGCTTGGGCGTGGCGGCCGGACCGGAGCGGGCCGTGGAAGCGGTGCGCCAGGCGATAAATTCGCCGCTTCTCGAAATCAGCGCCGAAGGCGCCAAGGGCATTTTGCTCGGCGTGGCCGGCGGCCGGGACTTGAAAATGAATGAAGTTAACGAAGCAGCGCGGCTGGTGGCCCAGGCCGCGGACCCGGCAGCGAGAATCATTTTCGGCGCCTACCGCGACCGGAACATCAGGCCGAACCAGCTGAAAATAATTCTCATTGCCACCGGTCTCAACGGCCTGACGCACGCCAATTCTCTTTTCGGGACTTTTCAGGCCAAGCGGGAAAATTTGCTCAAAGAGGAAAAAGAGCCACCGTCGAGGTTAGACGAATCGCCGATTGCCGGCTCCAAAGAAAAAATTTCTCCCTTAGCTGCTGATAAAACTGCTTACCCCGAATCAAAAAAGAAACCTCCTAAAGCCGACAAGGACAGCGAAATCTGGGACATTCCTACTTTCCTGCGTAAAAAGAGAAAGTAGGAATGTCCCAAGGGAAGGGGGTCGGTCAATCCACTCACCCCGACCCCCGGCTTAAGAAACCTCCGGTTTCTTACGTCGCTCGCTACGCTTGCTCCTATTTTTCCACCACGGGGTGAGCGGTGCGCTTCTCCCGCATCGGAAGGCAAGGAGCGAAGCGACTGTCGGAAACCGAGGGTGTCCGAGATAGTGGGGGCGGGAGAAGCGCGAAGAACGGCAGTTTCCCGTGTAGGAAATTACTCAAAACCGAGAGGTTGTGAGGGAGCTCCGACGAATGTCGGAGCGACGGGGAATTCCCGACCTTTTTGAGAAGGAAGAAAAGGTAGAGTAAATTCCATACCCCTTTAACATAAAATAGAGGCTCTCTCCACTCGATGCTCTATCGTCTACCCCAAAATGACTTGAAATTGCTTGCGTTCCATAAGTATAATAGTATAATTTACTCGAAGAATTAAAAATATGGCAGCACGAGAAAACGAAGTGGTCAAAAAAGTAATCACATTTATTCAGAAACAACAATCGGAACGCTTCCGCGTGCTTAACAATACTGCTGGGTCGGATAAAAAGATTATAAACGGACAGTTTCCAGACATTATCTTCTTACAGAAAGAACCGCCTCCGAACAATAACATATTGTTTGTGATGAGGGTGGAGAATGGAGGTAATATGGTTGATAGCATCCCGGTATGGAGAGCGCTTGGAAGTGCGCCGAGTGCTTTTTATATCGTTGTCCCCAAAAATAAGGTGGATGAAGCGAAAAAACTTGCTATTGCTACGGGTGTTCGAGCGCGATTTGCATGGTTCGAAATGGAGGGAGATAAAGTAAAACAAGTTAACTATGAGTAATCTTATTATCGGTGCGTTACTTGCAGTTTTCGGCGGCTACATCGGCGACGAGATTCGTTCTTGGCGACAACGTTGCAACGAACGAAAGGCAATTAAGATTTCTCTTTGCGACGAACTTAGTATAATAGAATCAACGATAAACAATATGCATCAAGTTTGGGAAAATGCCAAAGTTTTTCCACAAAACTTCGTTGCCGATTTATTATCCAATACCATTGCTTACGACGGCCTTCGGACAAGGCTGTTTCTTATAAAGGATGCTACACTTCGGAAGAAAATAGTTGCTTTTTACAAGAAACTTAGGGACACAGTAAAGAAAACCGAAGGGAAAATTGGTACCCTTGCTCAAACACCAGAAGCGGCTGCGGAACAAAATGCTTTTGACACTTCATTTCAAACGCTCGGAACAGAAGCCAAAGATATTAAAGAGGCTCTCGAAAAATAATTGTTTTAGAATGTCCTATTCTGTAAATTATGTTTCTACGAGATAGATTCGAAGTTGTTCATAATTTGTCTATCCTTCTATCGATTTATTGAGTGTCAGCGGTTCCGTTTCCATTGACTCGCCGGTGATTTTTGATTAACCGGCCGCCGATAATTGCCCGATTTGTTTTTTAATACGGACAGGTCTTCCTTCTGTATATTTTTCAATCTTGGCAATGGAGTCCGCTATATCCTTGATGTAGAGCTCGGGTTTTCTTTTAGACATAAATTGTTTCCTGAAGAATATCTGCCTTAATGGCGTCTTTCAGCGCTTTTTTGGAAATCAAATCAACCTTTCTCCCCAGAACCTCGCTTAAAAAATTTTCCAAGCGTATAAAATCGAAGAATCCGATGGGCGCGTCGAATTCAACGAGAATATCGACGTCACTCCCGTTTTTTTGTTCTTCGCGGGCGAAAGAGCCGAAAATACCCAGTTTTTTTATATGAAATCTGGACTTCAATAACGGCAGCTGGGCGCTTATTTTCTTTCTTATCTCTTCTTTTTCCGTTTCCATAAATTCAACTATAGGTGATATTTTGCGGCCCCGCAAGACGGCAGACGATTATGCGACCGCTAAAATTTTTATTCCTCGTTTTCCTGCGGCCGCTCCAGCGTTAGCGGCTCCGCGCCGATGGCTTCGCCGGTGATTTTCAAAATGTCCTTATCGATTTTGGAAAATTCTTTGTAGGCCGTGTTGTAGCTGGAAACGGTTTGACCGAGATTTTTGCCGACTTTGAGCAGAAAGTCGTCGAATTTCGAAAGATGGGTGGTCAGTTTTTCGATTTCTTTTTTTATCTCTTCGGTTGATTCCTGAATTTTGAACGCTCGCAAGGCCTGGAAAAGAACCTGTAGGTAAGCGGCAAAGGTCGTCGGCGAAACGATAATCACATGTTTTTCATTATAGGCGTAATCAACTAGGTCGCGGGTACTGGATTTGACCGCGCCGACTTGATTGACGAGTAGGTCGTAATAAATCGCTTCCGAGGGAATGAACATAAAAGCGAGGTTCACGGTCCCTTCCTCGGGCTTGATGTATTTGGCGGTTTCGTCGATTCTTGATTTTAAGTCAGCCACGAATTGTTTTTCCAACCGCTCGCGGACTCCGGCATCTGCTTCGTTTATCAAGCGGTTGTAATTTTCCAAACTGAATTTGGAGTCAATCGGCACGATTTGGTTGCCGATGAAAATCACCGCATCCACCACCGTGCCGTCTTTGAAAGGATATTGCATTTGATAACTCGATGGCGGGAGAACATTTCGGAGAATCGTTTCCAGATAATATTCGCCAAGTACACCTCGCTGTTTCGGGTTTTTCAGAATGTCCTGAAGCGTACGCAACTGCTCGGTGATGTTCATTACCTGTTTCTGACCTTCGCCGACCTTAGTCAACTCCTGGGTAATTTCTTTGATGATTTTCGCACTCTCGCCGAATTGCTCGCGGAAAGCCCGGGTCGATTCGCCGAGTTTATTATCCATCGTGCGGGCCAATTCATTCAACTGGTTTTGAATGAGAAGAAGCGACTGGTCGGCCTCTTTTCTTCTGCTTTGGCTCTGGAGAATATAGAAAAGAATGCCGAAACCGGCCAAAAGTAAGAAAATTAGGATGAAAAGAAGCGTTGATTCCATATTCATTCGGATGTGCCTATTCGTATGAAGCTCCGCTTCATCAATCGGTTCGGCCCGCCCGCCTGAGTTGTTCAGGCAAGTCGGGCGGGTCGGCGAAAATAAATGCTTCGCATTTACTTTCTCCTCGCTGCCGATTGTAAGGCCTTTCGGATACTTAATTTTAACACAATTCTTGACAAATTAGAATCAGAGCCTCTCAAAATCCTGAGATGGGGATAACTCCGTTTTCCCTAAATCACTTTATCTGTTAATATTGAAAATTATTCTTGTTGCGTTCCGGCGCAGAGACTATTTGCATACTAAACTCGTAATTTATAATTCGCATATGCCGATTCGCTAAGGCATTCGCATACTATGAAAAGCCATTATTACTGCAAAAAGTGCGACATTTATTTTTACGAAGAAGATAAATTTCCGAACATCAACCGGATTCATTTTGAATGCGGTTCCCGGGCAAAACTTCTTAAATATTTCCCGGAACTTGAGAAAAAAGAGGAGGAGTAATCACTAATAATGCGAATAACAGCAAATAACGCTAATACATTTTATTCGCGTTATTGAAAATAAATTAGCGTTATTCGCGATTACTACTTATTAGATGGAATCGTTCATCTCTCATTATCTTCTGGCTTGGCAGCCGCTCGGCTATCTGCTCGCTTTTTTGGGAATGATTTTGGAAGGCGAAGTTCTCCTGATACTGGCCGGTTTTTTGACCAGCCAGGGTTATTTTAATTTTTTTTATATGTTTGCCGCTCTTTTACTGGGAGCGCTGTTTGGCGATTTTTTCTGGTATCGGTTCGGCCACTATCTTTTCAACACCTCCGGCCTGAAATTTCCAGAATGGCTTCACCGGCTGTCCCATCCTCTGGACATTCATTTGCGGGACCGGCCGAGAAAAACAATTTTCATTTCCAAATTCGTTTATGGCGCAAACCGCGCGACCTTGATGCGGGCCGGCGCCTCGGGTGTCAGCTTAAAAGATTTTTTTGAAAGCAATGTCTATGCCAATATCGTCTGGATTATCGTGATCGGCGGCCTGGGCTATTTATTCGGTGCTTCCTTAGCGCTCCTTAAAAAATACATCCGCTTAGCCGAGCTGGTGATTTTGATAAGCGTAATTATATTTTTGTTCGCCAGCCATTTCCTTGTCCTCAGATACAAGGATAAGCACGAAGAAGATGAATTAGAAAATGGTTAAAACGAAGCATCCTGGGAACTTTTGGCGAGCACTCGGCCCGGGCCTGATTACCGGCGCTTCGGATGACGACCCCTCGGGGATTCTGACCTATCTTCAGGGAGGCGCGGTGCTCGGCTTCGGCGCGCTCTGGACCGCTTTGGTTACTTTGCCGATGATGTACGCGGTTCAGGAAATGGCTGGCCGCATCGGTTTGGTGACTCAAAAAGGCCTGCTCAGAATCATTAAAGAAAATTATTCGAGAAAAATTCTTTTCCTCATCGCTTTTATTTCGATTGTTGTCATCACCATCAACATCGGCGCGGACCTCTTGGCTATCGGCGTGGCGGTCCAGGGGCTGGCGCCGGTCAGCAATTTAATCCTTTTGCCGCTGGCCGCTACCATCATTCTTCTCGCGGTGATATTTTTTTCCTATCAGCGTTTTGCCGGCATTCTCAAATGGCTGACTTTAACTCTTTTTTTCTATGTTTTAGCAGTTATTTACTTGAAAATCGATTGGTCGGTGGCTCTTAAAGCCACGCTTATTCCGAGAGTGTCGTTTTCTTTGGAGAATGCTTTTCTGCTCGCGGCGATTTTCGGCACCACTGTTTCCCCCTATCTTTTTTTCTGGCAGGCCAACGAGGAGATAGAAGAGAAAGAGGAAAAAAGGCGCGACAAGCCAATTCGCCGGCTGCTCATCACCAAGAATGAACTTAAAAATTTAAAGGAAGACACTTTTATCGGCATGCTTTTTTCCAATGTTGTTACCTGGTTTATCTTTGCCGGCGCGACCAAGCTTTTTCAAACAACTAACTCAACTGCCGGCCTGGCGACTTTCCAACAGGCCTCGCTGGTTTTGAAACCGCTTCTCGGCGATTTCGCCTATCTGGCTTTTACTTTGGGAATAATCGGCACTGGATTTCTCGCGATTCCGGTGTTAGCCGGCAATATCGGCTATATGTTCGCCGAAATTTTCGATTGGCCCGAGGGCATAAATAAAAAATTCCACGAAGCCAGAGGATTTTACATCGCCATCGTCTCAGCCACGATTTTGGGAATGTTCATTAACTTCTTCCGCTTTGACCCGATAACCCTTCTCATTTACACCGCGGTCCTTTATACTTTCATAACTCCGCCGATAATTTACATAATTCTTAAAATTTCCAATAACAACGAACTTATGAGGGGCCGCATCAATTCGGCCGCTTCCAACATTTTGGGAGCGATAACCCTGGCGATTTCTTTATTGCTGGCCGTATTTTATCTGATACTCGCTTTTCGGAAGTAACCCCGGCTTTTCCTCTTAAATTTAAGTATGTTAGAATTAAAGGCAATATTAAAGGTCGTTAAGACAATAAATTGAACGAATGGATAAAAAAATTTTGTGGGCGTTGATTGCAATAGTGATTATTGCTGCAGCCGTTTATTATTTGACGCTTGGCCGCCGAGGCGCCGTTCCTAATCAAGCACAAGCTCCCTCGGTTGTGCCGCCGACAGCAGGAGAAACGGCTACGCAGATGCAGCCGACCAGCGACCCCGATGCCATTGTTTCCGGTCTTCTTCAGGATACCTCGGCGCTGCCGTCAACTCCGGCTGAGTCAGACCCGACGCTCTTGAACGCTAATGACCAGACAATAAGTAACTTCGATCAATCCCTGAATACTAGCCAGTTTTAGAGATTAGAAACATGAAAAAATCAATAAACATTATATTTGCTCTAACTGTAATCACCGGTCTTGTTCCAGTATTAGTTTCAGCTCAAGTTGCGACAACCTCTGCTCCGGCTAATCGGTCTGGAGCAGCTAAAGGCGGATTTTGCGAAAGATTATCGTCGCAGTTTCCCGGCTTGTCCCAGCGATTGACGAATGAGGCCTCGAACTTCCAGAATAGAAATAACAGTCGCCAGCAGGACATTGATAACCGCTGGATCGGATTTTTGTCGAGCGAAAAGGAGCGGCGCCAGGCGCGGAATAATGTGCTTTCAGAGAGTTTTTCGCGGCTTGAAGCTCAAGAAAAAAATGACGCCCAGAAACAGGCAATCGCCGTTTTTGAAGCAGCAGTCCGTTCAGCCATCGAAACGAGAAACAAGGCCTTTGACGCGGCGCTCGAAGTTTTCCATCAGGGCGTAAAAGACGCGCTTCAGAAAAGAGAGCAGTCAACGGAAAACGCCTTGAAAGCAATGGCCGAATCGGTAAAAGCCAGCCAACAGAAAGCGGAACAGGATTGCAGCGCCGGCGTCAGCCCCCAGACCGTGCGTCAAACTTTCGTGGCGGCCGTCACCGCAGCCAGAAAAAATTTGCAGCCGGCGCGTTCTTCGAACGACGCTTTCAGGACGACAATGCAGAATTTGACGCAGATCAAGAATGCGGCTTTGAAAAAAGCTCAGGATGATTTCCGAACAGCCCTGGAAGCCGCCCGTTCGGTTTTGAAAGCGGCCCTGGGAACTGCTACTTCTACGCCGGCAGCTTCAACATCAAGCGGGCAATAAGGTCAGTCAGATTTCAATTTTTTAAGCTGCTTAAAACCGTCTGATTCTAATCGGAGACGGCAGATTTTTTGTTGATAAATAGAATTTGCCTGTAAAAATTCAACTTGATATACTTTTATACAATATATGGTTAAATCCTGGACATCAATCATTTTATTTATAAGTTTTGCGGGAATCGCGGTACTTGGCGCTCTGGCTATGAATCATGTGGGGAATGCCTATCATGGCTGCCTGGCGGCCACGGCTGGCGTGACCTCCTGCGCCAATGAAAACAATCCCTTCGCCTCCGCTATTTTTCACCTCGATGTCTTTAAAAGTTTTTCCACGGCAGCCGTTGTCAGTTCAATTACGCTTCTTCTGGCAGCCGCTCTTCTGTTTGCTTTCTGGTTGATTTTTGACGTAAATCTTCCGGTGGCCGCCGGACAATCTTTTTCGCTGCTCCTAAAACCCGAGCCGGACAATCCTCCTTTCAAGAAACATTTCATCCAGTGGCTGGCTTTCCACGAGAACAGTCCGACGACTAAATAGGGGCGCCTTACTTCAGAGCGACATTCGTCGAGTTCTCTCTTGGAGGCGCCTTTCCATCCCCATTGAAAGGGGATTTTTGTTGTTTCAAATCAAGTCAACTTAAAATAATTAATTCGGATGGGCGTATCCGTAGCGCGCTATTCGAATGCCAATCAATCATGAAAAACAATATAATTATACTTATACTTGTCATCACGGCAGCCGTTGTCGGATTCATTCTCTGGAATGGAAAGTCGTCTAGACCGGCAGAAACCGTCAACCTTATAACCGGCCTTACTTCGGCTAATTTAAACGAAGCGATTCCGGTTTATGATTTCGGTTCGGTGTCAATGTTCAAAGGCAATGTCGAACACGACTTCGCCGTCAAAAACACGACCGACAGCGAGCTTCTCGTAACCGGCGCGGAAACATCCTGCATGTGCACGCGGGCGGTCTTGAAACTGCCGGACGGTCGGGAGATGGGCCCCTTCGGGATGCCGGGCCACGGCTTCAATCCCTCGCTCAATGTTAACATCAAGCCAGGAGAGTCATTAGTAGTCAGAGCTATTTTCGACCCGGCGGCTCACGGCCCGGCCGGCGTCGGCTTAGTGGAACGGCAGATTCTTCTTTCGACTAACAAAGGTCAGCTCATGATGCAATTCCGCGCCCAAGTAACACCATGACGAACAATCTATTTCGAAGCAAGCTTTTTTGGCTTGGCTTGGCAGTAGTCCTTTTAATCGGCGCCGGCTTGTTTTTGGGCTCAATGGCCAGCGCGCCGCTCCTCTATAAATTCTCCAATTCCGGTACCTGGTTTATACCGCTTTTAGTGGCCGCGGCGGTTACTGACAGCATTAACATCTGCGCTTTCTCGGTCTTGCTGCTGACCGTGGCTTTCCTCATCAGTCTCGGCCGAGTCCGGACCAGCATTATGAAAATCGGCTTCAGCTACATCGCCGGCATCTTCATTGTCTATCTGCTTATCGGCTTAGGCATTCTCCAGGCGCTTCACCTCTTCAACACCCCGCACTTTATGGCTAAAGTCGGCGCGACGCTTCTTATCGTTCTGGGAGCCATTAACATCATCAATGAATTTTTCCCGGCCTTTCCTCTAAAATTGCGCCTTCCCCAGGCGGCCCACGGCAAAATGGCCGAGCTCATGGAAAAAGGGTCAATGCCAACGGCCTTTCTTTTGGGAGGTCTGGTCGGTCTTTGCGAGTTTCCTTGCACCGGCGGTCCTTATCTGATGGTCTTAGGGCTTCTTCACGATAAAGCCACCTACTTCAAGGGAGTTGCTTATCTCTTCCTTTATAATCTCATCTTCATTCTGCCGTTAGTGGCCATCCTGATTCTGGCGAGCAACAAGGATTTGCTCGGCAAGGTGCAGGAATGGAGAAAGGTCGAAGCCAAAAATATGCGGTTCTGGATAGGCATCGCAATGATTGTCTTGGGCCTGCTTATTTTTGCGCTGTGATATGAAGCTTCGCTTCATCATTTGGTTCACCCGGCAATCACAAGAATCTTTTTGTTCTTGAGTTGCCTCGTTGCCAAATGTAGAATTAAATATAATGCGAATGGCGCGAATTCTTATGCGAATGTTGCGAATATTTTAATAAACCCCTCTGCGGTTATTCGTATCATTCGCACACATTCGTAAATTGGCATTATGTTAATTATGGACGCCAATTCACAAAAATACCAAGAGCTGATTAAAAAAATCGAGGCGCTTAAAAAATCGGACAAGGTCGATTTGTCCACGGACGAGGACTTGAGCTTGGCGGTGATGAACCTGATTAGCCTGGAAGAACATTTTTTCTTCACCGCCGAAAAGACCGGTAAAGGAGAGTATCTTGATTTGCTCAATGAGGTACGGGCGCTGCGGAAATCATTGCTGGCTCGTTTGATTGACAAGCACGAAGGCGAAACCTGGTGCGCGAGCAAACATTTGCTGGCCGCGACCATGCGGTTGCTCGAAGTCGGCACCAAACTGCATTCGGACAATAAAAAGAAAGAAGCTAAAGAAATATTCGATTATGCCCATCGTTTGTATTCCATTTTCTGGGGGTTGCGCTTGAAACTTCTTGATACCAAAGGATTAAGAGAAGCAGCTGCCGAATCGGCGAAGGCGGACAAACCCTGGACTCTCGAAGATATCGTCAATAAACTGGTTGACTGTTGCGATGAGTGATAAAAAATCAAAAATCCCCGCCTGCGCCGACCCGCACTTCGCCGTTGACTTCAGCAGGGAGAGGGCTTCGGCGGGCAGGAAAAATCAAAATGCAAAATTACAATTCAAAATTTAAAATTTTAATATTTTTAATTGTCATTTTAATCTTTGCATTTTTATTTTTGATTTGGCAGCGAGGTAGCGGCACGGCACCGCAGAATTTACTCGACTCTCTTGCTAAATGTCTGGCCTCGAAGGGTATAACAATGTACGGCGCCTATTGGTGCCCGCATTGCCAGAACGAGAAAGCAGCTTTCGGCAGTTCGTTCAGATATATTCCCTATGTGGAGTGCGCGGAAAATCCGCAAAAATGTCTGGAGGTCGGCATCAAGGGTTATCCAACCTGGATTTTCTCGGATGGCCGGCGCTTTGAAGGCGAGCAAGGGCTTCAGCGGCTGGCGCAGGAAAGCGGCTGCCCATTGCCGTAAAATCACGAATCACAAATCATAAATCACGAATTGAGAATTATGGAAAACGATATTCAAAAACCTGAAGAAAAGAGAAAAAATGGCTTCTTGCTGCCGCTAAGCATTCTGCTTTCAACGTTTATCCTTGCCGGTGCCTGGATTTACACGACTGGTTTGAAAACAGCCAAAGTCGGGCAGCGGCCTTTGGCGGCGGCCAATGTCCAGCAATCTCTGCTGGAAGGGAAATTATTGCCTTCTCAAGGAATTGTTCTACCGGTTCGCTGGGGCGATTCGGGTGCGAAGCTCGTAAAAGCCGGCGTAATTGATGGTGGGAAATTCGAATCGCTCTACAATCGGCAGGGAGAAGAAAGCAAACGAAGTTTGTTTTCGGCGAGCGAACCGATTGATGAAGCGGAAGCTTCATACGCGAATCGTTCGGTTTCTCTCAATGAGCTCAGGCGATTGCTCTACGGAGAGGATAATGGCAATTTAAAAATTACCCGGGAAAATTCCGGAATCATCGTCAATCTTCTGTGGGCTTTAGGTCTGGGTAACAAAAACGCGATTTTGGAGAGGGGGCCGATGGCTGACCCGCGTTATATTACTGCTAATTTCGCTTCCACCGGCGGCTGGACAATTGCCAAAGGCAGCGCGATGGAACATTACAGCAAACATGAGTTTGTTACTTTAACGCCAGAACAGCAGGCATTGGTAGAAAGAGTCAGTCAAAATATCTATCGGCCGTGTTGCGACAATGCCACTTATTTTCCGGACTGCAACCACGGGATGGCCATGCTCGGCCTGCTCGAGCTGATGGCTTCGCAAGGCGTTTCCGAGGAGGAAATGTACCGGGCAGCGCTTAAAGTAAATTCGTTTTGGTTTCCGGATGTTTACCTGACGATTGCCAAATATTTTGAGTCAAAGGGGATTGATTGGAGCCAGACGGATTCCAAAGAGGTCTTGAGCTATAATTTTTCGAGTGCCAGCGGCTACCAGCGGATTTTGAGCCAGGTCGCGCCGCCGGAAATCAATTCTAGCAGCGGTTGCGGCGTCTAAGCGGTTTCTAAATTATCCCCACCTCTCTTGCATAAATACCCCGTAGGGGTATAATTAGAATTATAGGCGAGCGATAATAAAATGGATTTCGATTATACAGTTAAAACTTCAAAAGCTTTTGATTCAGTCGTGAAAGCGGTGGAAGAAGAAACCGCCAAAGCCGGCTTCCGGGTTTTGTATATCCACGATGTCCAGAATGCTTTGGCGGAAAAGGGTTTTGAAATCGAGCCGTTCAAAATCATCGAAATCTGCAACGCCAAATCCGCTTATGCCGTTTTGAAAGCCGATATTAAAATCGGGCTCTGCCTGCCCTGCAAAATCAATGTCTATGTCAAAAACGGCGAAACTTACATTTCCGGAATGCGGCCGCTTGTCCTCAAGCAGTTTTTCCCGGCTGCCGATTTGGGTGACCTGCCGGAAGAAGTGGACCGCCTTATCAGGTCAATAGTAGATAATTCAAAATAATATATACTATGAAAAATACCTGCGGCATTTTTAAAGGTCGAATCAAAAACATTCGATTGTCTTATGGAGCTTGACAAGAATAAATTCGCCTTGGCAGCCAGCGCAGCGCTGGGAATAGTCTATGTCGTCTGCGCCGTGTTCGTGACGCTCTGGCCGGATTTTTCTTTGAAGCTTTTCGGCTGGCTGGTTCATCTGGTCAATGTCGACAAGTTCGCCGGTGGCGTGGCGGTAACCGCTTCCGGATTGATTATCGGCTTGGTTCAGGTGTTGGTTTACTCCTATATTATCGGTTATCTTTTCGCCTGGCTGCATAACCGGTTTCTGAAACCGCGCCCCTAAGCAGAAAACAACTTAGATGGAACTACTTTTAAGCGCATCGCTCGTGGCGGCTTTCGTGGCGGGGGTGGCGGCTCTTTTCGCGCCCTGCTGCATCACGGTTCTTCTGCCAGCTTATCTCGCTTCCATTTTCCGGGAACGGTACAAAGTGTTTTTGATGACCTTTATATTTTCTCTCGGGATACTGGCGGTGTTCCTGCCGATCGGCCTGGGAGCAGCGGCGCTGGGACAATTCTTCAGTCAATATCACAACGTCATTTTCGGTGCTGGCGCGGTTTTCCTGATTTTGCTGGGGTTTATTCTCCTAACCGGCAGTCACTTTTCACTGCCGTTCCGGGCCAACCCCTCTCTTAAAAAGCACAATGCCCTTTCTGTTTTTGTTCTGGGCGCCTTTTCCGGAGTGGCGACCGCTTGTTGCGCTCCGGTTTTGGCAGGGGTGTTGGCTCTGGCGGTTTTGCCCGGCTCTATATTGTGGGGCGGGCTTTACACTTTGAGTTATGTTTTCGGTCTGGTCGCGCCCCTCTTCTTCCTGTCTCTTGTTCTGGATAAGACAAATTTTACCCAGAAGTTCAGCAGCGTCTTCCGGAAGCCGCTGGAATATTCGGTTGGTGGAAGGAAGTTCAGTATCGCAGTTTCCGAAGCAATCTCTGGTATCACTTTTTTGGGAATGGGGACATTGATTCTTTATCTGGCCTTGACAAACAAACTTTTCGTTCATTCTGAATATCAGGTAAGCATCAATATATTTCTTACAAAAATTTTGAATTCGGTGAATGGTTTTATAAAGGTCGTACCCGAATTTGTTTGGGCGGTTCTCTTGGTCGCAGCAATCGCCCTCCTCATCAGCCGCGTCAGGTCCCTGCTTCGGAAGGAAAAACTTTAATTTAATCTCAATGACTTCTGCTCTTTATTCCTGCGCCTTTAAATTGTTGATATTGCCGATCTGATGTGGTAAAATTAATCATAAATCAATTAAAATCCTCCTCAACCCAAGAGTTTCGGGGGATAAAGAACAATTATGAAAAAGAACGCAACAACAATAGCCTCCGTCATAGTAGTCATTCTGGTTGCGGGAGCGTTGCTTTATATTGGTGGCGGAAATAAATCATCCACCACTGCCCAGCCCTCCGCCCTCGACTCCAGGTATAGCGGAACAGCGAATGTTCCCTACGCGTCATTGAATAACCTCGTTGGGAAACCGGTGCCGGCCTTCTCGCTGGCGGACGGCAGCGGTAAGATTTACTTGTCAGACAGCTTGCGCGGTAAGAAGACCGTTCTTTTTTTCACGGAAGGGCTGATGTGTTACCCGGCCTGCTGGAATCAGATTGTCGCCTTTACCAAGGACGTGCGCTTCAGGGATAGCAACACCCTGGTGCTTTCAGTGGTCGTTGAGTCAAAAGAAGATTGGCAGAAAGCAATCAACCAGATGCCGGAGCTGGCTCAGGCGGCGGTACTCTTTGATAGCGACTCGACCGTATCAAAGCAGTTAGGTATGCTCACGGCGCCCTCTTCAATGCACCCGGGATCGCTGCCGGGCCACACCTATCTGCTCGTGGATAAAAACGGAATCATCAGATACGTCTTGGACGATCCAACGATGAGTATCCGCAATGATCAGCTGATATCAGAGATAGCGAAATTATAGAGATGATAAAAGTAAAAGCTGGACGCTCTCTTTAATTGGACGCCGGTCAAGCCTATACTCCGCAGCCGGCGCCGCCCTGCTTTTGCGGCAAAAGACCGGGGTTTTTGGCAATAATCTCTTGAAACGGCTGGCCGATATTTTTTGCCCAGCCGGGGCCACTCGAATAGTTAAAGCCCATAATTTCTTTGGAATTGATATCTTCCCAGGCGGTGTTTTTGGCGAGTTTGTAGTAAAGCGCGGTCTCAAGGTAGATTTGCGGAAACCAGAAGGAATTGAACCGCAATGCGACTCGGTAGAGTTCTTCTTTGGAAAGCCCTTGCGAGGCGCCGAGTTCGATTAAACCTAAAAGAGCTGAGCCGTGGTTGCAGTCTTGAAAGAAAGTTGAGTTGCCGCAGCAGGGTCGGTAAGTGTTTTGCGCGACCTCTAAGGCAAGCGCTTCCTCGCTCGGCGTGAGCTTTACGATATTGAATTTGTTGAAATATTTGCCGCCGTTGTCTTCTTTGCCGAGCGTCCAGCCGCCGGTGGAGGCGAAATTGAAAAGGGAGTCGCCGTTGACCGGACTTTTTTCGTTAAATTGGGTTTTATTGGCAAGCCCCATGGGCCAGAGGAGGTTGACCAAAAGGCCGGCATTGGCGGCATCTATTTTTAGCGGTTCGCCTGAGGGTTGGCTGAGAATCAGAAGTTCCTTTTCGTTTATACCGCGGCCGGCGTAAATCTTCCGGAATTTTTCAGGGTCAATGACGCCGTTTTCTACCAGTTTGACGATGGCGTCGCCGAAAACAATTCTCGTCTGAAATCCAGCCGGCGGCAGCACCTTGGCGACGACTTCGTCGTAGAGAGTGCTGCCGGTTTTGGCGTTTTGAGTATTCTGGATTCGGTTCATAAGAAGCGTGCCGTTTTTTGCCGCTGCGCTGGCTGCAACCTGTTCTTGATTCCAAAGCGGCATTGCCAAAAAAAGAATCAAAAATAGAACCGCCAGAAGCGTCGGATAAGATAACAATGAGTCGGCTTTCGCGGGAGCAGTCGCTGCCGCCTCAGGTTTTACTTCGCAGGTTTCGCAATTTGCCGCGCCAGACAATTTTTTTGCGGATAGTGCCAGTGCGACTCCGAAAAATGCCGCGCTCAAAAATTTCAGCTCCAGTCCTTTGAGAGGCAGAATGGCAACGCCGCCGGCAATACCGATTACCGAAAAAAGAAACGAACCGCAAATAGGGCAAGCCGCGGCAAAGGCTCCGAAGGTAGCGCCAAAGACATTGCCTCCCTGGGCTTTAATGCTCTTAAGTTTGGAATGTTGCCACGAATACACCGCGATCGCCAGGCTCATTCCGAAGAGCGCCACACTCAAAAGCGTTAAGATAACATACGGCCAGAAGTAGAGCGGAACGCCTCTATACATTGAATAGAAATTCACCCAGGTGGTGGTTTTGGAGAGCAGCCACCAGTAAAGAAGGCCGAGACCAAACGCTCCGTCAATCGCAACCAGTAGATAGAGCGGCTTCCGGAAGATGATTTTTACAACTGACGAAAATGTTTCATGCGCCATTTGTTTCTATTATATTATAGCAAGAAAAAGCTTTCCATCAACCCCCAGTCAGTTTGATGGTCTGTTGGTTTTTGAAATCAGGGAAACTTATCCACAGCAGGAATAATTGACAAGTAGGAGGTAGGGGTATAAGGTATAAATATGCTGGACAAGAAATTGAAGAAAAGGTCTATTCACCGCGCGAAAATCATTCGTGGCCAGGTGGACGGCCTCATTAAGGCCGTCGAAAAAGAAGTGTACTGCCCCGAGCTTTTGGCCCAGTCGCTGGCCATTCAAAGGTCGCTCAAAAGTCTTGACGCCTTTCTTCTGGAGAATCATCTCCGAACCCATGTGAAGCGCCAATTGGGCCGCCGCGGCGGAGAAGAAAAGGCCGTCAGAGAATTAATCAGGATTTATACGTTGTCAAACAAATAATCAAAATCAAGATGTTAAATTTCAACTTACTGGCCGAATTATAATCTCATTGGATTCCCCAAAGAATACGGCGATGCTTATAAAATCTGGCGCCTGGAAAAGGTAGAAATAACCAAGGCCCAAACAAAAGAAACTACTATCAGCTTAGTTCAAAGCCAGTGAAAAAAATTATTGTAGTCATTTTGGCCATCGGCGTTTTAATCGCAGGTTTTTTGTTTGTTAAAAATGTATTTTTCAATCACCCCTATTATAAAGTTGATTTTTCAAAACAATATCTCGCGGCTGCATCGGACGTTCCCGGTTTTGAGATTAAAAAAAGCAGTTCGGTTTTTATCGCCTATTATCATCCGAGGAGCGAAACAAGAGCCAATAGCGCCTTAGCGACATTAGAACAGGCCGGCTTGCCTTTGTATAAAAAATATTTGGGGATTGTTCCAAAAGAAATTTCTATTTATTTAGCGGATAAAGTTGATGAATATATTAGAATTTCCGACTTCCCGGGCGGTAAAGAAGGCGTTAAAGTTGGCGACGGCTCATCGCCTAACGGCCGAATTTACTTGTACAAACCATTTGATTTTTTGACCTTAGCCCAGGAAGCGATGGTCATTCACGAAGGAACGCATGCGGTGATATATCAATTTTTAGGCAATATGCGCTACTTGCCGAGTTTTTTAAATGAGGGCTTGGCTCATTTTATTGAATACATTTTTAAATCCGGACCGGATTTTGAGCCTCTCCGCGAAATTAATCCGATTTTGATAAAAGCAGCAAAAACCGGTGGTCCCAAGATTCTGACTATTTCCGAGCTTGACCAAAAATGCGAGGGGTTTATCAGCGACGAAACTCAGAGCGGCCTCTGTCGCGCAGAAGGAACTTTTATTGTTTGGTATATCAACAAAAATTACGGCGACGGTGTTTGGGGGAAATTTTTAACCGAGCTCAAACAAACCCAAAATTGGCAGAAATCTTTGCGCGCTGTAACCGGTAGAACAACCGAAGAATTAGAACGGGAAGCCAGAGAGCAATTAAAATTAATGGCCAGCAAATGAATTTTAAAATATGACCTTTCTGGAAAAACCCGAGCTTATCATTGCGGTGGGCGCGATAGCGGTTATCTCATTTCTTTTAGTTATAATTCTTTCACTGATTATTCCTTTTTTAAGAGGCGCGGTCGAAAAAAAATTTAAAAAAATCGGGAGAATTCTCTGGTTGGTTATTATGTTTACCGGCGGCTATTTTGCGGCCGCTTTCTTTTTTGGAGCCAAACCAGAGATTGCTTTTTTGGTTGGCTTGGCTGCGATTGCCGGCTTTTTTCTCGTAATGCTTATATCAGTCCTCATTTTGCCGCTTTGGCTTTTGTTTCAATATTTGGTACTCTGGGGCGTAGCGGTAAATTTATGGAACCCAGCCGTTTCCTGGTATCACCAAAACATCGAGTTTTATTTAATAGCGGCCTTGGTGACAGGAGAGACAATTTCATTAATAATTTACATTATATTATTTCCGCTGGCGGTGTATAACTTTTTTCAAAAGATTATCGGATCTGTTAAAATAATAAAAAGGTCGAAAGAACAAGATATTAACATTAACCAAGAAATAAAATTATGAATTACTATACCGATGTTCTAAAAAAATATAGTGTATTTAACGGACGGGCGCCGAGAAAGGAATATTGGATGTTTGTTCTATGGAACAGTATTATAGTCATTGCCCTGACCATAGTAATAAGCATCATTGCCGTTGCGATAAATGTTCCGTCGGTATCGGCCGTAATTTACCTTTATTATCTGGCTATTTTTCTTCCCAGTCTTGCCGTATCTGTAAGGAGGCTTCATGATACGAATCACAGCGCCTGGTGGCTCTTAATCAGCTTGGTTCCGATTATCGGCATAATCGTGTTGATAGTTTTCTTTGTTCAGGACAGTAAGTCGGGAACTAACGAATACGGTCCGAACCCGAAGGGGGTGTAATAAAAAAGTCGGCTAATAAAATTTTAAATTTTTTTGTGACCAACACTAAAAGTTTTTTGCTGGGAGCTATTTCCATATTGATTCTCGGAGGAATTTTTTACGGAGGGTATTTTTGGGGCTATCGTCAAGCCTCGGTTAATTTAACCTGTCTGGCTTCTCCAGCTCCTTTGAGTTCAAATGCTCCGGCTAATTCATCTACCGTCCAGCAAACTCCCTCTAAATCAAATCTTCAGGCCCCAAGCACCGGGGGTTCTCTGCCGCCACAAAGCAAAAGCGGCCCTCCGCCCCAGCCAGGCAGTGCAGGCGGGCCTCCATCCCAGCCGAGCGGCCAGCCGGTCAATGCAACGACCTGCGCGGATTTTAAACCACTGAAAACTGCGCAAGATTGCCTGCAGGTTAGCGGTAGTGGCGCCCAAATTTGCCAGCAGTGTAAGGCCGCCGGTTATTAAAATATTTGAGGGCGACGCCTTAGAAAAGTGAGAGCTCGATTTATAAAATTGGCTGCCACGACAAACGGCTTGGTGCATTTGGGTTTATTGGTTTTAGCCGCTTGGTATTTTTTCGTACCCCGTCTTCACTCGTGCTTGGTATTATTTCGTTAGTGCGAAGAATTACCCGTTATTAAAATCAGGGCCAGTAGTTGTTTTGAGCATGTTTTTTAATTACCGATAGTGGCGATACAAACTATTGCGTTAATAATTTCCATTATATTATCTCCTTATCTCCGTTGCCAGTTTTCCACAATATCATTAGACGCATCAAAGCCGAATATGTTAATATAATAAAAAGAGAGGTCGAGCGAAATAAAAACAATAGTTTAAACACTTATATGTCTAAGTGGTTTAAAATTTCAATATTGATAGCCGGAGTAGTACTTATTGGGATCGGTCTCTTCCAAATTTTTGGTGGCAAGCAGGGTGCCTCTGACGCTATTGTTGACAAATTTAACAAGCTGGAAGCTCCATTCACTGATATTAAAAATGATTTTGCCAGCGAGGAAAATCTTCTGGGTGGAATCGGAGCAAAAGAATTGAAGAAGGACTATGCTGGCATAAATTCAGATTTGCAAACCGCCATTATCAAGCTCGATGATGCTGCAGCTAAGATTACGTCAACTTCTTATACTCTGGATGAGCTTCAAAAAATGATTAATAAATCCTCCACTCAGAACATAAAAACGACTGGCAGCCGCTTTATCGAGGCACATAAAGCCAGAAATGCTGCTACAATGAAAACCATTATAGATACCAAAAATTTGATTAATCTGAGCATCACTTACTACAGCGAATTGTCTCAGAATAAAAGACCGACTATTACTGAAAAACAATTGGGCGATGCGGCCAATCTTGTTTCCGCAGATGCGCAAGATATGGTGAAGGCGGGCGGCCAGCATGACTCGGCGGCCAACGAATTCGCCAAAGCCGTCGGTTTTACAGTCGAAAAGAAATAACCGACGTTATTTCTGAAAAAAAAGGATATAATAATAAAAAAATAAAAAACAAAAATTAATTCTTAAAGACAAAACTATTATGGAAAATCAACCAGAAGAAAAAAAATCCTGGTGGCGGCGCGAAACGTGGCTGACACTGACGGCGCGCTGGGTCATTGTTGCTGTTTTGGCATATTATGTTCTAAAATTCTTTATGCCTCAAACGAAGGCCTTTGTGATAACATTGGTGTTAATAGCGGTGGTTATTGCGGCATCAATTTATTACAAAAGGAAGTTCAAAAAAAAGTGGAATGAAGAAATACAATAACAAAAATAACAGGGCCATCTCGCCCTGTTATTTTTTTATTCTTCAATCATCGTTATCTTTTTGTCTTTGTAATTCGTAATTCAGGCGTTTCCGCAAATTAGCGAGCAGTTCGCGTTTATCGGATACGCTGCCTTCTTTGAAGAGATACTTTGCGTATGGGTGGATATTCACTTCGTTTGCTTCGACCAATTCTTAAAACGCTTTCTTAGTGGGTGTTTTTCGTTGATAGTTATCCACAGAGCTGCACTTGACATATAGGGTATAGGGGTATAAGATATTCATAAGGCCCAAGCTATACCGCAAATTAGTTCAATAAACATATGGTAGACCAACAACTCAAGAAAAGGTCTATTCACCGCGCGAAAATCATTCGTGGCCAGGTGGACGGCCTCATTAAGGCCGTCGAAAAAGAAGTGTACTGCCCCGAGCTTTTGGCCCAGTCGCTGGCCATTCAAAGGTCGCTCAAAAGTCTTGACGCCTTTCTTCTGGAGAATCATCTCCGAACCCATGTGAAGCGCCAATTGGGCCGCCGCGGCGGAGAAGAAAAGGCCGTCAGAGAATTAATCAGGATTTATACGTTGTCAAACAAATAATCAAAATCAAGATGTTAAATTTCTTCAAGAAAAAATGCCCGGTTTGCAAAATGAGACTGGAAAAGGGCAAAAAATATCCCGAGGGCTTCGGCAAAGAATTTTGCTCCGAAAGTTGCCGCGAGGACTACCGGAAGAAAACGACAAAAGACCAATCCCGCCAATCCCACGGCTGTTGCCATTGAAAATAATAATTAACCTAAAAAATATGAAAAATAAAACTATCGGAACAATCCTGATAATCGGGTCAATCTTATATTTTATATTAACCAATTATGTCATCGGCCATGGCATGGATCCGCTAAATACGCTGGCCGCGATATTCATCTTTGTATTGGGATTTGTGATATTTTTTAAGACCGGGGAGGAAACGGCCGAAAAAGAAGCCGTACCAGCCGGAGAAGCCGGGCCAGCCGTCGTTGTCACGGCGAGCCAGAAAACAAAAATATTTTTTATCAGTTTGGCTTTTGCCCTTTTTACCGCAATCGTCATCGCTCTGACTTATCTTGCCACTACTCCCATCCGGACCCTGACCACCATTCTTTCTTTTGCCGGCGGCGTTTCCAATATTGTCCTGCCTTGTACTCTGCCGCTGGTTTTCATCATCGTGCCTCTTTCCATGGGTATGGGCTACAGAAAAGGGCTGACGATGGCGCTTCTTTTCAGCGCTGGCTTGATTATAATGCTGGCGATTTACGGCGGAGCGATCGCGCTCATCGGCAAATACCTCGGCCTGGACCAGGCAACGCGGATTCTTTACATAACAGCGGGCATTGCGGCCTTTCTTTTCGGGTTGGCGACGCTTGCGCTTATTGTTTTTGAAATGCCGTCTTATTCCAAAGTGCCGGCTTTTATTCAGCGGCAAAGCGATTATCTCAAATCGTTCTTTTTGGGTCTGTTTCTGGGCAATGCCGGAATCGGCTGTCCCAATCCGGTGACATACCTTATCTTGGTGGCCGCAGCCGGAACAGGCAGTATCGGGGTCGGCGCCTGGTATATGGCAGTCAATGGTTTGGGAAGAGCCCTGCCGCTCATTTTTCTTGCGGTTTTGGGCATTATCGGCGTCAACGCCACTGGCGCTTTATTAAAGCGCAAAACAACGATTGACAAAATAACCGGCTGGGCACTCATCGTCATCAGTATGTTCATTATTTTGAACGGCGTCTTCGGGCATATCTGGTACGAGGGTTCGGTTTTCCACGAAGGACTGAATATGATTTTTGCCAAAATCGGCGGCCAGTCCATTGCCGAAGCGAACATCCAGATTCAGCAATTTGAAGCAGAAGTGCCCTACCTGTGGCTGGGTGAGTGGCTCAATCTTCTCGTGCCGCCGCTTATCTTGCTCTGGTATTACTTCAGGAAAAAGGGCGAAATGTCCAAAAAAACATTTTGGGCCCTGCTTTTCGTCTTTGTAGTTTGGGGACTTCTGACAATGCGCTTCGGCATCAAGATGGGCTAAAAATATGACACAAACCAAAAAATTTTCAATTCAAGGAATGGATTGCGGCAGCTGCGCTTTCTCCATCGAAATGCTCTTAAAAAACCAGCCCGGCGTGAAATCAGCGAAAGTGAGCTTCGAAAATAAAGAAGCGGAGATCGAATTTGATGATGCCGCATTTAATTTCAGCGAGGTCGAAAAAATAATCAAACAGATGGGTTACATCCTAAGCGAATCCCATTAGAAGTCCGCATCTTCAATGCGGCAGTCGCCTTAGGCGACTTACTTCTAACGGGACAAGAAATCAATATGATAAACATCCAATTCGTCACGGTACCCGGGTGCCATGAGTGCGCCAAAGCAAAGAAAATTTTTGAAGAATTAAAACCGCAATACCCGGAAATGCAAATCGCGGAAATTGACGCTACTTCTACCGAAGGAATGGCGCTCGTTCAAAAATACGGCATCTTTTCCAGCCCGGGAATTATTATTAATGGAGAATTATTCTCCACCGGCGCGCTGAACAAAGAAGAATTTATAAAGAAATTGGACGCGTTAAAGAAATAACTATGAATTTATTTTCGGTCGGCCTTGTGCTGGATACGATCGGAAAAGTGCTTATCGGCCTTGCCGTGCTTACGGTACATCACCGCATTTCTAAAGAACGCGGAATAGACAAAGACGTGTTGCGGGTGATGCGAAAGGAATTTGCACTAACAACATCCGGAATTTTTCTCATCATCCTTGGCGCAATATTGCAGTTAATATCCCGATAATAGCCATACGCAGAGAGCTTTTTTGATGCACGCTCAGTCATCGCCGCAAACGAATAAAGTCGGTTAAAAAAAGTGGGATGAAAAACGAATATGAATCCCGTTAGAAGTCTCGAGCAGAAAAAATTTAGATTAAATTTTTTCTGTCCTGCAATAACGGGATATAACCAATAACTGAAAGTCTATTCGAAATTGATAAGTCATATAAGACAGACTTCTAACGGGATGAAAAAACCGACAAAACCAAAAAAATCACCGCGAAACCGTCTGCGCCAAGGCTTCCGCGGTCGCGCCTACTCCGCCGAAGCAACTTCGGCTGCGAAGGCCGGGGAAAGCTTTGGCGGACAGGGCGGCCGGCAGAGCAGAAAGCGGGCAACGCCAAAACAAAAGCGGAAAAAATCCAATGTCGAACTGGTCAAATTTACAGAAAACCCGATAATCCTGCCCAAAAAAGAAAACGGCTGGGAAGCGTGGCAAACTTTCAATCCCGGGGTCATTCTGCTGAATGACAAAATTCGTTTTCTCTATCGCGCGATCGGCGAGGACGGGATTTCCCGGTTGGGCTACGCGGCTTCGGAAGACGGCTTCCACATCGATGAACGGCTTCCTTATCCTGTCTATGAACACAAAACCCCGCACCAGAATCCCGCACTACAACAAGTTGAGTACGGGACAGGCGAGTTCGGTGCGGGGCAGGTAAAAAATCCGTCTTTTAATATTTTTTCCTATTTTTCCGGCGGCAGTTTTGGAGGAGCTGAAGATCCTAGAATTGTTCAAGTCAACAAAGAAGACGTTCTCTATATGACCTATACTGCCTGCGACAGCGGGCTCGGCGTTGCTCTTACTTCCATCAAAGTTAACGATTTTTTAAATAAAAACTGGAAATGGAAACCGCCGAAGTTGATTTCAAAGCCCGGCGAATTTCATAAAAACTGGGTTATTTTCCCGGAAAAAATAAAAGGCCAATATGTAATTTTGCACAGCATTTCCCCCGAAATATCTATCGCTTTCCGCGATACGCTGGAATTTAAAGAAGGAGAATTTATAGAGAGTTATTATGACGGCGACTTTCGAAGGAAAAATTGTTGGGATAATTGGGTAAGAGGGGCGGGCGCGTCGCCTTTGAAAACAGGGGCGGGATGGCTTTTATTCTATCAGGCTATGGATGAAAGCGACCCGGGCAAATATAAGGTCGGCGTTATGCTTCTTGACTTGTATGAGCCGACAAAAATTCTTCATCGGTCCCAAGAACCAGTTTTAGAGCCGGAAGAAGATTACGAAAACAACGGGTTTAAAGCCGGAGTGGTGTATGTTACCGGAGCAGTAGTCAAAAGCGGAGAGCTCCTTGTTTATTACGGAGCCGCCGACAGTTATATCGGCGTCGCTCACGCTAACTTAGAAGAATTCTTGAAAGTGCTCGCCAAAGAAGCAAAGCCAAAACTCAAAACAAAACCCCTAAAGAAAAAATAAAATGATTCAGCGAGGCGGTAAAAATTATATTGAGTATCCCGGCGAGGCCGTTCAACCGGATAAAAAATTTGCCCACGTTATGGCCATTACGCTCGACCCCCGAACCGGTTACCGCGAAGGCATTATCCGCTGCATCGTGAGCCGCATCGGCGATGTGCAGGTTTCAGGGTATGTTGACCGCAGCGAATTGCACGTCGTGAAGGGAAATTCGCTGGATCATTTTGAAATAGGCAGACGTCTCAAGATTAAGAATGAGGATGAAATTATAAAACAACTTGCGGGTAATGAATTTGATTTTATCGGCCTGGAAGATCCCGATATTTGGATTGATGAGGAAACGGATTTAATGCACGTTTATTTTACAATTCCATTGCGGCATAAAAACAATAAGGGAACAATTACACACTTGGGACATGCAGTTGGGAAGAATCTTAATTCTTTGGAAATGACCGAGCCAGTTCTCATGGCCGATGACACAAAGGGGCGAGCGAAAGAAGTTTCCATCGCGCCGCTTAACAGCAAGGGATTCCGCTATAATTTGTTTGAATCAAGCGATCGCAGGGCGGATCGTTATTCAACAGTACGTGTGGCAAGGGTTGAAAATATGGGGAAATCGTGGGAGTGGGGCGACGAAGTTTTTCATCCCGCGGAACATGACATTCCCTGGATCGCCGGCCATGCTTCGCCAGGGCCATTGCTGCCGAAAAGTTTCATTGATATTGGCGAAGGGAAATTGGTCGGCGTCATGAATGGCCGCGAAGCGAACCAACACGTTGGCGAGCAAGTTAAATACGGAATGTTCTCCGCCGGATTGTTTATTTACGATTATGAAAACGGCAAGATTGACTGGGTTTCGCCGGAACCGTTTATTCAAGACAGCGAAGCGAAGACGATCACATTCGCGAGTCAATTTGTGCCGCAAGGAAAGGGAAATGGCATTCTGTATGCCCATGTTGATGATTCTTTTGTGCGTGCTTATACCCTTCGGGCTGGCTTGATAAAGCCGTTGCTGCCGATAAAGCTAATCAAATAATATGATTATTGAACGATTTGAAAAAAATCCGATACTTACGCCGAATAGGAATCAGTCCTGGGAAGCCGAGGCGGTTTTTAATGGCTGTCCGATAAAAAGAGGAAATAAAACATTTCTTGTTTATCGCGCCGTTTCGTTGCCCCACTATCACAGCGCGGCAAAAGCGAAACTTGCGGTTTCCGATATCGGTATTGCGGAGAGCGAGGACGGCATCAACTTTAACAATCGCAGACGATTCATAGTTCCGGAATACGAATGGGAAAGATTTGGCTGCGAAGACCCGCGGATAACAAAATTGAACGACAAATATTTTATCTTTTACACGGCGCTCGGAAGTTGGCCTCCTCAAGCCGAAACCATTAGGGTTGGACTAGCCCTTAGCAAGAATCTGGATAAAATTGAGGAAAAGCATCTCGTTACTCCTTTCAACGCCAAGGCAATGGCGCTTTTCCCGGAGAAAATCGACAAAAAAATATGGGCGATTCTGACTGTCAATACCGATCGCCCACCAGCCAAAATATGCCTTGCTTCTTTCGATAAAGAAGAGGATATTTGGAAGGAACCATATTGGGGAAAATGGTATCAAAATTTTGAAAAATATTCCTTGCCGCTTCAACGCCGGCCGCAAGACCACATTGAAGTAGGATCTCAACCGCTAAAGACAAAGTACGGATGGCTATTGCTTTACTCCTACATTAGAAATTATTTTTCGCCGCAAAGATCTTTTGGCGTGGAAACGGCATTATTAGATTTAAACAATCCTCTTAAAATTATCGCCCGAACCGATTTTCCCATTCTCTCTCCGGAAGAATACTACGAAAAACATGGGATGGTGCCGAATGTGATTTTCCCCGCCGGGGCAATTATAGACAATGGGTGGATTAATCTTTATTACGGTGCAGCCGATACCACTTGCTGCTTAGCCAAGATAGAGCTTGATTCATTTCTGGAACAACTGCTTGGAAAAGAAAAAAGAATCGTAAAGTTGGAGCGGGCCAGAGAAAATCCGATAATCCAGCCGGCTAAAAATAATCCCTGGGAGGCAAAAGCCACCTTCAATCCGGCGGCAATTTATCTCGCTGATAAAGTCCGCCTTTTGTATCGAGCGATGTCTGAAGACAACACCTCGGTTCTCGGCTATGCGGAAAGCCAAGACGGGGTTCACATAGATTATCGTTCCCCGGAACCGGTTTACGTTCCCCGAGAAAAATTTGAGCAAAAACTGCGGCCCGGCAGCAACTCCGGCGCCGAAGACCCGCGACTCGTAAAAATAGGAGAACGAATATACATTTTTTACACCGCTTTTGACGGCGAAAGTCCGCCGCGCGTGGCCCTCTCCTGGATTAAAGCAAAAGATTTCTTAAACCATAAATGGAATTGGTCAAGTCCGACGCTAATTTCTCCTCCTGATTTAGATGACAAAGATGCGGCCATGTTCCCGGAAAAAATTGGCGGGAAGTATTTTATCATTCATCGCAGCGGCGATGATATTGATCTTTCCTTTCATAAAACCTTAGATTTTGACGGAACAAATTGGCTGGAAGAATATCGCTGGATAAGGCCGAGAAAAGGATGGTGGGATTCGAAAAAAGTTGGCATTACTTCGCCGCCAATCAAAACCGCCGAAGGATGGGTCTTGCTTTATCACGGAGTTTCAGAGGAAGATGGTTTTTATCGCGTCGGAGCGGTACTCACCGACCGGCGCAATCCTCTTAAAATTATCGGTCGCACCGATTATCCAATCCTTGAACCGGAAACGCCTTATGAGAAAGAAGGAATAGTTGCCAATGTCGTGTTTCCGTGCGGGAGCGTGTTGATTGGCAAAAAACTTTTCGTCTATTACGGCGGAGCCGACAAAGTGGTGGGAGTAGCAACTTTAGAATTTCGAAAACTTTTAGAAATTCTCAAATTATGCCGATGCTGAATCTCGCGCTGAGATAGAAGGTCGACGGCGCGAATAAAAATTAATTAATTAAAATGTCATGAAAAAGTCATCGATTATGCACGGAACGGCCTATGTAACTGGTTGGCTGAGCGTATTGGCGCTTATTGGAGCATGGCTTGCCGGAGAAAACGGAACAACGCTGGGATTTTCTCAGCAACATCTCTATAATGATACGATAGCGCTTGCGCTTATTACTATTGCGGTCCTTCTCTGTGCCATGATTTATTTACATCAAGAGCAAGAATCTTAAAGGTCGAAAAATAAAAAATGATTTTCTCTATAAACATGCTTCAATTAAAACGATACGGCTGGCTCTGCGTGCTGGGGTTTGAGGCGCTGTACGTGGTGTGCTTGAGCTATTTCGTCCTCCTCTCCGAGAGGGCGGCGTCGTTACACCATGCGCTGTTCGAACTTTTGCCAGGATTTACCTGGATAAATACGGGAAGTGTAATCATCGGAGCCATCGAAGTGTTCGTCTTCGCTTGGATTTTCGCCTGGTACATCGTCTGGATGCACAACACGAGCCTGGTTAAATCCGAAAAATAATAATTAGGCAAAGATCGGCGACAACGCACTTGGTTAGCAGCCAAGCTGGTTAATGTTTGTCTACTATGCATAATCATGGCGGCAAAAACAATTCTCAGGTGATTTGGATGATGCTCCTGTTCGCTTTAATCCTGGTTATTCTGCTTTTGGCCGGTGGCAATCTATTTTCTGCCGGTTACCTTTGGCCGATTCTTATTGTTGGTTTTATCCTGGTTCACTTTTGGATGATGTTGCGCGGGCATCGCTCGCAAGATCGTGGACCTGAAGATGATTTTGAACAAGGGAATGATGCTGTTAATTCAGCTGGTGTCGCACACAGCGTCCACGAAGAGCATAAAAGCGACAAAAAGAAACATCATAGCGGCGGATGCTGTCATTAAGATCAACGCGGACCCCATGAAAAATCCTATTTACCTGCTCGCATTGTTCGTTCTGCTTGCGGCGTCAACCCAGCCCATCTTGGCTCAAGAAAATTCCACTAATGCCACGGGGACAAATTTTGGGGATTTAATTGATGCTAAAAATAAAGAACTTCAGAAGCTCAAAGAGGAGATGCAGGCAGTCAAGAAAAATCTCGACGAGACGGTAACCGCCCGCAAGGGATTGCAATCAGAATTAAAAACTATTGACAAAAATATTACGGCGATGGAACTCGCCATTCGTGCTGGAGAATTAGAAAACCAAAAGTTGGAACTCGAAATGCAATCGCTTTCAACCGAAATAGACGGCATAAACAAAGCTCTGGATTCTGGGCTAAAAACAATCCCGGAACTTTTGCGCGAATATCACGAAAAAAGCGAGGTAAATTTATTTGTCCTTCTGCTTCAGAAAAAAACATTGGCTGATTCGTTTGCGGAGATGCAATCGTTGAGCAGCATTCAGGCTCAACTGGCGGCGCAACTTGACGAAAATCGCAAACTAAAAGAAGACCTGAAGGACAAGCAGGACGAAGTCCTTTCAAAGCAGCAGGAAATCGAGGTCGAAAAACGCGGTATCTCCGCGAGGCAGACGATAGCCCAAGGAGAAAAAGAGCGTAAACAGACGCTTCTTGCCGAAACGAAAAATAAAGAATCGCTCTATCAGAAAAATTTCGACGAGCTGGCCAAAAAAGCAATGGCGTTCGAGGCGGAGATAGAAAGAATCGAATCGGCCCTAAGAAAGAATATCGACCTCTCGAAGTTGCCCGCGCCACGACCGGGGTTGCTCGCGAATCCTGTTCCGGGAGCAAGATTGACGCAGGGTTACGGCCGGACGCAATTCGCGGTCAGAAATTACAGGAGCCAGTGGCATAACGGCATTGATTTGGGAGCGCCGGTCGGCACGCCGGTTTACGCGACCGAAGCCGGAGAGGTGGTCGCTATGGGCAATACGGACAAATACTGCCCGCGCGGAGCTTACGGTAAATATGTCGTCATCAAACACGGCAACGGCCTTACCACTTTTTATTCGCATTTTTCCGCTTCTGTCGTAAGCGTAGGCCAAAAGGTCAGCCGCGGAGAACCAATCGGATATGTCGGCAATACCGGTTGGTCTACCGGGCCGCACACGCAGGTTACGGTTTACGCCTCGAATACGTATGCAATTACTCAATCAAAATCATGTGGCCCGTTGCCGGTCGGCGGAGACATCAACCCTCTTGATTATATATCGTTATAGCAAGCATAAAATTATGTTAAAGAATTACGCGAAACCCTTTTTCTACGGAGCCCTTGCCAGCGCAATTCTACTCGGAGTGTATTTCACGGTGCTCACGCTCGTCTCGGGCTGGAATTTCGCCCAAAGCCAATTCGCCGCTTTTTGGTATTTCATCGTAAGCCTCGCAATCGGATTCGGAATTCAAATTGGCCTTTACACCTATTTAAAGAACATCATTCATACTCAAAACGGGGGCGGCAGGGTTTTGGGCGTCACCGGCACCACCTCAACCGCCGCGATGGTTTCCTGTTGTACCCATTATTTGGCAAATATTTTGCCCATTATCGGCGCAGCCGGCATTGTGAGTTTAATCGGTCAGTACCAAATTGAGATCTTCTGGCTGGGTTTGGCCTTCAATCTTTTTGGTGTTGTTTATATTGGAAGAAAAATAATAAAAATGATGCCTGCTATCGCCTCCACAAATCGATGAGCCAATAATTTATGAGAGACTCTCTTCCCGCTCGAAAATTTACTCCCGCTGAATTAGAAAAATGGCGGCAGTCCATTTTCAATATCTATAAAAGGATGAGAGCCAAAGCACAGGAACTGTACGAGATTGAATACGGTGGTTTTTCCTTAGTGGTTTTGCCGAATGTTTATGCTCCGGAATTTTTCGACGACAGCCTTTGGTTTGCGAAACAGTTAAGTGATATTGTAGGTGAAAAATCGCTTCTTGAGATTGGGACAGGGACTGGCATTATTGCGCTATTTTGCGCAAAGAACGGTGCCAGAGTTGTGGCAACTGACATTAATCCGGCCGCCATTAAAAATGCCCGCATAAATGCGATACGTAATAACCTTAACATTTCAGTGAGAGAGGGGAATCTCTATGAGCCACTTAAACCAGATGAAAAATTTGACTTCATTTTTTGGGCACATCCTTTTAACAACTGGGAATTAACCGAAAATGACATACTTTTAAGATCGGGTATTGATCCAGGGTATAAAAGCTTGAGGGGATATATTGCTGGAGCAAAGAAATATTTAACTGAAAACGGCAAGCTACTTTTAGGCACAGGAGATAGCGCAGATTTAAATATGATTAACGAGATTGCGGTCGAGAATAACTATACTATGAAACTTTTAGCTGAGATTGATATACCATTAGAGCCGGATAGCAACGCAAAAATTAAAGATTTAATATACGAGTTTGTATCTACTTTCTGAAACACCGCATAATATCCTTATAAACTGGAGTTTATGGGGATATCGCGATATTGGCTCATTATAAAAAATGGCGAACAAAAAATTAATTGCTGGTGGGTTGGTATTAGCGGCAGTTGTTGTCGGTATTATTTTTTGGATGCGCGGGGAGCCGAGAGAATCGACGGAATCGCGAAGCGTGCCAGAGTCACAGACAACACAGCCGCGGGTTTTGGAAGTCAAAACAAATAACGAAGGCGGGGTGACCATTGCCGTAACGCCGAAAGAAACTGCCGCAGGAATATTTGAATTCGAAATAGTGCTGGATACTCATTCAGTGGAGCTATCTTATGATCTCACCAAAATTTCAGTTTTGCGGGATGAAAATGGACAAGAATATAGACCCATAAACTGGGAAGGCGATCCGCCGGGCGGCCATCACCGAGAAGGAACGCTCATATTTAACCCGATTGCGCCGACCCCAAAATCGATTGAATTAAAAATCACCGGCATAGCCGAGGCGGTAAGAATTTTCACTTGGCAGTCAAATTTACCCCGTTAGAAGTTATCGGTAAAAATTTTTGATAAAAAATTTTTACTCTGAAGCAGCCGGGAATAAGAAAAAATCTAACTTGTCTGAAACTAATGTTTATCATATGAAAATAAACTTCTAACGGGGTAGATGATATGTAACATCTCCGGCTATTGAGCCTCGGATTTTTATGGTCGAGCATTTATGAACATTTCATACAGAGGAAAATAGAAATTTAACTATGGAGAGAATAATAATTACAAAAGCATCTGGCGAGACAGAATTTTTTTCAGAGGAAAAATTACGACACTCGCTTGAACGGGTAAACGCCTCGCCAGAGACAATAAAACAAATTATTCAGCATATAAGAAAAGAGCTTAAGCCCGGAATGCCGACCTTCCAAATTTACGGACACGCCTTTTCGCTGCTTCGGAAGAGGGAAAGTCCAGCCACTGCTTCGCGTTATGCTCTCAAACAGGCCATCCGAGACCTTGGACCGAGCGGCCATCCATTTGAAAAGTTGGTAGGCCGGCTTCTTTCGGCGGAAGGGTTCGTTGTCGAAGTCGGGAAAATTGTACAAGGATTATGCGTTAACCACGAGCTGGATGTTATCGCCCAAAAAGATAATCAACACATCATGGTCGAATGCAAATTCCACAATCAGCCGGGCATAAAATCAGACGTGAAGGTGGCGCTTTATATCCAAGCGCGGTTTGAAGATGTTCGAAAAGCGTGGGAAAGAGATAAAACGCATGCGCAAAAATTCCACGAAGCTTGGCTTATTACAAACACCAAATTGACCAGCGATGCCATTCGCTATGCGGAATGCGTCGGCATGAAGGCAATCGGGTGGAGTTATCCGACAGGCAATAGTTTAGAAATGCGTATAGAGCGCGCCGGGATTCATCCAATTACCTGTTTAACCACGCTCGCCTACTCTCAAAAACGAAAATTTTTAGAAAAAGGGATTGTGCTATGCCAGGATATTTTAGATAACCAAAACCTGCTTCGCTCTTTCGGAATTGCCGACGCAAAAGCCGCGGAAGTTGTTTCTGAAATTCAAGGATTATGTAAACCCCGTTAGATCCTGAAAACTACAGCCCCTAGCCGCGACTGAAAGGAAAAGTTTTAGTTAAAGTTAGATAAAAGCTTCATCCCCAAGCGAGGATCTAACGGGATAAAGAGAAAAAACATTTTTGAAATAGCCATGGTTCAAAAATACAAATTAATATTGAAGGTCGAGAAATAAAAATATAAAATAAATGGTGTTTCACCATTTTTACGACTTCGCTCGGACGAAATGAAAATTAGTAAATTTTCACTCCCCTCCTCGCTCGTCGTATAAATTAATATGAAAAAAATCATTATTATCACGATAGCGATACTCGTAGTCGGTGCCGGCATCGGATTCTACATCAAGAAATCGGCCAATCCTCCTTACGAATTGGCGACGATTCAAAGAGGCGATATAACTCAGGAAGTTTTTGCAAGCGGCAAAATTGAAGCGCCTACCAGCATAGATTTGCATTTCAAAAATAGCGGCAAAATGACCGTTCTGAAAGCAAAGGTTGGAAAGAAAGTTGAGGCAGGTCAAGTTTTGGCAAAACAAGAAACCGGGACGCTTGATGCAGAATTAGCCGCTATGCAGGCAGGCATTGATGTCGAGAAAGCGAGATTGGCTCAACAACGAGCAGGGGCTTCGCCGGAAGACATTGCGGTTGCCGAGACAGCAGTGGCAAATGCGAAGCAGGCAGTAACCGATGCCAGGCAGAATTTTGTTGATAAGCTTCAAGACGCGTACGTGAAAGCGGATGATGCCGTGAGGGTTAAGGCGGATCAAATGTTCACTAATCCTTTGTCAACTAATCCGAAACTGATTTTCTCTGTAATCGATTCGAGTTTGCAGAATGATATCGAATGGAGCAGGCTGCTTATCGAAAGCAATATTTTTCGCTCTTGGAAGTTATATGTTTACCAACTGACAATTGATAGTAACCTTTCTGAATATGCCAGCACGACAAGGAAATATCTCGGCGATATTAATATATTTTTAGATAAACTCGCGCTCGCGATTAATAACCCAAATAGCACCTACGCAGTGAATGGAGTATCTGCCGCTATACCTTCTAATTGGAAAACCGATGTTTCAACCGCAAGAACAAATATAAGCACCGCCATCTCCAATATCAGCGCCGCTGAAGAAAAATTAAAGACATCTGAATCTGCTCTTAAGACCGCTCAAGATCAATTAATTCTTATTAAGGCCCCTCTGCGCTCTACCGATGCAGCAGTATTTGAAGCGCAAATCAGGCAAGCCGAAGCCCAAATGCAACAGGTGCAAGCGCAGATTCAAGATATGGAAATCATCGCCCCCATCTCCGGGATTATTACGGCAACCAACGGCAATGTCGGCGAAATAATCGACCCAAGCATAGTGGTTGTCTCAATGATCTCCGACGGCGCCCTCGAGGTTAAAGTCAATCTTTCAGAAGACAATGTCGCCGGCGTTAAGGTCGGCCAATCGGTGCGGATTACCGCCGATGCCCTCCCAAATGAATGGCCGGGCACGGTAACCGCAGTGGACCCTGCCGGCACAATCATCAGCGGCAGCGTTTACTACAAAACAACGATAACTTTTAATGAATCTAACGACCAGGTGAAAGCCGGGATGACTTCCGACGTTTGGATCAAAACCGGCTCGGCTGCGAGCACGCTTATCGTTCCCGCAAGCGCCGTCCAAAAAAATGGTTCAATCAACTTCGTCCAAATCTACAAGAACGGGGAAATAACCAATCAAAATGTAACAACCGGCTTAAAAGGCCAAAACGGAACGATTGAAATAGTGTCGGGTCTTTCCGAAGGAGAGCAAGTGGTAATCGGCGGCAAACCCCGTTAGAAGTCCTCGGCAGAAAAATTTTCCTAGGAAAATTTTTCTTCTCTGCAATAATGGGGTTTCAGCAGTAACGGGAGTTTATGTGAAATTAGTTTCATGTTGCTATATTAAGACAGACTTCTAACGGGGTAAATAATCAATATGAACACGAACGATTTAAAAACCGCCGCCTTCATCGCCTACAAATCAATCGTGCGGGGAAACAAATCCACGCTTGTCTTCACTATTTTCATTTTGTCGCTGAGTTTCATCAACATGATGTTCATCGCCGGCATTTTGAAAGGACTCTCGGAGTTGTTTCCGCAGGTGATTATAAAAGACCTGAGCGCCTATATCACCATCAGTTCCCAGGAAACTCCGCGGGTCAAAGAATTCATTCTCAATCAATCCGCTCTGCGCGCGGAGATCGCCACCATCCCCGGCATTTTGGGAACAACCAGACGATACGTGCTCGCCGGCTCGCTGGCGTTCGACAAAGATCAAAGCGGGCAGTACAGACGACTTTCATCAAGTATGATGGGTATTGATCCTGCGGAAGACGCAAAAATCATGGGCATTTACGAACTTATGAAATACGGCTCGTTTCTGTCCGATACCGATACCGACCAGATTATTCTAAGCTCCGCGCTGGCGGGCGGTTACGGAAATCTCGCGCCGAGCGATCTTGGCGGCGCGCAGGTGGGGG
>CAZDFQ010000003.1:0-62222 GCA_964505005.1 uncultured Candidatus Saccharibacteria bacterium
TTAAACTCCTCGTTCGTATTTTATAAAACCCCTGATTTTTTTCTAAAAGCAGTGGTCAATTTTGGAAAAAGTGCGAACCTACTACGAACAGAACCCCGACGAAACCTAACCGCTCGGGCGGCGCGGAATTCCCCCCTTGAACCCCCCTTCCGCGCCGCCCTCGCGGGAGTCCAAGCATTTCGCCCGCGAAGCGGGCTAAATTCCAAATACCCTCAATAATTTTCTAAACCAACCTTCTTGCGTTCTTTCTGTTTGTGTAGAATTTTTGCTTGGCGGAACTGTCGTTGGTATTTTATACTCTGGCGCTGGCTCTGTATACCCTGCACCATTCTTATTTAGATGACTTTTAATTGGTTCTTTGGGCTGTGATAATCCTTTTGATCTATGGCAATGATACTCACCATACGATAACCCCCAGTTTGGACAGTTAGTGCGACAAGTGTGGCAACCGGAGGCATCCGTTCTTCCAGGATGGGCGAGAGCTGCCGTAGGACCAAAAGAAACAAAAAAGAAAATGATTATAGCTAAATATCTTTTGGATCTCATTTTATTTAAATAAACCGGAGAAAAAGTTAAATATTTCTTTATACCACGGGATTTTAAGCGTCACAGGATTTTTATTATCTGTATTGGTTGAGGTCGCAACTTTTTCGGCGGGGGTAGTAGATGATGATGCCAATGTTGATGTTTTTACTTTTGGACTCTCCTTTGACTCTTTAACCGGAAGTTTTTTAGGAACATCCTGAATTATAGGTTCAATCTTTTTTGTTTCTACTATCGGTGGTTTTTGAGCTTCGGTCGTAATATTTTTAACACACTGACTGCCATTCCAATAATAATTGGATATACAATTACAATTTATTTTCCCATTTTCTCCTTTTGTTCCAACAATGTTTACATCATTATTATTTACAGCCTGACAGCTTTGAGTATAGGTAATGCACTGATTGCTTGTGTTTAAGACAAAGCCCTCTGGACATGAAAGTATCTGAACACATGCTGATTTTTCTGTATTGGCCGTATATCCTGCATTACAAGTACATTGCCCGTTCACAAGGGAAGAATTTGCCGGACAAGACGGTGTGGTTGGTGGAATATAAGTAGAGCCACCGCTGTAAAACCCGCCGCCTGAACTGCCTAAATCTTTTGCATCCCAAACTTTACAATCTCTACCCGAATCGAATAGATATATCCGGTCGCCAATACCATCCAAGAATGACCCACCAATATCAATATCTATCGTTTTTCCCTCATACCGCCACATGCTTAGGCCGCACCCTATGCCGTATTCAACAAGAAATCGATCATTATTTTTATCAGTTACGATTATCTTGTCTTCTGAATCAAAAACGTCATCAACATAATATCTTTTAATGTTCACGTCGTCGGAACTCGTAACTTCGCAAACTGTATTTGAATAGCCTGGGATAATAATTTTATCTCCGTAACTTGGAGAATAAGATGTGTCTATGTAAATTGTCGCTCCGTCGTAAAAATCACTACTATAGCAACTGTAGTCATGCTCAATGACATACTCTGAATAACCATCTGTAATTAAAATTTTGTCCGACCCTCCCTTCTCTACCACGAATCCCTTCGCAGCATAAGCAACTTGAAAATATCCCCCCAGGATAAATGTCGCAAAGATAAAGATTATTGATGGTTTGATAAATTTTTTCATGAGATTAAAAACCATCAAAAATTCACGGCTCAACAGTTTCTAAATTATCTAACGCATAACCCATATCTTCATAAGACGACCAAGCATATCCTTTGGCATCATCAATATTTGAATTAGCTTGGTCTAAAGCGTCAGAATAGGAATTGACTTTATAGTCCAAGTCAGAAACTTCGTCCTGTAGTGTTTGGACTTGTGCGGTCAATTTATGATGATCTCTCCAAAACCAAATTGAGAGAATTATTAAAACTATAAAAAGCCATCCGCCTTTTCCTTCCATAAATTGTTTACCACTTAAAAGGGTTTACCGTTCCTTTCTTTCCAGTATAAGGATTATAATTTCCTTTTGTGGAGAAATTATCGAACTTGGAACGGTTCGGGGTGGTTTTGTAATGCGGTGCAACATAGCTACCAGTTGATGGTTTGTAATATCCCCTTACACGAGTCGTTCGTGCTTCTGCCGAAATCGAAAACGAGAGAACACCAACCAATAGAGCCAACACCAGAAATAATTTTTTCATATTTTTATAGAAAATATTTTATATCCTTTCCGTAGATTTTTGCGAACCTTTTTAATTCTACAACGTCAATCCTTTGCTGTCCTGATTCGACGTTGGAGATATGCGATTGCGGCCGACCTATTTTTCTCGCAACCTGTACTTGTGTCAACCCTGCCTCTTGTCGAGCTTTTCGTAAACGCTCAACAAAATAAGCATATTCCTTTGCGTGGATTGACTTAACCATATATTAACAAGATATATCCAAGAAATCAATATCCAAACTTTGGATATTGTGATAAACTCAAAATGCCCGCTTCGCGGGCGAAATGCTTGGACTCCCGCGAGGGCGGCGCGGAAGGGGGGTTCAAGGGGGGAATTCCGCGCCGCCCGAGCGGTTAGGTTTCGTCGGGGTTCTGTTCGTAGTAGGTTCGCACTTTTTCCAAAATTGACCACATTTCACGATTTGAGAGGGTTAGCGCCTCGGGGCTTCGCCCCTCGGCGCCCGCTTTCGCCAAGTCGAGCCGATTTTTCCGCCGAAGGCGGAGAAGCAAGATTTATAAATTGTCGGCGTAAAACCATTTTGTTGAAAATATGATCAAATATTTTATCTATTGCAGAAAATCTAGCGAGGAAGAGGAACGGCAAATTCTTTCTATCGAGGCGCAGCAAACTGAACTGCGAGAGTATGCCAAACAGAACAATTTGATTGTGATAAAAGAATTTGCCGAATCGCAAAGCGCTAAAGAGCCGGGCCGCCCTATTTTCAACAAAATGGTTGAAGAAATTGAGAAAGGCAACGCTCAAGGAATTTTAGCGTGGAATCCCGACAGATTGGCGAGAAATTCTATTGATGGCGGGAGAATAATTTATCTCGTGGATACTGGAAAAATCCAATCGCTAAAATTCCCGACATTTTGGTTCGAAGCGACACCGCAAGGGAAGTTCATGTTGAGCGTTGCCTTTGGACAAGCTAAATATTACACCGACAATTTGAGAGAAAACATTTTGCGCGGGATACGTCAGAAAATCAGGCGCGGCGAACTATCGGCAAAAGCTCCATTGGGATATTTCAATGAACCTCGTTTGAGGACGATTGAGCCAGACCCCAAGAATTTCAAAAATGTAAAAACTATTTTGGAAGCTTTTGCCACCGGAGAATATACACTCACCGCCATTCAGTGCAAAATGTTTTCTCTCGGCTTGGTTGGCAAGGACGGAAAACCGCCCCACCTCTCCTCGATAGCCCACATACTTGATAATCCGTTCTATTACGGCGTTTGCCGCTATCGAGGAGAGCTGTATCAAGGATCACACAAGCCAATGATTACAAAGAAACTTTTTGACCAAATCCAACAGGCGCTTTTGGATCATGGCAAACCCCGCAAAAAGCGAGGAGATAAAGGGTTTAAATTTCTCGGTTTTGCGACTTGTGGGGAGTGCGGCTATTGCATTACTGCCGAGCGCAAAATCAAAAAGAGCGGCAAGGAATACGTCTATTATCGTTGCACCAAAAAAAGCAAAACCCACAAGTGTTCGCAAAACCGCTTTTTGCAGGAGCCGGAGCTTACCAAGCAAGTTATCCAAAATCTTCAAAAAGTTTCTTTGTCTGATGAGTGGCGCGAGAAGTATCTCGCGAAAGTGAATGAATGGGAAAATGAAAATCGCCACTCATCAGGTCTTTTCGCTCAAAATCTGCGGGCAAAACTGGAAGAAGTGAAAAAGAAAATTGACCGCCTTTTGGACGCTCACCTTGAGGGCGCGCTTGAACTCTCGGAATATCAGCAAAAGAAGAACGCCCTCGTTGAGCAAAAGGCGGATTTGCAACAAAAACTTTCCGATTTTGAGCGAAAAGGCAATCATTGGCTCGAACTCGTGCGGAATTGGATTTTAGACGCCAACCAAGCCAAAAATCTTGCTTCCACAGAAAATTTTGATGAAATCAAAAATTTTCTGAAAAAAATCGGCTCGAACCAAAAAATCGAGAACCAGTTGCTCTCGATTTTTTGGAAATCCCCTTGGGATTACTTGGCGAAAGCGGGCGCCGAGGGGCGAAGCCCCGAGGCGCTAACCCTCTCAAATCGTGAAATGTGGAGATGGGCGGAATCGAACCGCCGTCTAAAGATGATATCGGCGAACCTTCTACGAGCGTATCTAGTTAGGAACTAGCAAGATGCTCCGTGTTTGATTTCGCCGGAGCGCATAACAGAGCTTATGGGCTCGGCTACACCTCCTTGTATAAGACCGGTGTTAATCTAAGAGGTTCAGATTAGCCGATCCTCTGGCTTATGCGTAAGCAAATGCCGGAGCTGCAACTTTTTGGTTGGCAGTTATTTGTTTTGCGAGTTTAACGACATCGCGGTCGACTCGCCGGTTCGCGACTCATCTTTATCGAAGCCGGTCATCCCCGATGACGGAAACAAATATATCATAGATTTCACTAAAAATCAAGCTCAATCTTTTTCCGCGGCGACAACATTGAAGCCGAGGAGTTCGCCGGTTACTTAAAGAGCTTTCCTCATTTCCCTTTCCGCCGCGCGTTTTTTGAGCAATTCCCGTTTGTCCGATTTTTTTCGGCTTTTGGCCAAGCCGAGTTCAAGTTTTATAAACCCCTTTTTGAGATAAGCCCGGAGCGGAATCAAAGAAAACGATTTCTGCCGGAGCTTGCCCAAGAGAGTTTGGATTTCATTTTTATGGAGAAGCAGACGCCGCGAGCGATTGGGGTCGTAATTAGTCGGAACATTTTTCGGCTGATACGCTGGAATCGAGGAATTCAAAAGCCAAAATTCGCCGGCTCGGGGCACGGCATAGCTCGCGGACAAATCGAACCGACCGCTCTTGGCGCTTTTGACTTCTTGGCCAGTCAATTCAATGCCGGCTTCGTATCTGTCGAGAATTTCGTAATCGAATCTGGCGCGTTTGTTTTCGGCGATAGGTTTCATTGTTTTAATTCTACCATTGACAAAGTTCGATAGAGAAGTATATAATATACTAAATTGAAAATTGATTGTCTTAACCGTTGAAGGAGATTAGTAAAGAGCGCCGAACTTAAAGCGAGCTGGGGACAGTGAAAGCCCGGCAGCCAACAGCGCTCCTGAACGCGCTCCCGAGGTTACGAACCGAAGAAAGCTTTATTTATTAGATAAAGCAAGTAGGATTCGACGGCTGGCTCCCGCAGACAAAACGGCCCAATGAGTGCCTCGGAGAAATTTCTCTGAGGAATCAGGGTGGTACCGCGGGGTTAGAAATCCTCGTCCCGGACAGAATTCATTTCTATTTGGGGCGAGGATTTTTATTTCATTATGGGGAATCTCAATAAAAATACAGTTACAGTCCGCCGGAGAACCTCAAGGCGCATTGAGGTTGCTTTTCGGCGTTTAAATTTTCTTAAATTTCCGAATCTTAAATACAAAATTTGAACTCGGATAAGCGGTCTCAATGGGGATGGCCGCTATTCGAGTACCTTAACAATTTCCGAGGAGAGAGAAAAATGGTAAGAAGAATCGCTGTGTGCAGTGGCTGTCGGAAGGTTAATGCTGGCAAGCAGTGGGTCCAATTGGAGCGAGAAGTGTTTCTCTATGGATTCGACCATCAAGAAATACTCGGGCATTTCGAATGGGTGGTTTGCCCAGATTGCCTGAAGTGTCGAGTCTGCAAAGAGCCGCTTAGCCAGCAGCCGCCACCTCAAAATTATTACCGAGCCGCTCTCGAGTCAGTAGGAAATTTCTCTGGTCCACACGTGCGATGGCAGGGGTATACCACTGCCCACAAACAGGCACTGTGGCAGGCGTTTTGGAGAATGCAATCTCCAAGCCAAGAAGAATTTCGCTGCTGTTATTGCGGCAGAAGCTATTCGGTAATGGCGGGCTCGCTGGTTTGCGTGAAAGGTCCGCGCGACCCAAATGACCCACTCCGACTTGGGGACCTGTAACCTGTAAGGCGAGGATTATCCTCAAGGGTTTTCGGCGTTTTCTCCTTAAAAACGCCGATTTCCCAAATAGATTTCAGGCAAAAATTGAATTACAATAAATAAAAATGATTTAAGCTAAACAAATGATTAAAGCTAAGATTGAAAATCTTTTGAAAAATACGATTGGCAAAAGCGAGTTTGAAGTTTTTGTCCCCGAAAAAGAAGTTTTCGGCCATTACTCGACGAATGCGGCTTTGCGAATAGGAAAAGCCGAGAATAAAAACCCTTCGGAAGTTGCGGGCAAGATAGTTGAGAAATTAGAAAAAACCGTGCCCAAAGGGTTTTTTGAAAAAATCGAAATCGCCAATCCGGGCTTCATCAATTTCTGGCTGTCAGCGGAAGTTTTACAAAACGAACTGAAAGAAATTTCAAGACAAGGAGAAAATTACGGGAGGCAAACCCTTCGACGGATTCGACAAGCTCACCGCAGGCAGGCTCAGGGCAAGAAAGTAATGGTCGAATTCACCGACCCTAATCCTTTCAAGGAATTTCACATCGGTCATCTTTACAGCAACATCGTCGGCGAAACCTTAAGCCGGTTGCTGGAAGCGAGCGCGGCGAAAGTCAAAAGAGCCAATTATCAGGGCGATGTGGGCTTGCATGTGGCCAAAGCGGTCTGGGGGATGAGGAAAGAAATGGAGCGGCAGAAATTGAGTTTGAAAAAACTGGAGAGTAAGCCGCTCGATTTTCGGATTAAATTTATGGGTTCGGCTTATGCCAAAGGCAACCGCGCTTATGAAGAAGACACCACAGCCAAAGTGGATATTATTGAACTTAATAAGAAAATCTTTTCCCTGCCTGCCTTCGCTGAAGCTTCGACGGCCATCAGGGACAAAGAAATTAAAGCCCTGTATCAGAAAGGCCGGGCCTGGAGCTTGGCTTATTTTGAAAAAATTTATAAGCGACTCGGCACAAAATTCGATTTTTATTATTTCGAGCGCGAAGTCGGCGAAACTGGACTGCAACTCGTAAAAGAAAACATCAAAAAAGGGATTTTTGAAGAAAGCGAAGGTGCCATTGTTTTCCCCGGCGAAAAATACGGCCTCCATCGCCGGGTGTTCATCAACTCTGAAGGCCTGCCCACTTACGAAGCTAAAGAGCTCGGTTTGGAGACGGCTAAATTCAAGGATTTTCCAGCTGATGCCTACATTGTTGTCACCGGCAACGAAATTATTGATTACTTCAAAGTGGTGCTGGCGGCTTTGAGGCAGATTAATCCCGGCCTGGAAAAGAAGGTTAAGCACATTGCCCACGGCATGGTCAGATTCGCTTCGGGCAAAATGTCGAGCAGAAGCGGCGAAGTCATAAAAGTAGAAGAATTGCTGGAGGAAATGAAAAAGCGGGTTTTGAAAATTATGGCGTCATCGAGCCGAGGGAATAAAGAGATAGCCGAAGCCGTGGCTTTAGGCGCAGTCAAGTATTCATTTCTTAAAACCAACATCGGCCAGGACATTGTTTTTGATTTTGAAAAATCATTGAGTTTGAAAGGCGACAGCGGGCCGTATCTTCAATATACTTATGCGCGGTTGCGGAGCATTCTCCGCAAAGCGCCCTCTCGACTTCGCTCTGGGCAGGCAAGAGATAAGGAAATTTTGCCTTCATTGGTTAAAGGGGAGGAGTTGCGGCTTACCAGAAAAATCATTGAATTTCCGGACATTGTCCGGCAGAGCGCCGAGTCGTTTTCGCCGAATTATCTCGCCAAATATCTTTACGAACTGGCTGATTTGGCCAATCATTACTATGAATCAACGCCGATTCTATCCGCCAGAGGCGGACCCGCCTTGGGCGGAAAAGATAAAGACATTAACCGGCGCCGGGCGCGACTGATTCTTATTTCAACGGTCAGTTCGGTTCTCAAATCAGGACTCGGTCTTTCGGGAATTAAGGCGTTGGAAAGAATCTAATATGTTGATTTCTTTCAGAGAACTTAAACGCCTCCGCAGAAGATTAAAAAACAAAAGAATAGTTATTGCTTCCGGCGTATTCGATTTATTTCATATTGGCCATCTTAAGTACCTCAAGAAAGCAAAAGCCTTGGGCGACATCCTGTTTGTAAATGTAATTGCTGATAAAAGGGTAAAATTCATAAAAGGGGAAGAGCGGCCCATTATTACTCAAAAACAGCGCGCGCAACTTATAAATTCATTAAAATTCGTTGATTATGTCATAGTGAATCCGACTGTTAATAAAAGTTCAGCAGTCAGCGTTATTAGAATATTACAACCAGATATTTTCGCGGTAAGAACAAAAGAAAGAGAAAAAGAACTATTGAAGGCTTGCCCGACAATGAAAGTTGTTAGAATTCCAGAAACCAAATTTATCTCGACAACAAAGATTATAGAGAAGATAAAAAGCGTCACGAAGTAGGGAAATAAAATTATGGATGTTAAGTCTTATCTGTCGCCTAAAACAAGAGTAAAGAAAAGCACAATTGAGGGACAAGGATTGTTTGCTGTAAAACGAATTAAGAAGAGGGAATTAGTCGGCATTAAAGGCGGGCACATTATTGACTGGAAAACATTGGATAGACACAAAGACATTATCGGCGATTCTTATTTGCAGATTGACGATGATTTTGTTCTGGCACCGTTGAAAAAGAGCGAGGTTGAGAAAGTGATGATGTTTTTTAACCATTCCTGCGAGCCGAATGTCGGCGTGCGCGGCGATATTAGTTTTATAGCAATGCGAGATATTCAGCCAGGCGAGGAATTGACCATTGATTACGCGATGATTGACGATGACTATTACCGGATGAAATGCAATTGCGGCTTAAAAATCTGCCGCAAAACAATAACCGGCAAGGATTGGAAAAGAAAATATTTACAGAGAAAATACAAAGGATTTTTCTCGGCGTTCATTCAAAAAAAATCAATAGAATCAGATGACTGAAAACTCTCAATTCAAACCAAAATCCGGACAAATTGATTACACCGACCAGGCCGAGGCGCCGGTGATGAATTCCATCGTCAAATTCGGCGACAAAATTCTCCTTTTGAAGCGGAGCAAGAAACTGAAATTTTATCCTGACTGCTGGAGCGGCGTTTCCGGGTTTCTTGATGATTCAAAAAGCGTCGAGGAAAAGGTTAAAGAAGAACTTAAAGAGGAAATCGGCATCGGCGGGAACGATATTCTTTCTATCAAACCAGGAGAAATGTTCGAAAGGATTGACCCTGATTACAATAAAAAATGGCTGGTTCATCCGGTTTTAGTGGAACTGAAAACTGACAAAATTGTTTTAAACTGGGAAGCCGAGGATTACCACTGGGTCGAGTTGAACGAACTCAAAAATTTCGAGCTCATCCCCGGATTTGATTTGCTTTTAGAAAAATTGCTAACATAAAAATCTATACTATGAGACAGCGAATCTAAATCTTATGGTTCGATTTCTACCTGTTATGATAGAGCATAACAGCGGTTAAAAAATTATCGCCATGGGAAATAATAATGAAGAGAAAACAATGAATTCGGACAATAGCCGCTTCGACCCCTCCAAAGAAGAGGAACGAATCCTCGAATTCTGGGAAAAGAACCGGATTTTTGAAAAATCTTTGGAGAAAACCAAGAACGGCCAGCCGTTCACTTTTTACGACGGCCCGCCGTTCGCCACTGGCCTGCCGCATTACGGCCATATTCTGGCTTCAACAATTAAAGATGTGATTCCGCGTTATCAGACGATGAAAGGCCGGTTTGTCCGGCGCCGCTGGGGCTGGGACTGCCATGGCCTGCCGATTGAAGAAGTGGTGGAGCGGCACCTCGGCATTTCCGGCAAAAAAGAGATTGAAAAAATCGGCATCGGAAAATTCAACGCCATCTGCCGCGAGAAAGTTTTGGAATTCGTTGATGAATGGGGCAAAATGGTCCGGCGCATTGCCCGCTGGATTGATTTCGACAACTCCTACAAGACCATGGACCGCGATTATATGGAATCGGTCTGGTGGGCATTCAAAAAAATCTATGAAAAAGGACTGGTCTATGAAGGCCGCAAGGTTTTGATGTACTGCCCGCGCTGCGAAACCCCGGTGTCCAATTTCGAAGTGGCGATGGACAATTCTTATCAGGATGTAACCGAAGATTCGGTAATAGTGAAGTTCAATCTCAAATCTCAAATCTCAAATCTCAAAATTAAAGAATCAACATATTTCTTGGCCTGGACGACTACGCCGTGGACTCTTCCCGGAAATGTAGCTTTAGCAGTAGGAAAAGATATTGATTACGTTATGGTTTCTTTGGGTAGCGAAAAATATATTTTGGCCGAAGCGCTGGCAGAAAAAATTTTCCAAAAAAGGAATTTTAATGTTTTAGAAAAGTTTAAGGGCGAAAAGCTGATTGGCTTAGAATACGAACCGCTCTTCGAAATTTCAGCAGTAAAATCAGAAAAAACTTTTAAAGTTTATCCCGGAGATTTTGTCTCTACCGAAGAAGGTACGGGCATAGTTCATACCGCCGTGGTGTACGGCGAAGAGGATTACGAATTGGGCCAGAAATTCGGCTTGCCGGTGGAGCCGCTTTTGGATGAAAAGGGGGAATTCAATGACAAGGCGCCGAAATTTTTGCAAAATGTTTATTTCAAAGATGCGGACGCGAAGATTATCGCTGATTTGGAAAAGCGCGGCTCGATTTTCCAGAAAGAAAAAATCACCCACTCCTATCCGTACTGCTGGCGGTGTAACGCTCCACTTTTTTACAATGCTATTCCGGCCTGGTTCATTAATATCCAGAAAATTAAGAAAGAATTGATTGATTCCAACAATCGCGAGATAAACTGGTTTCCGGAACATTTGAAACACGGCCGCTACGAAAAAAGCGTGGAACAAGCGCCGGACTGGAACATTTCCCGCAACCGCTACTGGGGTAATCCGATTCCGGTGTGGAAGTGTGAGCAGGGCTGCCCGCCAATCGTGATTGGTAGCATAAAGGAATTGGGCTTGAGCACCAATACTTTTTATTTTGTCCGCCACGCCGAAGGTCGGCAGAATGTTTTGGGCATAAACTCATCCTGGCCGGAAAAAGAAGTTTATGATTTGACCGAAGCCGGCGTGATGAGGGCGAAAAAACTTGCCGAGCGGCTTAAAGAAACGGGCGGCGTAGATTTGATTTTTTCCTCTGACCTTTTACGCACAAAGCACACCGCCGAGATAATCGGCGAAATTTTGAAAACACCTGTTCAGCTTGATGAGCGGCTGCGGGAATACAATATCGGTGTTTATAATGGAAAATCTGTCGCCGAACTCCAGTCAGCTTTTCCGTCAAAAACACGCTGGACCAAGGCGCCCAAAGGCGGAGAAACCTGGACCCAAGTTCAGAAACGGATGGTGGATTTCATCAAAGAAACCGATAAAAAATACCAAAACAAGAAAATTCTGGTTGTCGGCCACGGCGACCCCTTGTGGCTGGTGCAGAAGTATTACGGTTCAGAACTGGAATATCCGAAATTCGCCGAGCCGTTCAAAATTGAGGTGGGTATTGACGATTTGCACCGGCCGTCTATCGACGAAATAGTTCTGAAATGCCCGCAATGCGGCGGCCAGGCGCGGCGCGTCAAAGAAATTTTCGATTCCTGGCTGGAGGCCGGTTCAATGCCGTTCGCCGAATACCATTATCCTTTTGACCAGAAAGAAATTTTCGAGTCGCGGCTGCCAGCCCAGTTCGTGGCCGAATACATTGCCCAGACCCGGGCCTGGTTCTATGTGATGCACGTGGTTTCTTTGATTCTTTTTGGCAAGGCGCCGTTTGAAAATGTGGTGACCACCGGCACGATTCTGGCCGAAGACGGCAGTAAAATGTCGAAATCCAAAGGCAATTTTCCCGACCCCTGGGAAGTGATTCAAAAATACGGCGTGGACGCTTTGAGATTCTATCTGATGAATTCAACGGTAATGAAAGCCGACAATCTTAACTTCAGCGTCCGCGATTTGGAAATTATTTACCGGCGGGTGGTGATGATTTTGTGGAATGTCGGCAAGTATTTCGACATTTACGCGAGGGAAGCAAAATGGCAAAGAGCAAAGCGCGAAAAGCAAGGCGCACCGAATACTTTGGATAAATGGATACTTGCTCGGACCAAAGAGCTTGTTGCTGGCGTAACTGGGAACTTGGATAGATACGACACAGTGCAGGCCACGCGGCTGATTGCTGAATATATTGATGACTTGTCCACCTGGTATGTGCGCCGCAGCCGCGGCCGGAAAGATTCGGATTTTTTCAACACTCTTTATGAGTCGCTCCTTAAAACCAGCCAGATGATTGCGCCGGTGATGCCGTATCTCAGTGAAATTTTGTATTTGAACCTTACGCGCAACTTCGGTGCGGCTGAATACGCGGAGTCAGTGCATTTAAGCGACTGGCCCTTCGATGCGACTCAGGACGAGCCAAAGACAGAAAAATTAGACAAAGAAGAAAAAATTCTTCTTGAAAAAATGGCGGTTATTCGCGAAGCGGCCAGTTTGGGTATGGCCATCCGCAAGACCAAAAACATCCCCGTGCGCCAGCCGTTGCCAGCCCTTTATTTTTCTTTGAAAGAATCAGGCAACCGCCTGATGACTTTTGAACCGGAATTGACGCAGCTCCTTTTAGACGAGCTGAATATTAAAAAATTTGACCCGCTGATTGCCGGCGAGAAAAATGAAAATATAATTATGCTGGAAGGGACAGGCAAAATTGCCAATTTCTATCTAAATGTTTCGGTTTCCGAAGATTTGTATTTGGAAGGCCTAGTGCGGGCCTTGGAACGCGGCATTCAGGAACTCCGTAAAAAGCAGGGACTCAAAGTCGGCGAATTAGCCGAACTTTTGTGGAACACCGACGATGAGCAGATTAAAAAAGCCCTCGGCTTGATAAACAAAGAAAAAACTTATCTTCGCTCATTTAAGCAGGATACTTCGGTAGCGGAAATTTTGGAAGTGGACGGAAAGAAAGTGTTTTTGTCTATTGTTAAGAAATAAACTTGGCTTAAATCAATCCCACTTTTTTCTTGACTTCGAGAATTTTTTTCTCGGCAACGGCGGCGGCCTGCTCCGAGCCGGAATCTAAAACAGCTTTTAGCTTATAACTTTTAGCTGTTAACTCTTTCTTTTTCTTTCGGAAATCGGCGAAGTAGTCGGCGATAAGCCCGGCCAGAGATTTTTTGAATCCGGCATAGCCGGAGGCATAGCCCTGGCCAGCGAATTTCTTTTCGATTTTTGATATTGGTTCATCCGTGAGCGAGGAGTAAATTTCTAGAAGATTGCTGATGCCTGGCTTCCTTTCGGGGTCGTGCTTGATTTCTGTTCCGGAGTCAGTGGTGGCCCGGCTGATTTTTCTTTTTATATCTTCCGGCCTATCGTCCAGGAAAAGACAACCCTCGGGCTGGGACTTGGACATTTTCTTTTGCGGGTCAGCCAAAGACATCACCCGCGGGGTTTTAGTTAGAATCGGTTTTGGTTCAATGAAAGTTTTGCCGAACCGGTTGTTGAATTTTCTTGCCAAAGTCCGGGTGAGTTCGAGATGTTGCAGCTGGTCCTCGCCGACCGGGACAAACTTGGCGTCATAAAGCAAAATGTCAGCAGCCATAAGAACAGGATACATTAGAAGCCCGGAATTTGCCTCTTCTTTTTTAACCATTACTTTGTCTTTATATTGCGTCATCCGCCGCAATTCTCCTTCCGGGGTTATCGTCGTTAGAAGCCACATAAGCTCGGCGTGGGCAGGAATCTGCGATTGAACAAAAATCGTTGATTTTTTCGGTGTTAGTCCGGCAGCCAGATATTCAGTAGCTAATTCTAAAATCTGGTCATATTTTTCTTCCGGTTTGAAATCTTCAGTCAAAGAATGAAGGTCGGCAATAAAAAAATAGCATTGGTATTTATCTGAGTTTTGAATTCCCACAAAATTTTTTAACGAACCCAAAAAATTGCCGATATGCAACCGGCCTGTTGGCTGGACTCCGGAGATAAGGATTGGTTTAGCCATAAATTATTCAATATGCTCTGCGGCAGTCCCTCTTATCAAATCCTGAATTTCGTTGTAGATGGAAACAAATTTTTCCCGAGAGAGCGTGCCGGCTAAAGATAGGCCGTTGAGATGTTCGATTAACTCATCCAGTTTTTCGACCGCCCTCTCGTTTTGAGCCGTGACCACATCGTCATAAATATTTTGAGAGAATCTCCCTGTGTATTTATTTAGAGGTCTCCGTCTGATTGATTCAATCACTGACTCGATGCCTCCACGATTAAATTTTAAAGCTAGTAGAAAGGTTTCGTTCTCAAAATCAGCGCTCATTCCGGTTTCCGGAATAATTTGCATCATTTTTCGCTTTGGCGTCAATTCTTTTTCCATTATAACTTTATATCCCGGGTAAGTTGACCTCTATACCTCTATAACGACCGGCAATATCATCGGCCTTCTCTTGGTTTTATTATACACGAACTGGCCGATTTGGTCCCGAATCAGGGTTTTGAGATAATCGATTTCCACTTTTTGGTAGCTCGGAATCCGAGCCACCAGGCCGCGCAGCCGCTTGCGGATTTCTTCGAGAATCTCTTTGTTTTCGCGGAGATAAATGAAACCGCGGGAAATCACATCCGGGCTTTTGAGCAGCCGGCCGCTGGAACGATTAAGGGTCATAATGATGACCAGCATTCCTTCCTGGGCCAGGGCCCGGCGGTCCCTGAGAACAACCTCCTCCACATCGCCAACGCCCAAGCCGTCAACCATCACATAATTGGCCGCCACTTGTTCATCGGTCACCCGAACCGAATCTCGACGGAATTCCACCACCTGGCCGTTGTCGGTTATCACGGCTTCCTCGGGTTTCAGGCCAAGGGCTTCCTGGGCCAATTTGGCGTTTCGCAAGCGCATAAAGTAGTAGCCGTGGATAGGCAGGAAAAAGCGCGGCTTGACAAGATTCATCACGGCTTTCAATTCTTCCTGGGGAGCGTGGCCGCTCGAATGGATATCGAGCATTTTGTAGTGGTAGATGGTCGGCCCTTGTCTGGCCAGATTGTCTTTGAGGGCTTGGACGCTTCTTTCGTTGCCCGGCACCACCGAGGAAGAAAGTACAATGGTGTCGTTCGGCTTGATTCTAATCTGGCGGTGCTCGCCGGTGGCCAGCCGCATTAAGGTGGCGTTGGGTTCGCCCTGAGCGCCAGTAACCAGAATCAATAATTTTTCGTCTTTGTATTTGCCGATGTCTTCCAGCGAAATGAGCGTTCCTTTTTTGATTTTCATATAGCCGAGGTTCTGGGCGATTTGGATATTGGTTTTCATCGAGAAGCCGCTGACCGCGACTTTCCGCTCCAGTTTTTCGGCGATTTTTATTATTTCGCCAATGCGGTCAAGAAGCGAAGAAAAAGTAGCCACCAGAATCCGGCCCGGCGCGTCGCGGAAAATTTTTTCCAGTTCTTTCTCCACCACCCGTTCGGAAACCGAGAAGCCGGGGACTTCGGCACCGGTGGAATCGAGAAAAAGCGTGTGAATTCCCTGTTCGCCGACCCCTTTCCACAAATCCAGGTCTCGCGGATTGCCCTCGTGGTCGTAATCGAATTTGAATTCGCCGGGGTGGACGATTTTGCCGATAGGGGTATGGAGAATTATTCCGACGCCTTCGGGGATGTTGTGAACCACGCCGAAGAACTCGGCGGTAAAATGTTCCGAGAGCCGGCGTTTTTCGCCGCTTTTGACGATTTCAAAAACTGGTTTTGGAGCGTTCGGGAAATCCTCTTGCCGGCGCATAATGATTTCTTTAGTGATTTGAGTGGTGTAAATTGGCGGATTACCCAATTTTTCAAGAATATAAGGCAGGGCGCCGATGTGGTCGTAGTGGCCGTGAGTAATGATGAGGCCCCTGATGTTTTCTTTTTTGGATTCAAGATAGCTGATGTTGGGAATGATGTAGTCAATGCCGGGCGTTTCTTCCTCGGGAAATTGCAGGCCGGCGTCGATAATCACGATTTCATTCTGATATTCGAAAAACATCATATTGCGGCCGATTTCTTCCAAGCCGCCGAGCGCCACAAAGCGCACCACTTCCTTGGACGGCTCGCCGAGAGTCGTTTTGGCCCGCTGCTGTTCCCCGGGCTTGCGGCGGACGCCAGCAGGGCGTCTCATATTTCCTTGATGTCGTATCATTTTATTTTTTGGTTGAGTTGGTTTGCTCTATTTTTTCTGATTTTCGTCCTACGCCCCAGAAGTATAGGTCCAAGTTTTTCATTGGAGGATAGAGAAGGTTATCTTTATGCGTGCGAAAACTTATATCGCTTTTTTCAAATTCGTTGCTGTTTTCTTGGTAAAACCGCACTAATTCTTTAAACGAATCGTAATTGAATGTGCGATTTTTTATTTTCGGTTTTTGATGTTTGCGCAGGCCTTTTAGAAAATAGTCATCGTAAGCAGGGACGCATCCCATTGTTCCCATTAGTATTTTTGTTATCAGGGTATTTGTTGGTTGAGTTGTTTTCTTTCCTGATTTTTCTGCTTCTTCTTTTGCCAGCGGGGAGAGGTGGTTGTAAATTCCATCACTTACTTTTTCGATTTTCTTCCAAATTTCATTTTGTCTGTCATTAAGATTTTTGATGGTTTTTCTTTCAAAATTCCAAAGTTCGCGATAATCCTCGTTCATGATTTCTTCTATAACCGGCTCAAAAATAAAACATGATTTTTGCAGTAGAAAACTTGAACCGCGATACATTCCCCAGCTTGCAAGATAGAAGGCGAGGTGAAGTTGCGCTGAATACATCCATTCGTTTCCGCCTCTAGGCCGCCTAAAGAACTCGTAACATATTTCCCACGACCTTCCGCGATTTTTTTCATCAATAGTTTCTTCATTAAAACCTCTTAAGACCCGCAAGATTTGATTATTATCTTTCGTCGTTGTCATCGGAAATTTGGTGGGCGAGAGAGGATTTGAACCTCCACAGGATTGCTCCTACACGCCCCTGAAGCGTGCGCGTCTGCCAGTTCCGCCACTCGCCCGAGCGACTCGGGTTAACACTCATTTCATCAATTTTTTCAGTTTAGCGATGATTTCGGTTTTGGCCGGGTCAAAGCGATTTAGTTTTGCCAGGAAATAAGTCGTCCAGTCCGCCAGAATCAAGGCGTTCCAAATTTTCTCCAATTTACTCGAGCCGATGAGCGCCAGTTTCAAAGTAAGCACACCTTTTTCTTTCAAAAGTTTTTCAGTTAGAGCGAAACGTTTTCTAATTCTAAAATTGGCAGCATCGTTCAGGAAAATGGCGGCAAATTTCCCGCCGGCTTTTTCAAAGCCGACAATTTCGTTATGATTCATTTCCGGCAGAACATTATTGAACGCCGGCGTTTTGGCGGTTTCGTTGAATTTTATTTTCCAAATATAACCGAGCTGATAGTTTTTTTGGTCAGTGTAAATTAAGACAAATCGATTTTTTAATTTTCGGGCCAGTAGTCCCCCGGGCACTTCGAATTTAGTCGGCTGGAGGCCCGTAAATTCCTTAACTTTCAGGCGAAAACCGGCAGCTTCAAGAATTTTTACAAGTCCGTAAAACATTCTACCAACGGCCTGGCGAGGCGTCAAGTCGGCCGCCGGAAACAAGATTAGAGGCAGCCGATTCTGGAGCACTATTTTTTTGAGTTCACCGCCGCTGGTTATCGCGGCTAAATTAGCTTTTACCTGCCCGCCGAGGTCTCGGCGGAGGCGGGGCTTTGAGCTTTGAGCTTTTAGCAATGATTTTATTCCGGAAAGCGTTTCTTCAGTGGCGCCGGAAAAAGAAACGAAAATATGGAGCGGATTTTTGAAGGGAGAATCAGGCCTTTCGGCTCGGCTCCCGCCTCCGTCAAGGCTTCGGCAGGCAGGCAGGCCGTAATCTTTCCAAATTATAATCGGCAACTTCAAACCAATTTCTTCTTTAACTGATTTGAGAATTTCGCCGGCCAAGCCCGAACCGCCCATCCCATAAATTATTAGGCCATCGAAGCGGCGATTTTTCAGTTTTTCCAGATTATAACCTCCCAAGCCAGAGCGGCCGAGCTGGTGGTTGAATTGAAGAATGTTTTTACGGAAAGAATCCATAATGTATCGATGCGAATATACTAATCTACTAATGATACTAATATTCGTATAATTAGTATTATTTGCATATTGGTATCGATACTTTTTATTTTAGCACTCTGGCGGTTTTAAGATACCACTCCGCCACCTTCTGGAAACGGTCGGCTGGTTCATTGATTAATCTTGGGCTGACTCCGCGCAGGTCTTTTCTAGTGAGATAGAGATAATCAGGAGAATAAAGGAAGATTGCCGGATAATCTTCGACGATTATGTTTTGGAGCTCAGCAAGTTCTTTCTGGCGAACAGCGTCATCGGCATTTTTGCGGATGTCGGCAATCAGGCGGTCGGCCTGACTGTTATTGTAGATTGACAGATTAAGCCCGGGATAAAATCCTTGCGAAGAATTCCAGAAAGCAAAAAGGTCATCAGGTGGATTTAAGACATTACCGAAAAGAATCGCCTGATAATCTCTATTTTTGATGATGTCAACTGCTATTTCTTCAGGCGAAACAATTGATAGATTCACTTTGGCTCCGATTGCCTGCCATTCTTTTTGAAGCTCTTTGGCGGTGTCCCTAATGAACGGAACCTGCGGGACAGTCAGCGTGAATTCAAGGTCAATATTACTGTTTTTGATTTTTTTCTGACGAACAGAACTCGAAGCATTAAGAAGCCAACCGGCTTTTTTAAGAATTTCATCGGCAGACCCCGAGGAAGAGACATTGCTCGATGTTATTAATTCCAAATCCAATAGAGGGCCTCTGACTATTTTCCCTTTGCCAGTCGGGCCAGCCTGGAGAACAGCTTGCCGGTCAACAGCAGCCTCCAGGGCTTGGCGGACTTTTTTATCCTGAAGCGCCAGATTTTGATTTTGATTGAAGAAGACGGCATAATAGCTCGGTAAACTAAAAGCATATTCTTCATAAGAGCGCTCGAGGGTTGATAAATCTTTTGGCTCTAAGCCGCCAAAGCCGTCAATCTGACCGGCATTAAACGCCTTGATGGCTTCATCGACATTGGGGAAAAATTTCAAACTAAAATCATTAATCAGAGGCTTGCCAGCAAAATAATATTTATTGGTTCTCAAGCGATAGTTAGTGATAAATCCGTCGGGCCGGATCTCGTAGGAATCAAAGGCGTAGGGGCCGCTGCCAACTGGTTCTAAATTATAACGGGACAGCCGCCAGTTAGTCACCGGAGTTTCGGCGAAAATATGCTTGGGAACGATGTAAAGACTTTTTAAATTTTCCGGGAAAAAAACATAAGGATTGGCTAGCCTAATTTTTATTTCTAATTCGCTTATTCTTTGAGGCATTACTCCCTCGAAGCTTTTAAAAAGAGGCGAGCTATTATCTGACTCTTTGATGCTTTGAAGAGTGAAAATGACATCGTCGCTGGTAAGCTTCTCGCCGTCAGACCAAAAGAGATTTTCTTTTAAGCGAATATCCCAGACAAGACCATCCTCTTGAAGAGTGATTTTGTCAGCCAAGCTTGAGAGATTGCTAAAAAGAAGCCGCACCAGGCTTATATCTGTTTCATTGGCAGCCAAGACCGGATTGACATAGGTTGGTTGACCGACGAAACCCTCAACATAATCGCCACCACCGGTCGGCACCGCAATAGTATCAGATTGGATGAATAGTGCGGCTGCCTCGACTAAACTGGCGACAACTAAAAAGGCGGCAACGATAAATATAAGGCGTTCGGTTTTCGAAAACGCCCCAAAAATTTTTTTAAAGATAGCTAACACGGATGAATGGCCTCTAGCATATAGCATTTAGTTTATGGCTATAGGCCTTTTGCTGTTTGCTTATGCCTCTAAAACATCAACTGGGCTAGTGCCAGAACGACGAAGATGGCGGCAAAAACAATGGTGCTGATGAAAATTATTTTCTCGGCGCCTCTTCTGGTTTGATAAAAGGCGCCGCCTTCGCCGCCGAATAAGCCGGAGAGACCAGCCGAGCGTTCTTGAAGGAGAACCAGAACGATTAGAATCAGCGAGACGATGATTTGGCTAATGGCAACCATAAATTTTAATTTCCAAATCCTAATTTCTAAACAATCCGCCAGGTGACGGACAAATGACCAAAAATCAAAATCCAAAACCGTTTAGAATTTAGAGATAATGAAATTTCGTTTCCTCAATAATTAGTTCGCCCCGCCCGCCTGAGTTGCTCTCCCTGCCCGCCCCGCGTTGCGGAGCAAGGCAGGCGGGAGGCAAGTCGGGCGCGGTCGGCTTTATTCCTTGGTGGCTAAATGGAAGATGAAATTGATGGCGCCGATAATCAATGACGAATAAATCAGCGCCGGCACGGTTTCAATAGTAAGATTCGGCGACAGGATGTCAAGAAGATAGAGGATTATGACATTGACGAGAATTAAGCCGAGGCCGAGAGTCAAGATTATTATTGGACCGAGAAAGAGTTTGATAACCGGTTTTAGGATGAAATTAAGCAGCGCGAGAACGGCACTCAGGAGCAACAAGTCGCTGATAGTGATTTTCAAATGGAAGTCGGGGATAAAATAAGCAGCGGCCAAAAGGCCGATGGCATTGGCAATTAAAGCAACGATTATTTTGGCGATTGTCTTCATAAAATCATTTTAGGATTTTATATTCAGCGCTAGGCCAGCAGGATTTCTCGGAACCGGCCGTCGTTCGCTCCAGCGGCGAACTGCGGCCTGCCCTCTCGGCGAAAAACTTTGGCTTCGCCAAAGACCAAGCTTTTTCGCCTCCGAGAGCTTCCTTAAAATCCTGCTGGCCCTCCAGCCAATCGAGGTTCTATTCATGGCTCAGCTGGCGATTTTCTTGGCGAATTGCTGATGAAATTTATGAATTTAAATTCAAGCACCTTAAATTTCTTTGTTCTATTTTACCATATTCAAACGAAACCTAAAAAGCTTTTCCGGCGGCGTTGGCGATGGAAACTAATCGTAAAACGATGGGTCTCGAAAATGACAGCGGGAATTATCTTCTGGAGTTCAGCTGGCGCTTGGCTGAGTTTTTTTGGATTTTTTCCAAGCCCGTAAACGAGTTTTCCCGGTTTGGCAAAGGAGATTATTTTAGCTTTTAGCTTACCGCGCCCGCTTTCGTCTTGCGAAAGCAAGGCGGGCGGGTAGCTTTTTCCGCCCGAGGCGGATCCGCTTTTGGCGGAAGCGTTTAGAAAGGTTCTTTGAGCGGCTTTGAATTGCGTTAAACCACCATCGATAATGATTAAATCTGGATACGGCCATTCCGGATGATTCAGGCGCCGGTTTAGCGCTTCCGCGATAGCCGCCGGGTCGTCGGCTGACTTGGCGGTTCGGATAATGAATTTCCGCCAGAATTTTTTTCGCGGTTTCAAGGCCTGGCCATCGAAGTACCAAGCCGTCAGGCCAGCAGCGGTTTCTTTGCCGGACAGATGAGAAACATCATAGCCCTCAATTAGATAGCTGGGTTTCTGGGTAACTGGGGAACTGGGTTGGTCAAAATTTTCGAGGAATTCCCGGTGGGCGAGGATTTTTTCCAGCGCTGTTTTTTCCTCCAGCTTTAGATTTTTTTGGATGCTCTTTAAGGGTTTCCCAAGAAGAAAATTTCTAATCAAGCAGATGTTTTTAAGATAATTTTTTGTTTCGGTCGCGGTCGGCCGGCTGTTTTTTCGGCAGCAGAATCCCGGACAGTTGCCGATTTGAGAATTGAGACAAAGGCGGAAATGGGGTTTGGGGCAGGTGCAGTAGGGGAAAGAGCGGCGCAGCATTCTCAGAACCAGGCGCAGGGCCCGACCCTCGGTGAAGGGACCGATAAGAATGGGGTTTAGGGTATAGGGTTTAGGGTGAGGGGTTTTTGATTTATGAACAACGAAGAGGCGGGGAAATTTATCTTTTGTGATTATCGCGTAAAAGTAGCTTTTGTCGTCTCGCCAGAGAACATTATAAAGAGGATTTAGTTTTTTAATCAGCTTGGACTCTTCAAGCAGCGCCTCGATTTCCGAGCGGAGCGGAATCAATTTCAGGCTGGTCGCATTTTCCCGTAGCCGCTCGCTTTTAAAATCGTCAGCCCTTAGATACGACTGCAGCCGGCTCCTAAGATTCGATGCTTTACCAATGTAAAGCGGCTGGTGTTTTTTATAGAAAATATAGACACCCGGCGTTTTCGGCGCTTTATCGATTTTTTCTCGAATTATCTGCTCCACAACGATTTTTTATCGCCGAATGGCTTATTTTAAATAGTTGATGTTGCTTTTAAGGCATTACAACAGTGTTATGCCCAGGCATAACACCAGCAGAAGGTCAATCGGGTATATGAACCAGTCCGTACTTCGTGCGAACCGGTCGGCCGCGATATTTTCTTCCTTTTAGTAGGATAAGACTGGGGCTGTATTTTCTCTTTTTTCGTTCCGTTTTATTCCGATCTTTGTAGCTCCGATAGTTATTTTCTTTTAAGGCCTTCTTAAGGCCGCTTATAGTTTGAAGCGAAAGCCATAAATCCTTGCTGATGTTCCGGTAGCTTTTGCCGGAGATTATACTATCCAGCGCCACAACACGCTTCACCAAATTATGCCGTTCGTTGGGAGTAATAACCAATTGCAACAGTTCTTTCGAGTCTAATATCTTAAGCCAACAGGCCCCCTCCCATTGTTTACGAGAGGGATAATCTTTGAGCGACGGCAAGGCGATTATTTTCATATTGTTAATTTTATAACACAACTGACTGTTATGCCAAGGCATAACAGGGAGACGGGAGTTTAGGGAAACGGCACCTTACACCCCCTCGAATATTCAAAGCGTATTTAAAAGATAAAGGATTTTAACGGCTGTTACGCCCGCACACAACACTCTTCTAGTAAGCAACTATTATTGAAACCCTCTATTGAAGTTCAACTTCCATAATCCTCTCGCTTCTATAACTCTTCACTCCCACAACCTTTTCAAAATCGGCGATATTCGCATCTCCAAATAGGTTTTATCAGCAGTCGAGATAGCCGGCTATTTATAACGCGACGGAATAATCAAGTGTTATGCCCAGGCATAACAGGGTTTACTTCGTGGCATTGTAAATGGCCGCGATTTCAGCGGCCGAGAGGGCGCGGTTGTAGATGCGGACATCCTCGAGGGGGCCGGTAAAAAAGCAATTACAGGATTCCCCTTTCTGGTATCGCACCTGTGCCGACCTGATTAGCAGTTGTAGCAGTAAACATTAGCCCGAAAGGGAAAACGGTTTTGGAGCTGCTGAAAGGCGCTCATAACAAAAATCAAATCAGGCTTTTCAGCAAACTTTTACCGGTCATTTCTTGGGGCTGGGGAATGCCTATCAGTTCAAGGATTGTTGGAGCCACATCCGAGAGGACGCCGGTTACTTCAAGCGAGAGATTCCGCCAGTTGACGAATTTCCGACCCCTGAATTCCGGCGCCACGAGGTAAAAAGGCACGGGATTAGGATCGTGCTGGGTTTCCAGGCGGCCAGTGGCCGGGCTCAACATTTCTTCAAGGTTGCCGTGGTCAGAAGTGATTATAATTATCGTTTCTTCATTCAGGCCGGCTTTAAGAAGACGGCTGATTTCTTTATCGATGACTTTGACCGTCTGGCAGCCGGCGGCAAAATCGCCGGTGTGGCCGATGGTATCCGGATTGGCATAATTGACCAAGATAAAGTCGAAGGAACGATTTTCAATTGATTGAATCAGCCGGTCAGTAACGGCCGTGGCCATCAGCTCCGGATGTTCCTCAGCATGAGGGATGTTTAACGAAGGGATTAAAACTCGATATTCATTTTTGTAAGCCGGCTCGCGATAGCCATTAAAAAAATAGGTGATGTGAGCGTATTTGTAGGTCTCAGCTAGGCGAAGCTGGGTTTTGCCAGACCCGCTTAAAATCTTGCCTAAAGCGTTGTCCACTTGCTCCGGCGGATAGGCGACTGGCACTGAAAATTTCTCTTCGTATCGAGTCAGGGTCGTTAGGTAAAGATTATTGAATTTTTTGGGCGAGAACTTGTTGAAGTCATTCAGAATGAACGACTCGGCCAGTTCGCGGATGGAGTCCTCGCGGAAGTTGAAAAATATCACGGCGTCATTATCTTCGATTGGTTTGGCTGAAGCCAGTCGGAGCGGCGGCAGAAATTCCTCGGTGAGGCCGTCGTCATAATTTTTCTTGATGATTTTTGTCAATTCTTCCAGGCTCGAAACAACTTGGCCGCCTTGACCCGTCAGACACTCGTAAGTTCTTTGAATCAGATGCCAGTTTTGGGTTCGGTCCAGGGCATAATAGCGGCCCGTGAGCGTCGCCAGTTTTCCCTGAGGAATTTTCTGGAGAAATTTTTCAAGCGTTTTCGGCGGACTGTCTTTGCCGTCGCTGAAAAGATGGAGTTTTACGTTATCCACTTTTTCATTTTCCGCGAACTGGATGAGCGCTTGAAGATGTTCGAGCGAAGCGTGGATATTGGCTTCGGTCAGGAGGCCGATTAGATTAACAGCCGAGTTGTTTTTTTTGGCATGGCCAAAAGCATCTTTCAGTGCCTTATTTTCAAAAAAACTTTTGTCTTGGATGGCCATGATGATTCTGGGGAAGTATTGATAGATGACTTTGCCGGCGCCAATGGTCAGATGGCCGACTTCGCTGTTGCCGACTTCTCCCCAGGGGAGACCAACGGCGATACCCGAGGCCTGCAAGCTGCCGACCGGAAAATTCTCTTCAAGCATCCGGAAATTCTCCGGTTTGACCACATAAATCGGATTTGATTCGTCGTTCCGGCCGATGCCCCAGCCGTCCAAGATTATTAAAACTACGCTTTTTTTCATAATTTTGGGGTTTAGGAGATTTTAGACGATTTTCGGAGTATTGACTAATAATATCGACTTGTTAAAATAAAAAAATTAAAGAGTCACTTAAAATTTTTTCCTAAAAAATTCACAATAGCGACCCGAATAACCCGAATTTCACTCGAATGACCCGAATGTCTAATTAAAAATTATTCGTATCATTCGGATGCATTCGTAGATTCGGATTGCAATTAAAAGATGAAGAATTTAGGGACAAATAATTATGAACATTTCGTTCCCGGCGCTGGTCAGCGGCCTAATTTTAGGTTTGATTCTCGGCTACTGGGTGCGGCATTTTTGGGCGGCTCGCCAGGCCGAATCAGTTGAAAGAAAAAGCAAGGAGCGGCTTGACGAAGCTGAATCCCGAGCCCGGAAAATAATTTTAGAAGCCGAAGAAAAAGCGGCGGCAGTTTCGGCCGACTTAAAAACCGAAGAAAAGAAGCGGCAACAGGAACTCCGGCAACTGGAAGGAAGATTATTCCAGCGCGAAGAACTGCTCGATAAAAAATTTTCTTCTTTAAGCGAAGAGGAAAGCCGGCTCAAGAGACGCGAGGAAGAATTTAAAAACAGGGAAAAAGAAATCGTCGAAATTAGAAATCGGCTTCAAATTGAATTCGAAAAAATAAGCGGTCTGTCGAGAGAAGAAGCTAGACAAGAACTTTTTCGGCAGATTAAGGAAGATGAGCGTCGGGAATTAGCCGAGGCCTTACAGAAATTAGACCGGGAACGCGAGGAAGAAATTGAGAGGAGGTCGCTTGATGTTTTGACCACCGTTATCCAGCGTTATGCCCGCTCTCATGTTTCCGAATTGACCACGACGGTTTTCCCCTTGGCTGACGAAGAATTAAAAGGGAAAATCATCGGTCGGGAAGGCCGCAACATTCGGGCTTTGGAACGCGCCACCGGTGTCGAGTTGGTCATTGACGAGACGCCGGACAGCATCGTTATCTCCTCCTTCGACCCTTTCCGGAGAGAAGTAGCCCGCCTGGCTTTGACCAAGTTAATCAGAGACGGTCGAATCCAACCGGCTAAAATCGAAGAAAAAGTTGAAGAAGCTAAGCAGGAATTGAACAAGCGGGTGCTGGAAATCGGCGAAGAAGCCGCCGCCGAAGTCGGCATTTATGATTTACCCAAAGAGGTTTTGCAGCTTTTTGGTCGGCTTCATTTCCGGACCAGTTTTGGACAGAATGTTTTAGCTCATTCTATTGAGATGGCGCATCTCGCCGGAATGCTCGCGGCTGAGTTGGGCTTGAATGTGGCCGTGGCTAAAAAGGCCGCCCTAGTTCATGATATCGGCAAAGCCATTGACCACGAAGTTGAAGGAACGCATGTGGAAATCGGCATAAAGATTTTGAAGAAATACGGCCTTGACGAAAAGGTGATTCAGGCGATGCAGTCGCACCACGAAGATTACCCTTTTGCCATCCCCGAAGCTTATGTGGTGACCGCAGCCGATGTTTTGTCAGCGGCCCGGCCCGGCGCCCGGCGGGGCACCCTCGAAAATTACATCAAGCGACTGACCGACTTGGAGCGCCTGGCCAATGAATTTCCGGGCGTTAAAAATGCTTACGCCATTTCCGCTGGTCGGGAACTCCGGGTTTTCGTCGTCCCGGAAAAAATAGATGATTTTGGCGCCCTGGATTTGGCGCGGCAAATTGCCAACCGCATCCAGTCCGAGTTAAAATATCCTGGCGAGATAAAAGTCAATGTCATCCGCGAGGTGAGAGCCGTCGAATACGCAAAGTGAAAATCAAATTATCAGCATCAATCCGCTAAAATCAGCATTAATCAGCGCTTGGAAATAATGCTCAAGTTCTAACGCTGATTTATGCTGACGACGGCTGATTAATGCCGATACTTGCATGCTATTAAAGCTTTCTAAATTTTTCCTCTACGTCTCGGTTTTCAGCGTTTTGATTGTTTTGAACTGGACATTTTTTCCGTTTATTGGCGGCAAGGATTATTTTTTTCGAACCAGCGTTGAATGGGCGCTGATTTTTTTTATTTTGGGGTTGGGGTTTGAGGCCAGGAAGGGAGAGGGGCTCGCCCGCTTGAAGAAATTGTTCAAGCAGCCGCTTTTTCTGGCCGTGTCCATTTTCGTTCTGGCGTTTATGTTAGCCACGATTTTTGCCTCTGATTCCCGGGCGGCTTTCTGGTCTAATTACGAGCGCGGCGAAGGTGGCTTCCAAATGCTTCATTATTATGCCTTTTTCTTTCTTCTGGTTTTTCTTTTTAAAGAAAAGAAGGACTGGCAGCGGCTGTTTTGGCTGGCGCTGACCGCGGCCGCGGGAATGATTCTTTATGGTATGGGAGCGGCGGCTTTCACCGCTAATCCTCTAACCGGAGAGCTCGCCAATCCTTTTGGGTTTGTCGGCCCTTATTTTTCTAACGGCAAGTTGAGTAATCCGACGTTCTTGGGCCGATTATTCGTCGGGCCGCGATTTCAAGGGTCGCTTGGCAATCCGGCTTATGTGGCGCCTTACCTGATGTTCTCGCTTTTTTATATTTTCTGGCTATGGTTGTCCGAGTCCGGCTCGAAACTTTTAAAAAACATTTTATACGGAGCGGCGGCCGCCTTTTTGACAGTCTTCTTTATTGCTTCTCAAACGCGCGGGGCTTTTGTGGGCTTGGTTGCCGCTACTTTTGTTTTCTTAGCGGTGTTGGTTATTGAGAATCAGGCCCGGCGGAAACAATTGCTGGTTCTAATCGCGGTTTTGGTAATTTTGCTGACTGTTCTTATTTATTACCGCAACACGGCTTTCGTTAGACAATTGCCGAGCGGCCGGCTCTTCGACCTTGCTTTCTCCGACCGGACTTTTCAGACGCGGCTCTGGACTTGGAATTCGGCCTGGCAGGGCTTTAAAGAGAGGCCGATTCTCGGCTGGGGACCGGAGAATTTTTCCGCGGTGTTCGATAAATATTTTGACCCCCGGCATTATGTTCCTGGCCAGAACTCCGAAACCTGGTTTGATTATGCTCACAGCCTTGTTTTTGATTATTTAGCCGAGACAGGGATTCTGGGACTCCTGAGTTTTTTGGGGATATTTCTGGTATTTTATCGCGAGTGGTGGAAAAGGAATTCTGATTTTGACAAGCCGGCTAAAAAGGCCTTGCTGGCGGCCATGCCAGCCGGTTACTTGGTTCAAGGGTTGGCGCTCTTCAATGTTTTCCCGATTTATCTAAATGTGTTTTTAGTTTTTGCCTTTGCGTGCTATTTATTCTACGGAGCTGAGAAATCAGAAATGAGAAATTAGGTATTTTGTGGCTGAATATAATTTCGTATATTCGTAAATAATTCGTATTTCGTAGCCTAAAATTATGAGCCCCGTAATCAAAAAAGCCATTGCCATAGCCGTTGTCGTTTTCATTATCGCTATTGACTATTACGGTTCTTATCTGCCCTGGCGAAAGTCAACTCTTTTTATCGAGGCCATGCAAAGCACTTCGGCAATAAGAACAATCAGCGACTTTGAACGGATATTTTCTATCCCTCTTGACTATTCCTCGCCAATCGGTCAGGAAGAACTGGTGCGCAGCGTTGCTAATAGTATTATTAATAGCTTGAATTCCATCCCCCAGTCCCAGGGGATTAAAGAAATGATAAGGTACGTTGAAAATTATTACGAACCGATTATTAATCGCGGCCGGGGAATGAGTTTTGGCCAGAATCTTTATCTTTTGGGGGCTTTGAACGAGAGCGCCTATTTAAAAACCCGCGAAATCAGCTATCTTAATAGCGCTGAGAAGTATTTCAAAAAAGCCCAGGAATTAGGACCAAAACGGCCCCAGCCGCTTTACGGTCTTTTCGATGTTTACCGGCTGAAAGGCGACAAGGCCGCGGCCGAAGCCATCGGTCGGCAAATTATCAGTCAGTGGCCTGATGATGAAAAAATTCTAGCGGCTTTCAAAAGTTTATGAAACTTCGTTTCCTCAATCGGTTCCCTGTCTGCCGGCAGGCAGGGAACGGCAATCGTCCGCCTCGGGCGGATGTTGCCTCGCTGCCGATTGGAGAAGTTAGCGGTTCTTCGACCTCGGCATTTTAGCGTGTTTACTGTTTAGGCGGGCAGCTTAATTCTTGTCAGATAGAAAATTGGCGGCTTAAGCTTCCTGCTTAATTTACAAGATGGTAGTTAATTGCTATATTCTTATGGATGAAGCCTTGGATTGACAGAAAAACAGAAGTTAGAAAATTCAAAAAAGAAGAGGCCAGCTGGTTAGCCGGCGTTATTGATGGAGAGGGGTCAATTGGTTTATATAATTATGGCAGAGAGGGCAGGAGGGTATGTATTCAGCTGGCTAATACGAACAAGGAGTTTGTTTGTAAGGTTAGAAGGATTGTGGGCTGCGGGTCTCAAATTAACAGAACTGGCTGGCATAAAAGCCACAAAGGGAGGAAAGCATTATACCTATACAGCTTGAAAGGTTCAAACAGATGTTATCGGGCTTTAAAGCAGATTGTGCCGTATCTGATTATAAAGAGAAAGAAAGCAATAGATATTTTGAAAGAACTCGAAGAAAAACCGTTTGGAAGATGGTTGAACGCCCTTCCAGAATACAGAAAGATGCATTCGGATAGATTAAAAAAGCAATGGCAAAATCCGATAATAAGGCAAAAAATGATTGAGGGGATAAAAAGATATTATGAATCAAGAAAGAAGTAAAAAAATTGCTTTAGTTTTCGGAGCGACGGGACAAGATGGCTCATATTTGATTGAGCTTCTGCTTGGTAAAGATTACGAAGTCCACGGCGTTATTCGTCGCGCCTCAACATTCAACACCAGTCGCATTGACCATCTTTACCAAGACCCGCACGTGAACGGCGTAAAGATGTTTCTTCACTACGGCGATTTGGCTGATGCCAACACCATCCGCAAACTCATTTATAGAATTAAGCCGGACGAGATTTACAATCTTGGCGCCCAGTCGCATGTCCGGGTAAGTTTTGACATCCCGGAATACACCGCCAACATCACGGCTTTGGGAGCCCTGCGCGTGCTCGAAGCCATTAAGGATTACGAAGAATACACCGGCAAAAAAGTCAAATTTTACCAAGCTTCGAGTTCAGAGATGTTCGGAGCCGCGCCGCCGCCGCAGAATGAGAACACGCCTTTCCAGCCCCGCAGCCCCTACGGCATTTCCAAGGTTTTCGCTTTTTACACCACCAAGAACTACCGCGAGGCCTACGGGATTTTTGCGGTCAACGGCATACTGTTCAATCACGAAACAGTAGCCTCATTTATGCCGATGTTTTGTAAAAAGAAAGACGAAAAGGAATTTGATATAAGGCCAATCAGTGAAATAGTAGAATTTGACGAAAGCGTGCATCGTTATCAATCAAAACAGGTCTCCGGCATTCAGGTATGGGGGGAAGATGGTTGGGTGGATGCGACTCATGCTTCTGCCTATCCTCATGATATTGAAAATGACAATAAGAAGCCGCGTTTCATAAATGCACGTATCGGAGCGTATCTGGCAACTTCGAGCCATATTGCTTTTATGGACGGCAAAGAAGAGAAAAAAACAGCAGAAATTTCAATCGGCGATAGAATGGAGATGATAGACCTCCCGGATTCTCCGCAAAAGAATTGCATTTCAGAGGAGGAGGCGGAACTTATGGGTATGATGGTGGGCGACGGTTCATATAGCCACGCCAAACGCGGAATTGGAGTGTACGGAAAGTTTACTAATTCATCGCCAGCGGTAAGGGAGTATTTTGATTTATTGTGGCGCAAAGTTACGAGAGGAAGTACGCGTTACCATCCTACTCGTTCCGGATTTAAGCCAGAGAAGGTAGTTGGGCAGCTTATTTTGAATGGCAATAATGAGTGGCTGCGGAAACTTGATATGTATAACCGCGATAGAACGAAACGGGCGCCTAAAGTCATTCTGAATGCTCCGAAACATATCATGACGGCTTTTCTCCGCGGCTACAATGCTACCGATGGATTAAAATCCAATCCTTGCGTATATGAATTCAGAAATTTTAAGACCAATTCAGCAACCTTGGCGATGGGGCTATGGTATCTCATTGACCAGACAACAGAGCAGGATATTAATCTTACCGTAGAAACTAAAGACGACGGAAGAATATTTTATTCTTTGAACATCCTTTCTACAGTTGATAACAAAGAGAAAGAAGAAACAGTAAGGGAGCTTATTGTTGCTGGGGTTTCGCAACGCGGAATGAATCGGATGAGTGGTATATCCCGGACATTTATCAGGAAGATTCAGCGCGGCGGCTCTTGCGAACCCATTCATCACTTGCGCAAAGATTCTCTGGAGGTGAAAAAGATTGTTGAATTACCTCGCTATCAAGGCTGGTTTTATGATTTGGAAACATCATCTGGAGAATTTCACTGCGGAATTGGGAAAATTCATGTCCATAATAGTCCGCGGCGCGGCGAGACATTCGTTACCAAGAAGGTTACTCGCGGCATTGCGCGGATTCTGGCCGGTCTGGACAAAAAAATTTATTTGGGCAACCTGGAAGCCAAACGGGACTGGGGTTATGCGCCGGAATACATGGAAGCGGCCTGGTTGATGATGCAGCAGCCGGCAGCGGACGACTATGTGGTCGGCACCGGCGAAAATCACTCGGTTAAAGAATTTGTGGAAAAATCTTTCGGGCTGGTTGGAATTTCTGACTGGCAAAAGCACATTGATATTGACCCGCGCTACTACCGGCCAACCGAAGTCGGAAACTTGGTGGCCGACGCCCGGAAAGCCAAAGAGAAACTCGGCTGGCAGCCAAAAATCAGATTCGATGATTTAGTCAAAATTATGCTGAAGCACGACTTGGAAAAACACGGACTTAAGGACTACGCCGAGAAAATTCAGTTATAAGAGGTCCGCCGCGAGAGTTTATGGACATTAAGAGGAAAAAGATTTTAGTTACCGGCGGCAGCGGATTTTTGGGACAACACCTGGTCAGAAAACTTTTGGAGCGGGGTGCGGCCAAGGAGAATATTTTCGCGCCGCCCTCTTCCCGATTCGATTTAAGGGAAAAAGAGAATTGCTTCGAAGCCGTGACCGGTTGCGATTTGGTTATTCACTTAGCCGGCGTTACCGGCGGCGTTTTGTTCCACCAAGATAATCCGGCCAAAACTTTTTACGACAACTTAACGATGGGTGTGTATTTGATGGAAGCCGCGCGGCTGACCGGCGTCAAAAAATTCGTTACCATCGGGAGCGCGACGGAATACCCGGAGCGGGCCAGTTTGCCGCTCAAAGAAGGGGACATTTGGGACGGCTTGCCGGAAGAGCTTCATATTCCTTACACGGTGGCCAAGAAAATGCTTTTGGTTCAGGCCCAGGCCTACCGGAAACAATACGGTTTCAACGCCATCCATCTTCTTTTGACAAATATGTACGGTCCGGGCGAAAAACCGGAAAGCGACCTTGTTATCCCTATGATCATCAAGAGAATCTGGCAGGCGAAAAAAACCGGCCAGGATTTCATCGAGCCCTGGGGAACCGGCCGGCCCACCCGGGATTTTCTTTACGTGGAAGATGCGGCTGAAGGCGTTATCCTGGCTCTGGAACGATATGACAAACCCGAGCCGGTCAATCTCGGCTCCGGCTGGGAAATTTCCATAAAAGAACTGGCTAATTTGATTGCCCGGTTAATGGATTTTAAAGGCGAGATTCGCTTCGATTCTTCCAAGCCCGATGGCGTGATGAGACGGATGATGGATACGACCCGGGCCGAGAAGGAATTCGGCTTTAAAGCCGTGACGGATTTCGAAGCCGGCCTTAAGGAGACCATAAAATATTTCGAGAATTTATGAGCCTTGATTTGAAGAACAAAAAAATTTTAGTTACCGGCGGAACCGGCTTTCTTGGTTCCTATGTGGTTAAGAAGCTTTTGGAGCGCGGCTTATCAAAGGAGAACATTTTTGGGCCGCGCTCGGCTGAATATGATTTGCGCGAGAGAGAGAATTGCAAGAAAGTCGTTGAGGGCCGAGACCTGGTTATCCACCTGGCGGCCAAAGTCGGCGGCATCGGTTTCAACCAGGAAAAGCCCGGAGAACTTTTTTACGACAACATTGTGATGGGCGCGGAGATGATTGAGGCCGCTTACCGAGCCGGCGCGGAAAAGATGATTGTTCTGGCGACTATCTGCAGTTACCCGAAATTCACCCCAGTGCCTTTTAAAGAAGAGGATTTGTGGAACGGCTATCCGGAAGAGACCAATGCGCCTTATGGTCTGGCCAAAAAAGCTTTAATTATCCAAGCCCAGGCCTACCGCCGGCAACACAACTTTAAGACGATTGCTTTGCTGCCGGTTAATCTTTACGGCCCTGGCGATACCTTTGACCCTCAAAGGTCGCATGTGATTCCGGCTCTGATTAGAAAAGTCGCTGATGCCAAAAAAGAAGGCAGGGATTACATCGAAGTTTGGGGCACCGGGAGAGCCACCCGCGAATTTTTATATGTCGAGGATGCGGCTGAAGGCATTGTTTTAGCAGCAGAAAAGTATGATAAGTCCGAACCGGTGAATCTCGGTTCTGGCCGGGAAATCTCCATCAGAAATTTAGCCGGCCTTATCTGCCGCTTGATGGATTTTAAAGGTGAGATTCGCTGGGACCTGGCCAAGCCGGACGGCCAGCCGCGGCGAATGCTCGATGTTTCCCGGGCCGAGAAAGAATTCGGCTTCAGAGCCAGGACGGATTTCGAAGCCGGCCTGAAAGAAACGATTGACTGGTATAAAGCTAATTCCAAGTAATTCAACGGTTTCTGTTTCGGCAACCAGAGATTTGCGGCTGTAAATTGATTTTTTGATTTCTTAGACATAGAATGATGACCATGAATCAGGTCGCTAAGAAAGCGGTTCTTTTTGACCTCGACGGCGTTTTGCTCGAAGCCAGGGATTGGCACTACGAAGCCCTTAATAAAGCCCTCGGCCTTTTTGGTTTTACGATTAGCCGCGAGGAACACGACGGTTTTTACAACGGCCTGCCGACCAGAAAGAAACTGGCCAAGCTCAGCGAAGAAAAAGGGCTGTCGCCGGCTCTTCACGATTTCATTTCGGAGATGAAACAGAGACACACGACCGATTATATTTATAATTTCGCCAGACCCTCCTTCGATAAACAACTTCTTTTAAGACGACTTAAAGAAAAAGGATTCAAGCTCGGCGTCTGCTCCAACGCTATCCGGACGACAGTGGAGATGATGCTGGAGAAAATGATGTTGGAAAATTATTTCGATGTTGTTTTGAGCAATCAGGATGTCGAGAACAATAAGCCGCATCCGGAAATATATCTAATGGCTATGGAACGGCTGGGCGTCACAGCTGAGGAAACCCTTATTGTTGAGGATGCCCCGCCCGGCATCGAGGCGGCTAAAGCCAGCGGCGCCACGGTTGTTGTCGTCAGCGGGCCGGCCGAGGTAAACTTAAGATTACTCTCCCGTCATTTAGAGGACCTCTAAAAAATGTCCCGGCGCGAACCAAATGTAGAATAACAACATGTTGAATATCGTCATCCCCTTAGCTGGTTTAGGAAAAAGATTCCAGGAGAAAGGCTATTCTTTCCCTAAGCCGCTTATCGAAATAAAAGGAAAACCAATGGTTCAATGGGTAGCGCAAAATTTGTGTCCCAGAATCGACCACCGGTTTATATTCATTTGCCGCCGAGAACATTACAACAAATATAATTTAGGCGGCTTGTTAAATCTTATTGCGCCGGATTCGCCAATCGTTGTTGTCGATGGTTTGACGGCCGGCGCCGCCTGCACCGTGCTTCTGGCCAAGGAATATATTAATAATGATGAGCCCTTGATGATTGCCAATTCTGACCAATATGTCGATATCTCGATAGACGATTTTATTTCAGCAGCTAAAAATGATGATGTCGACGGCCTGATTATGACTTTTAAAGCCACTCATCCCAAGTGGTCGTTTGCCAAAGTGGGCAAAGACGGCTTTGTTGATGAAGTGGCTGAAAAAAACCCGATTAGCGATAACGCCACGGTCGGGATTTATTATTACAAACACGGCAAGTATTTCGTGGAGGCGGCTGAAGATATGATAAGAAAAGACATCAGGACAAACAATGAATTTTATGTCTGCCCGACTTACAACGAAATGATTTTGCGAGATAAAAAGATAAAAATTTATGAAATTCCCGGAGAAAAAATGTTTGGCTGGGGGACGCCGGAGGATTTGGAATATTTTCTGACCACTCCTTTTTACAAGGCCTTATGATGGAAATTCTTTCTCACCGCGGCCTTGGCTTTGGCAAGCCGGAGAACACCCTGGAAGCTTTTCGGGCAGCCCAGGAGGCTGATTGCGGGCTGGAAACCGATATCCGAATCGGTTTAAATGGCGAGGTGGTCATTTCTCATGAGCCACCGGTTTTTCCAGAACTGCTCCAGGCAGAAGCTGCCATCCCGCTCTTCAAGACCTTTAGTCATCCTGTGGCTGTTCATCTTAAAGATGAGGCGCCTGAACTTGGGAATCAGGCCGGCAAGTTGTTTGAGGGGATAGAATCAGTTTTTCTTTTCGACCCGACCATCGAAACTGCCAGAAAAATCAGAAAAACTTTTCCCAATATCCAGATAGGTTTCTCGGTTGGCGAAGGGCATTTTTTAAAAACCATTTACTTTTTGGAAGAGGTGTTGGGGCTACTGGAGGGCGACATCATCTGGTGGGACGAATGGACCAAACTCGGCGCTGTTTATAATGAAGAGCAGATTAAAGCCATTCGGCTAGCCGGGAAAAAGGTCTACGCGATTTCGCCGGAGCTTCATCGAGCAACGGAGCCGCGCCATGAATTGGCCGCCAATCCGGAGAAATCCTGGGAAAAATTGGTTAGCTTGGCTGTAGACGGAATTTGCACTGATTTTCCACTGGAGTTAAAGGAATTTTTGAGGAGAGAATGAAGCTGGCCCGCCTGATAATTACTTTCCGGGAAGATTTGATTGAGGAGCTCCGTCGCTTTTACTTAGACGAAAAGCGAACGGCTTTTCTGGTTCTGGCCTGCAACAAGGAGAGCATCGACATTTCCAAATTTAAAGAGAAAGATAATTTTCATTTGGTTTACTATTTCGGGCCAGGACCGCGGGGCAGCATCTCCGGGCTTCAATATCATGTCTGGCTTGATGTTTTGAAACAATTCGCCGGTTTTGATGGCTGGGTTATTCATGATTACGATTTGGTTTGCCAGCCGACCGACCAGGAGATTTTTTCGAGGCTAAAAGCCGACGAATACGGAATGATCGGCCGGGCCTTTCCGGTCTGGCAGCCAGGAATGGGCAGAACCGACATTGACACCTACCCGTTTCCTCAAGGGCATGATTACTGGTGCGTTGACCGCCGGGGCGGCCAAGCCAACAGCTCCCGAGAAGACCAGGTGAGAAAACTGCTGCTGGATAAATTTCCTACCTATTTCAAAAATACCAAGACGTTTTTTGGGGGTTATGGTGATTTCTTGGCAGCCACCACGGACAAATTAAAACTTTTGGAAATTCCCGAAATTCGGGCGATAAAAAACGGCGGCGTTGAACAGATTGTTCACAGCGTTTTGGCCGCCCATAATTTTTCAGCGGTGGACATGCGGCGATTTTACAAAATGAAAATTAAGCTGGACGGCCGTTATCTTGCTCCAAAACTGCTTTTCAGCGATTATGAACTTCTCCACCCCTTGAAATTCTGGCCGAACGCTGGCAGACAACCGACCTTCCGTGATAGTATTCAGAATAAGAAGCGGATTTTAAAGACATTTATTAAAAGAATTATTGGCTACGAAGGCTGGCATGAGTGGTGATTTCTCCTATTATAAAAACAGAAAAATTGCGGTTCCGGGCGGCGGCGGTTTTCTGGGCTCGCGGATTGCCAGGCGGCTTAAAGACGCCGGCGCGGAAGTTTTCGTGCCGCGGACCAGCGAAGGCATTGATTTTCGAGACGAAAAAATCTGCCACGATTATTTAGGAAAAATCCAGCCGGACATCGTCATAAACTGCGCGGCTTTTCAGGGTGGCATCGGCTTTCATAAGGGCCGAGAAGCGGAGATTTTTTTGGACAATGTGAAGATGGGGCTTTTCTTGATGGCAGCTAGCCAGCGGGCCGGCGTTAAAAAATTCGTGAACGTGGTGGCCGGCTGCTCCTACCCCGGCTACGAGAACGAAGACGAACTTAAGGAAGAAAATTATTGGAACGGCCAAATTCACGAATCGGTTTTCAGCTATGGTTTTGCTCGCAAGGCCTCAGTGGCCTACGGCGCCGCCTTGAAGCGGCAATACAACTGGAATTCCCTTCATCTCATTCTGGCGAATATGTACGGACCAGGCGAGCATTTTAACCCCGCTCAATCCAAAGCCCTGGCCGCTCTGCTTTTGAAAATTTATGACGCCAAGAAGAATAATTTGCCGACAGTGGAAATCTGGGGAACCGGCAAGCCGGTTCGCGACTGGCTCTATGTCGAGGACGGCGCGGAAGGCATTTTGCGGGCTGCTGAGGTTTACGAAGACAGCGAGCCGCTTAATATTGCCAGCGGCGTCGGCATTTCGATAAAAGATTTGGCGGAGCTTATCAAAAAAATAATCGGCTGGAACGGCGAATTCATTTATAACACTTCTCGGCCGGACGGCGCGCTTAAAAAAACTTTCAACGTGGCGAAAATGAAAGAAAAATTAAGCGGCTGGCTGCCGCCCACGCCCCTCGAAAAAGGCATTAAGGAAACCCTGGCCTGGCTGGAAAAAAACTACGACTATGCCATTAAACATTAGATTATGGGTTTTGGTATAGGCGCCGGTATTTTATTATGGAAATAAGAAAAGCGATTCATAATTTTACAGATTTAGATGTATATCAAGACAGCTACCAAGCTGGTGTTAGAGTGCACAAGGGACTACTTCCGAAATTGCCGAGAGAGGAAAAGTTTGATTTGCGGGACCAGTTATCCAGATCAACCAAGGCTATCCCGCGGCTGATTGCCGAGGGATACGACAAAAAACACCAAAAGCTCGGTTTCCAGAAATACCTTGACGATGCAATGGCAGAATGCAATGAAACGGTTGTTGGCATCTCGCAATGCAGAGATATCTACAATGTTGACCCGACACTTTGTAACGAGTTAGTAGAGATATACGATGTAACTGCGCGACGGATTTTCCGCTTAGCGGAAACTTGGGACAAATTCGTCCTCCGTTATAGGGATAAAAGGACTGGCATCCAAAACCAAACCTATGACTAAAACTATAGCAGTGCTCGGCGGCCGCGGCATGCTCGGCAGCGACCTGGTCCGCTTTTTAGCCAAAAAATTTCCCCTTGAAGCGATTGATTTGGATAATTATGAAAACTGCTGCGGCCAAGAATTCGATGTTTTGGTAAATGCCAATGGCAACAGCCGCCGCTTCTGGGCCAACACCCATCCTTTGGAGGATTTCGAGGCGTCAACAGTTTCAGTTTATCGAAGTGTCTTGGATTTCAAATTCAAAAAGTACGTTTATATTTCTTCGAGCGATGTCTATCCGGAACACGGAAAGCCAGCCACCACCAAAGAAACCCAAGTTATCGATTATTCAAAACTTCCGCCTTATGGCTTGCACAAATATTTGAGCGAGGAGCTCGTCCGCAATCGCGGCCGCGATTTTTTGATTTTACGCTTAGCACTTATTTTGGGGCGAAGTTTAAAAAAGGGACCGATTTATGATATTCTGGTCGGGCAGCCGCTTTTTATTACCAAAGATTCGCGTTTGCAAATTATTACCACCCGAGCCATCGCCGAAATCATAGAAAAACTGGTTGCCGAAAATATTTCTAACGAGGTGTTTAATCTGGGCGGCCGCGGAACTTTCTCCTTTAAAAAAGCCGAAGAAGTTTTCCAAAAGACGATAGCGGTTTCTCCAGAAGCCCAGCTCCAGGAATACGAGATGGAGGTGACAAAACTCGGAAAAATATACGCTCTGAAAACTTCCGAAGATTATTTAAAAGAATTCCTTGATTCTTATGGGAAAGGATTTTAAAAAAATTTTAATCACGGGCGGCGCTGGTTATGTCGGCACCGTGCTCACGGATTTTTTACTGAAAGACGGTTATGAAGTGCGGGCTTTGGACATTTTGCGGTTCGGCGGCAATCCCATTCTCCCTTTCTTATCGGATAAAAATTACGAATTCAGCCGCGGCGACATCCGCGATAAAGAAGCGGTTGAGAAAGCGGTTGAAGGAATCGACATTATAATCCATCTGGCGGCCATTGTCGGTTTTCCAGCTTGCCGGAAAGACCCGGTTCTTTCGCGCGACATCAATGTGAACGGCACCAGGGTTCTGGTCGAGGCCGCCGCTGGCAGGATTCCCGTTCTTTTTGCTTCGACCAACAGCACTTACGGGAAAATTATTGAAAAATATTGTAGCGAGACCACGCCCTTGAATCCTTTGAGCGATTACGGCAAACAAAAAGCCGAAGCCGAAGAAATCGTCAAAAATAACGGCGAGTTCGTCGTTTACCGCTTTGCCACAGCTTTCGGCGTTTCGCTGCGTATGCGTTTGGATGTTTTGCCTAATGATTTTACTTATCGGGCGGTTCGCGAGAAAACCCTTATTGTTTATGAGCGGAATTTCACGAGGAGTTTTATCCATGTCAGCGACATGGCCCGGGCGTTCATTTTCGCCCTTAAAAATTATCCGAAGATGAAAGGAGAAATTTACAATGTCGGCGACAACAACCTGCAGCTTTCCAAAGAACAAATTTGTAACCTCATTAAAGAAAAAGTTGACTTCTATCTTCACTTTGCCGATGTTTCCAAAGACATTGAGCAGCGGGATTTTGTTACTTCTTTTGAAAAAATCAATTCCCTCGGGTTCAAGACAGTTGTTTCTATGAACGAAGGGCTGGCTGAGCTTATAAAAGCCGCCCGGGTCTTGGATTTGCCGCCGTCGCCGTATTTTGAGTAAGCCGAGGAGGAAATTTATTTAAGGAGTTGTTGGTTATCGTTTAACCATTCATAAAGCATCCTAATGCCTTTTTCTTTATTTATCTTGGGAGTCCAGCCGAAATCCTGTTCCGACCGAGAAGTATCAGCGATAAAAATTTTTTGATCTCCTTCGCGCCAATCAGCAAATTTATATTGCGTTTTGCTGCCGCTTACTTCATTTAAAAAATCTATCAATTCAAGCAGAGAAATCGAGTTAGGGACCCCGCCGCCCAGGTTGTAAGCGCGACCAGCGGTCTTGTCGATGTTTTTTATTGCCTGTTCGTAGGCAGCAATTAAGTCGTCAATGAAAAGTATATCTCTTACCTGCTTGCCGGTGCCGTAAATAGTTATAAGCCTTTTGAAGAGCGACTGAATGGCGAACCAGGCAACCCAGCCTTGGTCTTCGAGGCCGATTTGGCGGTAACCGTAAATGCAGGACTGCCTGAAGACGATGGTCTTAAGTCCATAAAGGCGTGAGTAATCAATAACATATTGATCAGCTGCTCCCTTCGAGCAACCGTAAGGCGAATGGAAATTCAAATTTCTATTTTCTGATACCCCTTTCTCATAGTTTTTATCTTTGAAAAAATAGCGTTTTTCTGACTCTATTATTTCTATGTCCGATAAATTGCCATAAACTTTATTGGTCGACGAATAGATTAATATTGCCGCTGGCGTAAAATTCCGCATTGCCTCCAGAATATTAAAAGTACCCAGCGCATTAACCTCAAAATCTTCTCTCGGATTTTTAATCGATGTAGTTACTGCCACTTGACCGGCTTGATGATAGACAATGTTAATATTTTTATTATTGCGAAAGACATTCATTATTTTTTCTGGGCGGCGGACATCTTCCTTGATAAATTCAAAATCGTCATTCGCTTTAAGCCAATTGAGGTTGCGTTCTACGCCTGGACGAGAAAGATTATCGAGGACGATAACCTCGTCATTTTTATCCATATGATATTTAGTTAAATTGGAGCCGATAAAACCAGCCCCGCCAGTTATTAATATTTTCATCTATAGATTTATTTTAGCGACCTTCCAGCCATTTTGAAATGTTTACTAAGATAGAACGGTTTTAGCTCGCGGATTGATTTTTGTAGCCCTATCTTTAAAGAAATTCTTGGTTGCCACTCTAGCACTTTATCGGCTTTAGCAAAAGAACCGAAGAATCCTTGTTGGTCATAGTGGCGCGGCGGAAGATGAACGATTTTACTTTTGCTCTTAGTGAATCGTCGAATGCTTTTCGCTAGGTCTTCAAGCGATACTGGGTTTTCGGCTACCAAATTTATAGCATCGTAAAATCCACTCCGTCTTTTAGAAATATAGGAGACGGCTTTTTCTATGCCATTAATAACATCATCGATGTAGACATAATCTCCTAATTGTTTACCACTGCCTTCAATTGTAATGTTTTCATCGCGTAAGGCCTGACCTATAAAGCGCGGAACTACCCGATCTAAAATGTCATTTTTGCCCGTATAAACCCCACAGAAACGCAAAGTAAGGCATCTTAAGCCGTAATTTTTGGCGTACTGTTCGAGTAAGTCTTCGCCGCTTTTCTTAGAGACGCCGTAGGCATTCAAAGGGTGCCGTGGTGATTCTTCTTTGGCTGGTAGTTTTCGAAGATTGCCAAAAACTTCTCGGGAGGAAGCAAAAATTATCCAGGCGGCTGGATTCATCTGTCGGACCGCTTCTAAGACATTAAAAGTTCCGTTTATGTTCGTGGTTAGACAAAGACGGGGATCTTGAAATCCCCACTTCGGCCTGGAGATGGCAGCAAAGTGGAGAATGCCATTTATATCGACAACCGCTTTTTTTACGCTGGGAAAGCTACGAATGTCATGTTTAGTATCGTTTTTGATGTCGAAATTAATAAAAGAAAAACGACGGCCGAGGCGTTTTCTGGTCTCCGAACCGAGGTAGCCGGAGCCGCCAGTAATAAGTATCTTCATTTTGGGATTAGGGGTTTTGAATTTTGTTCCGGAGCCATTCATGGTCATGCACCCAGACGTCTTCTATAGCGATGCCTTGTTCATTAAGAAGTTCTTTATTAAATTTCCAGTCGGCAGCGAGGAGATCGGCGCAACGATGAAGTTTAAGCTGTTTACAATACGCTATCAGGGCCTTCATGTCTTTGGGGAAACAATATCCGCCGAAGCCGCGATAACCGCCGTGGTTTATATCAAGATGCGACTGGCCGATTCTTTTATCAGCTGCCAGCCCTTGACGGACGTTTTCATAGTCAGCGTTTAATTTCTTGGTAATGTCAGCGATAGCATTGGCAAAAACAATGCGCCTAGCAAGATAAACATTGCCAGCGTATTTTACAAGCTCAGCTTCGGTGGCGGTGAGATTATATTGTTTGGCTGGCGACCTAAAAGGGGCAGAGGGGAGTAAATTGAGGATTCCCCGGGCCAAAGGACGGCTTTTTTTCGTGAAGCCGACAATCTGTCTATCGGGATTTACAAAATTATTCCAGGCCTGTTTTTCGGTAAGAAATTCTGGATTGAAGAGGAGTTTCAGAAGCGGATATTTTTTTTGAAAATACTCGGTGGTCCCGGGAGGAACGGTTGATTTAATAACGGCGATTTTCCCGGGCTTAAGGCGTCGGAGGGAGTTTTCGACATACGAGATGTTAGCCGAGCCATCGGCGTAATTCGGCGAAGGAACGGCAACAAAGATAACATCGGCTTTATTCGGGTCGTCATCTAGTCCTTTTCGGGAATCAGTATCAAACAAAAAAAGATTGCGACCGCGAACATACTTTCTTTTCTCCTTAAAGTAGCGGGCAACCTGTCTCCCTACCATACCAACACCAATAACAGCCACCCTGGAGGGCTCTCGCTTATTTTTTCTTTTTGCTGATTTCATAAACCCGAAGCAATCGGCAATGAGCGCGTTAATTATTTAGGAAACTATATATCACAGCGATGGTCTTGGCAAATAAAAGGTAGAGCCGCATAATAAGTATTAAGTTAAACAATGCGCATTCATCTCACTTCTACAGCTTGGCATGGCAACTATCACGGCTTTTTAAGTGAGGCTTTGCAGGTTTTGGGCCACGAAGTTATTTTTTTCGACGAAGGCGGTTCCCGATTCGACAAACTCTGTCGTAAAATAGCGGTGCGCCTTCCACGGCTTCAATATGCTGCGGATGATTTCATCAGAGGCCGCCTCAGCGCGGAGTGGGTACATTCCATTCTCCAGGTAGACCCTGACGTTGTGATTCTTTTAGATTATACCTGGAATATTCTGCCTTCAATGGCGAGAGAAATAAAAGATAGAGGCTATCAGGTGATTTATTGGGTGACTTCGCCGCCGACCCAGGGAGGCGGGAAAGATACTTTGGCCAGCATGAAGTTTAGCAGCGGAGTTTTTACAATTGACCCGGCCTGGATGACTCTCCTATTTGAGAAGTCGGAGTTCGAATTTCTGCCGCTCGCCGGTTCCCCAGACATTTTCCAGCCGTTACCCGGGGCGAAGAGAGAATATGATGTAGCCTTCGTCGGTAGCCTGGCGCCGCAAAGCTGGGACGGTTTTATCCGGGCTTCAGCCATTGCCAGTATCCCGGAAAAGTATAAGGTGGCCGTTTTCGGCAAAGGAGTTGATTATTGGTACAGATATTTTCCCGTTCTTGAATCACGGACCCGGTCAGTTAACAATCTTTCTTTCAAGGATACGAACGAGATTTACAACAAATCTCGGATTATGCTGAACTTGCACTCAGCTTCGCATACCACTTCCTTCTCGGCCCGAACTTTTGAGATAGCCCTGGCCGGCGCTTTTCAGATTGTGGATAATGTTTCTTGGCGACATGAAGCCAAGCAACTTTTCCCGGGCGATATCCTCCAAAGCTTCGGGAGTTTACGGGAGATGAATCAACTGATTGATTACTGGCTGCCGCGGGAAAAAGAGCGGCGGGCCATAGCCGAAAAAACGAGAAAAATTGTTTTAGCCAGACACACCTGGAAACATCGGGCCGAATCGCTGTTGACAGAAGTATTTAAAAATAAAGCGCAAGAGAATTAAGCTTTTTTTAAAACTCATTAATCAGATTATGCCCAAACCATTGGTCAGTATAATAATTCCCACTTATAACCGGTCGCGTCTTCTTCTCGAGCGGGCTCTGCCGAGCGCCCTGAATCAGACCTATTATAAAACTGAAATCATAATTGTTGACGACGGTTCGACTGATGATACTGCTGATGTCTTGGAACCCTATGTTAAAGGAGGGACAGTTAAGTATTTATTTCAGGAACACCAGGGTCCCTCGGCCAGCCGCAATCTTGGCGTGAGGGCCAGCCGCGGGGAAATTATTGTGTTTCTGGATGACGATGACGAATTTTTGCCTGACGGGGCGCGGCTGGTCGTTGAAAAAGCGGCGTTGTTCCCGCCGTTGGTGGCCGCTTTTGCCTGTAGCATGGAGCTCAGAGACGAGTATGGGAACAGGTCGTATTTTGAGCCAACCCAAGTTTTTTGGGAAAACGCCATCAGTGGCTGCTGGGCTTTGCGGCGAAAGGTTTTTTTCGACCAGGGTATTTGGTTCGATGAAGCCATCAGGCGTTTGGAAGATGTTGATTTTATGATGCGGTTTCACAAGCAGTTCCAGTATATGGTAATTCATCAGCCGATTTTCAGGCATTACATCAAGATAGCGAAGCCGGATTTGCGCCGCCAGTCCGAGGACAAGATATATTTTGAAAATGGCGCCAAAGACATTGCCAAGGTCGCGGCTCTCTATGAGAATGTTTACCGCGAAGCCGGCGACGACGCGCTGGCTTGGTTCAGGCGCTTCCAAGGCATTATTTTCTGCCGGGTCGGCAATATGCCCGAAGGCCGGGCGGCTTTGTCAGCTTCATTTTCAGCCAAGCCTTCAGTTCATTCTCTTTATTTATGGTTAGCGTCGTTATTGGGGCAGGAGACCTTTTTGTTCTTCTGCGGTTTCCGAACCAGGGTTAAAAGCGTTTTAAGAAGCAGCATCCGGAATTTTTTCGGAAAATTTTCCAATGGAAAGCGCGGCTCCGGCGCCAGTCCCCAGGACAAACCAGACGTGCCTTAAAAGAAAGCCGTCGGTAAAAAACACATCGATTACCACGGCCGGAACGGCAATAAACCAAGCCAGCGTCAAAGAAGAAAAATCTCTTTCGGCTATTCGCGCCAGAGCCCTTTTAATATCCCGGCCCAGCTTTAGGAAAAAAAAGATAATCGCCGCCAGCGCGCCCAGGCCGCCGTCAAGAGCGGTTTCGATAAAGAAATTATTGGCCGAATGAGGAAGGTTTATGTCTTCAGTGGTCTTGATTTTGCCCAGGTAAGCAGTAAGGTAATCGCCGAAACCGAAACCAAGGCCAGCCGCCGGGCCAATTAGCTGCCAGGAGGCAAGCCGCCAGGCCTTGGTGCGCGATTGTTCCTTGGAAGGTTGGGTTAGGAAGTTAACCGCTCGTTCAGCCACAACATTTTTGATATTGAGATTCAAGATTTCGATTTTGGGCAGGAGAAAGTAGCCGATGGAGAAAGTAAAGAGAACGATGAAAAAGACAGCCGCTGCTTTTTTGAAGTTTTTTAGATAGAAAAGATAGAACAAGAGCCAGAAAAGGATAGCGGCGCTGAGGCTGAGCCAGGAAGCGCGCGAGGCGGCCCAAAGGATAAAATTAGCGACAATCACGAGCCAGCCGAGGAGCAGTATTTTTGTGAATTTTCTTTTGGCGTCGAGGATAATTCCCAGTCCTATCAAATAGACGACCGCCATCCACAAGCCGAAGATAATCGGCGACTGCACGAACCCGGTGAGGCGGCCGCCGCTGAGATAAATTATTCTTCCAGTCGGCCAAAACACAGGAATTGTCCAGAAAGGCGAAATTAGGACGCCGTAGCTCAGAAAGCGCAAGGCCCTTTTTTCATAAATGACGAGAAAAGCCAAGAAGAGAAATAAGAGAAAATTAAAAATCACCCTGGCATAGTTCAAAATTACGGCGCTATTCAGCGAAGTATTATAGCCGCGGAAATAGCTGGTGATTTGGGCAATGATAATAAAGAAAACGATAAAGGCGAAACTTAAGGCATAGGGCCGGAGTTTTGGCCAGAACATTTTAATTGCCTGCCGGGCCTTGGCGCTGGCGAAAAGTGTCAATCCGGCTGCGGCAAAAATAACATCAGCTAATTTCAAAGGATAGCCGCGCCAATTCATCAAAAGAATGGTGGCTGCGCCAATGAGGCCGAGGGTAATAAATCTGGCGTCGATTTTTTGATTAATCATAAAGATTCGGTGGCGCTTGTTTTCGGTAGAACGATTTTTTTGACTGCAATGGTTATTCATAAATATAATATAAAGCAGACAATCCACCAACCACCCACCTTAACGTTTAAAAAATGTCACGGCGTATAACATTTTTTCATTTGGTTCGCCCCGCCCCCCTGAGTTCGCTCAGGCGACCCGCCCGCTTCGCCTTGCGAAGCAAGGCGGGCGGGAGTCGGGCGTGGTCGCCGCAAATAAAACTTCGTTTTCCTTGCGGACTCGCTGCCAAATGGATGAAATTTAATTTCATTATTTGGTTCGCTCGGCCAAAATGAAAATAAAATGATTTTCACTTTGCTCTTCGTTGCCAAATGTAATAAGTTCTGGCGAAGAATATGTTTAGTCGGCCGCGGCCTCTATTTGTTCAAGGATTGGCCGACTTGGCTGGGCTACCGATTCGGAATTTTTAAAAAGAGCGGTCGTGGCGTTTTCCGGTTAAGAAACGGCGTTGTTTTCCAAGTTGATTTTTCAGCCGGCGGCCCAGGAGTTTTCCAGGAGGTCTGGCTGATGGACCTTTATGAAAAGCATTATCGGATAAAACCCGGGGATGTTATTCTGGACATTGGCGCTCATATCGGCGCTTTCTCGGTGCTGGCCGCCCGGAAAGGCGCCAAGGTTTTTGCTTACGAGCCCACCCCCCGTTCATTCCGGCTTCTTTTGGAAAATATAAAAGACTACGATGTTTCGGCTTTTAATCTGGCTGTTTCTTCGAAAGCCGGGGAGATAAAAATACTCAGGCGCCCAGGAGGAGAAGAGGGGAATAGGCCCCTTGAGCTGGGCAGCAAGAGCAGCGAGTATTTTATCGCTTCCTCAACAACCCTCGCTGACATTTTTCGTCAAAATAACATTGAATATTGTAATCTTTTGAAGCTTGACTGCGAAGGCGCGGAGACAACAATCCTTTCAGCCGCGCCAAAAGAATTATTCCAGCGGATAGAAAATATTTCCTTGGAGTACCATCAGAACTTTGACGAAGTAGTTAAAATTATTAAATCCAAAGGTCACAAAATTGTGGGCTCGAGCGGCCAGAAGTATGGTTATCTTTATTCTAAAAAAGCAAAATTGGTATCATAAATTTTAAGAATTGTTAGTGTTAAGCCAGCAGGTTTCTCGGAACCGCGGTCAGCTCGCTCCAGCGGCTCGCTGCCGCTGCCTCTCGGCGAAAAACTTTGGCTTCGCCAAAGACCGAGCTTTTTCGCCTCCGAGAGCTTCCTCAACTCTCCGCGAGCCCAGAAGGCGAGCGGTAAGAGTTGGCGCGATCCCGCTTATCTCCGAATGAGATTAATGTATTGCTTCTATCGCGGAGAGTACGGTATCCTCGCCCATCTAACCCCAAAACTTCGTTTTTTGGAGATGGGCGGGACTTCTTCAAAATCCTGCCGGCTGGGTACCCTTCCTACCTGTCCCGTAGTGAATCGAAGTTCTACTTCGGCACTCGAGCGGAGCGGTTTTCTTGGCGAATTGCTGGTAGAATTAGGTAAACAACATTAGATTTTTCATACCTAAATTTTGATGGAAGAATTTCCTTTAAAAAGAATTTTTTTTGTACCCCCGGGACCGAATATGCTTCAAGGGAAATTATTTCTGGCTGGTTCGGCTTGGAGCGGCTCTTTCAGGAAATTTTTTGAAAGCCGCGGCATAGAATTAAAAACCATTGACCAGTGGAATGGGAAAACGCCCGAATCTCACGAGGCTTTGGTGGTTTGGAATCATCCCGATGACTACTGGTGGGTAAGATTTTTTTATTGGCTTAGAAATAAATTAATTGGCCGACAGAAATTTCCGGTTAGCCATTCGACCCTGAAGAAAGCTTTGAGGTCATTCCCGCGGAAAATTCTTTTTCAATGGGAGCCGCCGATTGTTATGCCTTATCCTTATAAACGCCTTGGAAAATTGAAGAAAAGGTATGACAAAGTTTTCACCACGGTTCGTCTTGGCAGTGACGAAATTGGTTATTTTTTGGGGCCGTACGATTTTGAGGAATTTGCCGAGAGGATGTTTCAAGAATATTTCAATATCCCCAAAACAAAGTTCTTGACGCTGATAAATTCCAACGCCCGGGTTCATGGGTTCCGGAAGCACGAACTTTACACCGAGCGGCTGCGGGCTATCAGATATTTTTCAAAACGTTTTGACTTCGACCTCTACGGCGAGCGCTGGGACAAATTGCCCCGCTTCCCGAACTGGCTTTATCGGTCTTATGTCAAGAAAAGCTGGCGCGGCCGGATTCCTGGCCCGAAATACCCGGTCCTGGCCCAGTATAAATTCACCATTCTTTTTGAGAACAGCACTTTTCCCGGCTATGTTGATGTTAAGTTTTTGGATTGTTTTGTCTGCGGCGTGGTGCCGGTTTATCTCGGCGCGCCTGATGTTTTGGATTATGTGCCACCAGAGTGCTTCATCGATATGAGAAAATTTTCCTTCCAGGGAGATTTGACCGCCGGCGGGCAAAAATACGACTACGAGGAACTGGAAAAATATTTAAGGGCTTTTTCCGCCAGCGAGCTGGAAAAATACCGGCTGGCAATGGAGGATTACATTCATTCCAAAAAGTTTCGCGAGATGTTTTCCTTCGAGCGTTTGGCAAAAAAAATCCTTGAATCCTTAAAATAGTGGATAGCTATTCGCTGCTCGCCCCCCGGGAAAGACTTCTTTTGTCAGCCGAGATCGGCGTGCTACAATAATTTAAAATAAACATGATTTTTACAGAGGTAAAGATGAAAGGAGTATGGATTATTGAGCTTGAGCCGCGAGTCGACGAGCGCGGTTTTTTTGCAAGGAATTTTGCCAAAGAAGAATTTCTTAAAAACGGCATTGAATTTAATATTATCCATGTTAATCGTTCTTTTAATAAAGTAAAGGGAACCTTGCGAGGATTTCATTACCAACAAGCGCCGAAAGCCGAAGGGAAGGTATTACAATGCCTGCGGGGGAGGGCTTACGATGTCATTTTGGATTTAAGGAAGAATTCAAAAACCTATGGGCAGTGGGTGGCCATTGAATTGAGCGCCGAGAAAAAGAATATGATTTTCTGCCCCAAGGGCTGCGCCAATGCCATCCAGATTATGGAGAACGACTCAGAACTTCAATATTTCGTGGACGAATATTATTCTCCTGAACACGAACACGGCATCCGCTGGAATGACCCGTACTTCAAAGTGGAATGGCCGTTTGCTGAACCGACCGTTATTTCAGAGAAAGATGCTAACTGGCCACTCGTTGAGGCGAGCAACCCGCCGGTGGCGGAGTTGTAGATAGATGAAGATAACCGCGGCGAATTCAGGTGTTGATTTTAACGACGGAAGAAGCGGGAAGACGAAATCTAAAGAGTCAGGCCAACTTTGACTGAGTTTCCCTAAGGATGGTATGATTTTTCCGTTCGATGAAAATTCTTCTTACTGGGAATAAGGGCTATATTGGTTCGGTGCTGGGAGAAATTCTTCTCTCCCGCGGCCACGAGGTCATCGGCTATGACATTGATTATTACGGCGACGGCGATCTATTGCCCCTTGAACATCAACTGGTTCAAATCAAAAAAGATATCAGGGACGCAACTGCGGAAGACCTAAAAGGAATCGAGGCCGTTATCCATCTGGCAGCGCTTTCGAACGACCCTTTAGGCGAACTTACTCCCAATCTTACCGAAGAAATAAACTTAGTCGCCACCGTCCGCCTGGCGCAATTAGCAAAAGGAAGCGGAGTAAAAAGATTCGTTTTCGCTTCCTCGCAGAGCATGTACGGCGCCGCGGCTACCAGCCACGAACTTGGCGAAGACGACGCTGGTCCTTACGGTGTAACAGCTTATGCCAGAACCAAATGGGAGGCCGAAGGAGAACTCAAAAAACTCTGTTCAGATGATTTTGTGGTGGTTTGTCTAAGGCCTTCGACGGTCTTCGGCGCCAGCCCGAACTTCCGGAGCGATATTGTTTTTAACAATCTGGTGGCTTCGGGCTATACAACCAGTCGGATTGAAGTCAAAAGTGACGGCACTCCTTGGCGGCCAGTGGTCCACATTCGCGATACTTCGCAAGCGTTTATTGCCGGAGTGGAAGCGCCGGCCGAACTCGTTGGTTGCCAATCTTTCAATGTCGGCATTCCTAATGGCAATTTTACCGTGAAACAGCTGGCCGAAGCTGCTCAACGAGCGGTGCCCGGAAGCGAAATTGTTTTTACCGGCGAACACGGGCGAGATAGCCGCACTTACCGCATAAGTTTCCAAAAAATTCTTACTGTTCTTAAGGACTATTACCAGCCAGAGTACGACTTAGATAAAGGCGGTCAAGAGCTGGTGAATTTTTTCAAAAAAGTGAATTTTAGCGAAGAGGATTTTCGCGGCCGGCGCACCAACCGTCTGAAGCAGATAAAATATCTCCTTGTCAAAGGCGAGCTCGACCCCTGCTTACGCCGATTATAAGCTATAGTTATTAATTATGTTAAATCAGGCAGTAATTTTAGCCGGCGGGCCGGGCTTGCGCCTCCGGCCGTTTACGGCCGACAGACCGAAACCAATGGTTTTAGTGGCTGGCAAGCCCTTCATTGATTATCTACTGGAATTTCTGAAGAGAAACGGCATTACCGAAGTTGTTTTACTCCTGGGTTATTTGCCGGAGAAAATCACTGATTATGTCGGCGATGGCTCGAAATTCGACTTGAAAGCGAGGTATTCGATTACGCCATTGGAAGACGGCACTGGCACCAGAATCAAAAAAGCCAGAAATTTAATTGCCAAAGAGTTTTTGCTGATGTACTGCGACAACCTGCTTGATTTCCGAGTGAAGGACCTTTATGACTTTCACAAATCAAAAAATGTTTTAGGGACAGTAACGGTTTATACGAATAAGCACGGCCTGACGAAGAATAACATCTTTGTTGATGAAAATGGGTTGGTAACAAAATATGATAAGTCGCGCCAGGACCCTCATTTGAACGGCGTGGATATGGGATTTTTCATCCTTAATAAAGAGGTCATTGACTTGATACCAGAAGAACAAACCGCTTTTTTCGAGACCACGGCCATGCCGAAGCTGATTGAGAGAAGGCAACTGGCTGGTTTTACCGTGGACCGGCCCTATTACAGCATCGGCTCGCCGGCCCGGCGAGAGATGACCGAAAAATTTTTGACGCCGAAAAAAGTCATCTTTCTTGACCGCGACGGCGTGATAAACAAAAAAATGCCCCCCGGCGATTATGTAAAAAAATGGGAGGAGTTTGAATTTCTGCCAGGAGCGATTGAGGCCTTGAAGCTTCTCACCGAAAATGGCTATCAGATTTTCATAATTTCCAATCAAGCAGGAGTGGCTCGCGGGAAGATGACCCCGGACAATCTATGGGAAATCGAGCATAAGATGGAGGAAGGAATTGGCAGGGTTGGGGCAAAGGTAAGCGGGTTTTACTACTGCCTTCACGGCTGGGACGAGGGCTGCGAATGTCGGAAACCAAAGCCCGGCCTTCTATTCCAGGCAGCGCTGGACCACTTCATTCACTTGCCAGACGCTGTATTTGTCGGCGACGATCCAAAGGACCGGGAAGCTGGAGATGTGGCGGGGGCGAAAACAATGCTTGTGACTCCGGAGAAGAATTTACTTGATATAGTTAAAGAATTGGCGCAATGAAGATATTTATCACTGGCGGCACGGGTTTTATAGGGCGATATGTTGTGCGGCGCCTGCTCCAGGCAAGACACAAAGTGTTTCTCCTTGTCCGCGACCTCAAGCGCGCGGAGGAGATTTTCGGCAGGACGAGAAGATTAGAGCTGATGCGCGGTGAGCTTAAAGATCTAGCGAAGCTTGAGCAGAAGATAAAAAGATTAAAACCCGAAGCTTGTGTGCATTTGGCGTGGGAAGGAATTCCCGATTATGGCGTTGAAATGAGTTTGAAGAATCTACAGTACGGCCTTGATTTGATAAGGACGCTTACGCGAGTCGGTTGCAGAAAAATGATTGTAAGCGGCAGTTGTTGGGAGTACGGCGCAACAAGCGGCGAAGTCAGCGAGGAGGCAAAACTCAACCCCCGGAATCCTTTTGCGGCAGCAAAGGTAGCTCTTTATTTTTTGGGGAGGGTGATTGTCGAGGCGAACAAAGCCGATTTCGTCTGGCTCAGATTTTTCTACGTTTATGGGCCAGGCCAGAAAAAAGCCTCGCTTATTCCTTATCTTCTACAAAGGAAAGAACGTGGTTTGTTGCCGCATCTCGAGAATCGCCGAGGGGGTAATGATTTTGTTTATGTCGATGACGTTGCGCAAGCTGTGGCTCAGGCGCTTTTCCTACGTAGGGGAGGTGTTTACAACATCGGCTCGGGAAAAGTTGCGGGCGTGGCGGAGATCGCTAATCTAGTCTATGGGAAGAAAATCATTCGAACAGCGCGCCCCAAAGGGTTTTACGCTGATATTTCTCGTGCCAGAAAGATTTTGGGGTGGAGGCCAAAAACTTCAATAAAGGCCGGTGTTTTACAAACGTTGCGTAAGCAGGTCTTAGGATATTAAAAAGATGAGATGCCCCGTTTGCTACAAAAGGAACCTAGAATTCGTTTATAGATTTACCGACGTGCCTGTCCTCAACCACGTTTTTTTTCGCACCCCGGTGGCGGCAAGAAAAGCGAAAAAGAGTGTTATCAGCCTTTACGGCTGTAGAGAGTGTGGTTTTGTATTTAATGCGTCTTTTGACGAAAAACTTATTCGCTACATGACGCTCTACGATAATACGCAAAGTTTCTCGCCGTATTTTTTCTCTTATATCAGAAACCTTGCGCGGCATCTATTCCGGAAATACAGACTGCGCGACAAGAGGATTGTCGAAGTTGGTTGTGGTAAGGGGCAGTTTCTTGAAATGCTCTACGATATGGGAGCAAAGCGTGCTCGAGGATTTGACCCAGCTTATGTTAGCTACAATCCCAAAATCGACAAATTAGTTGTCAGAAAATATTTCAACAGAAAAAATATTGGCAAGAAAGTCGATTTTATAATTTGCCGGCACACACTGGAGCATATTCCGCGGCCAAGAGAATTTGTGGAGTCGGTCTCCCGCTGCCTTACTCGTGAAGGGGTTATGTACTTCGAGGTCCCCGATCTTTCTTGGATTATTAAGAATAAAACTTTTTTCGACTTTACTTATGAGCACTGCAATTATTTTACGCCGCGTTCACTCTACAATCTTTTTGCTCAGTTTGGCTTCCTACACATTGTTTTTAGAAGCGGTCTTGGCGGCCAATATATCCAGGCGGAAATAAGTCGGGGTATTCCCAGCGGCCGGGGCCTCCATCTTGTAGATTTTGCTAAGATAGGAAAGTTTATCGGCTCAAGTATGAGCCGCACAAAGATGCTTCTCTGTCGGATCGGCAAGTTTGTTGTTTGGGGTGCTGGCGGCAAGGGAGTCCTTTTTTTGAACCGTCTGCGCATCAAGCCAAAAGTGTCGCCTTATATCATTGATCTAAACCCCAATAAACAGGGCAAATATGTTCCTGGCACGGCGCAGAAGGTTGTCGCGCCGGATGCATTGCACCGGGGAAAAGTAAAGACAATCATTATTATGAATCCCGTCTATGAAAAAGAGATTAGAAAGCGCGTTAAAAGGTCGGGTTTTAACGGGAAATTTATCGTTTTATGAGCGTGGATTTGCGATTTGAGCGGGAGCGGAAGCAGAGCGCCGGGCGTCAGGGGAAAGATAAAGTTCTTAAGGCGCTCGCCCGTCATTTTATGATTGAATCGGTCCGCAGCCGCTATTCTTATAATTTCGACTGGCTTGGTAGTCCGATTATTCAATATCCGCAAGATGTCGTGGCTATGCAGGAACTTATTTGGAGGGTGAAACCGGATTTAATTATCGAGTGTGGAATCGCTCGCGGCGGGTCCATTATTTTTTACGCATCGATGCTGGAACTTCTTGGCGGTAAAAGAAGGGTGGTCGGTGTGGATATTGATATCAGGAAACATAATCGCGAGGAAATTGAAAAACATAAGTTTTTCCGTCGGATCACTTTAATCGAGGGATCGTCTGTTGATCCAAGGGTGGTGCGCCGCGTGCAAGGCATTGCTAAGAAATACAAGAAGGTGTTGGTTGTACTTGACTCAAGCCATAGTCATGAACACGTGCTCCGTGAGCTCGAGGCGTACGCGCCACTTGTGAGTAAGGGGAGCTACTGCGTAGTTTTCGATACCATTATTGCTGTAATCCCCGAGAAATTTTACGAGCCGCGGCCCTGGAATCGCAGGAGAAATCCGGCCACGGCGGCGAGAGTTTTTCTTAAGCAAAATAAGAATTTTCGGCCGGATACCACCGTTGATGATAGACTCCTAATTAGCGTAACCCCCCGAGGCTATTTAAAGCGAATCAGATAAATGACCGAAAAGCGACCAGTGGTGAGTATTGGACTTGCGACTCGCAACGGAGCCCGCTATATCCGCGAGGCACTCGATTCCTTGCTGGAGCAGACTTACGGGGATTTTGAGTTGATTGTGTCCGATAATGCTTCAAGTGACGAGACTCCAAAAATCTGCCGAGAATACGCTGCTCGCGACAGAAGGATTAGATATTTCCGTCAGTCGGAGAACATCGGCGCCCTTTTAAATTACAATTTTGTTCTTAAAGAGGCGCGCGGCAATTATTTTATGTGGGCCTCGGACGATGACATTTGGAAACCAACATTCATTGAAAGATGTGTTGGTATTTTGGGAAAAGAGCCGGATGTGATTGTTGCTTTTAGTGCCTTCGAAGACTTTGATGATTACGGCAATGTCCGCGAGAGGGACCCGAAGCGGGCAATCACAACGAAGAAGGATTGTTACGGTCGGCTGAAGGAATTTTTGCTGTTTGATTGGGATGATGACAAAGCAGATGTTCTTTACGGCCTCTGGCGACTAGACAGGATCAAAAATCGCCCCCTCGTAGGATGGGGGCCGAGGCACGAGATGGTGGGCTGGGGATTTGAAATTTTATGGATTTTTAAATGGTTTACAGAGAGCGCATGCGATTATGCTTGGGAGGTGCTGTTCCGTAAACGGGCAAAGGGCGTCGATTTTTCCGGCCGACGCCTGCTACGGCCAAAACGCAGTACGGCTGCAAGGATTATAAGGAGCCTTGTTGAACGGGCGAGAAAAATCCCGTTTTTTTGGAAACTCACCGCTTTCGTTGCTGGCTGTAAAAGATTAACTCCGTCGGAGAAGTTGCGTCTTCTTTTTTGGACATTTTTTGCCATGAGCCGTCTTTTTTGGCGGAGGAAAATGTAGACATTTTGGAGGTATGAAAATCGCCATTATCTGTTTTAACCTTGGCTGGCAGCTCCATCTTATTTATTCAGAAATGCAGGCGTTAAGGAAATTATCTGCGCTAATTTAATGTTTGGGAATGCGCACTAAAACGTAAGAAATTAAAACTTCTTTACAATATGGTCAATCATTTTCTTATTTTTATAAATGACCTGCATTGTATTTTTATGCAACGGCGCGGCCTCAAGAAGCCGCTTCGATTGTTATTTACACATATCAAAATAAAATTTAAGCAGAAATCTTGCGAGATTTTTAAAATTCGCTGCAGGCGAGAGAAAGTTATCGGTTTGGAAATAACATTTCCCGACTACGGCTGGTTTTCCCATTTATGGAGGGAGATTTTCATACAAGAAAATTACTATTTTGAAAGCGAGAACGATCAACCTCGTATTGTAGATGTTGGCAGTAATATTGGCGTTAGTGTTTGCTATTTTAAAATTTTATACCCCAACTCTGAGATTTTATGTTTCGAGCCAGACCCGCAGGCTTTTCAGTGGTTGGCAGAGAATGTAAAACGTAACAATCTCCGTGGCGTTTATTTATATAATGCGGCTGCAGGCACTAGAGATGGTAAGGTTAAGTTTTATCAGGATTCTAAGCTCGAAGCGAGCGGCATTAATACAACTAATTCGGAAATGGTAGGCGGGCAAATGTCTGGGATAGAAGTTGAATCTAAAAAGATTTCATCGTTCTTAAACAAGGAAATAAGCTTGTTGAAAATCGACGCGGAAGGAGCAGAATATGATATTTTTCAAGATATAAATAGTTCTTTATCAAAGGTGCGACGAATTTTTCTTGAGGTTCATCAAAGCAGTGGTTCCGGAAACAACAAAGTCTCTTTTATTTTGGATATCTTAGAGAACAATGGTTTTCATTACGCAATTACAAAGTCATTTTTATCGCACCATGAGTTTATTGCCGACCCCCTACGCTCATCTGTGGTTATGATCGATGCCACGCGAGTTCCGGCTAAGTAAGTAAATAACCGTAGCTGATACAATGAAAATAGCTATTGCATCATTCAATTTAGAAGTTCCCGCCGGCGGGAATGTTCTACTTTTCTCTATGGCACAAGTTTTGCAACGGCTGGGCCATAAGGTTTCAATTTTTGCTCCGCTGGTCGATAGAAGCATTTTTCCAGAATTACAGAAAGATTTGGATATAAGGCAAGTTGCATGTAAACGGGGCCTTGATTGGGGAGTAAATCCACCCGGCCTTTTAGCAAGAGTTAGACGGAAAATTAATCAAGAGCGGCTTCAAGTCGAAACGGCCAGAAAGATGGCTGCTGTTTTGCGAAGTACAAAATTAGATGTTTTGATTCTCGGAGATTTTGCTTACCGGGTTTGCCGTTTTTATAAAAAAAATGCCAGAAGCAGTGATATCGCCAGGGTCTTATGGATTATGAATGAGCCGCCGTATCAATATCTTCCAAAAGAAAGTCTTTTTTATGACTTTGCAAGCCATTTATACAACATTTGGAAAGATTTGAGCGCGAGAAAATATTTCTATTCTATAGACGGCGTTGCTGTTCTGGTCAACCGTTACAAAGCGTGGGCAGATGAGCGCGGTCTGCGAGCAACAGTTATAAGGAGCGGTTTGGATTTTAAAAAATTTTATTCTCCACTGAGAGATATACGCAATAAAAAAAAGTTTGAAATTTTGAGCATCGGCGCACTCAACCGCTATAGACGTTTTGAGGACACTGTGCGGGCTGCGAAAATTTTACGCGGAAAGGGGGTTGACACGCGTGTGCGGATTATTGCTAAAAATATTTGGCGGGAGAATGAATATCAGAAAGAACTTACTGATTTCGTGAATCAGGAAAAGATGAGCGATTTTGTCGAGTTGAATTTTGAAGGCGTCTCCGAAACAGAGCTGCCCAAAACTTATTCAGCCGCTGATTTTTTCGTTCTGCCGATGCATCTGCCAGCGCCCCGGAGCGGCTACGGCTGGCAAATGGTCGGTTTTGAAGCCATGGCCGCTGGCCGGCCGACAATTATTTGTCGGACGCTTGATGTCAGCGAGGTACTGGTGGACGGCGAAACCGCCGCGCTGGTCGACCCGGGAAAGCCGGAGCAAATCGCCGCCGCGATTGAGAAAATGATGTCCAGCCCGGATTTCTATGTTAGAATTGCCGAGAAAGGGCAGAAATTCGTCCGGGAAAACCTGTCTTGGGATAAATACGCCCAGGAACTCCTTTCTTTTTCAGACGAAATTGGCTCTAAAAAATAAGTTGCATGAAAATTGCGATGATTCGTCTGGACCTGACTTTGGAAAACGGCGACAACCGGATGTTCTTTTCCCTTGCTCAAACAATCCGGAAATTAGGACATCAGGTTTCAGTGTACACGGCTCAGTTCGACCAAGATTGTTTTCTTGAATTGAACAAGGGCTTGGCTATCCGCGTTATTACGCCGAAAAAAAAGTTAGAGCCAATAGTCGAAATATCTTCAGTCAACCCCTTCTTGTTATTGGTTAAAATTTGGGCGCGGCTGAGAAATAATGCTTTATATGCTGACGCGGCCCAGCGGATAGGACGGCTGATGGAAAAAAATTTCGAGGTGGTACTGGCTCAAAATGACCATTCGTATCAGCTCGGCCCTGCTTACAAAAAATTTTCTCCGCAGTCGCGCTTTGTCTGGATTATGAACAATGCGCCTTTTTATCATCTGCCGAAAGATAATCTCCTAATTGATTTTTTAAGCCAAGTTTGGGCTTTTTTTCGAAAGCAAACCGTCAAAAAATACGCGGCCGGCCTTGATTTGATTGTCGTCAATGACCAGGGTCGCCAGGAAATAGTCCGGAAAGTTTTGGGCCGGCCGGTCAAGCTCTTGAGGATTGCCGTTGATTTCCAAAGTTTTTTTCAGAAAGTCAAAGAAAGGAAGGCCGGCGATAAAAAAGTAGTCCTTTTGGGAATGGGGTCTTTGAGCCCAGAGCGGCGGTTCGAAGACATTATAAAAGCCGCCGGCAACCTTCGCCGAGAGGGCTACGAAGCGCGAGTGGTTTTGGTTTGCAAAGATTTAGCTGGCCAGGGAAATTACCAGAAGATTTTAGTTAAGCTGGCCGAACAGGAAGGCCTGGCTGGTTTTACCGATTTCCGTTTTGAAGGCGCGACCGAGGAGGAATTGAGGCAGCTTCAGCAGCGGAGCGACATTTTCATTTTTCCCAGCCGCATTGACATCTGGGGCATGGCCGCTTTTGAAGCCATGGCCGCCGGTTTGCCGCTCATTGCTTCCCGGGTCACCAGCGTTGCCGAGGTGCTTAAAGAAGGAGAAGAAGCGCTTTTTGTCGAACCGGCCCAGCCGGCGGCGCTGGCCGAAAAAATCAAGGAACTCATCAATCAGCCGAAGTTCTATAAAAAAATCGCTTTGGCTGGCCAGGAGTTTGTCAAAGTTAATTTAAGCTGGGAGAAATACGCCAGGGAACTTCTTTCGGCCGTTGAAAAACTCCAATGAAAATAATTTATTCAGGCCTCCGGGCCGAAAATTATAATCCCCAGCGCCAGCCGAGCTTTGAATACAGTAATTTCTACTTGACTCTGAAAGATAGACCCGGGATGGAGGTGATTGAATTTCCTTATGACCAGATTGTCAAAATCGGCAGGAAAAAATTTAACGAAGAATTGTTAGGTCTGGTTAAGAAAGAAAAACCAGATTTGTTTTTTGCTTTTATGTTCACCGACGAGCTGGATTTCTGGACGCTTGAGGAGATTAAAAGAATAACCACCAGCTTGGCTTGGTTCGCTGATGACCACTGGCGGCTATGGAATTACTCGCGCCATTATTTGCCGCATTTTTCTTGGAGTATAACCACTTGGTCGAAAGCACCGGGAATTTACGCCCGCTATGGAATAAGAAATATTATTCGTTCGCAGTGGGCCTGCAATCCCAAATTGTGGAAACCGGTTCCAGTAGAACAAGACATCGATGTTTCCTTTGTCGGACAGCGGAATTCCGCTCGGCAAAAAATCGTTGATGGACTACGACAAAAAGGAATTGATGTCTGGGTCCATGGCTGGGGCTGGCCCAGGGGGCGGCTTTCCCGGGAAGAAGTGGTCGAAACCTTATCAAGGAGCAAAATTAACCTTAATTTCAATACTCCACTGCCGCTTTTTTCTAAAAATAGCCTAGGAAGAATTTTATTCAGGCGCTCAGTAAATCGCCTTGTTCTGGATTTTCGCTTGATAGATAATTTCCATTCTTGGCTCGGGATGCGGACGCCGCAGATTAAGGCGCGGCCCTTCGAGATTATCGGCTGCCGGACTTTTCTGATTTCCGGTTACGCCGATGACATGAAAAGATACTATGAAGACGGCAAAGAAATCGTTTATTATGACGGGACAATTGACGATTTGGCGGAAAAAATAAAGTACTATTTATCGGCCAGAGAAGAAAGAGAACGTTTGGCTCAAGCCGGTTACAAGCGGACTCTGGCCGAGCACACCTACGAAAAAAGGTTCGATGAGATTTTCAGAAAAATTGGAATCAGCTGAAAGTCATCTAATAAATTTTACAGATTCGCATCATTAGTATAATTCGTAGATTTGCATCGCTACCAAGCCGCCTTGTATCGACCCGCCCGCCTGAGTTGCTCAGGCAAGTCGGGCGCGGTGCCAATATACAAATGATGCTAATTATACGAATGACCGGTTAATAAGATAACTCTCTATGACTATTTTCCCGGAAATTTACAAATCAATCTCGAAGCTCTATCGTTACGACACCGTCAAACGTCTGAAGTCGAAATTGAGACCCCTAAAGCACGCTCTTTTCGGCAAAAGCGGAATTTACCAGGCCCTTGATATTGTAAAAGACCTGAAAGCTAAAGAAGGCGGGCAGGTGCTGACGGTTTTCGATGTCGGCGCGGCGGTTGGCGATACCACTGAGACTTTTTTAATCTCCTTCCCTCAAGCGACGGTTTATTGTTTTGAGCCTCTGCCTTCTTCTTATGCCAGGCTTTTGAAACGCTTATCCCGCTACGGGAGCCGCGTTAAGAGCTTTAATTTTGCTTTGTTTAATAAAAATAGCGAGGAGGAATTTTATGAAGAGACCGATGCTGACGGTAGTTCTTTTAGTCCGCCATTGAACGATTCTTCTAATCAGAAGAAAGTCATCAAAGTAACCAGTCGGACTTTGGACAGCGTGGTCAAAGATTTGGGAATAACAAAAATAGATTTTATGAAAATAGACGTCGAGGGCGCGGAAAAAGAAGTTTTACAAGGAGGTAAAAACACGCTTAAAATCACGGCTAATGTTTTTGTGGAAATTTTGCCCTTGCGCCGTGGGCCTTATTCCCGAACTTACTTAGACACCCTGGAAATTCTCCACGAGGCCGGTTTTTCCTGGTTAGGTGTTTACGGCGATTTCTTTTTTACAAAACTTTTATGAAAATATATCTTAGCTTCTATCGGTATAAATCAGCTAAAATTAGCATTTATCAGCGTTCTTACTGAGTTCATCGGTTCTTGACGCTGATTTATACTGATACTACTGATTTATGCTGATGACTATGAATAAAAAATCGAAGGTTTCCGTGATTATTCCGGCCTATAACGCCGACCGGTTTGTAAAAGAAGCCGTGGCTTCGGCTTTGGCGCAAACTTATAAGAAAATAGAGGTCATTGTTATAGACGACGGTTCAACGGATAATACGCGCGCCATTCTGCAGCCGTACCTTGAGACCGATAAGATTAAATATATTCATCAAAGTAACAAAGGTTTGGCCGCGGCGCGCAATACCGGCATCAAAAATTCCAGCGGCGAATACATCGCGCTTTTGGACGCTGACGACATTTTTTTGCCGCTGAAAATAGAAAAACAAATTGATTATTTTGAGAAGCATCCGGAGTGCGATATTTGTTACTGCGATTTATACCACTTTTGGGATGATGAGCCGGAAAAGCTTTTTAAACTGAACTACCGCTATTATTCCGGGGACGAAGTTTTGCCCAATTTGCTCAAAAAAGATTTTATCGCGCCGCTGACAATGGTCATCAGGAAATCCGTTTTTGAAAAGTTCGGCGGTTTTGATGAGAATTTCCGGCGTTCGGAGGACTTGGAATTTTTATTTCGGGTTTTAAGCGCCGGCGTCAAAATTTGTTTTTTAAACGATATTTTGGCGAAATTGCGGCTGCGCCGGACAGATAATCTCCAGAGTTTTCAAAGCCAGCCAGAAGTAAAAAGAACGGTCTTGGCTACCCTAGAGAGATTAGAGAGCCGGCTCAGCCAGGAAGAAATTAAAAAACTGCAGATGGAAAAATATCTAACAATTCAGCGTTTAAAAATCGGTCTGGCTTATCTGGAAAATGGAAATAAAAAGGAGGCAAGAGAATTTATCCCCGGCGGTCAGCCTCGGGGGTATATTTTGTGGTTTTTAGCCCTTATCCTTCCAGCCCCTTTATTAGCCAAGCTGATTAGGTATTATCATTTAAGAAAGCAGAAAAGTAATTTGATTCCGGTAAAATAAGCCCCGTAGGGAACTGCGAGCCCCGTAGGAAATCCGAACAAATGATATTTGAATAAGTTGGTGATTATCTACACGGGAAAGCAGTTTTATGAAGAAGGCGGCGCCAGCTAGGATTTCCTAACGGAGCGAGAAAATATAAGTATTTTCGAGCTAAAACCAAATCATCTAAACATGAAATTATCTCTAAATATCGCTAAGTCGTTCCGAATATCAACGGAAAATACTTTATTTCCTACGGGGTAAACAAGATGAAAGAAAAAATTTTAATTACTGGCGGCGCGGGCTTCATTGGTAGTCATACTGCTGATGCCTTGGCCAGGCGGGGTTACCGAATCCGGATTTTGGATAAT
>CAZDFQ010000003.1:62322-89780 GCA_964505005.1 uncultured Candidatus Saccharibacteria bacterium
TCATACTGCTGATGCCTTGGCCAGGCGGGGTTACCGAATCCGGATTTTGGATAATTTGGAACCAATAGTTCATCGCGGCAGATGGCCGAAATATGTTTTAGGGAAAGGTTATGAACTGATTCGCGGGGAGGTGCGCCGAAAAAGCGACTGGCTGAAAGCGCTCAAGGGCGTTTCCTTTATCTATCATCTGGCAGCTTATCAGGACCAGCGGCCGGATTTCAGCAAATTCTTTGATGTTAATACTAAAGGCACGGCGCTTCTTTATGAAGCGATTATCGGGAAGAAATTGCCGATTAGAAAAGTGATAATTGCCAGCTCGCAGTTCGTCTATGGCGATGGGAGATATCAGTGCCGTCACGACCAATCATTTTTCTACCCGGAATTGCGGAGCGAAAAGCAGTTTCAACAAAAGGAATTCGATATTTTATGTTCTCACGGCAAACCGGCAAAATTTTTACCCTTCAAAGAAAGCCAAGTGCTTAACCCCACGAATGCCTACGGCCTTTCCAAAGAAGCGTTGGAACGGCTGGCCTTGAAATTCGGTAAAACCTCAGGATTATCAACAACGATTCTCAGATATTCGATTGTCCAGGGACCGCGGCAGTCGCCGCACAACCTTTATTCCGGAGCTTTGCGGATTTTTGCGAGACAAGCCCTGACCGGCAAACCAATTACGGTTTTTGAAGACGGCCAGCAGCGCCGCGATTTCGTGAATATCGCCGATGTCGTGGCTGCCAATCTTCTGGTTTTGAAAAACAAAAAAACTAATTTTGAAATTTATAATGTCGGCGGCGGAAGAAGCCATCGCGTGATTGAACTGGCTAAACTGGTGAAGCGGCTGACTAATTCCGAGTCGCCGATAAAAATCGGCGGCTTCCGCCGGACCGACACCCGCCACGCGGTCTCGGATATTTCTAAACTAAAAAAACTCGGCTGGCGGCCGAAATTCACGCCTGAAAAATCCGTCCGCGATTATCTAAACTGGTATAAAGAAAATTTCTCCTGAATTTTTAGGAAGGGGATTTTGACCCCGCACCTTTTGGGACGAATTTATATAACAATCTTACTCCCCACTATTAGAAGACAGTGAATCTCCGCATCTCAAAAGGTGCGGGGTTTTGACAAGCGATTTTCCCTGTTTTATTATTTGGGAATTATGATAGTTGTTCGCGCTCCTCTGCGCATAAGTTTCGTGGGCGGCGGCACTGATTTGCCGGATTTTTACCGGCAACGACCGGGCCGGGTGGTTTCTACGGCCATCGATAAATTCGTCTACGTGGTGATTAATCGGACTCCTCTTATTCCCAAAATTTCCGCGCGCTATTCTGTTTCCGAGACGGTAAACCATCCTTCTGAGCTCCAACACACGAGAATCAGGGCGGCCTTGACGGATTTGGGGATTGAAAAAGGTCTGGAAATCGGCTCCTTCGCCAGTTTGCCGGCCAAAACCGGCCTCGGTTCGTCATCAAGTTTTTCCGTGGCTTTGATGAAGGGATTGCATGCTTTTCTTGGCCGAAAACTCGATAACCAAGAAGCAGCTGAAACAGCCAGCCGCCTGGAAATCGAACTGGTTGGCGAGCCCATCGGCAAGCAGGACCAATACGCGGCGGCTTTCGGCGGCTTTAATGTTTTTCAGTTTAATCCAGATGACTCGGTTGAGGTTGAGCCAGTACTTCTGGATTATAAAAAACGACTTGGTCTTGAAGACAGCTTGCTACTGTTCTTTACTGGTCTGACTCGCCCCGCCTCAAGTATTTTGACAGAACAAAAAGCAAACATCGATAAAAAATTCGAGACCCTGAAGGAAATGGCGACCTCAGTTCATGATTTCAAGGAGCGGCTGCTGGCTGGCGATTTTAGGGGCCTTGGCGAAATGCTCCATCAGGGCTGGCTCAGAAAAAAGAGTTTGGCTTCCGGCGTGTCCAGCGGCCAGCTCGACCAACTTTACGAAGTCGGGATGGCTAACGGCGCTTGGGGCGGCAAAGTGCTTGGGGCGGGCGGCGGCGGCTGTTTGATGTTTCTGGCGCCTTTGGAAAAGAAAAAAACGATTATTGAAGCGCTTAAAAATAAAGCCGCCGAATTGGGACTTCAAGAATCCCGTCTAATTCCAGTGAAATTTATCCAATCAGGAGCAGAAATTCTTTTCAATCACGACCACTTCCACCGGCCATAGATGGCTTAGAATCTATCTTATAAACTCGTCATTTGTATAATTAGTATTATTCGTATATCAGTATCGATACTAAGCGGCTTGAATATAATGCGAATGATACGAATTTTATACGAATGTCACGAATTAATAATTAGGATATGAAGTTCGAATGAAGGATTACATAAAAAATTTTTCCAAGAAAGCCCAAAAAGCCCTGGAGAATTTGCCGGTCGAAGAAATCGCCAAAGCCATTAATCTACTGCAGGCGGTTTACGAGCGTGACGGCCGGATTTATGTTTTCGGCAACGGCGGCTCCTGGGCGATTGCCGGGCATTGGGTAACGGATTTTAATAAAACCGTTTTCGGTCATCACCTGGAGAAACATAACCGCCGATTCAGCGTAGCCCGAATTCCCTCAACAGCCGAGGAATTGACGGCTTGGGCGAACGACATTGGCTTCGAGATGGTTTTCGCCGGCCCACTCAAAAACGTCCTTGAAGAAAGCGACGCGGTGATTGCCATTTCCAGTTCGGGCAATTCGCCGAATGTCATTAAAGCCGTGGAACTGGCCAAAAGCCGCCACATTCCGGTCATCGGCCTTTCCGGCTTCGATTCAAACAATAAATTGAACCAGCTGGCTGATGTTAAAATTCATGTAGCAACCGAAAAAGGGGAATATGAACTCGTGGAAAGCACCCATGAAACCATAATGCACCTAATGACTAAATATTTTAAGGATTACTTTAGCCATGTTGTGGAGAGGGAATGATGATGACCAAAGCTGTTTTCCTTGACCGCGATGGGACGATTAACAAAGAAGTTCCCTACCTCCATCGAATTAAAGATTTGCGGCTCTTGCAAGCCGCGGCCACGGCCATAAAAAAGTTCAACCAGCTGGGATTTTTGGTTGTTATTGTGACTAATCAGTCGGGAATCGCCCGCGGCCTGCTTAACGAGGATAAAGTGGACGAGATTCATGCGGTTTTGATAAAACGTTTGGCAAAAAAAGGAGCTAAAATTGACGCCATTTATTATTGTCCGCATCATCCGAGCGAAGCTAAAATCAAGAAGTACCGGATTTTTTGCCGCTGTCGGAAACCAAATGTTGGTTTAATTAAGAAAGCCGCCAAAGAATTCAAGATTGATTTAAGGAAAAGTTTTATGGTCGGCGATATGACCTCGGATATTTTGATGGGCAAGCGGGCTGGTTTGAAAACGATTCTGGTGAAAACTGGTTTTGCCGGCAAAGATGGAAAATACAATATCAAACCGGACTTCCTGGCAAATAATTTATCGGAGGCAGTTAGGATTATTAAAAAGAGTTAAGATTTTAAGATGCCTAAAATAACGCAAGCGGTAATTCTTTCCGCCGGTCTGGGAACTCGGTTGCGGCCGCTGACCGATAATATCCCCAAAGTGATGGTGCCGCTCGGCCCCGCCCGCCTCGCAAGCGAGAGCGTTACGGGCAGGAAGCCGCTTTTGGAATGGCATATTGAGCAATTCAAAAAATCCGGCGTCAAGGAATTCTTTATCAATCTTTTTTATCTGCCGGAGGTGGTTAGAAATTATTTCGGCGACGGCTCGCGCTGGGGCGTGAAAATAACTTACGTCTTGGAAGAACCGGAAATCCGGGGCACAGCCGGCGGCGTGAAGAATTTCGATAATTTCCTTGATGAGGCGTTTTTTGTGCTCTACGGCGATATGTTCAGTTTGGTTGATTATCAGAAGATGGCCGATGCATTTTTTCAGAAAACTGATGCCATTGGTCTGGCAGTCATCGGCCGGAACGACCATCCTTGGGATTCTGATTTGGTCGAGGTGGCCGCTGACCTGCAATTTTTAAAAATCCATCGAAAACCTCACCAAGAACTCCCAAAAGAATGGCGCACCCTGGATGCGGTTTACATTTTTAAAAAGAAAATTCTTTCATTCATTCCTCCAGTGGGGACTTATTATGAAATCGACCATCAACTCTTGCCGGATGTTTTGGCCAAAGGCGAAAAATTTTACGGCTATGAAACCAGTGATTATTTGAAAGACATCGGCACGCCAGAACGTTATAAAGCAGTCGAAGAGTATCTGATTTCATTAAGAAAGTAAGAAATGCCGAAAATCAGTATTTTAATGGCAACTTATGATCGGGCCGGGATGCTTGAGGCCGCGATTGAATCAGCGCGTAATCAAACCTTCAAGGGTTGGGAATTGATTATTGCCGACGACGGCTCGACCGATAACACAGCCGAGGTTATAAAAAAATGGCAGAAAAGAGAGCCGCGGATCGTCTTTACGCGAAACGAAGTCAACCAGGGGATTTCCAAAAATTACAACCGCGGTTTGCGGCTGGCGAAAGGCGAGTACATTGCGATGCTCGATGACGATGACCCCTGGGCTGACAATCGCAAGCTCGAAAAACAAATCGAATTTTTGGACAAAAATCCTGATTATGTCGGTTGCGGCGGCGGCGTGGTGGTGATTGACGGCCAAGGCCGGGAGCTTTACCGCTATCTCAAGCCGGAGACCGATGAAGAAATAAGAAACAAAATGCTTTTTTCCAATCCGCTGGCAAATAGTACGACGATGTTTCGGAGAGCCGCGGCGGGAAAAAAGGGTTTTTACGACGAATCAATCAGATATGCCGGCGACCGGGATTTCTGGCTGAAAATGGGTTTAATCGGGAAACTCTACAATTTTCCGGAATATTTTTCTTACTACACCATGACCGGCGACAACACTTCCCTAAAAAGAATCAAGCCGCATTTGAAAACCTCGCTTTTGGTAATGAAGCGCTATAAGGGGAGATACCCGCATTATTTCTCGGCACTCATTTTCAATGAGCTTCAATATTTTTATTCTTTTTGGCCGGCTTGGATTAGGCAGCTGATTCACCGCTGGCTGGCGCAGCTGAAGCGCCGGGTTGCAGGATAGCTTTGATTTCTTTAAGAAGCGGTTCGCGGTTAAAATGGAGTAACAAAAAATAAATCAGGCTGGCAAGCGCGATTATAAGAACGACATTAAGACGAAGGGCCAGGAAGCCGATGACGAAAATCGCCATTATGAAAGTAGCGGCGATTATTTTTTTCAAATGAGGGAGAATCTGAAAATCGTTGGTCCTTTTCATAATTGTCCAGAGATAAGCATTGCTCAAAAATTGGGCGAAAAACGTTGCCCAAGCTGAGCCGGCGATACCGAATGGCGGAATAAGCAGCAAGTCGAAAATGACATTGAAGACGCCACCGATTATCGAGTAAACAATAAGGGCTTTCTGTTTGTCATAACTGAAAATGGCGTTGCTTAAAATGACCGCCGGAAAATCAATGAGAATGGTGAGGATTAGTATCTGGAAAGCAGCGGTGGCGCCGAGATAAGCCGGGCCGAAAATCAAAACCATAATTTGTTTGGCGAGCAGTACGCCGCCGACGGCGGTGGGAATGGCTGCCAAAAAAGCCAAGCTAATGATTTGTTCCAGGGCCAGCCGCATTTTTTGGTTGTCGCGTTTGGCCAGACGCGAAAAAGCCGGTAGGGCGGCCACAGCCAGGATGGCCGGGAAAAGATAGATTATCTGGATGAACCGGTTGGCAGCGGAGTACAGACCAACATCAGAAGTTGAGCGCAGCCAGCCGATGATGAGAATGTCGGTGTTAATAAGAAAGATACCCAGGGCACCGGAAATGGCGAACGGCCAACAGGCGGCGATAATGGGTCGGACGAGCTTTGTTGAAAAGTCGACGAGGAGGCGGCGCAACTCGTCTCTCAAGACATAAAAGGAGGTCAGCATGCCCAGGCCAGTGCCGAGAGTATAGGCAAAAGTAAAGGCCTTGACGGTTGGCTGCCATTTCAAAAATGCGAATCCAGAGGCAACGATGGCGAGATTGGTGAAAATGAAAAGCCCGGCCTCCAGCTCCATGCGCTCATAGCTCTGGTTAACGGAAAAAGTGAACTGCCGCAAGGTGTCAAAAACCATAACAAGGGAGATGAGCCATAAAATGGTTTTTACCTCCGGAATAGTGGCGTAAAGGGGAACCAGAAAGACGACAATGGCGACGCCGACAACCAGCAGAATGAGTTTCAAATAAAAAGAAGTGGAGATGATTCTTGAGCGGAGCGCCGGGTCGTCTCTGGATTTGGCTGATTCTTTCATCAAGACGGAATTGATGCCAAAATCGATAAAGGGCGTAAAAAAGGCCGCCAGCGTTATCGCGTAAGAAAAGACACCCCAGCCGTAAGTCCCGAGCACCCGGGCCGCGTAAATGATGATAACGGCGCGGAGCAGCCGGCCGCCGACATTGGAAACCGTCAGCCAAAAAGCGTTTTTCGCCACGGTTTGGCGGGTGGTTCGGTTCTCCAAGAGCAAGGACTTTATTTTTTTGAGCATTAGTGTTAAATTACGGCTTATGCCAGGTAGTGAAAATTCGACCGCTCCGACCGCAGTCGGAGAAAACTTGAAGACGAATCCAATCTATCTGGGAAATCAATGGTAATTCTAAAGGTCAAAAATTCATAAATTTATTAAGTCGAATTTCTACTACCTGGTATGAAAGCCGTGATATTGGCCGGCGGCCTGGGAACGCGGTTAAGACCGGTTACTTATGAAATCCCCAAACCGCTCTTGCCGGTAAAGAAAAAACCAATTATCAACCATCTGCTTGAATTTTTCTTGAGACACGATATTTCCGATTTCGCCATTTTAATCAGCCGCAGCCACGAGAATGACTTTCAGCGCTGGAAAGAAAACAACAGAAATGAATTGGGCAATGCCAAGATTAACATATTTTTTGAGGAGAAGCCACGCGGCACTTTCGGCGGCCTGTCGCTTCTTAAAGATTGGCTGGGCAAGGAAACTTTTATTCTTTCCAACGGCGATGAACTGAAAGATTTTGATTTGAACCGGTTTATAGAGTTTCACAAAAATAAGAAGGGGGCCGGGACAATTGCGATGGTCAAAGTTCCAAACCCGCAGGAATACGGCGTGCCGATTTTAAACGGCCACCACATCAGAGAGTTTCTCGAAAAACCCGACCCCGCGCCTTCGGAATATATTTCTTCCGGTTTGTATGCGCTCGAGCCGGAAATTTTAGACTACGCGGATTTCTCCAAAGAATTTTTGATGATTGAGAAAGACATTTTCCCCAAACTGGCGGCTGAAGGCAAGCTGATGGGAATGAAAATCGAAAACGGCCGCTGGTTTGATTGCGGGAACCTGGAAAGATGGGAGAAAGCCATCAAAGAATGGTAGATTCAGACAATGAATTAGCTCAGATTACCAGCGGCAAATTTCCCCCGTGTTGGAAGGCAGGCCGAAGGCCGTTGGAAACCGAGAGTTTCCAAGATAGGGGGGTCGGGGGAAATTTAGAGCCGATGGGTTTGATTGCGGAAACTTGGCTCGCTGGGAGAAAGCAATAAAGGAGTGGTGAATTTTAATTTCTAAGCTCTAATTTCTAAACAATCTCAAATATCCAAAACTCAAAATGGTTTAGAGTATTGGAATTTAAAATTTTGAATTTGTTTAGATATTAGAAATTAGGATTTAGAAATTAAAGACTCGCAAGAGTCTTTTCAGTCCCTTCTTCCAATTTCACCTTCGGCTGCCAGCCGAGGATTTTTCTGGCTTTCCGGCTATCCAGGGCGATTTGGTAAACTTCGCCTTTGCGAAAAGGCGCGTAACGGGGAGCAGCCGGCGGTCTTTTTTCTTTGGCGATTTCTACAAACGAAAGTTCTTTTTTAATGGTATTAAAAATCAGCTGGTCGGTTATTTTTTTACCCCAACCCAAATTTAAGGTTTCATTTCTGCCGCGGCGAATAGCGAGCAGGTTTGCCCGGACAATGTCGCCGACATAGGTATAATCGCGGGCTTTGCTGCCGTCGCCGAAAATAGTCGGCCGGATGCCGTTCTTCATTAGGCCGCCGAAAATGGCGACCACGCCGGCTTCGCCTTTGGGATTCTGGCGCGGGCCATAAACATTCGGGTAGCGGAAAATTAAATAATCGAAGCCGAAATGCCGGCTATAAAACTTGATGACCTCTTCTCCTAAAAGCTTGGAAAGGCCGTAAGGGGACAGAGGGACAGCCGGCGTTTTTTCATCAGCCGGAATTTTTTTTGGCTGGCCGTAGATGGCACCGCCGGTCGAGGAAAAGATGAATTTTCTTTTGCTGCCGCGCTTGCCCGCCGAAGCTTTAGCGGAGGCGGGGCCGTATTTCCCGAAAGCCAGAAGAACATTGGCCGTGCCGATGACATTGGTTCCAAAAGTCGGAATAGGATTTCGGAGGGATTTTACCACCTCGGCAATGGCGGCATGATGATTAACGATTTCTGGCTTTTCTGCTTGGAAAATTTTTTCCATCAGCGGGAGATTTCGGATGTCGGCTTTGTAAAATTTGGCTTGGGGATTAATATTTTTTCGGAAGCCGGTGGCTAAATTGTCAATAATCGCCACTCGATGGCCGGCTTTAATATAGGCGTCAACAATATGACTTCCGATGAACCCCGCGCCGCCAGTTATTATTATCTTCATAATTTTCAGCATAAATCAGCCGTAATCAGCATTTATCAGCGTCAGAAATTTTTTCTTGGCTTAAAACGCTGATTTATGCTGATGTTTGCTGATTAATGCGGATTATTATTTTATTTGGGGTTGATGAACAGCAGTTTCAATGATTTAAGTATAACGGCAATGTCCAGAATAAGCGACCGGTTTTTTATATAGTAAATGTCGTATTCCAGTTTTCTGGTCGCGTCTTCAACCGAGGCGCCGTAGCGGTAATTTATCTGGGCCCAGCCGGCCACGCCGGGCTTGACAAGGTGACGAATGTCGTAGTAGGGAATTTTTTCGCGGAGCAATTTTACAAATTCCGGCCGTTCGGGCCGCGGGCCGACAAAAGAAAGTTCGCCTTTGATAACATTCCAAAGCTGGGGCAGTTCATCAAGATGAGTGCGGCGCAAGAGTTTCCCGACGGCGGTAATCCGTTTGTCATTGACTTCGGCCCATTGCACCCCGTTTTTTTCGGCATCAATGTACATTGTTCTGAATTTGTAGAGGATGAACCCCCGGCCGTTTTCGCCAATTCTTGTTTGTTTGTAAATCGCTGGCCCGGCCGAAGAAATTTTTATGAGAAGCGCAAGTAGAATTTCCAATGGCAATAAAACGATACCCAGAAGAAGCGAGATGACGAATTCCACCCCCCGTTTTAAATCATCGTAGAATTTTTCTTTTTCAAGAAGTTCGTCTAAAAACCATTCTTCATCAAGTTCTTCAAGCGGAATTCTGCGGAAAATATTTTCGTAAAAACTCGGCAGGTCGCGGATTTCCACGCCGAGCATCAGCAGTCCATAAAATATTTTAGCGAAGCCGGATTCTTTTTTGAAATGGCGAGGGACGATGATGATTTTAATATCGTTTTCTTTTATAAAGTTTTGCCATTGGTCGATTTTTTCGAACTCAGCAACATCCTCTTCTTTTTCAAGATGCAATTTTATTTCATAGCCGAGCTGGGGATTATCCTTGAGAAACTCGGAAATTTCTTTGTTGGCGCCGTTTGAACCGATAAGCACGATGTTCAGCTTGGATTGAAGAGAGGCGGTTAACCGATTGAAAGTTCTTCGCCAGACGGTTTCCAGTAGCCCGAAAATGACAATGAAGATGAAAAGATTGGTTTTCGGAGTGATGCCGAAAGCCGGGATTAAATAGAAAAATAGAACTGAGAGTGCGCTATTGACGAAAATGGCTAAGCCGAGAGTTTTAAAGAAATCAAGATTGTTTCTGAGGCGGCGGAAATCATAGAGACCGGCAACATAAAAAACAATCAGCCAGAGGGCGAAAATAATACTGAAAGGAAAGAAATGTTGACTGACAAAAACTTCGTAGAAATCTCCGCCGTAGCGAAGAATGAGCGTCAGAAAAAGACTTAAATAGAGGATTAAGAGGTCGCCGATGACGAGAAAAACTGCTTTCATAAAATTAGGAAGTTAACGAATTTTAGCTGAAGCCGGAGGTTTCGGAGGATTGGGGCGGAAATCTTTGGCAGCGCTATGAAAGGGTTTTCTGAAATAGCTGACCCAAAAATAATTTAGGGCATAGATGAATCCCGCTCTCAACGCTCCTTCACCGCTAATCCGCCGGCCCGAGATATAAATCGGAAAAGAAAAAGTAAATTTGACATCGCCCACTTTACTTAAGCGCCTGGCGATATCCGTGTCTTCTCCGTAAAAATCTATGGCGGTGTCATAGCCGCCGATTTTTTCCAAGGCCGATTTTCTGACGACAAAATTGCCTCCTTGGACAAGTGAACCGATTCTCAAAAGATGTTTGTTGATGATATAAAAAATAAAACCAGCACCGTAAAAAATTTTTACGAGAATTCTTATTCTTTTCGGCAAATCATAGTAAATGTGCGGGCCGCTCAGGCAAACTAAGCGCGGATTTTCGGAAAATTCTTTGAAAGCTTTTTCTATCCAATCAGGAGGCAGAATGGCGTCAGCATCGATATTGCCGATTAAATCGCCGGTGGTTTTCAGAAAGCCGGCTTGTCTCGCCCTGGTTAAGCCTTTGACCGGCTCGTTGACGACGATTACGCCTTTATAATTTCTGGCAATTTCTCCGGTTCTGTCGGTGGAAGCGTTGTTGACAACGATGATTTCGGTCACCGCCGTCGAGTTTTTAGTTTCGCGGATTATTGATTCGAGGCATCGGCCGAGATAATTTTCTTCGTTATAAGCTGGGATGACGATGCTTAATTTCATTTCCCGCTATTATAGGCCTCGATTAACTTTTTGTAAATTACTTCCCATTCAGCGGCGATGGAGGCCGCTGAAAAATTGAGCGCGAATTTTCTGGCTCCCTGACCTAATCTTCTTCTCCTCGTTGAATCTTTGAGAAGGAGAATTGTTTTTTCAGCTAATTTCTTTTCGTTGTTCGGCTCAACAATAAGGCCGTTTTGTTTGTTTATGTATTCGGGCAAAGCTCTGGCTTTGACTCCGACTATCGGCAGACCAGCAGCCATGGCCTGCATCATCACCATACTTTGAGTGTCAGAAGTGCTGGTGATTACGAAAATTTTGCTGGCATTGTAAGCTTCATTAAGAGTAGTTTTATCCAGGAAGCCGAGGAAAGTCACATTTTCTTTCAGACGGAGAGAATTAGTCAGGGCCTTTAATTTTTCTTCCGCTGCGCCTTTGCCGGCCAGCGCGAGACGGATGCCCGGAATCTGTTTTTTGATTATAGATAACGATTTGATGATGACATCAATGTTTCTTTCTTCAGCCAGCCGGCCAGCATGAATTATGGTTTGTTCCGACAGATTGAATTTTTTCTTCAGCCAGTTTTTGTTAGGGAGCGGGCAAAACGTTTGAGTGTCAATCGGGTTAGAAATGACATGCCATTCACCCTTGAAGCCGTGCTGCAGCATTTCATCGATAACTGACCGCGAAGGAGCGGTCAACAATTGGCACTGATGGTAATACCAGTTGACATAATTAAGCGAAAAATTTTCCAACCAGCGGCCGCGGAGCGGGCTGTATTTTAGATATTCGGTTATGGCCGTGTGATTGGTGCCGACCAGGGGCTTTTTGAGGATTTTGGCGGCAAAAAGCGCTTCCAGGCCCATCCCGAAAAACAGCTGGGAATGAATTATGTCAGGATTGAATTTTTTTATTTTAAATACTCTCAAGCCGAGCGGCAGAATGAACCGTCCTTGCTTGGTCGGCCCCGGATAAGGGAAAGAGAAGAAACGGATTATTTTTATTTTCTCGCCAAGATTTAATTCTTCTTTTTTAAGGCCGGCAACACTATAATCTTTGGCAGAATATTGAGGAACATAAAAATTTATCAAATGACCGCGTTTAGCCAATTCTTTGGCAAGGGAAATAATCGAGTCGGCTATTCCTGACAACTCGGGATAAAAGTTATCAGAAAAAATGGCTATTTTCATTTAACAGTTATCGCTAAGTTTAGGCCTTATCAGGTAATTCCAAATCTTTTTTACTCATTGGCGCTCGCAGGTAATTTATGATTTTTCTTAATTGCGACGGCTTGACGGCTCTTTCTTCTTCGGAGAGATGAGGGCTGCCTTGCAGCACCTGTTTTCTTTGGAGATTAGATTGGCGCATTCCCATATCGTACTCGGGAAACGGTGTCTTTTTCAGCAGTTTACCTAAAGCGGTTCGCGGCGGCTCATCAATGGCTTGATAAAGCCCTATTCTTGAAGGAAGTTTCAATCCTCGAGAACGGAAATCAATTATCAGGTGCTTGTAGGCGCGGAAAAAGGCGTCGTAAAAATATCGCTGGCCTTTCTCGCCGCCCCAGGGTTTTTTGGCGGGCAAGCCGACCTCTCCTAATTCATAATCTTTCCCCCAAGTAGCTATTTCTTCGAAGACCTGTTTCAACAGGCCCAGTTGTTTAACCAGGTGCTTGAATAGTTCGTTCGGCCGCAGCGAGGGAGCGCCTTTAATGTCAAAATGCCAAAGCCCTGGATAATAATCTACGGCAATGATATCGAAATTATCTTTAACCTCCTTGAATTTCGGAAGATATTCTTCAATGGGCGTTCCTACATATTTTGTGGTGTTAGAAGCCAAAAGCGTGGCCATTAATTTGATATCCGGATTGTATTTTTGGAAAATCGCTCGGGTTATTTCGCACAGTCGCGGCAGATCTTCAACCTTGACAGGAGTATAGACTCGATTGTTGAGTTCGTTGAGAATTTGGATTTTCGATACCTTGGCGCCCCCGGCCCCTTCTAAAGACCCTGCCACTTCCTCGGCATATTTTCTGTATTCTTCAAAAAACTTTTCTTTATTCTGTTTATAAAGTTCAATTGCCCACGGCGGAGGATTGGAAAGAATAATCGTCGGCTCTTCCAGGCCAACCTCTCCCATAATGGTTTTGGCTTGTCGATAACGCTCCAAATGTTCTTGGCTGTAGTGGTCGGGTTGGGGCTCGACCATTTTCCAGTGCCAGTCATAGCGAACGGATTCTATGCCGTCTTTTTTGATATCACCGTAGAGTTCGCGCAATTTTTCTGAACTTCCTGTTAGTTCGGTATCGGCGCTGTGGTCAGTAATGTAGAAACCAAAATTAAATGCACGCTCGGCTTCCTTTCCTTCTAAGCCAGGGCGGAGAGTTTTCGGGGTAGGACTTTTTTCCTCCGGGTTTTCAAATGAAGAAAATTTTTCAGGCATATTTTATTTAATCGCGCGTTGTTATTTATATATATTGCGATTTTTTCCCCTTTCTATTCTTTCAGCCAACTTCTTGGAAATTTTTCTATGAAGATAGAAAACTAAACCGAAAAACGCGGCTGCGATGACGGCAAAGTACCCTCCATATTCTAGGTAGCGCACCACAGTCGCGTAGGCGGCGCCGAAGTAATAGCCGAGAACAAGATAAAACAAGGAGGTTGGCAGAGTGATTACCAGGCTCCAGAAGACATATTTTTTGACGGACATCCGCGTGGCGCCGGCGAGGATCAGCCCCGGGGTGGGAATAATTGGCAGAAGTTTGATTATGGTCAGTGCTTTTCCGGGATGCGTTTCCAAAAGTTTTTCAAGAGCCGCGATTCTTTCTTCCGTCAAGCCCAAGCGACGGGCGTATTTTTCTGCGAGATTAGTTCGCCCCCAGAAGCCGACGAAGTAGAGGACAAAGTCGGGCAGGAGGTTTCCAAGAACGGAAAGAACAAGTACAATGTAAATATCCATATAACCGAGAGCGGCGGCGAACGCTCCGGCAGCTGTTACCACCGGCCCCTCGAAGACCATCGCTATGAAAAGAGCCGAGTACCCGGAAATCAAAACCCACTGGAGGGATTGAAGAAATCGCTCCATTATGGATAAATTTTAACATGTTCAATTTGTCATCTCAATACCGCAATTTCTGGAACGAGCGCAATCGCCGCTCTCTGTATTGGGGGATTTTATTTTTGGTTTTGAGTTTGATAATCCAGTTTTTTGCCGTCAGGTATTCGGCCAAAAGCGCGACTAATTTCGTCGGCGACTTGTTCTTGGACAACCTGCCGACAATTAACAGTGCTAGATACGTCATTGTTGAGGGCGGATTTTTGATGATTCTTATAGGCACAATCGTTCTCTTTGCCAAACCGCGCTATCTTCTTTTTGCCACCAAAGCAGTGCCGATGTTGATTTTGGCCAGGGCATTTTTCGTAACTCTGACTCATCTTGGCATTTATCCCCAGCAGATTGTTTTAGGCAGTAGTCCGCTGGAAAGATTGTATATTTTTTTGAATCTTCAGGACGGCTTTTTCTTTTCAGGGCATACGGCCTTGACTCTTTTGATAGCTTTCATTATGTGGCCCGATAGATTCTGGCGCTATTTTTTCATCGCCGCATCAATCATTTTCGGCGCCTCGGTTCTTCTGGCCCATGTCCATTATTCAATCGATGTTTTTGCGGTCCCGTTTATTGTTTATAGCATCTTCAAGCTTGCCCAGAAATTCTTCCCCGCGGATTATGCGTTGGCTCGAGAGGAGGTTTGATTGGCCGAGGCCGATTGACGATTCCCAGCCGCCCGCTACAATCGTAATTATCAATAATTTCAATAATTATTTATGGGAAACAGCAATTCCAGGAATTATTTCTTGCCTGTTAGCATTCTGATTGCCGCGGTTTTAATTGCCGGTTCGGTTATTTACGCGGTGGGCGTTTTTAATTCCGGCAGTCGCAGCGCCCAACAGGCCAATCCAAATTCGGGCTTGGCGGCGGTTAGTCAATCGCTTAAAAAAGAGATTTCCGGCCGCGATGCCGTTCTCGGCGACCCCAAGGCGCCAGTTACTCTGATTGAATACGGCGACTATCAATGTCCGTTCTGCGGAAAGTTCTTCAGGGAATCGGAACCTTTTATTAGGGAAAATTATATTAAGAGCAAGAAGCTTAAGATGGTCTGGAGAAATTTTGCTTTTTTGGGTCCGGAGTCAACAGCGGCAGCCACGGCTGCTGAATGCGCCAAAGACCAGGGCAAGTTCTGGGCTTATCATGATGCAATTCTTGAAGCCGAGTTGAAAGACGGCGCAGAAAATAACGGCAATCTCAACCGCGATACTTTCCTTCAACTTGCCAGAGACATCGGCTTGGATAATAATTCATTCGCTTCTTGCTACGACAGCGGAAAGTATGCTGGGCAGGTTAAAAAAGACACCGAAGACGGCCAGGCGCTCGGAGTTGACTCTACACCGACGATTTTCGTGAATGGTCAGGAGATAAAAGGCGCCTTGCCTTATTCGGAGTTTCAGGTTATAATTGATAATGCTCTGAGGGGCGGCCAATAGCAATCAAGTTATTAGTTATAAGTTTATAAGTTATTAAGTTAGTATCGAGGCGTTTCACAATTCTTCGTTTTCAAGAAGAGTATTTCGCCCGAGCTAAGACAAAAAATAAAGGGCGAAATAATAAGCAACAGAAAAACAAAATTCGAAAGGCAGATGCCTTTTCGAGTTTAAGAGTTCATGATTCCCAACAATCAGGAAGGCGGATTCAACAGGGTTATGCATTCCGCCGGCGACGCTGACGGCTGCACGGGCAATTGGGTTTGTTCCAAATGCCAGACAGCTATCAGCGAACTACCTTTTGCTCCGGACCCGAGCAGGCTGAATCAGCTTTTGTGCAAGGATTGCCACCGGGCAAGAAAGCAGTCCTTCAGGAGATAAACGTTGTCATAACGTCTGATAACGTTAATGGTTTACCCCCACGTCTATGCATAGACGTGGGGGTTGACTTTAAGTAGAGAATAGCCCCCACCCAGAAAATACGACCTCAAAGTTGCGGGCAGGATAATTATGAAGGGGCTGGAACAGGGGGTCTTGCGCTCTTCTGGGCATAGGGGTAGAATTTTTTTGTGTCCAGGAATTGGATTCAACTTGTCATCGGTATTTGGATTTTAATTTCTCCGTGGCTTCTGGGATTCAGCAGCATCTCGGTGATGATGTGGAGCAATCTTTTCGTCGGAATGGCGATTATTCTGATTAATCTGTGGATTATTTTCGGCGAGAGTAACCGCGAGGGGAGTAATCGCGAATTTAAATAATATAAGACTAAAATATATAAGACTAAAATGCCCGAAGTTATCATTTATACCACGCCAACCTGTGTTTACTGCCGGATGGCCAAGGAATTTTTCAAAAAAAATAATATCGAATATAAGGAGCACAATGTGGCTGAAAACCAGAAAGCCCTTGAAGAGATGGTTAGAAAATCTCATCAGATGGGCGTGCCGGTGATTGATGTCAACGGAGAAATTTTTGTCGGTTTTGACCAAGCCGGACTTAAAAAAGCCCTCAACATTAAATAGAAGCTTTTAGGTGTTAGTTGTTAGCTTTTAGTAGGAACAAACTAAAAACCTACAATCGGCAGCGAGAAGAAAGTAAATGCGAAGCATTTATTTTCGCCGAGCGAACCGATTGATGAAATGAAGTTTCATTAAAGCTATAAGCTAAAAGCTCATTTTTATGTACGAACTAATTATCATCAGCGGCCCGCTCCAGAGGAGCGAGGCTCGCCCACCAACCTTATGTATGAATTGATAATAGTGGGCGGCGGGCCGGGAGGAGTGGCTGCCGGCGTCTATGCCGCCCGGAAAAAAATTAAGACGCTTTTACTCACCGATACCTTCGGCGGCCAGTCGGTCGTTTCCGCGAACATCCAGAATTGGATAGGCACCAAGTCGGTGTCCGGTTTTGATTTTGCCAAAATGCTCGAGGAGCAGCTGCGGGCCCAAGAAGACATTGAGATTTTAGATAGTGAAACGGCAGCAGCGACCGAAAAGACAAGTTCTGGATTCAGAGTTAAAACAAAAACCGATAAAGAACTGGAAGCGAAATATCTTTTGGTCGTTTCCGGCAGCCGGCGGAAAAAGTTAAATGTACCCGGAGAAAAAGAACTCGACGGCAAAGGCGTTTCTTATTGTTCTACTTGCGACGCGCCGCTTTTTAAAAATAAGGAGGTAGCGGTTGTCGGCGGCGGCAATGCCGGCCTGGAAGCGGTTATTGACCTTTTGCCTTATGCTTCGAAAATTTATCTGTTGGAGTACGCCGAAGTCCTTAGAGCTGACGAGGTAACGCAGCAGAAAATAAAGACCAACTCCAAAGTGGAAATAATCGTTATGGCGGAAACGCTTGAAATTTTAGGCAAGGACAGCGTGACCGGCTTGAGATACAAGGATAGGAAAACCGGCGAACCGAAAGAATTATCCCTGGGAGGCGTTTTCGTAGAAATCGGCGCTGTGCCGAATTCGGACTTCGTGAAAGGATTGGTGGAGATGAATAAATTTGGAGAAATAATCGTTGACCCGAAAACCCAGGAAACTTCGCTGCCGGGCATCTGGGCTGCCGGCGATGTCACTGATGTTCTTTACAAACAGAACAACATTTCCGCCGGCGACGCCATTAAGGCGGTGCTGAACATTGACGAGAAGCTTCATAAAAGATAGGGGGCTGCTATCTTGACAGAAGGACATTATCTCATATAAAATATCCTTCGATTTTAAGGTCGGTTCGAGAACGCGGGGCGAATTATAAAATTACTTATTCGTATCATTCCATTCATTCGCCCGCCCGCCTTCGAGTTGTCGACCTGCCCGCCCCGCGTTGCCCGCCAGAAAGACATCTTGTCGGGCTGGCGGAGCAAGGCAGGCGGGAGGCAAGTCGGGCAGGTAGATTGGCATTATGTAGCGTAAACGTATGAATCTGAAACCCTTATCCAATCATCTTTTTCTTGAGCCTTTGGAAGAAGAGAAAACGACCAAGTCGGGGATTGTCCTGCCAGAAACCGCGGAAAAAGAAAAACCCGTGAAGGGCAGAGTGGTCGCTGTCGGCCCTGGCAAGCTCAATGAAAAAGGCGAACGAATTCCGATGTCAGTCAAGGTCGGCGACATTGTTATTTTCAAAAAATACGGACCCGATGAGATTGAAATTGAGGACAAGAAGTATTTGGTTGGGGACGAAGAAGACATCCTCGCCATCATAGAATGATGGCGCAAATCCTAAATCCAAAATCCTAATTTCTAAACAAATCCCAAATTCCAAAATCCAAATAATGAAACTCGTGTTTAGAATTTTGAATTTGAAATTTTAGAATTTGCTTAGGATTTAAAGTTTAGGATTTAGAAATTATCAATTGTATGGCCAAGCAAATTTTTTTCCAGGAAAATGCGCGGCAGGCGCTCAAAAAGGGAATTGACAAATTGGCTGAGGCGGTGCGGATGACTTTGGGGCCGCGCGGCCGGGCCGTGGTCATCGAAAAGGGCTACGGCGCGCCCCAGGTGACTTTTGACGGCGTAACCGTTGCCAAAGAAATTGAGCTTGAAGATAAATACGAGAATCTCGGCGCGGATTTCATCAAGCAGGCCGCCGAGAAAACGAACGACAATGTCGGCGACGGCACGACTACGGCGATTGTGCTGGCGCACGCAATGATCGAAGCCGGCGAAGAAGTGATTCGCCGCGAGGGGTTCAATGTCATCCAACTCGCCGAGGAACTTCAAAAAGCGAGCGGGGATGTCATCAAGACCCTGGAACAGGAGCGGGAACTCATCAATGACAGCAAAAAAGTCGAGGAAGTGGCGACTTTGGCCGCCAAAGACCAGGAAATCGGCAAACTGATAGCCGAAGTGATGGCCAAAATCGGCAAAGAAGGCGTGGTTACTATTGAAGATTCAAACACCATCGGCAATTCCTACGAGATGGTCGAGGGCCTGCAGTTCGACCGCGGCTATGTTTCGCCTTATATGATTACCAGCCAGGAGCGGATGGAAGCGATTTTGGACGACCCGTACATTCTGGTGACTGACAAAAAAATTTCTTCGATTAACGAACTTCTGCCGCTGCTGGAAAAAATGGTTCAGGCCAACAAAAAAGAATTGGTTATCATTGCTGATGAAATTGAAGGCGAGGCCTTAGCCACCTTGGTGGTCAATAAACTTCGCGGCATTTTCAATGCTTTGGCCGTGAAAGCCCCGGGTTTCGGCGACCGCCGGAAAGAGATGCTTCAGGACATTGCGATTGTGACCGGCAGCCAATACCTTTCCGAAGATGTGGGCAAAAAACTGGAGAATATCGAAGTTTCCGATTTGGGGCATGCTCACCGGGTGGTTGCCAACAAAGACAATACGACCATTGTCGCTGGCAAAGGAGACAAAAAAGCGATTGACGACAGAATCAGCCAGCTGAAAATGCAGATTAAAAAGACCGATTCGGAATTCGACCGCGAAAAACTGCAGGAGCGGCTCGGCAAACTCGCCGGCGGCGTGGCCGTGCTCAAAGTTGGCGCAGCAACCGAGGCCGCCCAAAAAGAACTGAAACAGCGCGTTGAGGACGCCGTGGCCGCCACCCGGGCCGCGATGGAGGAAGGGATTGTGCCCGGCGGCGGCATTGCGTTGTTTAACACCCTGCCGGATATAGTTCCTCAGAAGATGGAGAGCGGTTCGGTTCAAGCCGCGGTATTTTCCATATTGCGCCGCGCTCTCGAAGCGCCGCTTTCAGCCATTATCCAGAACAGCGGCGAACAACCAGCCGACATAATAGAAAAACTCAAGAACAACAAAGGGACTACCTGGACCGGTTTCAATGCCTTGACCAATAAAATCGAGGACCTCAAAGAAGCTGGCATCATTGACCCGTTGAAAGTCACCAAAGAGGCCTTCCGAAACGCGGTTTCCGTGGCGGCCAATTATCTGACCGTGGGCGCGGCCATTGCCAATCTGCCGGAAAAGAGGAATCCGCCATTTGGCGGAGGTGGCGGCGCGCCTGGAATGGGAGGTATGGAAGATTACTAGCATCCGAATAGCGCGCCTCCGCCTTTGGCTTCGGCAATCCCTGCCCGACTTCGCCTGGGCGAAGTCCAGGCGGGCGGGCGAATGCGCCCACCCGAACTAAACTAATCATTGCGAATCAACGCGAATCTAAACGCGAATCGTTGCGAATACAAAAACTCCCGATGGCGCCCGGTCCAACCCCGCGGCGTCCCTGCCCCCGTATGACTTCGTTGGAGTTCAGGCGAGTTCTGCGGGGTTTTTCTTTTATAACAGATATACGACGATCGTCGGATATTTGTTATATTTTGGAAGTTTTATGCTAAATGGATTAAAATTTGATATTATAAGAAGGTCTGGTATATTTAGTAATTAATAAGTAAAAGTAAATGGTGAATAACAATAGGTGCTAAAATATGAATTATTTAACTTTATCCAACATCGTTATCGTTATTGTCATCGTTATCATCCTCTGGCTGATTTATATTTACAACCGTTTGGTAACCTTGCGTTTCCGCGCCAAGGAAGCGCTTTCGGATATTGATGTTCAGACCAAGCGCCGCTACGATTTGATTCCGAATCTCGTCGAAAGTGTCAAGGGCTATATGAAGCATGAAGCCGAAGTTTTTGAAAAGGTTACTGAAGCGCGCACCAGAGCCATCGGCGCCAGCGGCAAAAACAAAGCCGTTGCCGAAGACAGTCTTTCCGGCGCCCTGAAGTCGCTTTTCGCGGTGGCGGAAAATTATCCGGAGCTCAAAGCCAATCAGAATTTTCTCGATTTGCAGAACGAGCTGACCGATACCGAAGACAAGATTCAGGCGGCGCGGCGGTTTTACAACTCGAATGTCCGCGATTTGAACACCGCCGTCGGCACTTTCCCGACTAATCTCGTCGCCGCGACATTCGGCTTTTCGTCGATGGAATTTTTCGGCGTAGAAAGCGAAGCCGAACGGGAACCGGTAAAAGTGAAGTTCTAAATAAATTCAAATATAAAAATCATTTTGAATTTTAGTATTGTTTAGAAATTAGATATTAAGATTCAGAGATTTTTAATTTTTATGGCTTCTTTATATCAATATCAGGAGGCGAATATTCGGCGCACTTGGATTTTATTCAGCGTATTTCTGCTTGTGGTTATCGGCTTGGGCTGGACTTTTTCGTACATTTACGGCAACCCGGGCATTCTTTGGTTCGCGGCAATTTTCAGTATTTTTTCAGCTCTTATCAGTTATTGGTCTTCGGATAAAATCGCTCTGGCTTTGGCCCGGGCTGAGCCGATTGAGAAAAAAGACAACCCGGAGCTTTATAACATTGTTGAGAACCTTTCGATTACTGCCGGCTTGCCGATGCCGAAAGTTTATGTTACGCCGGAAAAGCAGATTAACGCTTTTGCGACCGGCCGCGATCCGCAACATGCTTCAGTTGCCGTAACCCAAGGTGCTCTTCAGAGATTGAATAAGACGGAATTGGAAGGCGTTCTCGGCCATGAACTTTCGCACATCGGCAACCGCGACATTTTGATTTCAACGGTGGCAGTTGTTTTAGCCGGCGTCATTTCTCTTTTGAGCGATTTTTTCCTCCGTTCGTTGTTTTGGGGCGGTGGATTTCGTAGTCGTGATGACGACCGGGGCGCTGATGGCTTGTTTTTGCTCATTGGCATTATTCTTTCCGTTCTGGCGCCGCTCGGCGTAATGCTTATTCAGCTGGCAATTTCGCGGCGCCGCGAATCGCTGGCCGATACTTCGGGCGTGTTTTTGACCCGTTATCCCGAAGGTCTGATTTCGGCTCTCCAAAAAATCGGCGCTGATTCGATACCAATGAAAACAGCGCGCGATTCGACGGCTCATCTTTGGATTGACAATCCTTTCAAAGGCGAACAGGTTTCTTGGTGGCATCGCTTATTTATGACTCACCCGCCAATACAAGATAGAATAAATGCATTAGAACAAATATCAATCTCTAATATCTAAACCCCAATCTCTAAACAAATCCAAATGTCAAATGATTAAAATTTAAAAACTTCAACCTTCGAAATTTGAATTTTGAGATTATTTAGAGATTAGAAATTAGGATTTCGAAATTCTATGAAATATAAGTTCGGCAAAACAATCATTGTGGCGCTCGGTGGTTCGGTTATTTATCCGGAAGAAATTGACGTTTTGTTTCTCAAACATTTTCGGAAGTTTATCTTGGAACGGCTGCAAAAAGGCAGCCGTTTTGTTGTGGTGGCCGGCGGCGGCCGAATTGCCAGAGCTTATCAAAAAGCCGCCCATAGGGTTTTCAAAATTAATGACGAAGACAAGGACTGGCTGGGCATTCATGCCACCCGGCTGAACGCCCATCTTTTGCGGACGATTTTCCGCGAAGTCGCTGACCCGGTAGTTATTGATAGCCATCATAAATCCAGAAAGCTTAGATATAAAGTGGCGATTGCTTCTGGCTGGCGGCCGGGCTGGTCAACCGATTACATTGCCGTGGCTTTGGCAGTTAGTTTGAAGATTTCGGAAGTAATCGTTGCCGGTAAGCCGGCGCACGTCTATGATAAGGACCCTCACAAAAACGACGGCGCCAAAGAACTGCCGGAATTGACGTGGAAAGAATATCGGCGGCTGATTCCGGTTAAGTGGAAACCCGGGCTTCATTCGCCGGTTGACCCGGTGGCGGCAAAATTAGCCGAGCAGAGAAAAATCAAAGCTATTATCATCAGCGGCAAAGATTTAAAAAATCTGAGCAATCTTCTGGACGGCAAGGAATTTCGAGGAACAATCATTAGTTAATCTCTAATCTCAAAACCCTAATTTCTAAACAATCTCAAATGTCAAAATCCAAAAGCATATTTTGATATTTGAATTTTGGATTTGTTTAGGATTTAGAGATTAGAATTTATATATTCATATATGGTTAAATTACTTATTGCCACCACGAATCCGGGAAAATTTGAAGAAGCCAAAGATGTGTTTGATCCTTCAAATGACGGAATCGAGATTTTATCGCTCCGAGATTTTCCGGGTATTGAGCCAGTTCCGGAAAATGGAAAAAGCTTTGAAGAAAATGCGGTCTTGAAAGCCAAAGGTTATTATGAAAAAACCGGCGTGCCGACGATTGCCGACGACGGCGGCTTGATGGTTGATTACTTAAATGGCTTGCCCGGGGTGAACAGCCATCGCTGGCTTGGTCATGAAGCGAGCGACGAAGAACTGGCCCGAGCCGTGGTTGAAAAATTGCAAGGCGTGCCGTTGGAGAAGCGGACCGCCCGACTCGGCGGCTTCATCGCTTTTTGGGACGGCGAGCATCTTTTGAAAAGCGAGAGCTGGCTTGAGGGCTACATTGCCGAAAAAATTTCCGGCGAGATAAAACCGGGGCTTCCTTATCGCTCGATTTTGGTAATTCCTCAATTCCAGAAACTTTATAGCGATTTGACCACTGACGAGCACTATGAAGTCAGTTTCCGCCGGAAAAATCTTTTGGAACTTAAGTCGAAAATTCTTTCCGCCCTAGGCGCCCGCCTGCCGCCTGCCTACCGGCAAGGCAGGGACGGGCAGGGACCAGCCTCGGGCTGGGAATATTCCGAAGGAAGTGATAAATTATAAATCGGGAAGGGTCGCATAGCGGTCTAGTGCGGCTGCTTGGAGAGCAGCTATGTCCGCAAGGGCATCGCGAGTTCGAATCTCGCCCCTTCCGCCAAATATTTCTTATGATAAATCTTAGCGAGTTAAGACAATTTTTAAAAAATCAGGCCCAGCACACTTGGGCGGCTGATGCGCCGGAAATCACTCCCCAGAGACCCGGATTTGACGAGTTGGAATACAAAGAAGGAGATTGGTATATCCGAGATAGTTATTGCGGATATTATCAGGCGCCCGGTATGAGTGTTGTTTATTACAAGAATGAGCCGGCCTGGACTATGGCTTACGGAGGGAAAATGTATGAAGAAAAGTATTCGCTCACCAAAGAGACCTTCGAATTTCTTAAAAGAGCGCTTAAACGTAAAGACCTTAAGAATGCAGAGGACTTGCCGGTCCGCGGGCCAGGTGACTATATCGAGGGGGACTGGCGGTACGAATTTAGATGGGATGGTGATTTAAAAAATTTTTATGGACGGGAAAAAATTTTCTATCGCGGGGACGAAGTTTTCTTTCAAGACATTATAGGAGGTCTCATTATTCATAAAGAGAGAAAATAGGTTCTAATCTCTTCTGCAAATGATTTTGCGTGTTCCTCTGAGCTACGCAAAAATTTTTTTGGGGATAAGTTGAGTTGTGCATTTGTAGACGAGGAGGGAGTCGAACCCTCATCCCTTTCGGGACACGATTTTTGGCGCGAAGCGCCCTGATTGCGAAGCAAGAAAGCGGTGCGAGTCCCGCACCAAATTTCGATTTAAGAATTTTTGTACTGTGCCCAGGGCCGGGATCGAACCGGCAAGAGGTTTTATCCTCACAACATTTTAAGTGTTGCGTGTTTACCTATTTCACCACCCGGGCACAGAGATATTTTTATTCTTTTTTAAAAACCGGTCAACACTCACTCTTTTTAAAAGCACATAGCCCCGCCGGTTGTTCCTACCCAGCGGGGCTTTTAGCCGCTCCACATCCTTTCCTCCGCAAGAAGGGCGCGGCTCTTTTTCTCGGCAACCAGCTGGTTGCCATCCACCCGGATCCAGAAGCGGTCGAGGTCAACCCTCGAGTCGACCCCGTCGGGCAAACCTATGAATTCGTAGGCCTGCCCCTCCCTCTTCAACACAGGGAACGCCTGGCCCTCCGGCGGGTCGAATTTGGCCTTCATCTCCATCACCCCCTTTCCAAGTAGCCAATTTAATTTTACCTCTCTGGGAGAGTTTAAAACACAAGTTATCCACAGATAAACCTTCATCCGCGTTAGACATCAAGGGGCGAAAACCCTTGAAAACATTGGACTTTGAGGCCACGGGGAGAATCGAACTCCCGTATAGTTCTTTTGCAGAGAACCGCCTTACCATTTGGCTACGTGGCCTTCTATCTATCTATAATCTTTTGTTTATTTTTGTAAAGCTCTAAAAGCTTTATGTGTCCATAAAATAGCGGTTCTGGCAGATTATCTTTATCGAACCATTCCCATCTTTCACATTTTTCCGGCTCTTTCACTTTCATTTCTCCGGAAAATTTAGTCACCAAGTAAACAAATTTTACAAAATGAGAATTATCTAACGCTTCTCTATCATTCACCACCCCGAGCCATTCTATTTCTTCCGCTTTAATGCCGGTCTCCTCTTCTAATTCGCGCCGGGCGCAATCTTCTATTCTTTCTCCGAATCTCAACTTCCCGCCCGGCAATGATCAGGTGCCAGAGCCAATCTTACCTAATCTTTTACCCAGCAGAATTTCATTCTTTTTTTCAACAATCGTATCGCAACTTATGCCCACGAATCGCTCCTCCATTGGATAAACTTATATTATTATTCGTTAAGTAATTTTTCAACGTCGGCAGCGTGCTCGGGACCGCGGTCTAATTCGAATTTTATTTGCGGCATTGGCTTGATATTGATTTTTTTCATCAAAAGATATTGAAGGCGATTGCGGAATTGGTTCAGACTCCTTAAGACAGGTTTAATTTTTTCAGAAGGAATGACGCTGAATTTTACCCGGGCTGTTTCCAATTTCTTATCGATTTCAACCTCAGTGATAGTCATCAAGGCGTTTTCAAATTCCAGTTCTGTGCCGATGATTTCCGACAACTCATTGCGGATTAATTTAGCGACTCGTTGAGGCCGATATTTCATTTTGTAAGTTTTAGATATTCTAACATTCTGCAGAATGTTAGAATGTTATATTTTTGGTTTATTTTTAATGAGGAGATTGTCGCCGACTTTCAGTAAAGTTCCCGAGTTCACCAGTAGGCCGGCTTCTTTGCCTTCGCTGACTTCGCTGACATCCTTTTTGTCTTGCTGAAGATTGAGCGTTCGGCCGGAACCGATGATATTGCCGTCCCTTTCAATTTCAAAAGTCGCCTTGTTTTTGAAAACGTCCGCCTCAACCCGGCCGCCGACAATCTGTTTTTGCGGGTTTGATTGATTGAACACTGCGAGAATTTTAAGAACTGCCAACGGCTTCGGCTTCTCGAGTTCCTGCAGAAATTTTTCGATGGTTTTCAGAAGCTCGTAGATTATTTCGGAAGAAATGACGGTTATGTTGTTGGCTTCGGCCAGCGCTTTCGAGGTTTTTTCAACCCGGCTTTTGAAAGCAATGATTACGGCTTTAGAGGCGTCCGGCACCCCTTTGGCGGGGATGGCGAGTTTGACATCGTTGTCGCTGACATCGCCGACAGATTCATTCAATATTTTCACCGGCTGGCCGAGCGATTTTATGATTCCTGACAGCGCTTCCAGAGAGCCGCTGTCCACGGCTTTGAGAATCAATCGCAAAGCCCTGTTTTCTCCCTCGGCGGGCGCCGCTACTTCAATTTTCGGCACTTCTTTCGACTCCATCTCCGGTAACTCGTTGACACTCGAGAATTCTTCACCGACTTGGGGCAGATTTTCAAAACCAATAACCAAAGCCGGCGAAGAAGGAGTCAGCTCCCCGACTTTTTCGCCGAGAAAATTTTCGAGAATTTTCACTTTGCCTTTGGTCGTTGGTGTGGCGAGAAAATCGCCGAATCGGAGAATGCCGTTTTTTATAATCAAAGTTGCTGCCAGGCCGCGCTGGCGGTCGAGTTTGGCTTCAAGAACATAGCCGGAAGCTGAAGTATCTTTGTCATAAGTCAGATGTTCTAACTCGCTGGCGAGGAGAATCAAATCGAGCAGTTCGTTGACGCCTTTGCCGGTTTTGGCCGAGACCGACTGCCAGCTTATTTGGCCGCCGTAGCCCTCAAGCAGAATGCCGTTTGCCGTCAGTTCGTTTTTCACACGCTCCTCATCGGCGTTGTTTTTGTCGATTTTGGTTATGGCCACGATAAACGGCGTTCTGCTTTGTTCAAGAATCTTTGCAGATTCTTTGGTTTGCGGCCTTACTCCTTCATCGGCCGCTACGGCCAGAATGGCCAAATCAGCGACATCAGCTCCCCGCGAGCGCATTTGGGAAAATGCCTCATGGCCCGGTGTGTCGATGAAAGTGATTTTTTTATTGGCGTGAATTATCTCGTAAGCACCGATTGACTGCGTAATACCGCCCGCCTCGCTCTCGGCGACCGAACGAAAGTGAGCGAGTCGAGGCAGGCCGGCTTCCCGACCAGCGACATTGGTTTTTCTGATGTAATCAAGCAGAGTTGTCTTGCCATGGTCAACATGGCCCATGACCACCACAATCGGCGGTCGTGGCAGTAGGTTTCGGGTTTGATTATCTTTCATGACCTTGTGAAATTCATGACCTTGTGAAATTAACAGAATTCGGGCATAATTACAAGAAACTTGGTGAGGTCGCATAGTTGGTCTAGTGCGGCACGGTGCTAACGTGCTGACCCCGCAAGGGGTCCGTGGGTTCGAATCCCACCCTCACCGCAGATTAGTTCGTTCGTTATTTTCACCCAGCACAACCCAATCTTTTGTGTAGGAAAAATCGAGCCGCTTCGCGCCGAGCCGGAAGTTCGAA
>CAZDFQ010000004.1:0-71832 GCA_964505005.1 uncultured Candidatus Saccharibacteria bacterium
TTTTCGGGTCGCTTTTTTAAAAAATTAGTCCGCTTCAGCCGCGGACTTCATCATTGAAAATGATAATCGCTCCCAATTAATTTGTCAATGGTTGGTTTCTTGACAAGAGAATTTTCGCGATTTAATCTAAAAAAGATATGGCGACAAAAGCACTTAACAAATCAACTGCGACGATTCAGCTTCCAGTTTCTTTAGAGCAAATTGCCGAAGGGCTTCGCAATCTTTCGCGCAGAGACCTTATCACCCTTGAACTTCTGCTTGATCCCCGGGCAATGGCGGCAATAAAGCAAAGCCTCAGGGAGACGGCGCGCGGTAAGACCAAGCCTTTCTCCGCCTGACGAAAATGCCGGCTCGGTATCGTATTGCAATTTCTCCATCAGCGGACCGCATCTTCAAAAAGCTGCCGCGGAAAATGCGGGAGGAAATTGAATCGCAAATTCTAACCCTCGGCACCAATCCTTACGTCGGCGAGCGGCTTTCCAGCCCGCTCGATTTCTTATATTCTTACCACTTTACCGTTTTCGGGAAGTATTTCCGCGCCGCCTACACGATTAATGCTTCTGTAAAAACAATTACAGTCCATTACATCGGTCCGCGCGGCGAATTCTACAAACGTTTGCGGCGCCTGTTCGTCATTTAATTACCGACCAAAAACCCGCGCGGCCGCGCGGGTTTTTGGTTTGAGCGCGCAAACAAAATAAATGAGGGAAAGGGCGAAATGTTGTATCCCGCTCCGGATAACAGGAAATTTATAAAGAAGCCTTGGGAATGTACCCTTTAGCGGTAAATATCCTTGCGATTGCCGATAAAAAGAAAATGGGCTTTTTGGGCGCCGAGCCACCGAAATTTAATACGGTAGTCGCGGTCAACCCAAAAACTCCACACCTCTTCATGATGGGGTTCGAGTTTTTTGGTGCGAAGCGACGGATGAAAAGGGTTTTGACGGAAAATTTGAGTTTTAGTTTCGGCTTTTTGCTGAATAGTCTTGGGGAGATTCCGATACAGATGTTCAAAAGTTTCGGTAACCGAGATTTCTATCATAAAAATCAGGAGATGATTTCCCGAAGCGATTCAACCCGGCGCACTTTCCCCCGCTTTGACTCCCGGAGAGATTGTTTAAGAGTAGTTATGAATTCCGGCCGGTAGAAACCTAAAATGTCCGCCAATCGTTCCCATTGGTCTATATCAATTTCCACTCGCACCTTCCCCTTCTTTGTTTGAGGTTTTTGGTGAATAGTGAGTACTGCCATATTTCATTTAGTTTAACAGATAAGCAGGCGGCGCGTCAATTCTCTAAACCAAAAACCCGCGCGGCCGCGCGGGTTTTTGGTTAATATCCCTCTATGAAATCCCGAATTGCTTCAGGAGCTCAATTGAGGGGGAGGAAGATGAGGACGAACTCTATCTCCCTCCCTGAGCTGTTGCTCTGCTAGGCGAGCTGGAATTTACTCGGGCCATAGCCCGAGGCAACTTTCTCCGCGAGCACTTGTGTCTCGGGAGGTACGTCGTACCATAAGGCCTCGCCGGCAACGCGAGCTTGAACTGCCCGTCCACCCCGGAAGAGAATCTCGCACCGCCGGTGCCACGGATGGTCCGGCAGTACAAGACCGACCGCGTCGCAGAACCGCGACTCGGCTGTCTCCATTCCAGAAACAACGGGGTAGTCAAGGACTACGCCGTCGCGCTCGCGGGCGCGGTGGGCACGTTCGATCAGATACGCAACCGCCTCGACGACGGTCCACGTACCTTCCGGGATGTCGCGCAGGGAAAAACCATCCTGCGCCTCCCGGCTCGCCTCTACTCGCGGATTGGTGTCCCGCTGGGCAAGTGCCCGCCGGAGCGTTCCATTTTCTCGGATGACGCCCCAGCCGGTGTTGATGCCTCCGGCGTTCGTACCATAGGCGAAACGCCGGACCGACAGAACCTCGTCGCACAGGGCCGCGGCTCGCTCACCGCAGCGGTTGAAGCTAACTACGATTTCCATGATGCCCCCCTTGTCCGCTCATGGCGGACAAAAGAAGAACTTTCTCCCGGCGGCGATATGCCAGGCAGAGCTCCGGCGCGTGATGCACCAGACAACCCCGCAAACCGGGAATGGTGCTGCCCCGACGCCCTCGGCGCCCAGGGTCGAACCATGCCGCTGAGCAGCCTTCGCATTCAGCAGAACATTGAAATTACCACTCTCCTCTTTTATTTTATTGATAACCTCAATGTTCTGCTGAAATCCGCGTCTAATCTAACTATTTACTTATCAAAGAACTCTAATTCTTGGCTTTTAATATATCATATAATAAATTATTTGTCAATAGTTGACAAAACCCTTAAAAATCAGCGATATTTTGATAGTGATTAATCCGGCAATGCTCCGGATTCCTCTCTAAATCTAAGGGATTGGCCGGCAAAGTTATTGCCACTAAATCTATTTGCCAGCCCCGTTTTTCATCAACCATTTCCGAATTTCCGGAAACGAATTTCTGGCAGGTCCGCTGTAGCTTTTGCAACTTCGAAGCTGTCAAATGGTCTTCTGGCTTAATGCCCTTGTCATCGTCATCGTCATTGTCATTACCCTGACCATATTCCTGAAGCGCCTTAACCTCAACAAAAATTAGAGTGTTATTTCTGGCTCTGGCAATAATATCTATTTCACCCCAGGGCTGCCAGTAATTGCGCTTCAAAATCCGATAACCTTTTTTAACAAGGTATTCACAAGCCAGGTCTTCGCCAATCTGACCTAAAGACTTTTTACTTCCCATTATTTTATGTTACTATAATAAATGTGTTTGCGCGCTAACACAATAGCGAAGTTTAGCAACAAACATTAAATTCTAATGGACGAAAATAAATATCAATCTAAGAACTTATCTTGGGAATATATTCGTGGTCTCGTCGAAGGAGAGGGATGTTTTACATTCCATACGGTTGGCCCAAAAGATAGTAAGAAAAAAATGCCTACATTTGCAATTAATATGAGCAGGAGAGATGAAGAACTACTCCGGAAAGTAAGAAATTCACTGAATCTTAAATCCAGTGTCTATGTCTATCCACCGAGACAAAGAAAAGATGGATATAAACGACAAGGGATGGCAGTACTCCTTGTAAGAGGATTTGGCGATATAAAAAACATTATTATCCCGCTTTTTTATAAAAAACTTAATGGATATAAAGCAGTCCAATTTGATAAATGGATTAACAATATAGAACAAGACCCTAATGTCCTTAAAATTTATAAATTAATACCAAAGCTCTATAAAAATGGCTTCTATGATAGAAATTTTAGACACTACGACTGATTATAATGTTTGTTGATTTACACCGTTTACATCAAAAATCCAAAAATGTAGGTTTTTCAAGCTTCCTGACTTATTGGCAAAAACGCGATGTTTCGCAAAATGTTTGTCAAAAACAAAAAATGTAGGTTTTTCAAGCTTCATCAGTAAATCAATAAAATCAAGGGTTTTGTTTGACAAACATTTTTATTTGCCAACTCCACACATAATAAGTTTATGTGCGGAATCAAAATAGCGGAAATCTCTCTATTTTTCCGGAAATCCGGCAGGATTCCGGAAAAGTTTTGCCAGTTATCGGCAAATCGTCAATTTCCGGAAAAGCCATTAATCTTTGCCGGAATTTTGCCGGAATGACAATCGGCAATTGCCGGTTTGCCGCAATCGGAATTTCCGGAAACAATAATTTCCGGAAACGATGATTTCCGGGTTTGCCGATTTGCTGCAATCCAAGCCGATAAATTGTTTTCTTTTGCAGGATTGTTTTCAGAATAAAAATTGCCGATATGGTGTCTTAAAAATTATTGACATATTCGGAAATTTATTTTGTGATTATACCACTGAATTTATGAATCTCTGTGGCGCCGAATCGATTCTATCGAAGGGAATTACTTATAACTCGCCGCTGGTTTACAACGACTTTCCCAAAACGAGTTTGACTCATTCAGCAAACTCTTGATATTCTTATCTTTAAGTATCAAAAAAATCATCTATCAACTACCATTACTATGCTGACCAAAGAAAAAATTTTAGAATACGAAAAAAAATTAAAAGACCAGAAGCGCGAATTGCTTCTGAAAATTGAGGAGTATTCCGAGGCCGAGGATTTCGGTGATGATATTGACCATTTAGAGGAGGAAGCCGATGAATCGCAGTCATTCGCCAACCGGATGGCGATTGCCCAGACGCTGAAAGGGCAGGTTAATGAAATTGATATGGCCCTGAACAGAATCCGGCTCGGAACTTACGGCATTTGCGAAAAATGCGGCCGGGAAATTCCAGAAAAGGTTTTGAAAGTGGCGCCGGAGTCAAATCTGTGTGAAAAATGCAAAAAAACATCAACGGATAACGAATAGAAAATAATCTACGAATAATTCATAATTCGCAAATTCGCAATAGATTCGCTATTCGTTGATGAACCAACTGATGCTAAAGAATCTTGCTAAGGTCTACTCGGCCGAACTCGAAGGCATCAACGCTCAAATCATTGAAGTGGAGGTCGACCTGAATGTCGGTCTTCATACGTTTAACATCGTCGGTCTGGCGGACAGGGCGTTGAACGAAGCCAAAGAAAGAGTCAATTCCGCTCTCAAAAACTCCGGCATCAAGCCGCCGAACAGAGAAAATAGAAAAATTACAATCAATCTCGCTCCGGCTGATGTGAAAAAAACCGGCTCCCAATACGATTTGGCCATTGCCATCGGTTATTTGCTGGCGACGAAACAAATCAAAGAATTTGAAGCTAAAGACAAGATTTTCATCGGTGAGCTGGCTTTGGACGGCCGATTGCGGCCTATTGCCGGCGCCCTCAACATCGCTGAAGCCGCCGGCGAAAAAGGATTCAAATATGTTTTTCTGCCGGCCGAAAATGCCGATGAAGCTGCGATTATAAAATCCGTAAAAATCATTCCGCTCGAAACGCTCGAACAGACAATAGAAATCCTCGAAGGAAGAAAAAGCTTGGAGCCGGCGTCCGGCAACCGCCTGATTAAAAATTTTTCGGGAACAAACTCCGTTGCGCCGGACTTTTCAGAAATCGTCGGCCAAGAAAACGCCAAGCGGGCTCTGACTATCACGGCTGCTGGCGGCCACAATCTTTTGATGGTCGGACCGCCCGGGGTCGGCAAAAGCTTGTTGGCCCAAGCGCTCGTCGGCATCCTGCCGGGACTCGCTTTCAGCGAAGCAGTTGAAGCAACGAAAATCTTGAGCGCGGCCGGCCTGAATCGCGGCGGACTTCTCAGAGAAAGACCTTTCCGGTCGCCGCATCAAACAGCGTCTCTGGTGGCCATTATCGGCGGCGGCCCCCAGCCAAAACCCGGAGAAATAAGCTTGGCCCATCGCGGGGTTCTTTTTCTCGACGAATTGCCGGAATTTCAAAGAAACATCCTCGAGGCCCTGCGCCAACCCTTGGAGGCCGGCGAAGTTCAGGTCGCCAGAGCCAAAAACACTCTTTGCTTTCCGGCCAAATTCACGCTGGTGGCCGCGATGAATCCCTGCCCCTGCGGATTTTACGGCGATCCGGAAAAAGAATGCCGCTGCTCGGCTTACGAGGTCATCAAGTATCAGAAAAAAATTTCCGGACCCCTGCTTGACCGCATCGACCTCCAGGTCAAAGTGCCGCGCCTCAAAGTGGCTGAACTCAGGCAAAATAAAAATCAGCCAGCGCTTAGTCAAAAGACAAAAGAAAAGGTGGAAGCAGCGAGAAAAATCCAGGAGAATCGTTTCAAAGAGCTCTCCGCCAGCCGGCGGATAAAAACCAATGCGGAAATGAGTTCTAAAGAAACGGAAAAATTCGCCGAACTCGATTCAACAGCCGAAAAATTTCTGGTAACCTTGGACAAAACTCGTTTGTCGCCCCGCGGCTACTACCGGTTATTGAAAACCGCCCGGACTATCGCCGATTTGGACGCCCAAAAGAATATCTCTGCCGAGCATTTAGCCGAGGCCTTCAGCTATCGGCTGAAAGAAGAAATCTGAGAGAATTACGAATGGCCACGGATGTAGGACTGATTCACGCGAATCACTGATTTTTATTTGTGATTAGCGACTATCCGTTAAGAATCCGCGGCTATCAGTTATCTCCTATCTCGCTATCGGGCGAAGGGGTTGGTCGCGCCTTCAACTTCAAAATGAACATGGCAGCCGGTGGCGTCGCCGGTCCGGCCCATTGTTCCGATAACTTCACCCTGTTTAACATATTCGCCCAAAGAAACATTGATTTTATCGAGGTGGGCGTAGCGCGTTTTTGTTCCGTTGGGATGGCTTAAGATTACATAATAGCCGTAGCCCTCGCTCCAGGAGTCCAAAGAAATGTCGCTAACCAAGCCGCCGGCCGAAGCGACAATCGCGGTGCCGCAGGAATTAGCGATGTCAACGGCATTGCGAGGATGTAATTTGCCCCAGTTAAAACCCTGAGTAGGCAGAATGAAGTAGGCAGCCGAATTGAAAGAAGATGAATTCCCGGTTTTAGGGAGAAGGCCAGCTGGATTACGGGGCGCGTCCGGACCAACGTTCTCTTTCAGGGCCGCGGCTTCCTGAATGATATTCGCTTCAGCCGCTCCGCTGACCGAGGCCGAATCAGGAGCACCGCTTATCGGTTTGCTTAAAAATACCGCCTGGGATTCTAAAAGATTAGCTGAAGCCGCCAGAGCTAAGCTATCAGAAGAAGGCCCGCCTAAAATGCCTTTTTCGGTCTGGCTTTTCGCGGAAATAACGGCTGAGCCGGCAAAAATCAGGCCCATAACTAAAAAAACAGCCATCATCAATGGCTTACTAAACTTATCCGATTGTTTTAGAATTGTACTAATGCTTGGGAGCATAGCATACTGAGACGGGTCTGCCAATAACGGTCAAATTCTCAATTTCCAATGTTTAATTTCCAATTAAATGATTGTTAACCTTAATCCCCAACAAAAATTGGCTGTTCAGGCAGCGGATAAACCGCTTTTAATCGTGGCCGGCGCCGGAACCGGCAAAACCAGAACCCTGACCAGCCGGCTGCTCTACCTTATAAATAAGGGAGTGCCGCCTCAAAATATCGTGGCCATAACCTTTACCAATAAAGCGGCCAGGGAAATGGCCGAGAGAATACATAATGCGAAAACTGCGAATACTTTAGGCGAATACCGCGAAAATTTTTCGCATCATTCGCATCCGCTTTCGCATCGTTCGCATTATGCTTCCCCGTTCATTGGCACTTTCCATTCTTTGGGGGCAAAAATTCTTAGGGCTGAAGCTCGGCGGCTCGGCCGAACGCCTGATTTTGTAATATTTGATGACAATGATTCTCTCCGGTTAGTGAAGAAAATAGTCAAGTTGACGGAGGAACAACTAACAGGAGTTGAAGAACAAGGACCGGCACCTTTGGCGGAAAAAATTTCCAAAATCAAAAACGGCATTGTCGCCCCTAATTCTTTTAAAAATTCTGGCCCGACTTTAAGAGTTTTAAAACGTTATGAAGAAGAACTTCAACGACAAAATGCTTTTGATTTTGACGACTTGATTGAAAAAGTTGTCGAAATTTTCCAAAAACATCCCGAAGTTCTCAAAAAATACCAAAAGCGCTTTCATTGTTTTCTGGTCGATGAATATCAGGATTTGAACAACAAACAATATGAACTCGTAAAACTGCTGGTTGGCGATTCGTCTCGTTTGTCGGTGGTCGGCGATGACCAGCAGATGATCTACAGTTTCCGAGGTTCGAATTTCAAAATTTTCCTCGATTTTGAAAACGACTGGCCAGAAGCCAATGTTATTTTCCTCGAAGAAAATTACCGTTCGACCAGCAACATCATCAAAACCGCTTCAACTCTGGTTCAAAATAATGTTTACCAAAAACCCAAGATTCTTTGGACGAAAAACGAAACGGGCCAGCTGGTGAAAATCATCGAAACAGACGATGAAGGCGCGGAGGCGGAGTGGCTCGCCGGACAAGTTGATAAGTTTATAAGTCACGCTAACGCTCAAGTTGGTAAGTTGGATAATCAAAACTTAAAAACTCACAAACTTAGAGGCCCAGAGACTATCGCGGTGCTCTACCGGACCAATGCCCAGTCGCGGGCCTTAGAACAGGCACTGCTCGAAAGAAACCTTCCTTATCAAATTTTTGGCGGGGTCCGATTCTATGAAAGAAAAGAAATAAAAGACATTGTAGCCAGCCTTCGCTGGGCGCAGAATCCGCAAGACGAGCTCAGTCGCGAACGCTTGGAAAAGAATTTGTCGAAAAGAAAATTTTTAGAATTTCAGAAATCGTTTACTGCTCGGCAGCGCCTCCGCCCCTCAGAACTAATTCATTTATTTCTAGAAACCACTGGTTATCTCGAGCTTCTGGAAAGAGATTTTTTCAATTTTGAAGAACGCCGAGAAAACATTGGCGAGCTGATGAATTTTGCGGCCGGCTTTGAAGAATTGCCTTTATTCCTCGAACAAATTGCTCTTCTTCAGCCGACGGACGATTTAGCGGCAAATGGCAAAGCGCGAAGCGCAAAGCGAAATAGACTATTTGCGCCAAGCGATTCGCGACTTGCCGTCAACCTAATGACTATCCATTTAGCCAAAGGACTGGAGTTTGATACGGTTTTTGTGGCTGGCTGCAACGAAGGAGTCTTGCCCCACGGCCGTTCGCTTAATAGCCAAGCAGAAATTGAAGAAGAGCGGCGGTTGATGTATGTGGCGATGACCAGAGCCAAGAAAAAACTTTTTTTAAGTTTTTATGACTGGCCATCAAGATTTTTAGGCGAGCTACCTCAAGAAACCATCGAGTTCGAAAGTTTATTGGGCGAAGAGCGATACATAGCTCTGGATTAAATCCTAAATTCTAAATCCTAATTTCTAAACAATCTCAAATGACCAAAATCCAAAATTAAAAAGTTTTAAAAATTTGAAATTAGAATTTTGAAATTATTTAGGATTTAGAGATTAGAGATTTATCAAAACTATGCCCAGGCGGCTCGGCCAACATTTTCTTCGCAACAAAGCAGTGCTCGAAAAAATTGTTGGGTTGCTCGAACTTAAACCAAAAGATATTCTGATTGAAATCGGCGCCGGACACGGAGAACTGACCGAGCTTTTAGTTAATCAGCTTTTAGTTTTTAGTAAAATTATTGCCGTAGAAAAAGACGAGGAGCTGGCCGGATTTTTGAAGGAAAAATTTTCTAGGGATAAAAGAATTGAAATAATCGAAGGCGACATCCTGAAAATCCTCCCGGGGTTAACTAAAGGCTATAAGCCCCGCCTGCGCCGAGGCTTCGGCGGGCAGGTAAAAGCTAAAAGATTCAAGGTTGTCGGCAACATTCCTTACTATCTTACTGGACAACTTCTGCGACTCATCGGCGAACTCCCGAACAAACCGGAGCGAATCATTTTTATGCTCCAAAAAGAAGTGGCCGAGCGGCTGGTAGCCGAACCGCCGCAAATGAACCGCTTAGCCGCGAGCGTCCAATTCTGGGCAGCGTCCAAAATTATCAGCTATGTTTCCAAAAATGAATTTAGGCCGCGCCCCAGGGTTGATTCAGCCATAGTTTCCTTCACGCGGCTTAACTTGGACTATAGGCGGATAGATGCGGATAAATACTATAAAACCGTTCGAATTCTTTTTCAGCAGCCGCGGAAAACCATTTTGAACAATCTTGCCGCCGCTTTTCCAAAAACAACCAAGCGATTAATTCTTCAAAAACTTTCTGACATCGGAATCAATGCTAATGACCGACCGCAGAACCTATCGATTGGAGACATAATAAAAATCGCTCATATTTGGGGATAAAAGGTTTTATATTTAAACGCCGATAACATATAATTTAGCTGATGGGGCCCGCTGACATCAAAAAAATAATTACGGGATTTTTGGTGCTTTCGATTGTAACCGGCGTTTTAACGCTGGCGGTTTTCAACTTCACCGGTTCCCAGCCGGCAGCTTCTCCTAATTTGATAAGTGCGGTTGGCGAAAATTCCCTTTCCGTAGCCAGCAGCGCGCTTGTCGAGTCGTTGCCGGAAACTAATGTTCAAGCAGGGATGCAAACAAAGAATCCTGCTGCGGTTTCAACAGCTGGTTTGGCAGCGGACAATTCCAATCTGACCCAGAATTTCGCCAGGGTTTTCACCCAAGAAGTGCTCGACAATAATCCTGGCGGCCCGCAAACCGACCTCAATGGCCAGCAAACTCTAAATCTGCCAACCGAAAACTATGCGCAGGAACTAATCCAAAAAGCCCTGGCCACCACGACCATTGAAATTGACGAAGAAATTCCGGCTTCGGCGATAAAGATAAAAAGTTTTTACGCGCCAGATGACCTCGCCAATTATTTTGAATCCGTTAATAAAATTCTTGCCGATGTCAGTTCAAGTACCGCTTCGCTCAATATCGCCAATCAGAGTTCCACGCCCGAAATCCTAACGCTCAGCCAGCTGATTTTTGAAAGCGCTTTTCAGAAGCTGAAAGATATTTCCGTACCTCAGCCATTGGCCGAGATGCACAAAACGATTCTGAAATTCTTCGGCAATCAGAACAAGGTTCTTGAAATTGCGTCCGGTTATCAAAGCGACCCGTTAAAAGCGGTTCTGGTTTTGCAATCAAACAGCCAGCTCGTCGAACGAGACCTGGGGAATTTTCAAAATGAATTTCAAAAAATCAAGCCGGTTTTAGCTTCGGAAAATTACTTAAAAAATAGCCGCGATGATTTATCGATTCTGCAGAAACTTTTAGGAGTTGAAGTTGCCTATGCTATTCCAGTTACCGAAGTAGGAGCGGCGCTGGCAGCGGCCATTGCGCAGGTTGCCGACTGGGTTACCTCTCTCGCCAAGGACGCGGCCCAATGGGCCTATGATACGGCGCTCCGCATCGCGGTCAAGCTGCTTATCGACACCTTTCAAAACCAGGTGGTCAACTGGATTGCCGGCAACGGCGATCCCAAATTCATCACCAACTGGAGCGGGTTTTTGAGCGATGTGGCTAATAAGGCCATTGGCCAAAGCATTTATCAGGTTGCGCCGTTTCTCTGTTCGGGCATCGGCCCGCTTTTGAGGATAGCGGTCACTCCGGTGCCGGCCATTGATACCTCGGTGCGCTGCACATTGAATCAGGTGGTGAAAAATGTCACTGATTTTTACAACAGCTTCCAGAACGGCGGCTGGGTGGCTTATGGCGCCACGCTCCAACCAGGAAATAATTTTTTCGGCAACTTAATCCAGCTTAATGACGTCATTACCAGAAAAGCTGCCGAGGCGGTTGGCACGGCCCAGAGCAAAGCCATAGCTGGCCAAGGCTTTAAGGGCATTACCAAATGCGTCAAATCGCACGAGGAAAGAGGCCAGCCCATTGCCTGGGATGAAACCGGAAGGCCCACTGATTACGGACCGTCGGTAACTGTCTGCGACCAAGAAATTGAGACCACGCCGGGCGGCGCCGTGGCCAACGCGCTTTTTGGTTCTATGAACTGGCAAGTGGGTGAAATCGTCAACGCTCGAAGATTTGAAGAATTAGCGGGTGCCATTATCCAGGCCGGCATCAACCGGATGATAAAGGAAGGGCTTAATGCTTTGACCGAAGCGAGGAACCCAAAGCCGGTAAGTTTCGCTGGGGCCATCCCAGCTGGCGTTCCCAACCCGGGCGATATTTCTTCGGTTAAAGCCAGCATGCAGAGTTTGGTCAGCTCGTATCAGGAAAACGGCACTTTCCAAAAATTCCAAGATGTGGCTGACGCGGATAGTCAGTGGTTGGCTTTAATGCCGCAGGTCGTCAATACCCTGAATCAGGTGGCTTCCAGCTGCTCATCTTTAGCTTCCAGCGCCAAGCAAAAAATCAGCGACCTTAACTCGCTGAACAGCAATGTGACAACCGAATTCCAAAGCGCCTCGGCCAACACTTACAGTTCGCTCAAACTGCAGATTGACAATGCCACCAGCACGGAGGCGCTTAACAATATGCTCAACCGGCTCCAGGGCTTGGCTTCGGTAGGCGTGGACGTCCAGGCGGCCCAGGCCCGGCTGACCAAGCTGAAAAATCTTTCCGCCAATGCCCGGGCCAACCTGCCGGACAACTGCAACGTCCCGCTAATTGATAGCTCGATATATTATCAGCCAACCGGCTACGAAAGCCGTTAAGTCAAATAGCAAAAAGCAAATAGCAAATAACAGAAATAAAGACAAATGAAAAGTCCTCGAGCGACGAAGAAATTAAATCTATTTAAGACCGGCGGCTTGATTACTGTTTTGATAATTCTGCTTTTGCTGACGCCCAGGGTTCTTGCCGTAACAGGAGTAGAGGACTACACTGCCCCTTCGTTGGGAGGCCTGCTTGGTTTCATCGGGGATGTTACTGGCACTGTTGTCGGCTGGGTGGTTTATGTCTTCAACTATATAGTCGCCACGATTTTCGGCGTTTTCATCGCCATTATCACCTATTTTATAGAAGTAGTTCTTCAATATAATTACAACATTGTAAATTCCCGCCTTGTCACCATCGGCTTTGGAATAACTTTAGCCATTGCCAATCTCGGCTTTGTTTTGGCCATCATCATCATCGCCATTGCCACCATTCTTCGCCGTCAAACCTACGGCATTAAAGAAGTGCTCTGGAAGCTGGTGGCCGCGGCCGTGTTGGTGAATTTCAGTTTGGCGATTGCCGGCACAATTTTGACTTTCTCCAATACTCTGACTTCCTACTTCCTGAATAGTTTTAATCCGGCTGGCACTGGAAGTTCTTTCGGGGCTTTTGCCAATGCCATTGCCGGCGCTTTTGCCCCGCAAAAAGTATTCCTGGCCATGGACCAAGGCGCCACTGTTAAAAAATGCGTCAAATCACGCCAAGAATATAAACCTGGCATGAGTCAGCCGGTAACCATCTGTGAGCAGGAGGAAAACGAAAACGCCGGTAATCTTATTGACCCCAATAAAATAAAGAACGCGGCTGGCGCCACCAAAACTTTCGGGGGCATTCTAGTCCCCCTGCTTAATCTTTTTTTCCCAACAATTTTTCTCATTATCGCGGTCATCGCGATGGCCGCTCTCTGGATTATGCTGCTGATTCGCTATGTATTTTTAGGCATACTTTTGATTTTAATGCCTTTGGCCTGGTTGTTGTGGATTTTCCCCTTAACCAAGGGTCAGTGGCAGAAATGGTGGGATGAGTTCATTAGGTGGACTTTTTTTGCTCCGGTGGTCGTGTTCTTTATCTATCTCGCGATTTTGACAGCCGGCGGAATGGCTGGCCAAGGAGTGGTTATTGACGAACAAGGAGCAGCTGCTCAAATCTCTAAAGTAATTGGCACCACCAGAGGGCTTTCGCCGTCAATAGAAACAATGCTCCAGATGGCAATGCTGACCGCAATGTTGGTGGCCGGCCTGATTATAGCTAACAAAATGGGCATTATGTTCGCTGGCGCAGCCGTAGGCGCGGCCACCGCGGTCGGCATGGGGTTCGGCGCATGGGTTGGCCGACGGGGCAAACAGCTCGGCGGCGCAACCCTTGATACATTGAGGGCGCGCAAGGCGGCTGAAAGACTTCAGCGGGTAGGAGCTGGAAGAGGCGCTGTTGGGAAGCTACTTACTTTGCCGGTGCGCTATGCCGGCCGGGGTATAGAAGCTATCGCGGTAGCCACCAGAGAAAGCCTTGTAAAAGACGCGATGAAGCGCTTGGCGGGTAAAACCACTGGCGAGCTCTCTCACAATATGTCCACATTTACAGCTCCCGAAAGAATGGCGGCTCTCGAGATGCTCCGACAGAGCGGTGATGTATTCGACGCCAGCAAAACGGGCGGAGTTAAAGAGGTATTCTCTCGGTATGTAGACCAAAATCTTTATAAGCGGTACGGCCAGCAGAACTACTATGACAACCTCACGAAAGGTAAGGGCGCTATGGCAAATCCTGAGGCAATCCAAGCCGCTATTATTGGAGACCTGAAAAAACTTGACGACGCATTAAAGGGAATCATTCCCTCTATAACAAAAAGTCATATTGGCGACAACAAAAACCTTAATGATATTTTCGCCGGTAAAACCGACGAGGAAAAACTTTTGAATAAGTACCAGATTCGCAACCTCCTTACCAGCAATTTTGCTTTGATATCCTCGATAATCCCGAAGCTAAACTCGAGCAGTAGAAACAATTTCCAAAAACTAACTTATGAAGCATTGGAAGAGCTTCTAAACGAAAAGAGAATAGAGGGAAAAGATTACGACGACCTTAAAAAGGAGTTTGGAGGAATAATGCTGAATAATACCAGGGGCTTAATTGTCGAAGCCGGCGTTCCGCCAACTGCTCCAACGGCGACACCAACCGCCGGAACATAACAGCAATAGAATGGCAATAGTAATTACCCAACAACAATTTGATTCGCGCTGGGACACCCTTGCCGAGGTTTTGCGCGAGGCGCTGGTTTCCAAAGCAAACTCCGACATTATCAGAAAAACTGCGGAGGCCGAGCATCTGCCGGAAGAAAAGGCGTCGATTATTTCAGGGCTGACCGGTTCGGTGCTTATGGGCTTTCTCCATCCTGAGGATTTAGCCGAAGAAATACAAGATTATCTGAAAATCAACGCCAATATTGCTTCAGCTATCGCCAATGCCATAAACACCCGAATTTTTTCTCCGCTTAGAAATGAGCTGGAAAAAGTTTATGCGCCGGCCTCAGGGGTTGAGCCAATAATCGTTGAGGAAATTAAAAGACCCTTCGATATAACTCAGGGCAAGCCGGCAGCGCCTGCTCCAGCCGGAGCGCCTGTTTCGCCAGTATCAATAAAAATAACGCCGGCGCCAGAACCAAAACGAAATGAGGGAGCCATTCCTGTTCCACCTGCAGTGAGCTTGTCGAATCTGCCGCCCAAAATAATTTCTTCATCAGAAGAAATAGTTGCGCCTTCGACTTCCGCCCCTAAAATAGAAATTTCCAAGCCAACCGAACCAGCGCCGACAGGTATTCCCCAGCCGCCGGCGAAGAGCGTGGTCGAACCGCCGCCTCTAAAACCAATAGAAGAAAAAATACCGGTCCCGCCCAGGCCGCCAGCGCCGCCTGCGGTGAGCCAGGCCGAACCGTTTATTCTTCACGAAGAAACAAAATTCGAGCCGGTGAAACCAATCGCTGGATTCAAGCTGGAAATTCCCCGACCAGAATCAAAAGAAACAAAAATCGGGATGCCGCCCCGGCCAGCCCAGATAGAAATCGGCGGCCTCGAGACAAAACCGCCAGCGCCGCCAGCAAGCCTGAAGCCGGATGCTACGCCTCGTTTGGTCCACTATACCGAATACCGGACGCCGCTCGGCCAGCCGCCAACGCCGGCCAGCGCTCCGGCTGTTGCGCCAGCGGCCAAGGTCGTCGAAATCAAAATGCCGCCGGCGCCGCCAAAACCGCCGGCAGCGAAGTCCTTGGTTGAATCCGGCCGAACGTCCGGGGCTAAACCGCTTCTGGAAACATTGAAAGAACCGGGGCTGCCGGCCCCGGAAAAACGTGAATAAATCTCTAATCTCTAAATCCTAATCTCTAAACAATCTCAAATGCTAAAAAACCAAAATGATAAACCATACGACTTAGAAAACAGAACTTTCGAATTTGCGCAAGGTGTTGTCAGTTATTTCAAAATACTTCCTAAAACTATTTCCAATGTAGAAATCGCAAAGCAGGGAATTCGCTCTGCCGCCTCGGTAGGCGCAAACTTTATTGAAGCTAATGAAGCATTAAGTAGGAAAGATTTTTTGATGAGAGTAAAAATCTGCAGAAAAGAAGTTAAAGAAACGATCTATTGGTTAAAATTATCAGAACCGAATGAGACGCAAAAGAATAAAACAGGATGAGCTTATCACTGAAGCGACTGAACTTATGAAAATATTCGGTGCAATTATTGAAAAATCGAAAAAATGATTTTGAGATTTGAAATTATTTAGAAATTAGAGATTAGAATTTAGAGATTATTTTTATTCATGCAGTTCCAAGTCCCCCAATTCATCGATATCGAGGATAAAATCGTCGGGCCGCTGACGCTTAAACAATTTCTTTATTTAGCCGCGGCCGCTGGTTTAAGTTTTATGCTTTTTTTCGCCGTCCAAACCTGGCTTTGGTTCATCCTCTCCATTTTTTTGGTGGGGGCGGGCGTCGGCTTGGCATTCGTGAAAATAAACGGCCGGTCCCTGCTCCGCATTATCTTGTCGGCCATCCATTTTTACTGGCAGCCCCAAACTTACGTCTGGCAGCCGGATAATCCCGATTTGCCGAAAACCGAATCAACCCTCCAAAAATTCAGCGAGGGACTGTCGCTCGAAAGTATTATTTCCGGCTTGTCACTCCGTAATGTTTGGCAGAATGTCCAAACCGGCAGCAAAACTTTGGTTGGAGAAAGCCAGAGAGGATACCGCCGCGCCAAAGAGCGTTATGAAATAATCCAGAAAATCACTGGCGAGCGCCGGGCCGCCAGAAGAGTGGACTACCGGTAACACATATCACAAAACACAAATCAAAGTGCAAAATGACAATGAAAAATGATAAAATGAATTATTGGACATTTTGATTTTTGAGATTTGAATTTTAAATTTATTATTATGCCCAAAGAGTTCGGCAATGCCCAAGATTTGGTGACCCTCGAAGAAATTCGTCAGGATGCCGTTATTTTAAAAGACGGCAGCTTGCACCAGCTGGTGATGGTTGGCGGTCTGAATTTTTCCCTCAAATCAGAGGCTGAACAGACGATGATAACCCAGGCCTATCAGAATTTTCTGAACAGTTTGGATTTCCCTGTTCAAATCGTCATTCATTCAAGGAAAATAAACATTGACGATTATCTTGGCGTTTTAACGGAGCAGATAGCCAAAGAGCCGTCCGAGCTTCTCCAGGGCCAGATTGCCGAATACAAAGAATTCGTGGCTGGTTTTGTCCGGGAAAACCCCATAATGGCCAAGGTTTTCTTGGTGGTAGTTTCTTTTTCTCCTATTTTCTTTTCCGCTGGTAAACAGGCAGTTGCCAGCTTTCTTCCTTTTTTAAAAAAGAAAAGTAAGGAGGAAGAAAAAAAATCGCTCCAAGAAAAGGAGGCGGAACTTCAAAAAAATTTGGAGCAGCTTCGCCAGAGAGTGAACCAGGTAGTCAGCGGCTTGCAGGCCATCGACCTAGAGGCCACGGTATTGGGCGATGAAGAGTTGGTGGAGCTTTTTTACAATTTTTACAACCCCGGCACCATCGAAAAAGAGAAAATTGCTGCTGATGACCAGACAAAAAAATCCTAAATCCTAATATCTAAATCCTCCAATTGGCAACGAGGAGAAAGTAAATGAGAATACATTTATTTTCGGCGAGCCCTGCCTGCCGGCAGGCAGGGAACCGATTGAGGAAGCGAAGCTTCATTAACAACCACAAAATTCAGATCTCAAAAATTTTCATTTTGGTCATTTATAACATTTGGGCTTGTTTAGAGATTGGGGTTTAGAAATTAGATATTAACATAAGATGGCGGAAACAAATTTTCAAAATCTAAAAAAGGTTATTACGCCGGCTGGGATTCAGGTGGATTCCAACCATCTTAAGGTCGGCGATAAGTTCGTAAAAACGTTTTTCATTTTTTCTTATCCGCGCTATCTTTCCAGCGGCTGGTTCGATTCCCTAATTAATCTGCCTAATCTTTTTGACGCCGCCATTTTCATCAACCCCGTGGATACGGCTCTGGCGCTCAAAAATCTCCGAAAAAAGGCGGCCCAAATAGAATCGCAGATAAGCGACCAGCAGGAAAAAGGCCTGGTGCGCGACCCGATGCTGGAAACCGCTCTCCGCGATGTCGAACTGCTCCGCGACACCCTCCAGCAGGCCCAAGAGAAACTTTTCAGTGTCGGCGTCTATATAGCGATTTACGCTGATACGTTTGATGATTTGGCGCGACTGGAAAGCCAAATTGTTTCTTCGATGGAGGCCAAACTTGTTTACATCAAGCCAGCGCTTTTCCAACAGCTGGACGCTTTTTTGTCGGTAATGCCGCTCGGCCAGGATAAAATTTCCGTAACCCAACCAATGAATTCAGCGCCGATATCTTCGTTTTTCCCGTTTGTCTCTGAAGATTTGACTTCTGACCGAGGGGTTCTTTACGGCATCAATCGTCATAATAATAGTTTGGTGATTTTTGACCGGTTTTCTTTAGAAAATGCCAACCAAGTGGTTTTTGCCAAAGCCGGCGCTGGCAAGAGTTACGCCACCAAATTAGAGATAATCAGGTCTTTGATGATGGGCGTGGATGTGCTCGTCATTGACCCGGAAAATGAATACAAGCGGCTGGCCGAAAGCTTTGGCGGCAGTTTTTTCAACATTTCACTTTCTTCTCGCGAACACATCAATCCATTCGACATTCCGATTGTGCCGGAAAACGAAACAGCAGCTGATGTCCTGCGGTCGCACATCGTCACCCTGGCTGGCCTGGTCAAAATGATGCTCGGCAAGGTAACGCCGGAAGAAGACGCGATTCTTGACCGGGCTATCACCGAAACCTACGCCTCGCGAGAGATAACGCCTAATGAAGATTTTTCCAAGGCCCAGCCGCCCCTGCTTGAAGATTTGGAAACGGTTTTGAAAAATCTCGAAGGGGGTCGCAGTTTGGCCGAACGGCTTTATAAATACACCAAAGGGAGTTTTGCCGGATTTGTGAACCAGCCGACCAATGTGGATGTGAATAATCGGCTAATTGTTTTTTCCATCCGCGACCTAGAAGACGAGCTTCGACCGGTGGCGATGTACGTGATTCTCGGTTTCATCTGGAATCTGATTCGCTCCAAGATGAAAAAACGGATTATGATTGTTGACGAGGCCTGGTGGATGATGAAATACGAAGAAAGCGCTTCGTTTTTGTTCGGCTTGGCCAAACGTTGCCGCAAATACTATCTCGGGCTCTCGACTATCACCCAAGACGTGGAGGATTTTTTGCGTTCGCCTTACGGTCGGCCGATTATCACCAACTCTTCCTTGCAGCTCCTTTTACGGCAAGCACCGGCCACCATTGACTTGGTGGCCAAGGCTTTTGATTTGACCGAGGCGGAAAAAGATTATCTGCTGACCGCCGAGGTGGGCACCGGGCTTTTCTTTGCGGGCCGCCGGCATGTGGCGATTCAGATAATCGCTTCCTACTTCGAAGACCAAATAATCACCACCAGCCCGCAGCAGTTGTTGGAAGAAAGAGCCGGAGAAGTCCGATAATGATTTGGATGAATGCTTTCTAACGCCCTATTCGGATGCTATAATAGTTTTAGAAACTTTAAATGGCTGACGTGGAGAAATTAAGCATTCTGGATCCGCTGGTTATTTTCGCGGCCATCGCTGCTTTTATAGGAGATATTTCCTGGCTTATAGCAATTTTTGCTCTGGCCGCGCCTGTTATCGGGCTTCCCCTTGCTCTTTATATTTTGGTCGGGCGTTATGTGGCCGCAACAATTGTGGGTTTTTCGCTTTGGGCTAAAGCAAAAGGATGGTTAGCTAAAATAGTTTTGATATTGGCTGTGCTTATCCCTTTGCCCTTGCTTGTTCTTGGTATCATCTTAGTTGTCCTTCTCTCCAATCGCTTTATTAGGTTTTTGGCCGAACAGGCGGTCATTGCCGTTGTCGGCACGGCCACGGCCGGAGCCGGAGTTGTTGCCGGCGAGGCTGTGGCGGTTGGCGAAGTAGCGGCCGGCGCGGCAGAAATAGCGGCGGCCGGAGGAGAAATTACGGCTGGCGCCGAGGCGGCCGCCGAAGCCGGAATAACAGCGGAGCGCGCTGTGACTGCCGAAGAAACGGCCACAGCCGAGGCCGGAGTCAGGCCGCCGGAGGCGCCGGAAAAAGAAATAGCCCCAGAAGCTTTGGGTGAAGAACCAACGCCCTTTGAAAAGCTCCGGGAATTAACCGAAAAAATGCCCGAGGCGCCGGAGAAAAAAGAAAAAGAGGAAGAGGTTGAAATTGACGATGAAGCCAACGAGGTTAATTTGAAAGAAACATAATGCTAATAATGCGGAATAGCATGCGAATGATGCGGAAGATTTTCGCGGTATTCGCATAATTAATTCGAGAATTCGCATTATGCTCAAGGGCAAATGAGTTGGAGTAATGAATTTTAAAAGCAAAGATGAAGATTAAACTATTGACAAGTCTAATTATCGGTCTGACCGCGATGGTATTTTTTGCCGTCTCTTCAAAGGCCCAAACATCCAAGCCACAGTTTTTAATTACCTGGAAAGCCGATTCTTATGCGCCGGCTGATTTCCAAGGGAAAATTTTGCCGACCGCCGGTTCTTTAATCACGACTTCTTTTGAGCTGATTGACCAGGGCAAGCCAGCCGACCTATCCCAAGAAATGGTTTACTGGTATGTGAACAATGATTTTTTGCGGGGCGGCAACGGACTGCAGAGCATTCGGTTCCAAGCGCCGCAGGCGGCTGGCGGCGCCATTGATTTAAGAGTTGAAATCCCTAATTACAAGCCGGGCGCTCAACTGAAAACAATCGAGATACCCGTGGCCAGTCCAAAGGCCGTCATCGAGGTGCCTTTTCCTAACGGAGAATTCTCGGCCTCTCAGCTGGAATTAACTGGCCAGGCATATTTTTTTAATGTTAGAAGTCTATCGCGATTAAACTTTTCCTGGAATATAAATGGCCAGACACCAACTGGCGCTGAAAATCCGGCCACCCTAAAAGTAAATATTGGCCAGGATGTGCCGGTCGGTTATCCGGTCAATATAGTCTTTACTGCTCAAAACCCAGACAGTGTTTTGGAAAAGGCGTCTAAAAATATTTCTTTGGTTTACAAGCCATGATTAAGAAATTGTTTTTTTCCTTTTTAATTTCGGCCTTGTTCTGGGGAATATCCAACTTTGCGAGCGCGGTTAGTGTTTCGGTTATTTCCGGCCAGGGCCCATCTGCGGCTCCGGCTTCCAGCCCCGGCGTCTGGATTGCCGAGTCCTACAAGTATTCCTTGATTCTGGTGGGGCTGCTGGCTTTTGCCGTGATTGTCTGGGCCGGGCTGCGCTATGCGATGGCTGCCGGCAATCCTTCAACCCAGAGCGATGCCAGAGACCAAATATTGCAGGCGCTTTTAGGGCTACTGCTTCTGTTGGGCGCGACCATTGTGCTTTATACCATTAATCCCAACATCATCAGCAAGGAAGGAGAATTGCCAGCGTTGCCGACCCTAGAGAGTGTTAGCGGGCAAAAAACCCAGCAGCAAACAGGAGAACAGCCGTATACTAATCCTGCTAACCCATATATTACTCCCCGAAAATGAAAAAGTTCCTTGTTACAATTTTTATAATCTTGCTCGTCGCCGGCCTGATTTTCTTGGGCTATTATTTCCGTTTCCAAAAAGAGCAACTGGTTTCTTCGCCGACCAACGAGATTGGCGGCTTGCCGGCCAGCCAAGCGCCCGCCAACGCTTCTTCAGCGCCAACAGCCGGCGCTAATCAGCAATCACAATTGAATGTTGTCATTAATAATCCGGTTCTCGGCTACTTCGTTGACAGCAATAGCACCTTATTCGTCCAGCCGGACGGTCAAATCATAAAATTGGCCGATAATAAAACCGAGGTTTTGAGCGCGAGCGCTATCAACAACATTGCGGCGGCTTCTTTTTCTTTTGACGGCAAAAAAGTTTTGGCGATAATGAAAGACCAGTCCGGGGAACAGGCGAGTGTTTTTGACACAACGAAAAAAACCTGGCAGCCCCTGCCAGGAAATAGCCAAGCGGCGGTTTGGTCGCCAACTGATTACCAAATAGCTTATTTTTCTAAAGCTGCTGACTCGAGCTTGCTTTCATTCTGGGATGCTGGCAGCTCAACAGCTAAGCCAAAAACCATACTTCGGCTCCGTCAAGAAGATGCGGCACTCAGCTGGCCGGTTCCTGATAAAATTTTTATAAGCGACAAATCATCGGCTGTTTCAAATTCGTCTGTTTGGGTCTTTGGCGTCAGGGAAAAAACTCTTTCGCCGGTTATTCAAGGCCGGCCTGGCCTAGAAACTATTTGGAGCTCGTCTTCTCCCATGTTCGGCCTAGTTTTTTCGGCCAACCAGAATGCTCAGGGCGGCCAGTTGGAGTTGGTTAGTGGTTCCGGGGCGCTGCTTAAAAATATTAATTTTTTGACTTTGGCTTCGAAATGTCTTTTTTATGAAAAAACGGTTGGTCAGGCAACTAGTACCACCGGGGCAACTGCTATTGCGACTACCACCCAACCAAAACCAGCGGCTAAACCAAGGCCCCAAACAGTCCTGGTTTGCGCTGTGCCACGAGACCGAGCGACTTTAGACATTACTGCTTTACCGGATGATTATGAAATGAAAGCGCTTTTTACGGCTGATGATTTTTTTGAAATCAACATTGATGAGGCCAGCATAAAAACTATTTTCAATGGCCGGGCTAAGAATTTTGATGCGACTAAGCTTAAAATTTCCGGACAGAATCTTTTCTTCATCAGTCGCTTCGACGAGAAGGTTTATTCTTTGCCGCTTATCCCCTAAGGGCGGCTGTCGTTGGGGGACTATTCTTTTTTTTCTTGGGGCTGGGAATTTACCGGCTGTTTAGTTTGGCCGCCAGCGGCTTTTTCTTTAATTGGTTTAACCACCACGTAACGATTTTTGCCGGCGCCGACGCTTTCGGTGGTGACATCGGGGTGAATCGCCAACTCGATATGGATAAGGCGGCGCTCATAAGAATTCATAGCTGGCAAAGAAATTTCTTCTTCGGTGGCCACGGCTTTTCTGGCCGCGGCCCGGGCCAGTTCAGCAATAAGCCCTTCGCGCTCCCGGCGATAATTATTAATGTCAAAAAATAGCGGGGCTTCGTTTTCTTTTTTGGCAACCAGCTGGATAAGATGGTTCAAGGACTGAAGAATGGCCGGCAGATTTTCTTTTAAGAGGTGGGGGTGGTTATGGATGAAAATCCTGGCGTGCCGATGCCCCTCATCGAGTTCAAGGGTGTAGTCATCGAATCCAATCAATTCAATTATTTTTCTTGTAAAGGCTTCCTGGTTCTTCATGCCCCGTAGGAAATAAAAATATTTCCGTAGTTATTGATTTAGGCCTTGAAAATAATATCGCAATCTCTGTTTAATGAACCTTTTGCCGACGCCAGTTTTGAAATATTTTTCTCTTTGTTTGGCGCCTTGTTCGTTGAGGCAGGCCTCATAATATATCAGTTTGAGGGGCCTCCTTGATTTCGTAGAAAACACCTTTCCGCTGGCGTGTTTTAGGAGCCGCCTTTGAAGATTATCTGTAAATCCCCCATATAACTTTCAGTCCTTCTGGCTTTGCAACAGATACACATAAAACATGCTATTTCCTACGGGGCATGAAGATGGGCTAATTGGCGGTTAACAATCTTCTGCTGAAAAATTGAAAAAAGAGAGCTGACGGCCCAGTACAAGCTTACCGCCGCCGGCAATTTCCAGAAAATAAGAAAGGTGATGATTGGAGCCATAAAAACCATTTGCCGGCCGATTTTTTCAGCCGAGCTCAATTCCCGGCTTTTATCTATTTTAGGCAAAGCTGTCCAGCCTTGAAGATACTGCAATAAAGCCGCCAGGCTCACCATCACAATACTCGTTTTTTCCAAGTTTATCAAGCCGAAAAGGGAGTAGTTTAAGGAACCAGGCGCTTTTATGAAAGGATAGAGGTCTTTTAATATTTCCGGCGTCAGGGGATTGAAAAATATTCGGTAGAGCGCAATGAGGACCGGCAATTGAACCAAAAGGAGGAGGAGCCCGGAAAGGGGATTGATATTGTGTTCCTGATAGAGCGCCATGGTCTTTTTAAGTTGTTCTTCTTTGTTGTCTTTATGCTCTCGCTGGATTTTCTCCAGTTTGGGTTGAATCTTTTGCATAAGCATCTGATGTTTGGTGCTTTTATGGAAAAGAGGGTAAAGGATGAGTCGAATAAAAATGGTCAAAAAAATTATGGCTAAACCGAAATTTTCAACGGCAATGGTGTTGTAGAAAAACACCAGAATATTTAAAAGCGGCTGATAAAAAATTAAATAATAGATGGAGCCAAGCATCTGATTTAGATGGATTTAATGTTTTCAAAAATTTTTTTAATTTCTTTTTTGATTTCAACCCTAGAAAGCTTGCCGGCCCTTGGAGAAGCAATAATCAAAAAATCTCTGCTGGAATTTGGTTGTTGCCGGGCCCGACTAAGAATCAATCGTTTTAAAAAATGGCGCCGGGTGGAACGTTTGTCAACCCGGTTGTTGATGATGACTCCGAAGCGATTGTAGCCGAGTTTGTTTTTAAAAACTTTCACCAGGAAATATTCGGCGACAAAACGTTTGATTGGTTTGGCAAAAAAATTTTCCGCTGGCAGGCGAAATTTTTTGGCAAGCATAATAAAATCCAGTTTAGGTCGAGCTGATTATTCAAGCCGTAAGGCGCCAACGCTTTTTGCGTCTTCGAGCCTTGAGAACGCGGCGGCCGCCCGGGGCCCGACTTCTTTTTAGAAAGCCGTGGGTTCGCTGCCTTTTCCGTTTTTTGGGTTGATAAGTAACAGACATTATAATTAGATTACCATAGTAATTTTTAGATGCAATCCCAAACTAAAAATCGATAAAAAGTTTTCAACAAATAATCCCCAATTCTCTGTTTTCTTTCTTAAAATTTTCGATAGAGTTGGAATCAAACAGCGAATCGTTTTTGATATTTTGTTGGCTAAAGATTGTTTCGGTGGTCGAGGTTTTATTAACTAATAACTATTGCTTTTTGAAATTTTTGTCTGTTGCGAGTATATTATGTTTATAAGATTGTTCGTAATCGCCGCGCCCCCGCAGGAAATTAGGAAGTAACGAGAAAATAAATATTTTTGAGATAAAGCCACGCTATTTAAATACAAAATCATCTCTAAACATTTTAAGGTCGTTTTAGGTATCAACAGAAAATATTTAATTTCCTCTGGGGCATGGAAAAAAATCTTGAGCGCCTCTGGCAATCGGTTCTTAGCGAAATCGAGTCTCAGGTTTCGCGGGCTAATTTTGTTACTTGGCTAAAAAATAGTCGAATAGTTGACGAGCAGGACGGCGCCCTTTTTGTAATTTTGCCGAACAATTTTGCCAAAGAATGGGTAGAAAATAAATATCAGAAAAACCTTCTTGGTATTTGCCGGCAGTTTGATGATTCTATTAAAAAATTGGAATTCGTGGTTTCCGCCCAGAAAGCCGAGTTAGTAATTTCCAGAAAAAATCCGGTGGTTGTCGGCTTTGAAAACAAAATGAATCTCGAGTTCCAAACCGACCAAGAGACCAGCCTTAATCCTCGTTATACTCTCAACTCTTTTGTTGTCGGTTCGTCGAACGAACTGGCGTTCAGCGCGGCCAATGCTGTTGTCCAAGGCGTCGGCACCAAATACAATCCGTTTTTTGTTTACGGCGGCGTGGGCCTTGGCAAAACCCATTTAATTCAAGCTATTGGCAACGAAATCAAGGCTCTTTACCGCGGCAAGGTAAGGCCCAAGTATGTGCCCTCAGAAAGATTCACCAGCGATGTTGTCTGGGCCATCCGGAATAAACGAATGGAGGATATAAAAAAGAAATATCGCGACGTCGATGTCCTTATAATTGATGACATTCAATTCATCGGCGGCAAAGAAAAAACCGAAGAAGAATTTTTTCATACTTTTAATGCGCTTTATGAAAACAACAAGCAGATTATTATTTCCTCGGACCGGCCGCCGCAGTCAATTCCGACCCTGGAAGAGCGGCTGCGGTCGCGATTTGAGGGGGGCTTGATAGCTGATATTGTTTATCCGGAGTATGAAATGAGGGTGGCGATAATTAAAAGCAAGCTCCAAGAGAACAGTCGCGAATTAAAGGAGGAAATTATTGATTTAATCGCCCGCAAAGTAAAAAAGAATATCCGGGAACTGGAGGGGGTGCTGAATAAAATTCTTTTTTATCATGAAATGAAAGGTGTTCCGATTACCGAGAAGGCGGCTGAAGAAATAATTGAAAAATCCATTCAAAATTTCAGCCGGCGCGTTAGTGATTCCCAAATTATCAAGTCAGTGGCTGAATTTTATAATATTTCGGTTGATGATTTAGTGGGGCAGGCTAGAAAAAAAGAAATTGTCGAGCCGCGCCAAATCGCCATGTATTTACTTCGGGATATGTTGGATATGTCTTATCCTTACATCGGGGAAAAACTGGGGAAGGACCACACCACTGCCATTCACGCGGTAAGAAAAATAAACCAGGAAATCAACAGGAATTCTTCGTTAAACCAGAAGATTATTTCAATCAGAGAATTAATTTACGGCAACTAATTAACAGGACATTAAGTTTCCTAATTTTAAAAAAATAGGAATTGCAAGGGTTGTTAGGCGATTGGCAGAGAAACCGCCTTTTCTTAAAAACAACAACTATAAAATAATTTTATAAATATTATTATGAAGTTGGTTATTATAAAGAATAATTTGAAAGAGGGAATTTCGGCTGTTAGTCGGGCGGCTGGAGAAAATCTAAATTTGCCCATTCTTAAAAACATTCTTTTAGAAACCGAAAGCGGCAAGCTTAAATTGGCCGCCACCAACCTCGAATTAGCCGTCAGCTTTCATGCCTCCGGGAAGATAATCGAAAACGGCAGACTAACCGTCCCTCTTAATGTTTTCTCGGAATTAATTAATAATATTTCGAGCGAGCGGCTCAACTTGGAAAGCCGGAAAAACATTCTGGAAATAAAAACCGATAATTATCAAGCTAGCCTTCGCGGCGCAGCGGCCGACGAATTCCCCTTAATTCCTAAAATAAAAAACACCAAAGAGTGCCTAGAATTTGATTCGGCGGTGCTTAAAGAGGCCTTAGGCCAAGTCATCGTCGCCTCCCAAATTTCCGAACTAAGACCAGAACTAAACAGTATTTTTTTTAATTTTTCGCTGGACAGCTTGAAAATTGTGGCCACCGACAGCTTTCGTTTGGCGGAAAAAACCTTGGCGGCTAACCAATTCCAGTCAAATCACCAAGAACCGTTTTCTTTGCTGCTACCCCTCCGCAGCGGCCAAGAACTGTTAAGAGTTTTTGACAACGAAGGAAAAGTCAAAATCTACCACGACGAAAACCAGATTTTATTCGAAACCGACCGACTCGAATTTTTTTCTCGGCTGTCAGAAGGAACCTTCCCTGATTATCAAGCCGTGGTCCCACAGAAATTCAATGCCGAGGCAAACATTTCCAAGGAGGAGCTTCTAAGCAGCCTTCGGTTGGCCGGCATATTTAGCAGCCGAACCAGCGAAGTAAAAGTTAAAATTTTAGAAAACAAAAAGGCCTTAGAAATTTCTTCTTCAGACCAAACAGTCGGCGAAAATAGTTATTTGTTGCCAGCCAGGCTTCAGGGCAGCGCCAAGGAAATCGGTTTCAATTGGCGCTATTTAGCTGATGGCTTGAAAGCGCTCAAAACCGACGAGGCCTTTCTGGCTCTCAACGACGATAATAAGCCCTCGCTTATCAAATCACCCAACGACGCTTCTTATTTTTATCTTTTAATGCCGGTTCTGCGGGTTTAATATTTTGTGGCCTACTGAGCATACAAGATAATTTCTTGGCGGCTGCTCCGGCCCAAGCCGTCAATCGCCTCTACCTCCAAAAGATTTTGCGGATTTAGGGTTGGCGCAAAACTCCAGTCAAGCTGGTATGGAGAGCCGAGATTTTCTGAAAAACTGCCGACCAGCCGGCCGTTAAAATAAACATTTATTTGCTTGATGACCGAGGCCGCCGAAATTTTGGCGGCCACTCTTAGCGGCGACCCAACAAAAGCCGCGCTAGTCGGCTCAATTATTTGGATTAGCGGCGAAAAAGACGCCGGGGCCGGAGCGCTGGAAGTTGAATTTAAAATAATCAGATTGGATTGAGAGAAATTCGGCAGATTGTTTTTGGCCCACTCCAAAACACCGAACTCCCAGTTGGAAAATTGAGGATCGTCAGCTGGATTGCCGGGGGCCGGCCCAAGGGGGTCGGCCTTATCGACGTAATAAAGAATCGAATGGATTTGTTGGTTGGCTAAATAATCGCCATTCAGCATGGGCTTTGATTCAGTTACCGGAGACGGTCTATTGAAAACTTCTTTTGGCTGGGTTTTCAGGGCTTCGAGCATAAAATCATGCCAAATCGGGACAGCGGCCAAAATACTGCCGGCATTTTTTTGCATTGGCGCGTTGTCGTTGTTTCCGGCCCAGACGCCGGCCACAAAAGAAGGCGTATAACCAACAGCCCAGGCGTCGCGGTAGTCATTACTGGTGCCGGTTTTAAGCGCCACATCATAGTCAGGGAAAACAGTCAGAGGTAAACTATTCTGGAAAAGTCCGGCCCGGGCGTCATTGTCAGAGAGGACATCGTTTACCAGCCGGACAAACTGACTGCCAGCCGCAATTTCGCTTTGGTCCTGATAGGACTCGAGAATTTGATTATTGCTGTTCCGAACCTCCAGAATCATGGATTGCTGATGTTTTACCCCTTCTTGCGAGAGAGCCGAATAGGCCTCGACCAAATCAATAAGCTTCACTTCGCCGCCGCCCAGCACCAGCGAAAGGCCATAGCGGCCGGCCTCATTGAGCGTCGTAATGCCGAATTTGTGAAGCGTATCCAGAGTATTTTTGAGGCCAGCTAGATAAAGAACTTTGACCGAGGCCACATTTATTGATTGAGCCAGGGCCTGGCGGAGGGTGACCGGCCCCAGGAATCTCCCGCTGAAATTTTCTGGATGAAAGCAAGCCGGGTTGTCATTGGAAAAATCAACTGCGGCCGGACAGAGCGGATTGTTGGGGACAAACTCGGTTGGCGCATCGAACAAGGCCGTGTCCGGCGAATAACCTTTTTCAAAAAGCGTTAGATAGGCGAACGGCTTGAGCGCCGAGCCTGGCTGACGCAAGCCCTGAACCGCAACATTAAAATTCGGTTCGAATTTGCAATTTTGACCAGGAACGCAGCCTTGAGGCAAAGAAGAGCTGGCAAAGTAATCTCTTGAGCCAACTAGGGCCAGAATTTGACCAGTTTTCGGGTCTTCGGCAACTAACGAAGCATTGTAGCCCTGGTACAATTTCTCGTTTCGTTCGGCGCCGTCTTTAACAGCTTTTTCCGCGGCCCGCTGAAGATTCCAGTCGAGAGTAGTGATAACTTTGAGCCCGCCTTCCCGGACAGCGGCCTCGCCGTATTTTTGAGTTAATTCGTCAACAACCGTCATTACGAAATGCGGCGCCTTAATCCCAGTCAGGCTGCGCGGAGCAAAAGAAATTTTTTCCTTTAGAGCGTTGTTAAATTCCTTTTCGGTAATCTTATCCAGACGATACATTCTCCCCAAAATATATTTTTGCCGGCTGAACAACTCGTTAGCGTGGCTGCCCCAGGGCGAGTAATAACTCGGGGCCCGCGGCAGGGCCGCGATAACGGCGCTTTCTGCTAGGGTCAAATATTTTACCGGCTTTCCGAAGTAAAGCTCGCTGGCGGCCTCGACGCCATAGGCGGTTGGGCCATAAGGAATTTCATTAAGATAAAAATAAAGTATTTCGTCTTTGGAGTAGCGCCGGTTAAGCTGAATCGCCAAAACGAATTCTTTTATTTTTCTCGTTAAAGTTTGTTCAGAAGACAGAAAAGCGTTTTTAGCCAGCTGTTGAGTAATGGTTGAGCCGCCCTGGAGGATACGGCCATTAAGCGCGTTGACCATTAGGGCTCTCGCAATGGCGAACCAAGAGAAGCCGGATTCAGTGTAAAAATTTTCATCTTCAGTAACAATGGTGGCGTCTTTAAGCGATTTCGGAATGTCGCTTAAAGGTATAATGGTTCTATTTTCATTAGCATGAATTTCATAAAGCAAGGTTTGGCCAGCGCGGTCGTAGATTTTGGTGGACTGGCTGATTTTGCGTTCGTTGAGCTCGGCGACCGATGGCAAATCTTTTGCTAGAACCAAGACTAAAAAGACAAAAAAAACAAAAAAAGTCGCCAGCAAAGAGGCCGCTAACCAAAAAAGATTTTTCCAGCGGCCTATTTTCCGTCGATTTTTCCCCGCCGAATCAATTAGTTCTTGGCCGGCCAAAGAGGTGGTCCCTGGTTTTTCCTGTTGGATAGCCTTTTTTACTTTTTTAGACCTCATGATTCCGATTATGAGAACAATACGCTGTTTGGGGGACTATTTTCATATTATCGTTGTTTTCTAAATAGTTTGTCAAAAAATTTCTAAATTACTTGTAGAGAGAACAAACAAAAATCGCTTCGACGCTAGTCGAAGCGATTTTTGAAAAACTGATTATTATAGCCGCCGGAATAGTTCCGCCTGACCGCCGTCGGGTTTATTCGTAAGAATCCTCATCGTCTGCTTCCTCCAAATCCTCTAACTCCTCTTCATCCAAAGATTCTCCGTTCCCAGGCCCTTCATCATCAGCGACATCGTCGCCATCATTGTCTTGAAGCCAAACATCGGAGAGAAGTTCTAATTCAGCATTCATTGGATATTAATTCTTTGGTCCAAGCAGATTATTTTAAAAATAATCAGGCTGCCAAAACATAAGAAGGCCTCGACCTTTCCGAAATTAAATAATTATTGTTCAATCTTATTGAGGGGAAAGAATTAGTTCTTTGCCAATCGCCGAATTTTTAATTTAAAAAGTATATGATAAAAAGGCCTTTTGTCAACCCCCACACCAATCGGTGCACAGATGAGGCAGATGCAACATCAGAGCCGCAAGGCGACTCGTCTTCTAATTGTGCCATTCCACTAAATTCTGCCGCGATTGGCGTGGGGGTCAACCCTGGCCAAGCCCCGATTGCCGAGCAGCCAAAACAGCAATTGCCAAGGCGTCACTAACATCGTCAATCACCTTTAGTTTGGGCAGTCGCAGCGACAATTTGACCATTTTGGCTACAGCGGCTTTATCCGCCAAACCGTAGCCGGTCAGGCCGGCCTTTATCTCACTCGGAGAGTATTCTTCGATTTTGAGGCCGGCTTCCAAGCCAGCCAGAATAATCACGCCGGCGGCTCGGGCCACGGCCATGGCGGTTTTCTGGTTCTGGGCAAAGTAAAGCTTTTCCACCGCCATAATTTCCGGCTGATGTTTTCTGAGGAGCGAATCAAGCGTTTTTTTTATTTCCAAAAGATTATTTTTCTTGGCGGTAGATTTTATTTTTAGCAATCCGGCCGCCACAAACCTCAGAGTCGCCCGCTCTTTTTTGATTAAACCGTAGCCGACGCGGACGGTGCCAGGGTCAATACCGAGAATTATCATAAAATTCTAAATCCGAAATCCTAATTTCTAAACAAATCCTAAATATCAAAATCCAAAATCCTAATAATCGAGACCCGTTTTTGGAATTTTTAATTTGGGGTTTTGGAATTTGTTTAGGATTTAGATATTAGGATTTAGAGATTAGTTGCTGTTTGCATAGACCCTTTGGATATCATTATGGTCTTCGAGAACTTTTACAAGCGCAGCCAATTTGCTTTTGTCTTCTTCGTTAAGTTGCTGCGGAAACTTGGCTTGCCAGCCGCCGTCTTTTTGTTGGAAAGCCCAAGCCACGCTTCCAAACTCAGCCCATTTAGTGTTGTTTTCATTTAAAATTTTTTTAATTTCCGCGATGGTCCGGTTTTTGTTGTCAGTAGTCGCCTCGATTAAGAGCTGGCTGCCGGCTGGCCCGATGGCTCCTAATAAAAGTTCTTCAATAGCCGCGCCGGCCTCGTTCGCCCGCTTGATAGCGCGCTCGATATTTTCGTTCGGCACCTTGGCCTCTCTGGCTTTTTGAACAGCGGTTCGGAGCCGCGGGTTAAACTCCGGATTAGGGTCGGTTCTGGCCGCAATGCTGATGGCTGCCAATAGTTTGGAAAATATCTGGCCGCGCTTCTGATCAGCAATTCCTTTTTTATGTTTTATGCCACTCCAGTGGGAATGTCCGGACATGGTTTTATATCATCAGTTTATAGTTATAAGGTATTAGTTTCAAGATTGTAAAAAAGAACACCCCTGGCCAGCGCACGCATTGCACGCACTGCTAGCCAGGGGTCGAGCGAAGGGAGGGTCAGCGCCGGATGTCCCACGGGCCAAGGAGGAACGGATAGGCGAGGACGCCCTCCTCGGGAACCGTGAACATAAACGCCGCCTGACCGGCGAGCCCGCCCCGCGGATCGGTGAAGCGGGCATTGAGAATTCCGGTCTGGCTTGGCCCTAGCAGAACCCGGGGATTCCAATAGGTAAAGCCGCAAGGCGGTAGCACCCTTTCATCACCAACCTTGTTGCCGACCGTGATGCTGGCCGTAACCGTGAACAGCGAAACGTTCACGACCGGCACCGCGGCCGTACCGTTATACGACTCCCGCGGCCTTTCTTTGATAGTCGTGGCAAGCTGGGTTGCTGGCGGCGGGTATACAACACCCAAACCACTTTGGACATACCGGCCGTCCAACCCGCGGATTTCGCCTACCGTAATGGGCCAGGTGTCCGTTACCGCATAGCCAACCGGGAACTGAAAGACCCGGGCCGCGGCGCCGACGCACTGGGTCATCCCAGGGTCGGTGTAGAAGATCTCGACTGCCGGAATTTGTGCCCACAATGGCTCAAAAGATCTCCAAGTGATGAGTCGGTCCCCGGGGTCCAGCTCAGCCATTGGCTCGCCATAGATGTAGATACGGCCGTAGAACGGCGTACTACCGTTATCCACCGACAACGTTTGGCTTCCGGCTGGGATAATCCCTGCCTGCCGCAAAGCCGGCAGGTCGCCCCTCGGCAACCCGCTGACCACCAGGCTAGCGGTCCGGCGAACCGATTGCTGGAGTTCGGCACAGCCGGAGAGGGCCACAACGAGCATGGCGACAGCTATTACTGCCGCTACTACCCACATGATTCTCAGCCACCACTGCAAAGCGGCGGCCGAGAAAGCCGCGAGGCGCTCGACATCCACTCTTCTCATTTTTCACTTCCTTTCTTTGCTCTCTGCCTCGCAGGCAGAGAAAAAAGTTGATTGCAACCGCCAAGTTTCTGCCTAAATTATATATTATAAATACCATTTCGTCAAATTTTCGGACGGCCCCTAAAACTCATTCGCAACATTCGCATAAAAATTCGTATCATTCGCATTATGTTTATATTTATTGCCAATCCTTTTTTTCTGCTCTAAACTTTTAGGTAATGCCCGAACTCAAGCCCACGGGGCTTCAAAAAAAATTGAGCGAGATGCGCCGCGAAGCCGAGGAACGCGAGGCCCAACGTCGGGCCAAAAAATTCGGCTATCCTTACATTGACCTTAGGAAAATTCCTGTGGGCGTTGAGGCCCTGAGATTAATTCCGGAAGCCGAAGCCAAAGAAGCCGAAGCCGCTGCCGTGGAAGCGAGAAGAAGCGAGGTAGCCGTGGCGACAACCGACCCTGAATCAACGGCTTTCAAAAGCATTATCAAAAAACTTGAAGCCAGCCATTTGACGCTAAAAATTTTCATTGCTTCTAAAAGCGCCATCGAAAAGGCCTGGGAACTTTATAAATTCATCCCTCAGGAGCGGGAAGAAATCACCGGCAAAGTGGAAATCGAAAAAAAGAATTTCGAGGCGCTGATGGCGCGGCTGACGAGCTTCCAGTTGGTTCAGAACGAATTCAAGAATTTCGATTTCAAAAAAATTACCACCACCAGGGTTCTCGAAACTATTTTAGCCGGCAGCTTGGCCATCGCCGCTTCGGACATTCATTTCGAAGCCGAAGAAAGAAAAACCCGAATCCGTTTCCGGGTGGATGGCGTTTTGCACGACATCTTCGGCGACCTGCCGCTCGATATTTACGACCACCTAATTTCGCGCATCAAGCTTCTTTCCGGCTTGAAAATCAATATCCGCGACGAAGCCCAGGACGGCCGATTCACCATTGCCTTGGCGAGCAAGGAAGTAGAAGTTCGGGTTTCGATAATCCCCTCCGAGTTCGGCGAAACGATTGTGATGCGGCTGCTGGACCCCAATGCCATCAAGGTGGATTTGTCCGGCTTGGGACTGAGGCCGGACGACCTGGAGCTCGTCCAGCGGCAACTCAAAAAACCCAACGGTCTGCTTTTGAACACCGGCCCAACCGGTTCGGGAAAGACCACTACGCTCTATGCTTTTCTCCGGCAGGTGGCTGGCCCGGAAATCAAAATCATCACCATTGAAGACCCGATTGAATACCGGCTTGGGGGGATTGAACAGACCCAGGTTGACCCCAAAGCCGGTTATACTTTTGCGAGTGGCCTGCGCTCAATTTTGCGCCAGGACCCGGACGTGATTCTGGTCGGCGAAATCCGCGACCGCGACACCGCGGACATTGCGCTTCAAGCCGCCCTGACCGGCCACCTGGTTTTTTCCACTCTCCATACCAACGACGCCATCGGCGCGGTGCCGCGGCTGATTGACTTAGGCGTCACCGCGGCGAGCATCGGCCCGGCCGTCAACCTGATTATTGCCCAACGGTTGGTAAGAAAGCTTTGCGTTTATTGCCGAAAAAAAGTCGAACCAGCCGCAGAATTGAAAAACAAAATAAAAAATTTTCTGGGAAAGCTGCCAGCAAAAATCGACCAGCGGCCATACCAAGGCCCAACCATCTACAAGTCCGTTGGCTGTGACAAATGTGTTGGCTTCGGCTACAAGGGCCGAATCGGGATTTTCGAGTTTTTTGAGACCGGGCCGGAATTCGAGGAAGCGATTTTAAAAGAAGCTTCCGAAGTGGTTTTGGGTAAACTCGCCGAAGAGCAGGGGATGGTAACGATGCAGCAGGACGGCCTGCTCAAGGTTTTGGCCGGCGTTACCAGTTTTGACGAGCTGGAGAAAATTACCGGAAGCATTGCTTGGTAAGCCCCGCACCTTTTCCAGAAATGATTCTGCTTTTGCCTAAATTTAAGGGCGGAATCGCCTACCGGCTCTGAATGGCGTTTAAAAACCATTCCTTCTGGAAAAGGTGCGGGGTAAGTACCTTGCCCCGTAGGAAGTGGCGAGAAAATATAAAGATATTTTTATTTCCTATGGGGCTTGAAAAAAACAAAAATCGCCTCGAATCTGGGGGCTGCTACTCTGTCGCTAAAACAGAGAACCAGAAAACTCTTTTTAATAAATTTAAAAGAGGTTAGAATTGCTTTCGAGGATAGGCCTCGCTAGAGCCAAGCCGTCCTTAAAAACTAAAAGCCATTCCTGCCCCCAGGTTCGAGGCGGCCGAGCACATAAAATATATGTGCTTGGCAAACATATGTTATCATAAAAAATTTATCCTGTCAAGTCCTTAGAAGGGGCCGAAACAAGAGGTTTTAAAAAAATGAGACCGAGCAATCGTTTCAATTTGACCAACGATGACCTGACCATTGAACAGGCGCTTCGGCCGACTCAGTGGGAGGAATATTTTGGCCAGGAGAAAATAAAGAAGAATTTAAGAATCATTATCGAGGCCAGCCGGAAAAGAAACGAAGCCATGGACCATCTGTTGCTTTGCGGTCAAGCCGGTCTAGGCAAGACCACCCTGGCTTATCTAGTGGCCAAAGAATTGGGCGCGGCCGTGAAAACCACTTCTGGCCCGGCCCTTGAAAAGCTCGGAGACATGGCCGCGGTACTGACCAATCTTGAGCCCGGGGAAATACTTTTCATTGACGAAGCCCACCGTATCAATCGGCTGATTGAAGAAGTGCTTTACCCGGCAATGGAAACGAGGAAATTGCACTTGGTGGTTGGCAAGGGGCCGGCTAGCCGGAGCATCAGCTTGGATTTGCCGCCGTTCACTTTAATTGCCGCGACCACCCGCGAGAATCTTTTATCTCAGCCGCTGCGCTCGAGATTCGGCGCTATTTTCCGGCTTGATTATTATAACCTCGAAGACATTAAGGCGATTCTAAGGCGTTCAGCGGAAATTTTGGGAGTTAAATTAGCGGACAAAGCTATTGAAATTTTGGCTCAGGCCTCGCGAGCCACGCCCCGGGTGGCTAATCGGCTTTTGAAGCGCGCTCGCGACTATGCCGAGGTCCATTCCTACACTAAAATCGGCGAGGGGGTAAACTCAAAAAATTACATTGACGATAAAACCGCCCGAAAGGCCTTGGATCTTTTGGATATTGATGAAAGAGGATTAGAGCCCCAAGACCGCCGACTTTTGGAAGTCATTATCAATAAGTTTGCTGGTGGGCCAGTTGGCTTAGGCACCTTAGCTGCCGCGCTTAACGAAGATCGCGGGGTTATCGAGGACATTTACGAACCATATCTGATGACCCTTGGATTTTTGAAGCGGACCGCGGCTGGCCGCGTGGCTTTACCAGCGGCTTATGAACATATAGGGCTTAAGCGACCCGGCGAAATGCTGTAGGTTATTAGTTTGGTTGGAGGTGCCAGTCCGGCGGCCAGACCTAAACCCAAATACCAATCCAAATGATCTACATCAATGAATGGCTGCCGAATCCGGCCGGGGACGACGCCCAAAACGAATGGGTGGAGATTTTTAACAGCGGCCCGGAAAATGTTTCGCTTAGGGGCTGGATTCTTAAAACCAAAAGCGGCAAAGAATTTATTTTGAATAATTATTCGCTTAAAACCAGGGCCTATCTGGTGTTAGGGAGGCCGCAGACCAAGCTGGTTTTGAAAAATACCGACGAGAAGCTCTCTCTTTATGATGCTTCAGGCAAATTGGTTGACGAATCCGGTTTTTCCGGTAGCGCGCCCGAAGGCAAAAGCTTCCAAAAGATTTCTTCGGCCAGCGCAGAAAGCAGTCGATTCGTCTTCGGAGAACCGAGTCCCGGTCAGCCGAATAAAATCAGCGGAACCGCTGATTATCTAATAAACAATATTTATCCTTTTAATCAGCCGCTAAACTCTCCATTAAGTTATTTCGATGTTATGATGTTAGCAATCGGCAGCGGTCTTGTTTTAGCGGCTTCCACAACCTTTCTTTTCGAAAGAAGTGGATTTTTAACCAATCTATTTTTTGGTGAAGATGCGCCACGTTAAGAAATTTCGCACCCATTCCTCGGCTGAAACTAAAAAATTAGGTGAAGAGTTGGCGCGAAAAATTGCGAAAGATGGAGCGCAAAAAAACGCGAAAGATGCGGTCGTCATCGGCCTGGCTGGCGAACTCGGCAGCGGCAAAACCACTTTTATCCAAGGATTTTTCCGGGGTCTCGGCGTTCGCAAAAAAATCGCCAGCCCAACCTTTGTCTTGATTAAAAGCTACAAGCTAAAAACTATAAGCTATAAGCTGGCGCATCATATTGACGCTTATCGTCTTAAAAAGCCAGGCGAGCTCCTTGCCTTGGGCTTTAAAGAAATTATTAAAAACCCGGAGAACATTGTTTTAATCGAGTGGGCGGATAGAATGAAGAAATTGCTTCCCGAATCAGCGGCTAAGCTGCGTTTTAGACACGGCCGAACAGAAAATGAAAGGACCATAAAAATTAAACAATGTAAACAATGCCGGGAAATTTTACAACTATAGCACGCTTTCCTCGAACGGCGCCGGCACCACGGCCTCGACCGCATACTCGTCCCTGATTTTTTGGGCCAAAACCTCGCTGGCCCCTTTCTCTCCCTGGACCACGAAAACTTTTTTTAAGGAAAGCCGCATCGGCTTAAGCCAATCCAAAAGCTGCTGCTGGTCAGCGTGCGCCGAATAAGCGCTTATCTCTTTGACCCGGCATTTCACTGGAACCTCCTCGCCGAAGATTCTGACGCTTTTCGCGCCTTCAAGAATTCTCCGGCCGAGCGAGCCGCTGGCCTGGTAACCGACGAAAAGAATTGTGCTTTTCGGGTCCGGCAGATAACGTCGTTCATGATGAAGAATCCGGCCGCCGTGAGACATTCCCGAGCCGGCGATGATTATTTTCGGAGCCGGCGCCTCGTTTATCTCTTTTGACTGCTCGGTGGTCAGCGTCAGCCGCAAACCGGGGAAATTTAAAATGTCCCCGTCTTTATCCTCTTTCTCTGCCCTTAAAACATCTTTATTGAAATAATTCTCGTATTTTTCATAAATAGCGGTCAGTTTAATCGCCAAGGGGCTGTCAATGAACACCGGCGCCCGCGGCACCCGGCCTTCTTCAAAAAGCTGATGCAAATGATAAAGCAGGTCCTGGGTCCGTTCCATGGCAAAAGCCGGAATCAAAAGAACGCCGCCGGCCCGGACCGCGTCTTCAATGGCGTCTTCCAGCATTTCCCTCCGCTTTTCCACTGGTTCGTGAAGCCGGTCGCCGTAAGTTGATTCAATCAGACAATAATCCGCCCGAGAAATTTTTTCCGTTGGCTGGATAAGCGGTGCCGGCGAATTGCCCAGGTCGCCGGAGAAAACAATTGTCTTGTTTTCCGCCTGGATTTTTATTATGGTTGAACCCAAAATGTGGCCAGCATCGAAAAATTCGACTCGGAAGCCGCCTACTTCAACCGGCTGATGGTAATCAACGGTTTTCCAGTTGTCCATCAGCTGCTTGATATCATCGGTTGCGTAAAGCCGCGGCCGGCCTTCCTGTTCAGCTTCTTTTTCCAAAATATGCTCCGAGTCAAGAAGCATCAGTTCGGCAAAATCTCTGGTGGCTGGCGTGGAATAAACATTGCTCTTGAAGCCGTCTTTCAAAAGTTTGGGCAACCGGCCGATGTGGTCAATGTGGGCATGAGTTATAAAGACCGCCTCTATCTCGGCTGGATTGTAAGGGAACGGCTCGAAATTCTTTTTCTCGGCAAAATGGCTGCCCTGCATCAACCCGCAGTCGATGAGTATACGAGTCGACCCTGAGCCCGTCGAAGGGCCACTTATCTCCAATAAATAGTTCGACCCGGTAACCGTTCCCACGCCGCCGTAAAAGATTAAACGCATAGAATAATTATAGCATCCGAATAGCGCTCGCTCGCGCTGCGCACTCGCGAAATCCGAATGCGCCCATCCGAATTATCAGAAATTATACCCTTCAGAAATCTTTTCCCAAACTCTTTACAAAACAAAAATAATGTAGTATTGAAAAACCAGTTCTTGCAGTCCAAGAAGATAAGAGACGGCTGAAAAGGAGGGGAATCCAATGTCCATAAAAACGCTCGTCCTCCAAGTCGAGGCAACGCTTCAGCGGGACTACCCCCGGCTGGAGAAGGTTCTTGAGTGGGTCGTACTCGCTGTTATCGTCGTCGGGGCCTTCTTCGCGGGGATGGATTACAACACGCCAGGCGCTCGGCAGAAAGCGGATATCCAGGAGTGGCTCCTGACGCGGGAACTGAAAAAGTGCGTCCAGGAGCTGATTGAAGAGCGACAACGCCAAGGGGTGTACCCACCCCTTCGGCCGCCGCGGGGGAATCGGACTATCCTGCTCTAAAGAGAGCAGCCGAAAGGAGGGGTGCCGTTAAGGGCCCCTCCTTTGTCATTTATCTTTATCTTTTAAAATCCCCTCTACTATTCCTTTTTCATTCCATGGTATTTTCTTGTTGGCTTCAATTGCCATCCAGACCTCGCCGCCTTTGCCAGTCAAAATAACCACCTCGCCGGCTTGCGCCAAAGACAGGGCTCTCTTAATCGCTTCATGTCGGTCAATAATTTTTAGGATTTTGGATTTTGGATTTTGGATTTGCGAGCAACCGGAAGCAATATCGTTAATTATGTTTTCCGGCTGCTCGTCATAAGGGTCTTCGTTGGTCAGCACAACAACATCGCAGTACTGGGCCGCGATTCTGCCCATCGCGGCTCGTTTCCATTTGTCCCGGCCGCCGCCCTGGGCTCCCAAAAGACAAATCATCCTCTTCGGCTTAAAAAGTTTTTTGGCTGTTTGATAAACCGCTTCCAAACTTTTCGGCTCATGGGCGTAATCAATGATGACCTTGAAGCCGCGGTTCTCGATTATTTCCTGCCGGCCCGGAACCGGCCGCGGATTTTGCAGCGCCGCTTTTATTTTCTCAAGCGGAACATTTTGGGAAATCCCTACTACGGCCGCGGCCGCCGCGTTATAAACATTGAATTCGCCGATTAAGGGCATCTCGAATTTTTCGCCGTTAAGCTCGAACGAACTGCCGTAAGCAAAAAGTTTGATATTGGAAATTTTAAAAACATTGGCGGGTGGCGATTTGCGATTTGCGATTTGCGCCGTGTATCCGTATTTATTCTTGACTTTTGGCGCCAAAAAATAGCCGACATTTTCATCGTCAAGATTATAAATGCCGATGCCATCTTTTCTCCGGCTGACTTGCTCGAATAACTCGACTTTGGCAGCCCGATAATTTTCAAAACCAGCGTGCCGCTCGATGTGTTCCGGCGACAAATTAGTGAAAACCGCGACTTTATAATCAATGAATCGGTGTCGATACTGCAAAATACCCTCGGAAGAGGTTTCAATGACCGCATACTGACAGCCACTTTTAATCATCTGGCTGAGCAATTTTTGAAGCCGGAACCGGCCGAGCATTGTCTGCTTGGTATCGTTGACCCATTCTTTGTCGCCAATCCGGAAATTGACGGTGGTCGAAAGACCGACTTTGAATCCGGCTCTGGTCAAAATATCAGCAATCAGATTGCAAGTCGTGGTTTTGCCCTTGGTGCCGGTTACGCCGATGACAATCATCTTCTGGGACGGAAAGCCGTAAAAAACCGCAGCCAAAAAAGCCAAAGCAAAATGATAGGGCTTCATCAAAAACTGGAATTGCCGGAAAAAATTTAGAATGGGATTCATCTAATTTAATTTTTTGACCCACTCGTTAATTATCTTTTTCAATTCCGCCAAATGAGCCGGCTCTCTAAAAGTATGCGGCGCTCCTTTAATTACATGCAATTCTTTAGGGCCGGGCAATTTATCATATAAAATCTTCTGATGTTCAGGAGGCGTAGACATATCATTTTCTCCGACTATCAACAAAATTGGCATTGTTAATTTATCTACCTTCGATAATAAATCGTACTTTAATTCATCATTAATATATTGGTGCCATTTCAGTCGTTTTATAACGCCCGGCTTCGAACGACTCTCGCTTATCCTCCATCCAGTGTTCTCCCACTCCTTAAGATTTTCCGGCTCATAGCGCTTGTAGAACTCTACCATCAATCGGCCAGAGACAACCGTAGAAATAGGAGCTACTGCTTTCACCTTCTCGGGATGGTTTTCTGAAAACAACGCTACGCAGATTGCGCCCGAGCTGTGTCCTGCCAACACAAACGGTTCCTGATACCATTCTTGCGTCCCGGCCCATTGAATCACATCTTCCAAATCCTCGTAATAATTAGTAGTCGTTGCGTCTTCGTAATTCCCATCGCTTTCACCAATTGTATTCGTAGTGTCAAACCTGACAACGCTGTAACCATTCTCTTTAAAAGCCTCGGCTATAATTTCAAGCTGCGGTTGTTCCTTAAAGCCTCCTAAGCCGTGCATAACAAAAGCCAGTCCTTTTTGCGGCTTGGCTTTTTCTACTATGACTGCGATTTTCTGGCTTTTTCTATTTTTAATAAACTCTTTCATCTTCTCGCGCTTAAAATTTTTAAGGCGGCTTTCAGCCGCTCCTCCAAAGAAACGATTTTCTCGCCAACTTTTTCCAAAGCGGCTTTGGCCTGGTCCTTGCGGTAGCCGAGGCCGACCAGAGCTTCGACGATGTCCGCGTCGGATTCCATTTTCCTAACTGCCTCCTCCGACTTTTCGGCTTTGACCTTGCTTTTTAACTCCACGATGATTCGCTCGGCGGTTTTCCGGCCAATGCCCGAAGCCCGGGTCAAAAGGTCGGGTCGGCCTTCTTTGATGGCCGCGGCCAAATCCTTCAATTCAGCCACCCCCAAAATCGCCAGCGCCGACTTGGGGCCGATACCGGCTACCGAATTCAACATTTCAAAAAAGACCAGCTCTTCTTCGCTCAAGAACCCGTAGAGCTCAAAGGCGTTCTCGCGGCCGTAAAGATAAGAAAAGAATTTGACCTCCACGCCGAGCGGTGGCAAACTATGAAGCGTTCTTTCGGAAACGAAAATTTTGAAGCCAATGCCGCTTGTTTCCACGACCGCGAAATTATCAGTTTTTTGAGCGAGTTTCCCAGCAATGGTATAAAGCATATAAGTATTATAAATTATCAATTTTCAATGCTCAATTTTCAATGAACCGAAAATTGAAAAACGGAATCATTGATAATTGGAAATTGATAATCGATAATTTCCCATGTTTAAATTATCATCCAATTTCCAGCCGCAGGGCGACCAGCCCGCGGCCATCGAAAAACTGATTGAAGGTCTTGGAAACGGCTTGGAGCACCAGGTCCTTTTGGGCGTTACCGGCAGCGGCAAAACCTTCACTGTGGCCAAGGTCATCGAGCGGGTTGGTTTGCCGACATTAGTCATTTCCCCGAATAAAATTTTGGCGGCTCAGCTTTACCAGGAATTCAGAAGTTTTTTCCCGGAAAACGCCGTTCACTATTTTGTTTCTTATTATGACTACTACCAACCCGAGGCCTATCTGCCAGCCACCGACACCTACATCGCCAAAGATGCGCGCATCAACCGCGACATCGACCGCCTGCGCCACGCCGCTCTCCAAGCCGTACTTGAACGCCGCGATGTCGTCATTGTGGCTTCGGTTTCCTGCATCTACGGCCTCGGCGACCCGGCGGAATATCAGCGGGCCAGCTTGGAGCTGAAAATTGGCCAAAAAATAAGTCCGGCTGATGTCAGCCGGCACCTCAACTTCCTGCAGTACGAACGAACCAGCCGCGAACCTGGCCAAGCCGGCCAGTTCCGAACAGAGAAACCTGCCCGCCGCGCTTCGCTCGGCGCAGGCGGGAATTCGATTTTTATTTACTTAATCACTGGCGAAAAAGTTATTCTTGATTTCCATCCGCCAACTGGCGGACGCCGGCTCGCCTCAATTTTTAATCTCTCGCGTAACAAAGAGATGCGGAAATTGCGGATCTTCCCGGCTAAATTTTGGGTCACTCCCCGCGACCGCTTGCGCCTGGCGCTTTTGAACATCGAGCGAGAACTGACTGAACGCCTTGAAGACCTGCAGCAAGCCAACAAATTCAAAGAAGCCGAGCGCCTGGAAAAACGGGTGGCTTTTGACCTTGAGCGCTTGAAAAAAGACGGCTACATGAATGGAATTGAAAATTATTCGCGGCATTTGAGCTTCCGCGAGCCCGGCGAACCGCCGATGACCATTCTTGATTATTTTCCCAAGCCGTTTCTTCTTTTCGTCGATGAATCGCACATCGCCGTGCCCCAGCTGAACGGAATGTACCAAGGCGACCGCCGGCGCAAACAAACCCTTGTCAATTACGGCTTCCGGCTGCCCTCGGCCCTGGACAATCGGCCGTTGCGGTTCGAGGAATTCAAGAAAAAAATCAGCCAGACGATTTACGTCTCGGCCACGCCCGGTGACTATGAACTCAAGAATGCCAATGAAGTCGGCCAAGTCGTGGAACAAATCATCAGGCCAACCGGCGTTCTTGACCCGGAAATAATCATCCGACCAGCCCAGACCCAGATAAAAAGCTTGCTCGTAGAAATCAAAAAGCGGGCCCAGAAAAACGAACGGGTGCTGGCCCTGACCCTGACCAAGCGCCAGTCCGAAGACCTGACCGAATTTCTTTTGAGCCGCGGCCTCAAAGCCCAATACATTCATTCGGAAATAAAAACGCTTGAGAGGCCGAAAATTCTTCATCAGCTGCGGAGCGGGGAAGTCGATGTGCTGGTCGGCATCAATCTTTTGCGTGAGGGCCTGGATTTGCCGGAAGTGAGTTTAATCGCCATCTTGAATGCGGACGCCGAAGGATTTTTGCGAAATCACCGGAGCATCATCCAGATGGCTGGCCGGGCCGCCCGCTCCACCAACGGCCAGGTGATTCTTTACGCGGACCAGATTACCGATTCCATTAAAAAAGCCGTGGCGGAAACCAACCGCCGCCGGAAAATCCAAATGGCTTTCAACAAAAAATACCGGCTGGAACCGAAAACCATCAAAAAACCGCTGACTGTTTCCAGCTTGCTCGAAATCGCCGGCCTCCAAAACGCGATTGAAACAGAAGAGGACTTGCTCAAGTAAGAAAAAAAATATAAGCTTTTATAACTATGCCTATTACAAAATCGGCCAAAAAAGCCCTTCGGCAATCGAGCCGCCGGCAGCTCCAAAATTTAAGGCGCAAAGAAACGTTCAAAAAAGAAATTAAGGACTACAAACGCCTGTTAGTTGACCAGAAAATCGACGAGGCCAAACAAAAACTGATTTTGGTCTATAAAGCGCTTGATAAAGCGGCCAAAACCAACGCCATTAAAAAGAACAAGGCTGGCCGGCTGAAGTCACGTTTAGCCCGATTACTAGAAGCTAAAAGCTAACCGCTCAAAGCTAAATCCAAAATAACCTCCTCGTAGTCGAGCTTACCTGATTTTACTAAAACATCGTAAGTCGCCAGCTGGCTTAATTTTTCCGGCCACTGATAAACGAGCATATTAAAAACTTTGGGCATCGGTTCGTTGAGCGAAAAAATCCGTTCCAAGGAATTCAGCCGTTCGCCCAATTGATAATCCCTTAAGTCCCTTAGAAATTCCCGAAGGTCAGGCGTTATTTCCAAGCCCAGTTTTTCCAGTTCGTCCTTGCTGATGACCCCGCGCTTTAAAGAACTGATTTTCTGAAGCTCGGTAATCAGGCGCCAGGTATCGCCCTGGTAAACATCAGCCAAAAATTTCAGAGCTGGGCTGTTTAATTTAATTCCGTATTCTTGCGCTTTCTCCGCGATAAACCTACTCCATTCCTCTTCTCCTAAATAATCGAATTTATGAACCTCAATATTAGCCGATTTCCTTCTAAGGAAACTCAGACCTTCGCCAGCGGCGTTTTTTTCAGACATTAAAATTGTCAAAGCCCCGCTGGCCATCGGCTTCGCCTCAGGCGAATGGCGGGCAGGCGGTTGTTTGGCTGCCCATTTCAATTCTTCGGCCAAAGCTTTCTCCGAAAATTCGAAGACGTTTTTCAAAACCGCTAATTTTCCGGATTCAAACATTGATTGATTCCTTATAAAATCCCGGAGGCGGGAAAATTCTTCTTTTTTCTCCAAATCAAAAAAATCAACCGCTGAGCTCGACTGCTCTTTTCTGAACCCAGATATAATATTTCTTTTTTCTTTTTCCCGCCGGTAATCATCCGGGCCGTAAAGAAAGATAATCATAGTATGATTGAATCTCTAATTCCTAATCTCTAAATCCTCCAATTGGCAGCGAGGAGAAAGCAAATGAATTAGACATTTATTTTCGACGAGCGAACCAATTGATGAAATGAAGTTTCATTAACAAATCCAAAACTCAAATTTCAAAACGATTTAGAATTTTGGGTTTTGATATTTGAGATTGTTTAGAGATTAGGGTTTAGAAATTAGGATTTTTTATTAGCGGCTGTTTTAATGAATTCTCTGAACAGCGGGTGGGGATGAAGCGGTCGGGACTTGAATTCTGGATGGAATTGAGTGCCGACGAAAAACGGATGGATGCTTCGGGGCAATTCCATAATTTCCATCAAACGCCGGTCCGGCGAAACTCCGGAAAAGATAAGGCCTTTTTTTTCTAGTTTTTCGATGTAGCGCGGATTGACTTCGTAGCGATGCCGATGCCGCTCGGAAATCGTCAGATAAGTCCTATTAGTCTTATAAGTGTTATAGGCAATCGTGTCTTTTTTTAAAACCGCCGGATAAGCACCCAGCCGCATGGTGGCGCCGTAATTCTTTTCAGCCAGCAACTTTTTCTGCTCAAGCATAACATCAATCACCGGCTCAGGGGTTCTTGGATTAATCTCCGTGGTGTGGGCCTTTTTAAGGCCCAAAACATTTCTGGAGAACTCGACAACGGCGAGCTGCATTCCGTAACACAAACCAAGATAAGGGATTTTCTTTTCCCGGCAATAACGGATGGCCACAATTTTACCTTCTACGCCCCGGCCGCCAAAGCCTCCCGGAACGATTACGCCGTTGTATTTAGAAAGTTCTTTGATGCTCGCCGGATTCTTTTCAAACTGGCCGGAATTGAGCCAAATAATCTGCGGTCTGACTTTGAGTTCGCCGCCGGCGTGCTTGATGGCTTCAATGACGGAGATGTAAGAATCCTCAAGAATAAAATCGCCGGTGCCGAAGTACTTGCCCACGATGCCGATTTTCACCGCTTTTTTGGAACGATTCATATCCAAAACCATTCTTCGCCATTCGCTCATATCCCGCCGCCTGGGTTTCAAATTGAGATTGCCGAGCAGGCGCTCACTCATCGCATCTTTTTCAAAATTGAGCGGCACTTCGTAGATATTCGAGACATTCGGCGCGGAAATGACATTGCCGTTGGCAATGCTGCACATAAACTCGATTTTTTCTTTGCGCTTGCGGTCGAGCGGCACGCTGGCCCGGCCCAATATCATTTCCGGATGCAAACCAACCGCATTCAAGCTGCGCACCGCGTGTTGGGTGGGCTTGGTTTTGAGCTCAGTGCCGCCCGCGCCCAAAGCCGGCAGAAAGCTCACCAGCACCAGCATTACATCCGTCGGCTGTTTTATCTTGAGCATCCGGATGGCTTCTAAAAAAAGAATGTTTTCGTATTCGCCGACCGTGCCGCCGATTTCCACGATAACAATGTCCGCCCGGCTTTTTCTGGCCGCGGTCTCAATCCGGCTGATAACTTCCAGGGGAATACGCGGGACCACTTCCACTTGCTTGCCGTCGTATTCGAGATTCCTTTCTTTCTGAATAACTGATAGATAAACGCTGCCAGTGGTCATATAATTGGCCCTGGTCAGGTCGCGGTTCAAAAACCGCTCATAATTGCCCATGTCCTGGTCACATTCGGTGCCGTCATCAAGAACGAAAACCTCGCCGTGCTCGGTCGGACTCATAGTACCGGCGTCAACATTGACATAGGGATCAATTTTGACAGCCGTAACCTCAAACCCTCGCGATTGAAGTATCTTGCCAATCGAAGAAGCGGCCACGCCCTTGCCGACGCCGGACATCACGCCGCCGACCACGAAGATATATTTTAGATTCTTTGTTTTAGGCATTGGTTTTGGCCTGCCCGCCATTGCCTTTCAGCAAGGCTGGGCAACTATTAAGGGCGCCTGATTCAACTTCTGAATCTGTGCCGACTTTTATTAACAGGCGCTGGCAGACGGGCGCGGCTGCGGCGCTTCAGTTCATAATAATCGACGGCCTTCACGAGTTTAACCGGATATTTTTTAGTATTAAGCCGGATTTTTTCCTCAACGGTTTTCGAAACATCGATTTCTTCTGCCGAAGCAAATTCCAAACAGTAGACAATCACATCCGCTAATTCATACTCCATCTCCTTTTTATTCTTGCCTCTGTTTTTGAAAAAATCATCCCATTGAAAATGTTCCAAAAGTTCAGCGGCTTCAATCGCAATAGAGATGGCGAGGTCGCGCGACTTAGGATTCCAGCCGCGTTCCCGCTGGAATTTTTTAAGTTTATTTTTTAGCTGTTGAATGGTTGTTGTTTTATCGCTCATGGTTTTTATCCCTTGATTTAACCTAGCATAGCTAAAATAATCGCTCCAGCAACAATAAAAATAATTCCTAAAATTTTTGCGGCTGTTACGCTATCTCCGAGTAAAAACCCTATAGCAACTGCTATTGCTATACTTCCCCCGATTATTATCGGCCCACCAATGCTTACCGGAACACCTCCTGAATACGCTTTTAATGCCAAGAAATCTATAAAGAAAGCCATTATGCCTGCAAGCACAACAAAAATTACGCCTTTTATGTCAACGATAAATTGTATATTTTTGTTTTTAATAAAGAAAATTATGCCAACAATGACAGCGGCCAGAGAAACAATAATCGCCCCTAAAACCTGACTAATGTAAGGTGAAGCAAGTTTATGAAAGACAGTCCACAAACCCAAAACTAATGCGGCTAGGATTGCAAAGATGTAGGGGTTCATTATATTTGTCTTATTTCTGGCATTTCGGGCAAAAATGAGCGGTCCGGCCGCCGATTTTCAGCCGACTGATTTTCGTGCCGCAGCGCCGGCAGGGCTGGCCAGCACGCTGGTACACCAAGCGGCTGTTGGTGTAATTGCCGGGTCGGCCAGCCGGGTCCCGATAATCACTGGTGGAAGTGCCGCGCAAACGCACGGCTTTTTTCAAAATGAAATTCATAGCCAGAAAAAGATTTTTCAACTCCCTCTCGCTCAACTTTTCCGCCGGTTTAGCCGGATGAATTTTAGCCCGCCAAAGAATCTCATCCGAATAAATGTTGCCTATGCCGGCAATCACTTCCTGATCCATCAAAATCGGCTTGATTTTCCGCTTTTCGGCTTTGATTAAACTTTTGAATTTTTCAAAATTCAATTCCGGAGACAGCGGCTCTGGGCCGAGGCTCTGAAGGTCCGCGGAGTTCTCGATTTCTTTCTTCGGCCCGAAAAGGATTTTCGCAAATTTCCGCAAATCCGACAAGCCGAGCATCCGGCCGTCATCAAGTTTAAACATCAAGTGGAGATAGTCGTTCACTTTTTCCTGAAGCGGCCCCTTGCTAACGCTTTCCCATTTCCCCTGTCTCATTTGCCATTTACCAATCAGGAGGTGGCCGGTCATTTTCTGGTGGATTAAAAGCAGCTGCTGTTGGTCAAGCTCGAAGAGAATGTTTTTGGCACGGCGGCTAATTTTCTCGATGCGGCGGCCGATAATCCTCTTTTTGAATTCTTCGGGTTTCGGCTTTTTAATCAGCTTCGGCCAGTCGAACCAGACATCGGTAATCCGCCGGCCGATGATTTTTTTCTTGAGAGTATTGACGGTGGTTTCGACTTCGGGGAGTTCAGGCATAATAATATAAAAAATCCTAAATCCTAATCCCTAAATCCAAATGTTCTAAATTTAAAATGGGTTTAGAATTTTGGGTTTCGGTTATTTGTCCGCCACCCGGCGGATTGTTTAGAAATTAGGATTTAGAAATTAGAGATTTATTCCATTATTGGTATTTCTCGTTGCGGCACCAGATTTTTGTCTGTCGGCAGAGTGAAATGGAAAACGCTGCCGCGATTTAGTTCTGACTCGGCTCCTATTTCCCCTCCATGAGTTCGGACTATGTTTCTGGCGATGTAAAGTCCGAGGCCGGTTCCCTCGGTCTGAAACTTTAGCGCATTGTCGGCCCGGAAGAATTTGCTGAAAAGTTTCTGCAGGTCTTCGGCCGGAACGCCGATGCCGGTGTCTTTCACGCTTACTTTCAAAAATGGCTTGTCGGGAATTTGTTCGGCCTTGACGATAACTTCGCCGTTTTTCACATTATAACGGATGGCATTATCCAAAAGATTGACGAGTACCAGGGAAAGTTTCCGGGTATCGGCAAAAACCAACGGCAACTGCCCGGTTGGCGCATCGAAATAAAGCCGCACGCCGGCTTGATGCGCTTGAGGCGAAACTTGTTCAAGAATTTTATTCAAAAATTCTACAAGATTAATTGGCTCGAAATTGTAGCCGAATTTACCTTCTTCAATTTTCGCCACGTCTAAAATATCCTCCACGGTTTTTACTAAAAGCTGGCTGGCCTCGAGCGCTTTCTTCGCAATCTCTCGATTATTATCACTTAGGTTTCTATCTGCCGCCAGGGCTTCGAGGGCCCAGGTGATGTTGGTCAGCGGTGTTTTGAGTTGGTGTGAAGCCACGGTTATAAATTCACTTTTTTCTTTTAAAAGAACGACTTCCCGGGTACGGTCGCGGATGATTTTCATGAATTTTTCCGGCTGACCTCCGGCAACTGCCGGACTGCCGAGCCTTGAGGTAATAATGCGGAATTCCAAAGCCGGCTCTTGGAAAGAGACATCGACAACCTGGGGCCACTCGCCGCTGGCCGACCGCGGGACCATTACCGGAGCCAGGGAAGGAAAAAGAGTTTGGACCAGAAGCTGGAGCTTAGGGTTCTCGGCATCCTGCGGCGAAATAGCTTTGCCTTCAACGCTGCCGGCGCCTATCCCAAAGAGTTTTTCAGCCGCTGGATTAAAAGAAATTATCCGGAAATCCTGGTCGTAAATAATCAGGGCGTCAGCCAGGCTGTCGATAAATTTCTTAAATTCCTGGTTTTTTCCGGCTGGCTCGCGGCTGGGCCGGCGGCCGCCGGCCCAGCTCAAGAAAAAGAAAATTACTATTCCTGAAATAAAGATGGCGTTCAGCCAACCCCATAAACCCGGCAGTCCCAACAGGCCAATCAGCAAAAGAACAATACCAAAAGTCAAAACCAGAAAAAGGTAGATATAAGCCCGCCAGTCAGCGGTTTCAAAAAATCTTTTGAAAGCATTCATTTTGAGGAATTATATCATAAAATCCGGCGCTTCTCGGTAAGCAGTCAGGAAAATATTTTGCCTTGGCCAGCTGGCTCTTTCGGCTCGGTCGCCTGAATGTTGTCCAGTCTTTTGAGAATCATTTTGAAGCCGGCTTTTTGGAAATATTCTCTAAGTTCATCCCGATTATTTTTTATTCTAAGCTCGTCTATTTCGCCGACTCCCAGGTCGAGATTTCTTTCGAGCGTCACCAATTTTTTGGAAAGCATTGCTTGTCCCTCATTTTCCTGAAGTTTTTCTCTGATTTTTCCCGGTGTTTCAGCCAGATTCTCGTAAATTTTTTCGAGATTGCCGAATTTTTTCAGAAGCTCAGTGGCGGTTTTTGGTCCAATGCCTTTTACGCCTCTAATGTTGTCCGAGACGTCGCCGATTAAGGCCTTGTAGTCAATCAGCTGTGACGGTTTTAGGCCATAGCGTTCTTCAACCGCTTTTTCGTCGTACAAGGTTGTTTCGCTGATTCCTTTTCGGAAGGTCCGGACAACTATTTTTTCGTCTTTTATCAGCTGGAGGGTGTCCAAATCGCCGGTCAAAATCACAATCTGTAAATCATTTTTTCCGTCCGAGGCGGATTCCTGCTCGTCCCTGCCTTGCCGGCAGGCGGGCGACAGGCGGGCGCCCTTGGCGGAAAATCTTTCCGCCAGGGTCGCCACCAAATCATCGGCCTCGAAGCCGATTTTCTCAAACACTCGGATGCCGAATTTTTCAAAAAGCGCCTGGGCTTCAATGATTTGCGAAATAAGGTCATCGGGCGTCGGCGGCCGCTGGGCTTTGTATTTTGGATATTCTACTTCACGAAAAGTCGGCTCTGGTCGGTCAAAGGAAGCCGCGGCGTACTCCGGTTTCTCTTCTTTAGTTATTTTCAAGAGAATATTGGCTAAACCTAAAATTGCCTGAATCGGTCGGCCATCCGGCGCCGTCAATCTCGGCAGAGCGTGAAAGCAGCGGTGAATTAGGGAATTGGCGTCAATAAGAAGAAGGGTTTTCATGAGAATAAATTTAAATGCAAGATGCAAAAAATCTCAGCCCGAGGCGGATTCCTGCTCGTCCAGCAGACGCCTTTGGCAGAAAAATGACAATTCAAAATTTCTAAAGCATTTTTGATTTTACATTATTATTTTACATTTTGATATGTAAAATTTCCCGGCATTGTTTACATCGTTCGACTGGTGCAAAACAACGTTATGACAATCCATAAAAGGGCCTGCCCGCCACCTGTTCAGCATCAGGAAATCTCTCAAGTATTATAGGATTATAGGGAAAACAAGAGAATCTGCGGCTTGGGCCACGAGTCCAGCGCTTCTCGGCGGACGTCTACCGCGCGCTCGAACCAGACAGAGACAAGGATTTCCCGTTCCCCAAAAGCACTAACAAGCAAGAATTCTGAGCAGCTATTTGTGGCTATTGATGATTTCTCGAGCGAGTTCTCCGCCGCCATTCTGCCGGACAAAGCGCAGTATTCCGCCACCAGATTCTTGGAACAGGCTGTCAAATGCCCCTATACCATTGAGGTGTGGTATACTGACAATAGCCGCGAGTTTGTCGGTAATCCCAAACCTCACGTCTTTATGAGGCTTCCCGCGATAAAAAAATTGAGCAATGCTTCACAAAGGCGAGGACTCCGAGGACCCGACGGCAAGGCGAAGAGGGCGATACAGCTGATTAGGGAAATGTGACACGAGAAAACAAGGCTTAAGAGCAGTGCATACAGGAGACAGAAGTTTATCAGGTTCGTGAACTGCTGCAACGCCGTGAAACCACCCAAGAGCATTGGAAACCTGACGCCGACGGGGAAGCTAATCAGCTATTTTTATCCCCAAGATATAAACAAGGCGACGGTTTCTTACAGATAAGTAAGTTAATCAGAATAATAGATTTAGGATTTAAGAATATGTCCAAAAAGAATAACCAGCACAATCACCAGCCGGAAATCTACCAGCTGAAGTATAAGATTTGCATTTCTGGTGCTGCTGATACCACCCACTGTGGTCCGGATATTATGAAGCGGGTGGAAGAATTGGGACGTTTGGTTGCTCAACATAATTTCGTTTTAGTAACCGGCGCCACCACCGGCGCGCCGTTCTGGGCGGCCAAAGGCGCCAAAGAAGCCGGCGGGTTTGTCATCGGCGTCTCCCCGGCCTATTCCAAGCTCCAGCATGTCAAAACCTATCATCTGCCGCTCGATTACCACGATTTGATAATTTACACGGGCTTCGGCTATTCGGGCCGCAATCTTCTTCTGACGCGCGCCTCTGACGCTGTTATAACGGTCTGCGGCCGAATCGGCACCCTGAACGAGTTCACCGATGCTTTTGAAGATGAAAAACCCCAAGGCGTTTTGACCGGCAGCGGCGGCACCACCGATATGCTCGAGGAGATTCTTGAGCGGGCGCACCGCGGCCGCGGCAAAGTGGTTTTCGAAAGCGACCCTTCGAAGCTTCTCGACAGAGTCGTCGAGCTGATTATGGCCGAGGAAAAAGAGCTTAATAACTAATAATTCATTCGGATGGGCGCATTTGCCCGCCTGCCAGCGCCTTCGGCGCAAGCCGGTGGCGGGCAGGTAGCGCGCTATTCGGATGCCAAAGGTCGGGACCGGAAACCATATTATTTATGCCTAATAGTCAAAAACCAAAACCCATCGGCGCGGTTACTCATTATTACGGGAAAATCGGGGTGGCCATCGTGAAGTTCAATCAGGAATTCAAGCGCGGGGGCCGGGTACGTTTCCTCGGCGCCACCACCGACTTCGAAGAAGCCGTTGATTCGATGGAGTACGACCACCAGCCGATTGAAACAGCCAAAAAAGGGCAAGAGGTCGGCATCAAGGTGAACCAGAAAGTCAGAGAGGGGGACGAGGTGCACGAAGCATCCACCTAACTCATTTTTCAAACCCGCTTCAAACCCTTGAAAGTTACAGTCGTTTTGCTTCGGGAAAATTGCGCGGTTCCCGTCGCGTCCGCTCCGACCGCTATTTTCCCTTGCAAAAATCCTTAATTTTTGGTCTTTCCGCTAAGGTTTTTCAAAATGAGTTAGGCGGAGCAACGAAATTCGGCGCGACGGTTTCCTCGTGGCAAACTTACGCCCGCAAGATGAGACGCTTTTATTTTTATGAAGGAGGATTGGAAATTTTTTTGGGGTAGCGCTGGTTTATTGGCGGCCACGACCATCGGCGCCGGAATCTTTTCCCTGCCTTATGTTTTTAACAAAGCCGGCTGGCTGACCGGCGTTTTTTATTTGGCGGTTTTAAGTGGAATTCTGATTTATGTTCATTATCTATACTGGCGAGCCTTGACTGAATTGAAAGAGAAAAATCGCTTGCTTGGTTTGATAAAAAATTATTTAGGAGAAAAATTTTTTTATTTCGGCTTGGCAACGGTTGTCGGAGGCCTAACTTTGACATTGGTCGTTTATCTTGTTTTGAGCAGTCAGTTTTTGAAACTGATTTTCCCGACGATTTCTTTGAAAGAAGGAATTCTGGTTTTTTGGCTGTTGGCGTCCTTGCCGCTTGCCTGGCGATTGCCTTGGCTGGTGTTTTTTGAATTTAGCGGCACTCTTTTAATGGCCGGAATCATTGTTTTGGTCCTGATAAATGGCTGGGGGAAGGGGATTGGGTCAGCTGGCGTTCCAGCTTTTAATTTCGATAATATTTTTCTGCCTTTCGGAGCGGTGCTTTTTTCTTTGGCTGGCTGGACCGCCATCGAGCCGATTTTTGACTGGAAAAAGAAATTGGAAGATGGCTATCGACCGCCTAATCCGAATATCCAAATGCATCTGAATGTTCCGAATAGATTTAAGAAGGAGGCAGTAGAGTCGAAAATCGGTTTATCCGGCTTGGCGGCTGGCACTTTAATTCCGGCTTTTCTTTATCTTGTCTTTGTGCTCGGAATTTTGGGCTCAGCCGGGGAAATAACACCAGATACTCTTTCTGGACTGACTAATTGGCAATTTTGGAAATTGGCAAGTTTAGGGTGGTTGGGGCTTTTGGCAATTTTGACTTCTTATGTGCCGATTGCCTTGGAAATTAAAAACTCTTTGACAAAAGATTTGGGATGGAATGCCGGCTGGAGCACTCTGGCGGTTGTATTTTCACCTCTCGTTTTGGTGGTATTAGGATTGCGTAGTTTTTTCTCGGTCGTCAGCTTGGCCGGCGGCATTTTCCTCGGACTTCAATATCTCCTTATCATCTTGGTGGCTAAAAAAATTTTGTCGCTGGACCGCTTTCAAAAAATCTTTCTTAATGTCTTAGCCGCTGTCTTTATTTTAGCCGCTGTTTACGAGGCCTATCATTTTCTGATAAGATAAATCTTGCCGTCCCCGTGGTGTAACTGGATAAGACGTCGGCCTCCGAAGCCGAAGATTGGCCGTTCAAGTCGGCCCGGGGACACCAAAAGTTCACTTCCCGCGACTTGGCCAACTTTTATTATTTTCTATGGATTGCGTTTTCTGTAAAATTGTAAAAGGAGAAGTACCCGCCCATAAAATCTGGGAAGACGAAAAACATCTTGCGTTTCTCTCTATCTTTCCAAACACTGAAGGGGTTTCCGTCGTAATTACAAAGGAACATTTTCCGTCATATGTTTTTGATTTACCGGAAGAAGTTTTAATCGGTTTAGTTAAGGCCGCGAAACAGACGGCAAAATTGCTTGACGCGAGATTGGAAGATGTCGGCCGCACGGGTATGATTTTTGAGGGGTTTGGCGTTGATCACGCCCATGTAAAGCTTTTCCCGATGCACGGCACGAAAATGTCAGAATGGAAACCGATTAAATCGAATGTTGATAAATATTTTGAGAAATACGAAGGGTATATTTCTTCTCATGATTACAAACGTGCTGATGATGAAAAGTTAGCTGAACTTGCTAAAAAATTACGAAATCAGGAATAAACATAAACAAAAGTAATAGGGACAATATCCTATGCTGAATATGGAAGGCCTGACTGTATAACAGCAGTCAGGCCTTGATATATTTTTTACGGCAGGTGTTCAGATGTTATTTCTCTCCTACAAACACCCAGTGTGCAGAGAGGTAGGGAGTTCCCACATCAATCAGGCCGCCGTGCTTCAAGTGGTAAACCTCAATAGCCTTGAAGCATTGCATGAGTGAGCGGGTCTCCTCTTCGTCCACGAAGTGATGGGGTACGCCAGCTTCAATCCCCTCGTTGGGGACGAAGGTGTGTGGTTCTATCTCTTCGCCTCTCCGGTATTCAGAGCTTTCACGGGAGATGAATGTGCACATGACAATTCCTCCCGGGGACAACGTGCGGCGCATCTCCGCGATGCAAGCACAGATGCCGCTCACAGTGTTGTGAGTAATGACTCCTCGACAGATGCACGCATCGAAGAAGTCATCCGGATAAGGAATCACTGTCATGTCGCTCATTACGAGTTCGGCTTGAAGACCCTCTTGTTCAAGCCAATTTCTCGTAACTTGTTCGCCTCTCTTGGAGATGTCGGTCCCGTACATCATAAATCCCAGTTTTGCGAGGTAGACGATGTGACGTCCAGCCCCGAATCCGAGATCGAGCACCCGCTTGGCTCCGCGAAATCGGAGAATTGACACGACTTTCACGACTTCTTCTGCGGGATCTTTCAGGCAGAATTTCGCGTCTTTGTAAAGATCGTCCCAGTTCATGTTAGCCGACCTCCCATGAGATGGAGCGGATGACCGGGAAGCACTCCGCCTCCCGGTCATCCTATTATTCCTTACTCGCAAGTCACGGCGTGAGCCGATTGACTCCTCGATAGAGGTATGTCACCTCGCGCACGGATTTGGCACCCAGCATCACCATGAGCATGCGGGTGAGGCCGAAGCCGTAGCCGCCGTGAGGCGGGCAGCCGAAACGGAAGCAGTCCAGATAGTACTGGATAGGCTCAAGCGAGAGCCCTTTCTCCCTGGCCTGCGCCACAAGAACGTCGTAGCGATGTTCACGCTGCGCCCCCGTCGTCACCTCAAGTCCTTTCCAGAGAAGGTCGAAGCTTTTGGTGAGGTGGGGCTTGCCTTCCGGACGCATGTGGTAGAACGGCCGCACCACCAATGGGTACTCGGTGACGAAGACGAACTCGTGTCCGGTCTTCTCTTGGAAGTGCCGGCACAGAAGCCGCTCGCCTTCGGGGTCGAGGTCGCCCTTTTCGCCCCGCTCGACGCGATGTTCCATCTGCTCGAGGATTTCGTACGCCTCGGCCATGGTTACCCGCGGGAACGGAAGCTCGGGGACTACGATCTCTGTGCCGAACGTTGCCTTGATCTCCCCGCCGTACTCGGCTTTCACCGCTTGAAGTACGTGGCGGAGCCAGCGTTCCTCAAGTTGCATGACGTCCTCGTGGGAATCAATCCATGAGATTTCAACGTCAACACTGGTGAATTCCGTGTCGTGGCGGGAAGTGAAGGACGGATTGGCCCGGAAGACCGGCCCGATCTCGAAGACGCGATCGAAGCCCGCCGCCATCGCCATTTGCTTGTAGAATTGCGGCGATTGGGCAAGGTACGCCTTGCGGTCGAAGTACTTCACTTCGAAAAGCTCCGCACCCGATTCGCTCGCGCTGCCCATGAACTTCGGAGAATGGATCTCAATAAATTCCTCCGCTGTCCAGAACGAACGCATGGCGTGTTCAGCCGCCGTCTGGATTTTGAAGATGAGCAGGTTCTGCGGGTTGCGCAGATCCAGAAATCTCCAGTCCAGACGTGTTTCGAGACCGGTGTTTTCGTCGAGAGGCAGAGGTGTGTCCGCCTTGCTCACGACCGCAACCGACTCAGCGACGATCTCTAGTCCGCCCAGCTTCACCACCGGATTGAGGATAACTCTGCCGGTGATTTCCACTGCGCTTTCCGGCGTGAGGCCGGCGATGGCTGCGGTGAGTTCAGCGTTGATCGACTTCTCGTGCACTACCTGCGCGCTGCCGGTGTGGTCACGGACGATGAGAAACTGCATCTTCTTTTGGTCGCGCAGCCTCTCAACCCATCCGCAGATCCGAACGGCCTCGCCGTTCTTGGTTCCGAGTTGCTTGATCAGTATTCGTTGCATGACTGTTTTCTCCTTTCAGTGTGCCTTGCCGATATTGGCTTAGCGTATGTGGTGGTGTTCATGGATTAATCCTCCTCCCGAACGCTCGGTGGAAAGGGATCGTGTCCCGCACATGCGGAATCTGCAGGAGCCAACGGATGAACCGTTCCAGCCCCAGACCGAAACCTCCGTGCGGCACACAGCCGTACTGACGAAGCTCCCGCAACCATTCGTAGCGGGCGTCGCCGGCTTTGCCTTTTTCTGCCAGACGCTCATCGAGCATCGGTAGTGTACTGATTTTCTCGGCAATACCGAGAAGCTCGCCATAACCCCGGCTTGCGATTAAATCCGCCGTCTTGGTGCGACGTGTATCCGACGGATCAATTACATACGGGAAGGGCTCGATGGAACGCGGGATGCCGACAACCCAGAATGGGATGTCGCCGAATCGCTGGCTTAGCCTAGCTTCTTCATCAGAACCCAAGCTTTTGCCGAATTCGATGTCAAAGCCCTGCGCTTTGAGCCACTCCACGGCCTCCGTGTAGTCAATACGCGGAAACGGCGTTTTCAGACCGTCGCCGCACATTTCAGTGCCGATGACGTCAGCGAGCTCGCGTCCTTCACGGATGCTTTGCTCGTTCACGTCCCGAATGAACCGCTCGACCACGGAGACCATGTCTTCCAGATCCACAAAAGCCAGCTCAGCCTTGATATGCCAGTACTCCATGAGATGTCTCTTGGAGCGGCTTTCCTCGGCACGAAAACTGGGGCCGATGTTGTAGATCTTTTCGAAAGCGTGCACCGCGGCTTCGAGGTAGAACCCGACGCACTGCGTGAGATACACGTTTTGGCCGTGAACCTTGAGCGCAATCGGTGTTCGGTCGTCGTAGAGCGGTGTCGGCGTGAGCACGGGAGCGTGAACCTCGGTGAATCCATTTTCGTGGAACCACTGATGTACGGCTCGTGTGAGGATGTGGCGAAACCTCAGGATGGCGGCAATTTTCTCGTTGCGGAGATAAAAGTACCGCTTGTCCAGAAGTTGCTCTTGCATCCTCGGATCCTGAATATCAATGTTCGCCCGCGGGTACGGGGAGACATTGATCTCGCTCGTGCCGACGATTTCGATTTCCCGCACACGAAGCTCTCTTGGCGGATTAGGCCGTCCGGTTTCTGCAATGATTCCGGTAGCCTTGACCGCCGTTTCTTGGCTCATGCGACGTGCGAGTTCGAAAGCGGCTTTGTTGCCATCTTCGATCACGCACTGCACCGTGCCGGTGGAATCAGCGATGTCCAGAAAGACAACGCGGCTGTGGCCGCGGCGGGTTTTCACCCATCCGTAGAATTCGACCCTGCTACTGTTTGGAATGTGTTTGAGCAAGTCAACTGCATATACCCTTTTCATTTTTTCTTTCCTCCTTGTCGTATCCTTTGGAACGCGGCAGAGAATGTTGCGGGTGAGTTCGGTATAACGCCAGTGTAATATTTGTATACGCTATTCCAGTAACGATCTTGTAACGCATCGTTTAAATACACACTGTTTTCTCTATTTAGTTGTTAAAGAACTCTCAATAACCTCCCGGAGTAATTCCAGAGAGGAATATAAATTTTGACATTTATGGATAGTTTTGTAAAGAAGTAATATAAGGGTAATCTAAGCCAATTGGTACAGCTCTACTATCATGGAAAGTATGTACCAATTCAACCAAATACCATCAGAAGCAAAGGTCGAGAAATACTTCCGGCGGATTCTGTTCGGGAAGAATATGTTTTGTCCTCTGTTTTAATTCGGAAAATATCACGATAGAATTGACTCTGTCTGTAATTAGTTTTCATTTCGGCCGAGAAAATATCTCGAAAAGAAAAAGGATTTAAATAACAAAACAAAAAGGCGGAGAGGCCTTCTTGGTGTATCTCTCCGCCCTTTGCTGGCTGAGGGTATCTTACCGTCTTCTGATGCTTAGTTGCCTCATTATTCTCGCTTCGCGACAGGTTCGGGTTGCAGGCGTCCGCATATCTCCAGCCTCAATATGATTGAGACCTAGACATGGTCGGCAGTATTTCAGCAGCTCGCAACTGCCGCACTTCAGGCCTTGGAGCGTTACCGAGCGCATATCAAGGAGTTGTGGCGAGTTCTCCCAGATATCCGCAAAAGGACGTTCTGTTACATTCCCGCATCGAAGGGGCATTTGGACGCAGGGGTACACGTCCCCGTACGGGGAAATGTAGCAGGACATGTGCCCGGCGCCGCAGGGGATAGTGTTGAATGAACCGGTGTATGCTTCCTCGCGTTCCATTTCCGTGCCTGTTTCCTCTTTATTGAAATTGAAGAGAGGATCAGAGAGGAGGTGGGGGAGGTACTCGTCATCCACACAGAACTGAAGCGGCCGGTCGCTGCCGTCGCTTTTGGGTGCGAGGCGATAGTCCGTCTGGAATCGCGCTCCAATTTCTTTCGCGAAGGCGTGGATCTCGCGCCAATCCTCTTTGTTTTGTTCCATGATGACGGAGGATATTTTCACTCGCGCTTTGCGCTCTCGGAGCATTTTCGCCGCCCGGATGGATTTCTGGAGCGAACCCAGGCCCCGGGTGATTGCATCGTGAAGTTTGGGATCCAAGCTGTAGATGCTAATGGCAACAAGCTCCGGATACAAGGCGGCGATGCGGTCTGCGCTTCCTTCGGTGAGCAGCGTGCCGTTGGTCAGGAGTCGGAGAGCGAAGTTCAGTTCGCGCGCGTACTCCGCTATCTCGAACAAGTCTTTGCGCGCCATAATCTCGCCCCCGCTAAGGGTGAGATAAAGCGTTCCGACTGCGGCTAACTGCTCTAGTGTTCGCTTTGCTTGAGTAGTAGCGAGCTCCGGTCGGGCCTGCGCCGTAATGTAGCAGTGAACGCAGTCCAAATTGCAACGGTAGGTGAGGTCGAAGTGGGCTACCAGAGGAATTTTGCTCCTCAGCGCTTTCTCGCGCAGGGTCTCGAAAAGGTTAAGGTTCATTCCGGAGCTCCTTTCATGAGCAGCAGATTCTTCTCTGTCATCTGGTTGATGAACTCGACGCAATCCCTTTCCAGTTCCTCTCGGCCGACATCAAATTCGGCCAGCAGCGCGTCAGTGATTTCCCGCATGCTTTTCGTGCCATCAATCATCTCCCAGATGCGGGTGGCAACCGGGTTCAGGAGATGGAAAGCGGCCTCCCGCAAATCCACCGCCACTGCTTGACCGGCGATTACCCGCCAAGCGATAATTTCTCTATTCTTCGTCGGAATGCCATCCGAGACGTCTACTGCTCGTTCGTCCCTCATTATGCTGTCTCCTCTGCTGGTTGTTTTAGGTTTTTTCAGGTTTCTATGTCTAATCTATCAAAATTAAACCTCGACATCAATTTATTTATTTCTTCCCACTTACGGCGTAGGAAGTATAAATGTCTCCGAAGCGCGGGAGGAAGTTCTTCCGACTTAATTCCGGGCTACTGAAAAATGTTTGATAATTGATATTGCGGAATTTAAGCCGCCTAAGATAGCCGACTATTATATTACTAGCAGCAAATTCAATCTTATATTTCTGGGCTAATTTTAGGCTAGTGGAATTTTTTTCATAGACCAGGCCGCTCAAAACCAATCGGCCGCTTCTTTTTAAAACTCTTTGAGATTCTTTAACCCCCGCGTGGATATTCGGTTCGTCAAGGCCATGCCAAGAACTTACGCTGTCAATTGATTGGTCGGCAAACGGCATGCATCTAGCATCAGCGCAGATAATGCTGACTTTAGAATATTTACCGAGCCGCTGTAATAAGATTTTAAGCCCGACGGCGCTGGCATAATCAATTTCCAAAGCAATGACTTTACCACGACTTTTGTCGAGTATGTTTCTCAAAAATCTGCCGGTTCCGCTGGCCCAATCCAGATGAATCCCGCTTTCTGAAAGAATAAGCTGGCGGGTCATCCACTTTATTTCCTTCTTTAGATAAGCAAGCTCTCGCGGGTTGAAGTTTTTAAGCCATTTGTTTTTTAATTCCTGTTTTGTGATAAAGTTTAAAATTTTGCGGAGGCGCGCCTTATTCTTGTCTTTACAACTGAGGGAACGAAAGCAAGCAATGTCATCGATAACCGCGAATTTAGCGGCACAACCTTGGCAAATCAGGATGCCTTGTTTAATTCTTGTCTCCGAAGATTCGTCTTCTTCCAAATGCAACGGCGATTTACACTTAGGACATGTGAGAATGGAAAGCAGGTCGCGGTTCATAATCGAAAAATTTATAGGTATGATTGTTATGCCGTACTAAAATAGAGAGAACGCCCAGAGCACCGACGACTCTGAGCGTTCTTTGCGCGACAACCCTATCCCTTCTTCGGAGAGAAGGGCTGGCCGCAGAACTTGACACTGGTCGTGGGACAGTCCCCCATCCGTTCCTGAGGCTCTGCCCCCGAGACCGTCCGTGGCGGCTCGTACTGCTTCTTGGTTGCCGCGGCTTCGCCTTTCTTCATGGCCTTCACCTCCTTCCTGCCAAGTTTCTATTTTTAGGATATTATTATAATTCAAAATGTCAATTATGTTGCCAAGGGGATTCGCCTGGCAATCTGGCTTTTAAATTTGAAAATACCGCATTAGAATTGTTTCTATGCCCGGTAGTACAACTTCGAACAGATATTATGTCGTCTATACGCTGGAAAGCAGAAAAGACGGGAAAAGATACATCGGCTTGACCACTAATCTCCAAAAGAGAATCAAGGAACATAATATGGGAAAATCCTTTTCAACCAGCCCTCGCCGGCCATTCAAGCTCATTTACGCCGAACTCTGCCTTAATTCCGAAGACGCCAAAAAAAGAGAGCGTTATCTGAAAACCACCGGAGGTCGCCGGTTTTTAGCTAAACGGCTTCGAGCTTATTATTCCCAATAATTCGAAGCCCAGTAGCACAACTTCGTTGTCCTACTGGGCGAAGTTGTCCTACCGGGTATGCGGTTCATTGCCGATTTACAAATTCATTCCAAATACAGCCGGGCCACCTCCAAAGAAATGGTTTTGGAAGAAATCGACCGCTGGGCCGGCAACAAAGAGATTTTGGTGATGGGCACCGGCGATTTTACCCATCCGGCCTGGTTTGAAGAAATCAAACAAAAGCTTGAGCCAGCTGAACCCGGCCTTTTCAAATTAAAAAAAGAATTCAAGTGGCCGACATTGCGCGGCGACTTGTCGGAAACACGTTTCCTTTTGGAAGTGGAAATCTCCGGAATTTATTCGCGCCCCTCGGCGCGGCTCGGGGCAAACAAGACCTATCGGATTCACAATCTGATTTTTGCGCCGGACTTAGAAACCGCGGAAAAAATCAACACTCAGCTCGGCTGGATAGGGAATTTGAAATCTGACGGTCGGCCGATTCTGGGGTTGGACTCCGAAGAACTAGCCAAAATCGTTTTTAATACCAATCCTCAGGCGGTGATTGTCCCGGCCCACGCCTTCACCCCATGGTTCAGCTTGTTTGGTTCGATGTCTGGTTTTGATTCAATTACAGAATGTTTTGGCGAATATACAAAATATATCTTTGCTATTGAGACCGGGCTGTCCGCGGATCCTTCGATGTGCTGGCGAATGTCTCAACTTGATAATATTTCCTTAATATCCAATTCCGATTCGCACTCGCTTCAGCGCATTGGCCGCGAAGCCAATATCTTTGACACTGAGCTTTCCTATGAGGGGATAATTGACGCAATCAGGTCTCGCGACCCTAAAAAATTTTTAGCCACCATTGAATTTTTTCCCGAAGAAGGCAAATACCATTTGGATGGCCACCGACTCTGCGGCGTGGTCTTCGAGCCGGGCGAGACGAAAAAACATAACGGCATCTGTCCCAAGTGTGGCCGGAAGCTGACCATCGGAGTTCTGAACCGAGTGGAAGAATTGGCTGACCGGCCGCCAGTCAAAGTAGAGATAAGCGGCTATCTTCATAAATACGAAAACCGTGTGCCATTTTATAATCTGGTGGCTCTTGACGAGGTGATTGCCCAAGCTTACGGACTCGGCGTGGCTTCGCGAAAAGTCAAGTCCGAGTACGAAAACCTGATTAAAAAATTCGGCGGCGAATTCAAAGTTCTAATGGAAACAAATGTTGAGGAATTGCGGGCTGGCGGCGCGCCGGAAGAAATCATCAAGAGTATTGTCGCGGTGCGCGAGGGCGAGGTGAAATTCGAGCCGCCGGGCTTTGACGGCGAATACGGCAAAATTTCCATTTTCAGCGAAAACGAAAGAAAAGAAATCGAGCCGCAGAAATCGTTGTTTTAAGCATAATACTAATGCCGCGAATTTTTAGACGAATGATACGAATTAATTTTATTCGTAGCATTCGAATGCCATTTGTAGATTTGTATTATATAATATTTCCAAATGAGCTTTTCTTTGATTTATCTCGCGAACCGGTTTTTCTATCGGCTGGGCGATTTTTTCCATCATTGGTACGCCGACGGCTCTAAAATTTTTTTCAATTACTTTTTGAATTTTTTGGAGCGGCTGGACAGAAAATTTGCCATTCGGATTACGCTCCGTTATTTTTTCCAGCCGCTTTATCGCGATTACACCGTAGTCGGCCGGATTCTCGGCGTGATTTTCCGAAGCGGGAGAATTCTAATTGGCGGCGCGGTTTATGTTTCAGCATCGGTTGTCTTTCTTTTAGTTTATTTTTTATGGCTGGCGATACCGCCGCTTATATTTCTTTATGTCATCGGAGCAAAATAAAATTGGACAACAGGAATCGGCCAGCCGCTTTTTCTTCGACGAGCCGCGCCTGAAAATGACTATCCCTGGCCGGCTGTTGGTGAGGATTTCCAGTTATATCACCTATCTTGTTTTACTGGCCGCTGCTTTTACTTTTGTTTTTTCGGATATTATTTCGTTGAAAGCCCTGGGAATTTTTCTTCTCCTTTTTCTCGGTGACCGGGCGCTCCACTTGAAGGAGGCCGACAGACCGTTCGGGGAGCTGCCGAAAACCGGCCGGGTTAATCTGGCTGAATATCTTTCGCCAGCCGCCTATGCAATTTTGGAAAGAGCTTTTGACAAAGCCCGTTTGACCAGGAAAAAATTTTTTTTGGAAATAATCCGCGAGCTTTTGAGCCTGCCGGAAATCATTGACGGCCTTCGCCGGCTGGACATCAAGCCAGAAGAATTCAGGCAAAAAACCGAGGAACTTTTGGAAAGCAGCCAAGACACCAGTTTAGTTTCTGACAAAGCGAAGCTTTTTCAGAATGTCGAGGCCTTAGTGCTTCAAGCGGCGGAACGGAGCTTAACAAACAATCACCGCTTCATCGAACGAGTTGATTTATTTTCCGGATTGTTTTCAGTGGCCGATGAAAATGTCAATCGTCTTTTCAATGTCTTTTCCGTCGAGCCCGCTGATTTGGAACTGGCTTTGCTCTTGAGCTCCCTTAAAAAGAGCTGGCGATTTCGCTTGCCCAGGGCCCTGGGCGGCTTCACTTTTGAGGTCCAGCGAAAAGTCCGGCACCGGATTATGAACCGAGCCTGGACCAGCCGACCAACGCCGACTCTGGATAAATTCAGCACTGACCTGACTGATTTGGCCAGAGCCGGTAAAGTCGGTTTTCTCATCGGCCACGAAAAAGAGTACCAGCGGCTCGTGGACACGTTGGCCCGGCCGCTTAATCCCAATGTTCTACTGGTTGGCGAAGAAGGAATCGGCAAAGAAACGATTATTTCTCATCTAGCTGCCAGAATCATAAAAGACGAAGTGCCGGCAGCGATTTTCGATAAACGTTTGGTGAGCTTGGAAATAAACAATTTGGTGGCCGGCGCGGCGCCCGAAGAACTTCAGGAGCGTCTGAAGCGGATTGTTGACGATATATTTATGGCTGACAACATCATCTTATGCATTCCGGACATCCACAATCTGGTGAAAACCTCCGGCGCTTATTATCTTTCCGCGGCTGACGCTTTGATGCCGGTGATAAAAAACAACACTTTTCCGGTCATCGGCATTACCTATCCCAAAGAATTCAAAGAATTTATTGAAAACCGAAGCGATTTTACCAGCCTTTTCGAAATCATCCGGGTCGAAGAAATCAGCGAAGCCGAGGCCCAAAAGGTTCTTATTTACGAGAGTTTGCTCTTGGAAAGAAAAACCGGCGTTCGCATCAGTTTCGCGGCCATCAAAAAAGCGGTGTTTCTGGCCAAAAAATATTTTTCCGGCAAACCACTGCCCTCCAGCGCTGAAGAACTTTTGAAAGACGCTTTGGTGGCGGCCGAGCGGAAACAGGAAGCCGAACTTAAACCAGACGAAGTGGTGGTTGCGGCTGAGGAAAAAATCAATGTTCCAATTCACGAGACCGGCGCCAGCGAGGCCGAAAAACTTCTTCGCCTTGAGGAGATAATCCATCAGCGGCTGATTGACCAGGAAGAATCTGTTCAAGCGGTCAGCGCCGCGCTCCGCGAATACCGGAGCGGTTTAACGCGGCCCGGCGGACCGATTGCCTCTTTTCTTTTTGTGGGGCCGACCGGCGTCGGCAAAACCGAATTAGCTAAAATTCTCGCCAAAATCCAATTCGGCGAAAACGCTATGGTTCGTTTCGACATGACCGAATACCAGAGCAAAGAAAGTTTTTACCGGTTCATCGGTTCGCCGGACGGCCGAATCAGCGGCGCTCTGACCGAAGCCGCGCTTCAAAAGCCCTACTGCCTGATTCTCCTTGATGAATTCGAGAAGGCCTTTCCGGATATTTTGAATCTTTTTCTTCAGGTTTTCGACGACGGCCGGCTGACCGACAATCTCGGCCGGACCGTAGATTTTCAGAACACCATCATCATCGCCACCTCCAACGCCCACTCGGACATCATCAATGAGGCGCTGGCCAAAGGCGAGAAGATGACGGACATCACCGAATATCTTAAGCGGAAATTGGTTGATGTTTTCAAACCCGAACTTCTTAATCGGTTTTCCAAAGTCGTGGTTTTCAAAGACCTTTCGCCTGAAGACGTGGGGAAAATCGCAGTTTTGAATCTTAATGACTTGGCCGGAATTTTGAGCGAGCAGGGAATCAAGCTGGAGTTCGACGAGTCGGCGGTGAAACAAATCGCCAAGCTGGGTTATGAACCGGCTTTTGGCGCCCGGCCCCTGCGCCGAGCCATCGAGGAGAATTTAAGAGCTCTTTTGGCTGAAGAGATACTCTCCAAAAAAGTAAGCCGCGGTTCAAAGGTTAAAGCGGTTTTTCAGGAGGGAAAGTTTCAATTTGTTAATGTCAAGGAGTGAACAAGGCAGCCGCCTAATCCGAATTTCCGAATACATCCTAATTATACGAATAAATTCATTCGGGGCATTCGGATATTATTCGGATTCATTCGGATTATGTGGTCTACTATAATAAGAATATAAATGTTGCTTTCCAATTCCGAAATCGCAAAAGTTCTTTATGAAATCGGCGAGTATCTGGCGATGCAGGATGTTCCGTTCAAGCCTCGGGCTTATGAAAAAGCTGCCTTGGCCATTGAGGGGTTAGAAGAAGAAGCTGGAAATATCTACCAGAAAGGCGGCTTAAAGGCCTTGGAACAAATTCCGGGCGTCGGGGCTTCCATTGCCGAAAAAGTTGAAGAACTTCTGAAAACCGGCCGGCTCAAATATTACGAGACGCTCAAAAAAAAGGCGCCGGTCAATCTTTCGGAATTGAGTGCGGTGGAAAGCTTAGGCCCCAAGTCAATAAAAAAACTTTATCAAAAACTCGGCGTCAAGAATCTGAAAGATTTGGAACGGGCCGCCAGACAGAAAAAGATAAGGAATTTAGAAGGGTTTGGCGAAAAATCCGAAGAGAAAATTCTGACCAGCATTGAATTTTTGAAAAAGACCAAGGGCCGGTTTTTATTGGGGACGGTTCTGCCGTTTGCCAGAATGCTGGAGGAGCGCCTGAATAATTTGCCGGAAGTCGAAAAAGCCATTGTGGCCGGCTCGGTGCGTCGCCGAAAAGAGACCATTGGCGACATTGATATTCTGGTTACGGTCAAAAAGAGTAAGGCGGCTTCAAACAAGGCCAGCGCTAAGATTATGGATTATTTCGTGACTATGCCCGAAGTCGGCCGGGTGCTGGCCAAAGGGGAAACCAAGTCAGCGGTAACTTTTTCCTGGGGCTTGGACGCTGACTTGCGGGTGGTGCCCGAAGAGTCCTATGGCGCAGCCCTCAATTATTTCACTGGCTCCAAAGACCACAATGTGGCTTTGCGTCAGCTGGCCATAAAGCACGGCTGGAAACTGAATGAATACGGGTTGTTTAGGCGAATCGCAAAGCGCGAGGCGCAAATCGCCGGCGAGACCGAAGAGGGTTTATATAAAGCGCTTGGAATGGATTATATCGAACCGGAAATGCGCGAGAACACCGGAGAAATTGAATTAGCTCAGAAGTATAAGCTTCCCAAGCTTATCGGCTACCACGACCTGCAGGGCGATTTGCAGACCCAGACTGACTGGACTGACGGCTCTGATTCCATCGAGGATGTGGCTAAAGCTGCCTGGAAAGCCGGCTTGAAATATATCGCCATCACCGACCATACCAAGCGGCTGGCAATGACCCGCGGTCTGGATGAGAAAAAAATCATCAGGCAGATGGCGGAAATCGACCGGGTCAACAAAAAACTCGGCGGCAAAATAAAAATCTTAAAAGGCACGGAATGCGATATTTTAAAAGACGGCACCCTTGATTTGCCGGACAAAATTTTGGCCAAACTCGAAGTGGTGGGCGTGTCAGTCCATTCTTTGTTCAATTTGAGCCGCCGCGACCAGACCGAACGGCTGAAACGGGCGATGGCCAATCCGCACGCGGACATTCTTTTCCATCCAACCGGCCGCTTAATTCACAAGCGCGAGGCCTATGATGTTGATATGGAGGAAATTATTTCTTTTGCCAAAAAAACCGGCACGATTCTCGAAATCAACGCCGAGCCGGACCGGCTGGACTTGAAAGATGAATACATCAGGAAAGCCGTGGAAGCCGGCGTCAAAATGAGCATTGACTCCGACAGCCACAGCGCGCTTCAATTCGCCTTTCTCGAATTCGGCCTCAGCCAAGCAAGAAGAGGTTGGGCAACCCGTGGAGATATTATCAATGCTTGGCCTTTGGAGAAAATGAAAAGTTTTCTTAAATAATTTTACGGTATCAAAAATTGGAACTTAATCAAAAGACCCCGGCATCGCCTTCGGCGAGCCGGGGTCTTTTTTTCTACTGGAGTGGGTGGGCACTGAGGAATCTAGAGATGCGGTTGATGTTTTCCTCGAGATTGTCCGCCTCATGGATGGAGCGTTCTCTTTCTTCCCGGGCTACTCCCAGCCATTCCGTTGCGAATTTTTTGACGAGCGCACTATCCCTCGGGACAATACCGACTTTGTCTCGCGGAGCGTCCACGGGGCAGTGGAGTTCGCCAATCTGGCGGTTGTGCCAGGCAAAGTAAGCGCTGATATACTCGATGTGTTCTTGATAGCTCTTCATGACCTTCACAGAGAGCCCGCCGATACCGCTGTACCCTTCCAAGTACATGGCGGTTTGGATACAGGAAGCGAAAAATTCGGGTTGCTTCCATATCCTAGGGCACCTTTCTAGTATCACCGTAATCGCCATGGCACACCTCCCTGCTTGCTCATCCTTCGATTCTACTCAGGACTGCAAGCTCAGGATGACAAAGAACAACTGACGGCACCATTACCGTCACCCGGACCATAATACAATTATTGCAACCCTGTCAAATACAAATCTTAATTAAGTGTTATGACGCGTCATAACATTTAATTAAAAGCATAAGTTCAATTTTTCAAATACGAATTTTGGTTAAAATTCATTAAAATGTTAAAATTTTTGAATGAGTGACGAAAAAACCAAGCGGGAAATCTCCGCCGGCTTCATCGTTTACCGGCGCACTTCTGAAGGCCTGAAATTTTTGCTTCTTTATCACGGCCGTAATTATTGGAATTTTCCCAAAGGCAAAATTGAGCTCTCGCCCGCCAAAATTTTGCCCGCCAGAACTTCGGCGGAAGCGGGTAGGACCGGTAAAACTTCGGCGGGCCGGGAAACATCTTTGCGGGCCGCCCTGCGCGAAACCCGGGAAGAAACGGGCCTGACCGGTGAAGACCTGAGAATCATCGGCAATTTCAGGACCAACCAGCGATATTTTTTCCGGAGCCAGGGCCAGCCAATTTTCAAAATCGTCATTTTTTATCTGGCCGAAACGAAAAATCCGCGAATAAAAGTTTCTTCCGAGCATCAGGGCTACGGCTGGTTTTTGTATCCGGAAGCGTTTAAAATTTTGAGGAAATATCAGGGCAATCAGAAAATTTTAAAACAGGCCTATGACTTCATCAAAAATCGCCGACTGACGCGGACTATACGCTGACAAACGCGGAATATAAATAAAGATGAACGTAATAAAGCATTATAAAAATGATTTTCAGAAGAAAGTTTTCAATGTTATTAGAAGAATTCCCCGCGGCCGGGTGCTTACCTATAAAGAAGTAGCCCGCCGGGCGGGCCGACCCGCGGCTTACCGGGTCGTGGGCAATATTTTGTCAAAAAATTACAATCCCAAAATTCCCTGCCATCGGGTCATTCGCTCTGATGGCAAATTAGGCGGTTATAACCGAGGCATTAAGACGAAAAGATTTCTTCTCCAGAGAGAAGGGGTAAAAACCGCAGTTTATAAGGTTAGGGCAGGGAGGAGAGTTTTGAGAAAAGGCTTTCCTGATTACTATTATTATATCGCATATGCGATATAATAATAGCAAAAGATTGGCGGGTTGCCATCGGCGGCGTTAAGCCGCTGATTTATTTTTTAACGAAGTCGATGATTTTGGAGAATACGGCTGGTTCGTTTTCCGCCAAATCAGCCAGAATTTTCCTGTCCAGCCTTACTTTTTTATTTTTCAGGCCGGCAATCAGGCGGTTGTAGGTCATTCCATTGAGTCGGCTGACGGCATTAATTTTGACATTCCAAAGCTGGCGGAAATTCCGTTTCTTCTCTTTTCTGCCTTTGAAGGCCTGGGACCAGGCGTGAAGTAGGGCTTCTTTGGCAGCCCGTTCTTTTGATTTCCGGCCCCAACGAAAGCCCTTGACCTGTTTTAAAAGCCGTTCACGCTTTTTGTGAGCAATTGTTCCTCGTTTAACTCGGGGCATAGCAGGTAGTAGAAATTCGACTATAATTTATTAAAGATGTCGGTCTTATATTTCTTACAATTAGAGCCAAATAATGGCAAATTTATTTCAGGTGTTATGCTATAGCATAACAGTCGAATTTTCACTACCTGGCTTAATTTAGAAAGTAGAATTTAGAATATATGAAGCTTCGCTTCCTCAATCGGTTCCCTGCCTGCCGGCAGGCAGGGCTCGCCGAAAATAAACGTATCCTCATTTATTTCTCCTCGCTGCCAATTGGAGAATTTAGAAGATTTGATTTGGCGAAGCGTAGCTCAAAATTCCTTTTCTCGGATAATCGAGCGACAATTTTTTCCTTTTCTGCCTGATGTTTTTCTTCGATTTTCTGGTGCGGAAATGATTAACAGCCATCGGCCGTCTAATGAGTTTGCCGGTCCTGGTGATTTTTATGCGCTTGGTGAGGCTCTTCTTCATGCTACAAATGCTACGAATGACTACGAACACATGCGAATACTCGAATGGAATTAAAAAACTTATATCATTCGTGGCATTCGCATAAAAATTTGTATCATTAGCATTATATTTTTATTTTTTAACTATCTCCATAAACAATCCGCGGCCGCCGAATTTTGGCTCAGCCAAAACTTTATATTCAAGGGTTATCATTTGAAGGAATTCCTGAAGTTTTTGCCGGGCTCTTTCTTTGTTGTATTTTTCCGCGCCCCGCAGGCGAAGCATGATTTCCACCCGGTGGTCTTCATTCAAAAATTTTTCCAGTTGCCGCAACTTTATAAGCAGGTCGTTTTTGGCAGCCCGGGCGCTGATTTGAACTTGTTTGGTGTCAACTGTTTTCCGGGCCCGGCGGGCCTTTTTCTCGGCTTTTCCCTGCTGGTAGCGGAATTTGTCGAAGCTCATCAGCCGGGCCACCGGCGGCTTGGCCGTCGCCGATATCTCGATTAAATCAAGACCGAGCTCGGGCTTGACCAAAGCTAAGGCCTGCTCGCGGGGCATTACGCCGAGATTTTCACCTTTCTCGTTGATGACCCTTAATTCCGGAGCGGTTATTTGATTATTGATTCTGGGCTTGTTGATGGCAGCTTAGAAAACGGGTTTATATTATTAGAATTGTTTTTTTCTGTCAATGATATTATCTTATTTTGCAGAGGAGTTTGTCAAAAGAGAATTGGCCGCGTGGGCCGAATGATTGGCCCGGGAATGAACACCACCGAATACTGGCGGCAGCTATCCGCCGAGAAGGAGGGTAAGCGATGCAGTGCGTTTATTGTTTCCGCGGGCTGGAATACTCTTTCCTGTTCAAGGGGAGAAGGGTATTCTGGTGTGGGTTCTGCTGCGAGCTTTTCTTTGAGGAGAACGGCAAGCAGTTCCTCCTCAATCCGGGTCAGCCAGCCGAGAAACGGCTGACTGACATCAGGAGCGGCGGCGCGGCGCTTCAGGCTGAAAGGGCGCTACTGTAAGGATTCAAATACCTTCGAGGAGTGGCAGAAGTTAAACTCCTCGTTCGTATTTTATAAAACCCCTGATTTTTTTCTAAAAGCAGTGG
>CAZDFQ010000005.1:0-60134 GCA_964505005.1 uncultured Candidatus Saccharibacteria bacterium
CGTTCCCAGCCTCGGTCAGCGTCAAGAAACCGAAACTCCAGGAAGTGGCGCCATAATATTATTCTGCCACTGCCAAAAAACGCCGCCCCGCCTGCCAACGCCTGTTAGTGAAATTTCTAATGGCTTCAAAGACAATCTTAGATTTCCGCTTTCACTGCTGAACTTCATTGAAAGGCAATGGCGGGCGGGTATCAAAACGCGGCGTCTTGTGTTAGATTTAACTTAATTCGGATGGACGCATTTGTAATGCGCTATTCGGATACCTGGTTTTAATGCTGACCCTAAAAGAAAAAATAAAAAATCTCCTCTCGCGGAACGTCGAAGAAGTAATTGACAGAAGGCATTTGGAATCAGCGTTGAAAAACGGTAAAAAACTTCGCGTTAAATTAGGCATTGACCCGACCGGCGAAAAAATCCACATTGGCCGAGCCGTGGCGCTCTGGAAACTCCGGGAATTCCAGGAATTAGGCCATAAAATTGTTTTAATTATCGGCGATTTCACGGCCCAAATCGGCGACCCTTCGGACAAACTGGAAAAACGGCCGTTTCTCACCAAAGAACAGGTTAAGAAAAATCTTAGAAATTATCTTCCGCAAATAGGTAAAATTATTGACCTCAAAAAAATAGAAATTCGCTACAATAGCGACTGGTTGTCCAAGCTCGATTTCCGCGAAACCGCTGAATTGGCCGAATCCTTCAGTGTCAGCCAGATGCTTCGCCGACGCGCTTTCCGCGACCGGCTTGAAAAAGGCCAGGACATCAGTTTGCGCGAATTTTTGTATCCTTTAATGCAGGGTTATGATTCAGTGGCGGTCAAGGCGGATGTGGAATTGGGCGGCACAGACCAGCTGTTCAATCTTCTGGCTGGCCGGGAAATTCAGAAGAGCTACGGCCAAAGACCGCAGGACATTATGACTGTTCAAATGCTTGTCGGCACTGACGGCCGGAAAATGAGCACGAGCTGGGGCAATGTCATCAACATCGTTGATTCCGCTGACGAGCAATTCGGGAAATTGATGGCGACGCACGACAAAGTCATTCCGGATTATTTCCGCCTGGCCACTCGTCTTTCGGAGCCGGAAATTAAAAAATATGAAAAGGAACTAAAAGCCGGAGCCAACCCTCGGAATATAAAAATGATTCTTGCCAAAGAAATCGTGGCGCTTTATCACCGCCGGGAAGAAGCAGAGAAAGCCGCTCAAAAATGGGAAAAAGTTTTTTCCAAAAAGGAAATTTCCGGCGCGGCAATTCCGGAATTGAAATTGAAATCAAAGAAAATTTCGGCTCTGGATTTGGTTTTGGCCGCCGGCGTTGTCAAAAGCAAAAGCGAAGGCCGGCGCTTGATTGAGCAGGGCGCCGTGGAAATCAACGGCCTCGTTAAAAATAATTCCAATGAAATTCTGACGCTTGAAAGCGGCGCAATTCTGAAAATCGGCAAAAGACATTTTTTCCGGATTAAAATTTGAATTGTTTGTCCTGACTCTTTTGTTAGAACGCAAGGGATATGACTCGTTCGTTTCTGATTAAAATTCCTCCGAAATCCCTGCCTTATAATTTCGATTTCTTTCTTGAGCATTATGTATTCCAGCCGTGGGTCGTCGAGGGCAAAGAATTAGTAAGATTATTCAAATTGAAAAGCGGTAAGTTCGCGTTGGTCAATGTAGGTTTCACCGACGGCAAAAGACCGGACTTAAAATTAAAAATTGATTCTAAAGACCAATTGACCAGCAAAGAAATTTACTGGTTAAAAGATACAATATCCTGGGTTTTCGCAGTGGATGATGATGTCAGATATTTTTATGAAGTAATTTGTCGGCGCGACCCGGTTCTTAAAGCCGCTGCCAAAGAAATTTACGGCGCGCATCTGCGGACCGACCCAACTGTTTTCGAATCAGTTCTTGGCGTTGTTGTCGCCCAAAATGTCTATTTCAAGAGAATTTACGAAATGACCAAACTTTTATGTCAAAGATTCGGCGAATCAAGAGTTTTTAACGGCAAAACCTACTATACTTTTCCGACGCCAAAGCGCCTGGCCAGCGCCAAACTATCTGAAATCCGGCGTTGCAAAGTCGGCTACCGCGATAAATACATTCAAGGCGTTGCCAGAAAAATTGTCAAAGAAAATATTGATTTGGACAAATTAAGAGAACTCGATGATATTTCCGAAATCCGCCGGAAACTGGATGAATTGCCGGGCGTCGGTCCTTATACAGCTGGTTTGACCATTGCCATAAGCTTCAGGAAGTCGGTATTTCATCTTGATTTATTCAGCCGAGAGGCGATGTATACTTTTTATTTTCAAGGGAGAAAAGTTCCGGATAAAACCCTGCAGAATTTTGCCGACAAGCATTGGGGCAAATGGAAACATTATGCCATGCTTCTTCTGACAACCAACACTGATTCTTGGGCGAGGAATCTCGGCAAAAAATTCCGTCTTAAATCCGGCGCTAAGTCGCCTGTTTGAACAAACGAGAACTTCCGAAATTTTTGAGACAGTCCTCCACGGCTCGAGCTATGTTTTTATTCCAGGTATGGCCAGCCGCCACTTCGATGAGCTTGAGGCCGCTGTTTTTGATGATTGCCGCTGACTTCTGGTCGCAAAAATAGTTGTCATTTTTGCCTCTGATAACAATCAGGTTCTCTTTGGGAATTTTTTGCATTGCCTGCCAGACATCAATCTTTAAAAGTTCCCTAAGCTCTTTCAAGTCATGGAACCAGTTGCTCACCGGCATTATTTTCTTTCTTTCAATGCCTTCACCAAAAAGAAATCTAAGCCAGTCCCAGAAAAGTATTGCCAGGTTTCTTTTTCTTATCAGAGGATTTACAAAAATAAACCGGCTGTCTTTATCTCGAACGGAATCATAATGAGCCAGGATAAAATTCACTCCGGTACTGTCGCCGATGTAATAATCAGCAGCCGGGATTTCTTTTTCAGAAAAAGATTTCAGCCAGATGTCCAGGCCGGAATAGCTCCCGTAATTTTTCACCGCTTGAAAAGCTCCCGGCAGAATCAAAACCCTCCTCATTTTTTTAAAGATAAACCATTCGTCTTTAGTAAGAGTATTTTAATTTTAGATTTGGAGCGAGAGACGGGAATCGAATCCGCGTATCCTGCTTGCCCCGTAGTAGAAATTGCGAAATATCCGGAGCGGGCGATGGGAATTGAACCCACGCTTGGACCTTGGAAGGGTCCCGTACTGCCACTATACTACGCCCGCTTAGCCCTGATTTCTCTTGTTAACTTATTTTCTAACATAAACGTTCCAGAGGCAAGGTTGCCAATTTTTAAAAAATCGGTTAAAAATAATCCAACTTCAGCATTCAAAAATATTCATTCAGATAACCAAAATGTTCCACTTCTCCCGCCGGACAAAAATTTTTTTAATAGTCATTGCCTCGATTGTGGCAGTATTTCTGGGGAATCGGCTTCTGGATTCTAAAAACTCTGTGCCAGGGGAGTTTACCGAGGCCCGGCTTCAGGGCGCGATTATTTCCCAAAACATTGTTGAGTTGTCGAGAAAATCAACCGCTGATTTGGAAGCCATTAACAAGCTGGACAGCGAGAAAAATTTCGGACAAGCACTGGACCTGACTCTGAAAGTAATTCAACAGAGCCGCGAGATTCGCGAGCAAGCCGTCAAACTTTCTGACCAGGTTTCTAAAATGACTCAGGCGCTGTCCGGCATAAAATCTTTTGAAGCCAGACAGGCGGCCCTGGAAGCCATTGCCAGCCAATTGGCCATTATCAGTCGGCTGATTAATTACAGCGATTATCTTGGTCAGCTTCTGACAATTCTTCAGGCCAGATTCGTCGGTCAGCCCGGCGACCACCGGGTGGCGACAATCATTGACCAGACTAACGCCGAGGTCAACGCCATCAATAATTTCAATAATCAGGCCACCCAGGCGATGGCCAGATTCGACAGCATAGTGGATAGCCGCTAGGGCCTGCAGACAGATTTATGTTGGAGGTTTATTCGGGGGGCGCATTCGTATGAAGTTTCGCTTCATCAATCGGTTCGCTCGGCAATCACAAGAATTTTGTAATCTTACGTTGCCTCGCTGCCAATTGTAGCGCGCTATTCGGATGCAAAGATGAAGCTCATTTCTTTAAACATTTGGGGTGGCCGCGAATACGAACCGTTGCTTAATTTTTTGAAAGAACATTCTTTCAAGACCGACATCTTTTGCTTTCAGGAAGTTTTCAGCTCTTCTTCGGGAATAGTTGAAAGTCGCCGCAGCCGGGTCAATATCCTGGCTGACCTCGCTAATTTACTGAAGGATTTTAATTATTATTTCGCGCCCGAACAGGATGGCTTTGATTTTGAAGGCCGAGTAGATTTCGATATTTCTTTTGGCCAGGCGACTTTTGTCAAAAAAATCCATCAGGTTGATTCCGAAGGCAGTATTTTCACTCATCTTGACCGGAATCAAGCCAGGAAAGCGCTTGATTTTCCGGCTAATTTCCACTATGTCCGATTCCAGGCCCAAGGCAAAAAATTCGTTGTCTTGAATTTTCACGGCCTTTCCGAACCCGGCAGTAAGCTGGATACGCCAGAGCGCTTGAATCAATCCTGGCTAATAAAAAATTTTTTGACTAAAGAAACCGGCGCCAAGATTCTTACCGGAGATTTCAATCTTTTGCCGGAAACGCAAAGCATTGCCATCCTGGAAGAAAACCTACTCAACTTGATTAAAAAATCCAAAATTCCGCGAACCCGGAGCCGGCTGTCGCCGTTTTTCGGCAAAGCTGATTTCCAAAAATTCGCCGATTACGTGCTTGTTTCGCCAGAAGTAAAGGTTATAAATTTTGAAGTGCCGGATGTGGCTGTCTCTGACCATTTGCCGATGGTCTTGGAATTTTCGTAGTGCCGCCGAGAGGGTTCGAACCTCTAACCCTTACGGGACAGCGTCCTAAGCGCTGCGCGTATTCCATTTCCGCCACGGCGGCAAAATTTTAGTGGTGGGATTTCATCACCTGTCCACTCCTAATTTTTATATATTTTTTAAGCAAAAATCAAGCATTGACTTTTTAATAATTTTATGCTTATATTTTGAAAGTATGGCTGACAGAGATTGAATTTCTCGGCAGCCAGTTTGAGAACAAACAAGAAGTAACAAATCACAGAATCAGCATTTCACAATAGCCCTGGACAGTAGGGCAACAGAAGGAGGGACCGAAAATGAGGTGGCCACAGGTGGACTTCGAAAAAATCCTCAGGAACGCAAGAAGAGGGGCTAAGTGGGTCGCTATCGCCATCATCGTAGCAGCGGCGATGCTCTTTGCATTCCGCATCCTGGACCTGTTGGTGGCGTGGCGCGTCTACTCCTGGTTTTTCCAGCCGTTGGCACAATCAGGAATCCCGGAAACGCTAAGCGGCGCTATCGCTATCTGGCTGATGGCAGCGGTGATACTTGTCCTTCCGAGTCTCGCCTATGCTTTTGTCTTCAATAGGAGCAAGGCGATTCTCATCGTCACCGCCGGCGTCTCAGCTTGGTTCGTGATTGCCTACTTCATTTCCTTGCCGAGGGATGGTCAGCTCTTCAATCCGATAACCGGCAAGGCGATGTATCGGTATTCACAAGCCACGGATGGAAAGATTAAACTTCTGCCGCTCGGCTACCGGTACGACCCCGCAACCGGAGAAGAGTTGAAAGACCTGACCTCCGAGATAGCAAAGAAGTATGCCGAGCAGTCGGCACAACCGGCGCAGTCGAGGCCAGCGCAACCAACACAATCAACACCGGCGCAACTGGCACCGATACAACCAACCCCGCCAGTTGAAGCGATAACCGGAGAAATCCCCTTGTGCGATGGGGATCACCCTACCCCAGACAACACCATTCCTGAACCTACCTATCCTACTTTTGCAGGGAACTCGGTTCGGTTCAATCTAAATCCTAATTGTTGGGGTGATTGGTTTGATATACGCAGAAGCAAATTTGCTCCAACAAAGGATACAAAAGTTCAACTTGTGGTACCAAAGGGCGGGTGGGTCGAATTGATGACGCCGGATGGCAAGGTGACGATGGTCAATAGCGTTATTGACCTCAGACAGCAATTCAGTAGATTTCGAATCCGAGGGAGTGCTGGTGGAGGGTATACGGGGTCGGTCACTATCCGTAGGGTCCCTGTCCCTGATCAGCAATAACACTCGAACACAAAAGGCACTGAACCAACCCCGCCTTCTGAAAGCCGTTAGGCAATCGGGAAGCGGGGTTGACCATTTTATAGCCCCCCGCAAATTTGACATTTTTATAATTTTATGCTTATATTTAAATAGTACGGCTGGCTCGGGAATTGTCCTGGGTCGGCTGCCAGCAGCTTGAGAACAGAATACATAATCACACCTTTCGCATTGCCGTTCGGCTTGACCAGCGGCAAACAAAGGAGGCAAACCATGCTCGTTATGGTTGTGGCGGCTGTAGTTGCAGTTGCAGTAACATTCGTAATTCTGAGTTCGCTTATCATCGTTCCGGCCTATCACTTTGGCGTGGCCGAGTTATTTGGCGAGCGGACCGGCAGGATTATCCGCGAGGGGCTGGGCTTCAAAATGCCCTTCTTTGAAACAGTCGAGCTTATTTCGCTCGAGCTCGAGCGAACCGAGGTTAAGGCAAAATTCACGACCGCCCCGCCCGACCGGCTAGCCCTTGTCATCAAGGGGTCGCTCCAGTACAAGCCCGACCCCGACGTCGATGAGCTCGACGAACACGGCAACCACACCGGCCGCAACGTGTTCATCAGTATTTCGGAAGAAATCATCGCGGCCGGGATCACGGAAGCGGTGCAGTCGGTTCTCGGAAACATCGGCGGCGTGACGCCATCCGATGGGTTCATCCGGAACCGCCGGGCAGTGGAATCTCTGATCAACTGCTTCCTGCGTCTGGGCGTGCCCCCGCATCTCAATCATGCGCCGGGCGATGCTCATACCTGCGGGCAGGAGAGGTGCAGGTATCCTCAAGGACGCATCCCTGCCAAGCAAGTCCTCCGGTTCTATGACAACCACACGGAGGGCATCCGCCGCATCCTTGGCAGAGAGCAACAGGAGCCGGAGGTGCGTTCGGACATTGAGAACCGCTACGGCATCGACATCACGACTTTTGCCGCGGCGGAAATCGACTTCTCTGAGGATGTTCAGCGGTCCTTTGAGAAGCGCCGAGAGGCCCAGGCGCGCAAAGAGGCCTTTGGGTTTAAAATGCAGATGGCTAGGCGCGTCAAGGACGACCTCGATGCCGACGCACAGGTAGCCTTGAACGCCGCCGATGTCTCGCTTGACCCGGCGGTGAAGAAGCAAGTGGTCTCGGTCGAAGGAAGCGCAGGAGTCATCGGCGGCTTCCTCGGTCTGCTGGCTGGAGAGAAAGGAGGGAAGTGAGATGCCGACGCATCGTAAGGGTCCGGTACCGCCAGTTATCAAGAAGCCGGCGGTGAAGAAGACGTTGCTGTGGGGGGTCATCGTTATCATCGGCATAGGCGTCGTCGCTGCCTTCGCCGGCTGGTTCGCTGACCAAGCGGTGCAAGGAATGACGGGAGCAAGAGACCAAGCGGTAATAGTCGGCCCGCGGGACGAGGTAGAGGTGCGTCTGCCTCCTAGGTCGTGGGGGCAGATTTGCACCGACAAGCCAGCCCTGATTCGGCTAGCAGAGGGCGGCGAGTTCCGGCTTGAGCCGCCATGTAAGGTGGTACGCCAATCGGACAGCGTTTCGGTCCCGAGCATGGGGGATAACACTTCGGGTATCCTCTATGTGAAGGCCGCGCCAAGCGAGAAGATGGCGCGGGTAACCATCACGACGGTTAGGAAGTAACGCAGCCGTCGCGAAAGGAGGTGAAACCAACCCCGCTTTCTCAAAGCCTCAGGCAGACGCCTGAAGGCCGAGAGGAAGCGGGGTCAAGTATTTTAATTATAGTAAATAGAATAGCGCTTGGTTTTTAGCTGAACTTTTGTTATGATTTTACAATGCTGCCTGAAAATCTTAAAAAATATTTTTGGGATTCGGATTTTTTTTCGTTAAATCCCGATATTCATAAACGATATATTCTTGAGCGGCTGTTGGAGTTGGGCGACGAAAAAGCCGTCAACTGGCTGAAATCCGCCTTCCGAGAAAATGATATAAAAGATGTGCTGCAGAAAAGCCGGACGCTTTCTAAGCGGAGTCTTAATTTTTGGCGCTTGGTTTTGGATAAGACGGCATGAATTTTCATCCGGAAATCCTTTCGGGAGAAGCCCAGAAAACATTCTCCTCGCTTAAAAATTTTCCGCTGATTCGGAAATTTTATCTCGGCGGCGGCACGGGATTGGCTTTGCAAATCGGTCATCGAACTTCGGCGGATTTAGATTTTTTCATTGACGGAGATTTTGATGAAGCCGCCTTGATTCAAGAACTCAAAGACCAGGGCGAATTTCAGCTGGAAAAAAAGGCGGAAAATACGGCCATCGGAATATTGAACGGCGTAAAGATATCTTTTCTGGGATACAAATACCCGCTTCTTGAAAAAATAGAGGAATTAGAGGCGATTAAAATCGCTTCCATTATGGATATTGCCTGTATGAAAGTTGACGCGATTGCCAGCCGGGGGACGAAACGCGATTTTGTTGATGTTTACTTTGCCGCCAGAGAAAAGTTCTCGTTAAAAGAAATTTTGGATAATTTCGAGAAAAAATACGTTTCCCTCAACTACAACTTGATACATGTTAAAAAAAGCCTGGTTTATTTTGAGGACGCCGAAGCGGACCCGATGCCGATTATGTTAAAACCGGCCAAATGGACGGAGATTAAAATATTTTTTGAACAGGAAGTGCTTAAGTTGATTAAGATTAACACCGCTGATTAAGGACTGTCCCGCTGGAAAGGCGGAGAATTTGGGCGGCCGGCCGAGAGGAAGCGGGGTGAGCTATTTTTAGGCATCCGAAAAGCAGTTACGAATAGCCTTATCGAATAAGCACGCTCGAATAAAATCCAATGCGCCCATACGAATTTTTTATACAGACGAAAAAAGAAGCGCCGAGCGAGTCGGCCTTCTTTTCCAGTGTTTATTTGGTGGATTTATTCTATTGGAACGGCGTTACAGAGACGCCAAATAGATTGCCGACAAGCTGCGGTATGCCGAGCGCCAGAATTCCGATAGCCACAGCAACAGCGGCGTAGATTAAGTTATGGTTAGCTGATTTTATTTTTTCCGCATCACCGGCTGCTGTCAGATATTTATAAGCAGCTAAAAGAATATAAATAACCGCCACGGCGATGAGAATACCAAATATCCATCTACCGATGGTCCCGATGAGGGTCACTACATCGCCATAAGTAGTCACCTTATTGGGAAGTACCGGCTGAGCAAGCGCCAGGAACGGCAGGGCCACAGCGCCTACTATTGTCAGCGACGCCAATTTCAAAGAAATTTTTTTCATAAATTTAGATTTAGGCGAGCTCGACCTTTTTTAAGATTGTTTCTATTATACCAAATTGCGTTCGAAATTGAACCTCCTTACCGGCAAGTAGAAATTCCTTGAACCTTGAATAGATTCCCGATAAGAGTCGGGAAACTGCCGGCAATAATGGCAACCGCGACAGCTATCGCGGCATAAGTTAATGTTTTTGTCGCCTTCTTTATCTGTTCTTCGTCGCCGCCGGCAGTCAGGTACATATAAGCGGCTATCAGAATGACTATCACCGCGACCGCTATGAAAATTCCGAACATCCACCTGGCAATCGGGCAAAGAATTTTGGTGTTGATGTCGGCCGGCGATTTGAGTTCCACGCCAGTCAGGGCCACAGCCGGCTGGGCGGTTAAGAGCATCAAAATCAATTCCAAAAACAGCGGTTTAGAAAGCTTTATTATTTTTTTCATAAAAATTTTTTACTAAAGATTCTGTATGATAGTCACCACACTGTTGGCTATCAAGATTACTCCAAAACCGATGGCCGCGTAAAGAATCGTTTTCCGGCCCAACTTGAATTTTTCTTCATTGCCGCCGGCGGTTAGAATCTGGAACCCGCCGATGAGAACCATTATGGCGACAATCGGGATGGAAATGTCAAAAAGGATATTGATGATTTTTCCGACTACGCAGGGGATGTCGCCGCAGGCCAAGGGGTTGGGGAGTGTGATGGGGCCGCCCCCGCCGGTTCCGATATTAGAATCAGTACCAACATTGTTGCTAGTACCGATATTTTCTGCGGCGAAGACCGCCTTAAAAAACCCGGAAGGCCCGAAAAGTTTTTCCCAAAGCCACCAAACCATTCTATCTATTGTAGGTTATAAAAACAAAAACTTAAACCCGAGTTTTCCCCAAATGATGCCTTACTGTTGGCATTGAATGGTCCAGCCAGTGGTGCCGAGGTTCAGACCAACTTCAGTTAGTTTGGCGGTGTTGGCAATAACCGACAGGAAGGTATTGAGGACTATGAAAGCCCCCAGCGCGATGGCAATGCCGATAACCGCGCTGGTGGCAATTTTCCGGCCCGAGGAAAATCTTTCTTCCGAGCCGGCGGCAATAAGCATCATCAGGCCGCCGACGACAATCATCGCCGGACCAACCGCGAAAAGAATCAGCGTCATTAGGAAATAGATAATGCGCTGAATAGTGGACAAGAGGCCGCACAAATTACAACTTGCGCCAGTGCAGGAAACCAGCGGGACGTCTTGGGAGGGCCAGTAAGGGAAGCCGACCCCAGCCGCGGAAACCAAAAACGGCGAAAACGACAAGAGAGAAGCGACAAGCAACAAGGAAATTTTTTTAGTCATAGTCATTATTTTAGAAATTAGAATTTAGAGATTAGAAATTACTCATAAGTTGGCTTATCTGGTCCTGGGCCTGCCTTAAGGCGCTGTCCGGACTGAACCGGCCGCTTAAGGTGCCGGTGATGGCCTTGTCGAAAATATCATTTATTTTTTGTTCGTCAATTTCGTACCAGGAGCGACTGCTCAAAGCTTGTTTGGTAAATACGCCGAGAACCGGGTCATTCAGGTTCTGGCCGATGAGCGTCCGCAGTGCCGGCGGCTGATTGGTGGCCTGAAGATAAATTTGGGAAACCTCGGGCTGGGTAGTCAGATAAATTATGAAATCCCAAGCCCAGCCGCTGACCTGGCTTTGTTTGGAAACCGCCAAACCCCAATAGTCCGCATAGCTCACGGCATTGGCTCCGGCAATCTGGGGCAAAGGCGCCGCCCCGATGTTCTGGAAAGGAGCTTTGTTTTTAAGCGCCAGATAATCAGAATAATAGCCGAAAATCACCGCGGTCTGGCCGCTTGAGAAACTCTCGAGCCAATCTGGCTGATTGTCGTTCCAGGCGTAATAACCGGTCCCCGAGTTTCCGAACTGAAGATAAAAATTGAAAGCTTCCAAGCCCCGGGTGGAGGCAAAAGTCGCCTGGCGGAAATCCGGCTCAATCATCTGGGTGCTGTTTTGGAGCATCAGGACATTCAGAATATCCGTCGCGGTTCTGATAGTTTTGGTGGTGCCGCCGATGGCCGCGGCGGCTTTTTGGATTTGGCCGTTTGGAGAGAGGGAGCGGAGCCGGGGAATTAGGCTTTGAAATTCAGTCCAGTTTTTGGGCGGACTGACAACGGCCGCGCTGTCAAACAGGTCTTTGTTGTAAATAAGAGCCAGAGTATCAAGGTAGAGCGGCAAAGCGTAAATTTGCCGGCTGGCTGGTTGCGAAGAAGTGCTGAAAGAAAAATCCTGCTCGACAACGGTCGGGAACAAATCCTCCAGTTGGCTGACGGTGAACTGCTGGGGACTGACCGGACTCAATTTATCCTTTTCTTTCGGCAGCCAGCGATTGTGAATCGGGAAAACATCGGGACCGTTAGTGCTGGCCAAAGCATTCAAAAGCTGGTTTTTGTAATCCCCCCGGGAAACTTGGCGGTAATTGATTGTCACATTCGGCCTCAGCTGCCTGTAGCCATCGATAATCGGCCGGAGAACATCCTCTCTTTCGAATCCCCAGAAAGCCAAGCTAACCGGCGCGTTGCCTGACGACCGGAGACCGAAAAAGATGATGATGAGAAACAAAATAACGACGGCAGCCGCGCCGGCGATGATGAAAATTTGGCGTTGGGAAAATTTCATATACTTATTTGCGCGATTCGAATTTCTCGAATTCCACTCGAATGCCCCGAAGGCTTATTTGGAAGATTTTTATTTTATTCGAGCGATTCGAGTGCGTTCGCGTAGTCCGAGTTGCGTTAATTATATGACGACGATTCCGGCCAGCTTGTCTCCTGATTTTAGGTTCATTATTCGGACTCCCTGGGCCGAGCGGCCGGTCAGGCGGATTTCTTTCAAAGAGGTTCTGATGACCTGACCTTTTTCCGAAAGCGCCAGGAGTTCGGTCTGGTCTTTAATAACCTGAGCGGCAACTACTTGTCCTGTTTTTGCTGTTACTTTGGCAGTTCTGATGCCGGCACCGCCGCGATTCTGAATTTTATACTCCTTAAGAGGCGTTTTCTTGGCAAAACCGCTTGCCATCACCACCAAAACCAGCAAATCGCCTATCGCCAATCGCTTGTCGTCCGACGATTTGCTCTTTGCTCTTTGCTCTTTGCTATATTTTATTATATCAAACCCGGCCACTTCGTCTTCCTGCCCGCCACCGGCTTGCGCCGAAGGCGCTGGCAGGCGGGCTTTTCTAAGGCGGATGGCCCGGATACCGGCCGCCGCCCGGCTCATTGATCTTATCTGCGATTCTTTAAAATGAATGGATTGGCCGTTCCTGGTTGCCAGGATTACTTCGTCTTGGCCGCTGGAAAGCCGCACCCATTTCAGGGCATCACCTTTCTTTAAAGAAATAGCGATGATGCCAGTCCGTCTTATGTTTTTAAAGTCCTCGATTTTGGTTTTTTTAATCAGGCCGTTTTTGGTTGCCATTATTAAGAATTTATCTTTTGCCTCTTGTTTGTCCGCTGCCTCTTGTTTGTCCGCCGCAGCTTCAGCGGAGGACCTTTTGTCGCTATAATTTATGACCGCACTGACGTTCTCATCAGCCGGCAGTTCCAAGAAATTGTGGATAGCTCGGCCCTTGGAAACGCGGCTGGCCGCTGGGATTTCATACGCTTTGGTCTGGAAAACCCGGCCAGCGTCAGTGAAGAACAAAATATTGTCGTGCGTTTTGGCGCTGAAAAACTGGGTGATGAAATCCTCTTCGCCAACCTCTGAGCCAATCAGGCCCTTGCCGCCTCTTTTTTGTGACCGGAACAGATTGGGCGGCAGGCGCTTTACATAACCACTGGCCGAAAGCGTTATAACCGCTTCTTCTTCAGGGACCAAATCTTCTTCTCGGAATTCTTTCATCCCGCTTGGAACGACCTGGGTTCTCCGTTCATCGCCGTATTTCTCTTTCAATTCTTTGACTTCATTTTTGATGATGGTCAGAATTTTCGCCGGACTTTTGAGAATCAGTTCTAATTCTTTGATGAGTTCGAGTTTTTCTTTGAGCTCGTCCTCAATTTTTCTCCGTTCCAGGGCGGCCAGGGCCTGCAGCCGCATTTCGAGAATGGCATTGGCTTGAAGCTCACTCAACTTGAACTGCTTGACCAAATTTTGGTGCGCCTCGTCTTTGTCTTTTGATTTTTTGATGAGAGCGATGACTTTGTCGATGACCCCCAGCGCTTTGGCCAAGCCAGTTAAGATGTGGGCGCGCTCCTGGGCTTTTTTCAAATCAAATTCGGTGCGCCGGCGGACGACTTTTTTGCGGTAATCGAGATAGGCAATCAAGATGTCCTTCAGGGTCAGGAGTTGCGGCTGAAGGCCGTCAACCAAGGCAATCATATTTAAATGAAAGTATTTTTGGAGGTCGGTGGATTGATACAGCTGGTTGAGGATTTTTTGCGGGGCCGCGTCGTTTTTCAGCTCAACCACAATGCGCAACCCCCCGCGGTCGGATTCGTCGCGGATGTCGCGGACTCCCTCGATTTTTTTGTTCTGCACCAGTTCGGCGATATGTTTGATGAGTTCGGCTTTGTTGACCTGATAGGGGATTTCAGTAACTACAATATCCCAGCCCGAGGCTGGTCCGCCTTTGGCGGAGAATTTGCGGCTTCGCTCCTGAATATCGGCCTTGGCTCTGCAGAGAATCGGCCCTTTGCCGGAAACATAGGCCTCGGCAATGGCTTTCTGGTCAAAGATGATTCCGCCGGTCGGGAAATCCGGACCTTTGACGAATTTCAAAAGCTCTTCGGCCCCGGCTTCGGGATTGTCCGCGAGATAGAGAATCGCGTCAGCCAATTCATTTAAATTGTGCGGCGGAATACTGGTGGCCATGCCGACGGCAATACCCAGGCCGCCGTTCAAAAGAAGGTTGGGTAGCTTGGCCGGCAGAACCTTTGGCTCCTGCCGGGTGGCGTCGTAGTTCGGCTGCCAGTCAACGGTCTCTTTTTCAATATCCACTAAGAGTTCTTCGGCGATTTTTGCGAGGCGCGCCTCGGTATTGTGATTGATAAAACCGTTACCGACAAATGAATGACAATCGCTCTTAACCTTTATTGAATAAACGGTTTGGATCTCTTTTTTTTCTATTTTCGTTATCGGGTCGAAAATATAGGTATTGGCAAGGAGATTCTGGAATAAGGCCTCTATATTCATTTTTAGAGCTGGTTCAAGAACGGCCACTACTTGGCGGTAGTTTCTCTCCATATTGGCATAACGGTCAAAATTGTTCTTAACGACAAATTCTTTTGTTTCAAATTTTTGTCGGAGATTGAGCGAGAAACGAGCGAAATCGCTTATAAAAGGCACGAAATCGGTTTGAGAATAATCCTTGTGAAGTCGAAGAATTGCTTCGTTCAATTTCCTTCTTTTCAGAGGAGAAAGAAACCCGATTTCTCTTTGAAAAGCGATATAGTTTTTAAGTCCCCTGAGGTAGAGTTTGTGGGTGTGGCGATAGGCGTCAAATCTTTTTGTCGAGGCGATACCGAATTTCAAAAGGACGATTTGTAATTGGTTTATTAAAGCTTCGCTTGTAGAGATGGCAGACAACTCCGTCATTTTTCCGCTATAACTAATACTTCCATCGCCTTCGAAATAGGCCGCAAGAAAAATCGACATCGCCGACTTCGAGGAATGAAGAATCAGACGGGGGATCGTGCGGAGCGAAGACTTTTGCGGCTCAAGGCCGAGATTTCGCAGAAATTCAATCACATAGCGAGAGTGAATTTCTAAGGCGTGGTAAGGTTTTTTACCAAAGGAATTTGGTTTGCGGCAGAAACGATGAAGGCGGCAGTCGGGAAAAGTTTTATGCCATCTTTGCTCAAATTCGTTAATCCAAACTAAATCACTATTACAAAATTCAATTTCATTCTTTTTAATCGTTCCCTCTGAAATCAGCGCACCCAGGATATAGGCGAGGTTCTCATCGAGTTCCCTCGGGAGAACTTTCTTCTCGGTCCGTCGATTCTGATGATTGGGCCAATATTCAATGAGCGAAACATTTTTGTCTGGCCATAATAGATTCGGCGACCTGTCAATAACAGCCACATCTTTCTCTCGGAGTTGTCCCAGGAGTTTCCAGACGAAGCGGGGCTGGCCGCTGGCAGGATCTTTCTCCCAAGTAAGAATGGGGTGGTTGAACGACCCTTGAATAGAGAAGCCGTTTTGAGTTTCTATTTTCAGGGTGGGATGTTCCCCTGAGTTGAACCATTTGGTGGCGCGATTGACAATCCTGTCCTTAGAAAGAATCTTTATTTCGATGTCTTCTTCCTGTTTGTTGGCGTTAACGACCATCTCCTTAATAGGTACAAGTCCATCCTCGGTGGATATAAGGGTATCGCCGGTAACGCAATATCTCATGGCTGCCGGGCTGTCGCCATCGATCGAACCCCAATTGCCCTGACCGTTAATCAAGGGGTAGCGCAACGAGAAATCCTGCGCCATCCGAGCCAAGGCGTCATAGACCGCAATGTCGCCGTGCGGGTGATAACGGCCTAAGACTGCACCCACCACATTAGCCGACTTCCGGAATTTGGCATTCGAAGAAAGCCCATCGTCCCACATCGCCCAGAGAATCCGGCGCTGGACCGGTTTTAAGCCATCGCGGACATCGGGCAAAGCCCGGCTGACGATGACCGACATCGCGTAATCAAGATACGACTCCTGCAGTTCTGAAGTTATTTCCCGCTTTTGGATGTTCATACGCTTACGTTAAATAATCCTAATCTCCGAATGCATTCGAATGATACGAATGATTATTTTATTCGTAGCATTCGTTAAAAATTTGCATTATGTTTTCACGGTTGGATAATGTAATCCTTCGGCGACTTCAGGATTCCCAGCCAACTCTTAATTTCGCTTTTGATATTCTCCGAGATTATTCCTAAGCCGGTTTTAAATGTCTGCCAGAAACTTAAATCCGCAGATTCGGTTGGCGGCGGTGCATTGACCGGCTGGATAAGGGCGTTGAAATAGCCGAGCCAGAGGAAAATCACTATTGCCATTAGAATTGCCGAGGAAGCAATCAGCCAGCGCTGCTTGACGCCCTCGTCGCTCGCCTGAAGTTTTTTGAGGAAATTAAGCATTGGACTATTCGCTAATAACTCGAATTTATTTTAATAACGCGAATAATTTATTAGCATTATTTGCCGCCATCCGCGTTATTCGCGATCACTCCCTGCCGATTTTAGCACCACGACTTTGGTTTTTAATCCGGCCAAATCCTTTTTCTTGAAGACGAATTTTTCCTGGACTTCGGCTTTCTGGCCGATGGCTTTAAGGAATTCGTTCGGATTTTTGAAAAAACTCGGGATGATGGCCGCGGGTTCGAGTTTCTTTGCCAGCTTGGCCGCCAGCTCGGCCGAGAGAAAATGGCCGCCGCCCACTGGAATGAAAAGAATATCCGCCTCAGTCAGCTCCTCGAAGATCTCCGGCTCCAAACCATTGGAAAGACAACCCAAAAACACGAAGCTTATATCCTCCCAGTTTACGAGATAAATTGTTTTTAAAATTTTTCCAGTTGATTCTTTTTGGACCGGCCAGCCCTGAATCTGGATGCTTTTTATTTCGTATTCTCCTGGGAAAGAAATTTCATTGCTGTTTTGAGGCGTTTCTGGCAGGGACAAGGTTTTGACAACAATGTCGGCTTTCAGGCGGTTGTTGTTCGGGTCGAGCAGGAGCGAGGTCTCGCCGCTCTGCAAGCGGAAACAGCCGTCGCCGAAGTAGTTTATCACCATAGCCATAATAGTTTAATCGAAAAATCGTTGTTTCGCAATAACCAAATTTGCCATTTTTAAATTTATCATTTACAATTGAAGACAATCTCATAAATCAAATTTACATTCGCAGCATTCGCATCCATTCGTAGATTAGCATTATATTCAAGCCGTTTGACCACAATGCGAATGACCCGAATTATATGCGAATGATGCGAATTGAATTGGATAATAACAAGCATAAAACAGAAAATGCTCACCAAACGGGTAAAATCAAAAATAATCAAAGAGACCCAGCGGCACGAAAAAGATACGGGTTCAGCCGAAGTCCAGGTCGGAGTGTTAAGCCGCCGGATTGAAGAACTAACCGCTCATCTCAAAAAGCATCCCCAAGACCAGCATTCCCGAAGAGGTCTTTTGAAAATGGTCAGCCAGCGCCGCCGATTTTTAAATTATCTTAAAGACCGCCAGCCGGCAGTTTATACAAAACTCGCTAAAAAATTAGAGCTCACCAGGTAGTGAAAATTCGACCCGTCCCGACTTCAGTCGGGACAAAAAGGATTATATTCGAGAATATCATACCCAGCGCCTAATCAGGATTAAATGGAGGGTCAAAAATATAAGCTAAAATCAAGTCGGATTTCTACTACCTGGCTCACCAGGTAGTGATAATTAGAATTTTTCCGTCTGCCAGCAGGCCGGCACCGCTTGGCTCAAAAAATAATGGCAATTAAGGATTATCCCAATCAGCGCGTCGGAATTTTCATTGACGTCCAGAATCTTTATCATTCGGCGAAAAATCTGTATCACGGCCGGGTGAATTACCGCGAACTCGTAAAATACCTGGTGGCTGGCCGTCAGCTGATTCGGGCTGTGGCCTATGTGGTTAAAAGCGAAACCGCCGCCGGAGAAGCCGCCTTTTTCGAAGCCCTGGAGAAATCCGGTCTTGAATTGCGGGTAAAAGATTTGCAGGTTTATCTGGACGGGCTCAAAAAAGCCGATTGGGATGTTGGTATGGCGGTTGATGCCATCAGAATGTCTTCATTTCTTGATGTTATCATCCTCGTTACCGGCGACGGTGATTTCATTCCCTTGGTTGATTATCTGAAATGGGGGACTGGCCGCTTGGTGGAAGTGGCCGCTTTCCGGCGCAGCGCTTCGGCCAAACTTCAGGAAACCGCTGACCGCTTTGTTAATATTGAAGAGATACCGAGGATCATTTTAAGAAAATAATACTAATCTACGAATGGCATTCGAATGCTACGAATAAAAATTCATTCGTATCATTCGCATAAAATTCGTATCATTCGCATTATGCCTATTTCCAGAAAACAATACTCAATCGAGATTGCTGGCAGAAAACTTGTCCTGGAGGTTTCTTCTTTGGCCGAACAAGCCGATGCCGCTGTTTTGGCTAAATACGGCGAGACCGCGGTTCTGGTAACGGTCGTGATGGCTGATAAAGAAGGTGCTTTCGATTATTTGCCTTTAAGAGTTGATTATGAAGAAAGATTTTACGCCGCCGGCAAAATCATCGGCAGCCGCTTCATCCGCCGCGAGGGCCGGCCATCCGAAGAAGCGATTTTGGCCGGCCGGCTGGTTGACCGCGTTATTCGGCCGCTTTTTGACGATCGACTCCGACGGGAAATTCAGGTTGTGGCTACCGTCCTGGCCATTGACGAGGAAAACGAGCCGGATTTCGTCGGTCTTATCGCTGCTTCAACCGCGCTCGGCATTTCCAAAATTCCTTGGAACGGCCCGGCGGCCGGCATCCGAGTTGCCCAAATCAACAAAGAATTTGTCATTAGTCCTACCAATTCGGAAATAAGAAAACCGGAATGCGCCTTCGAGGTTTTTGCCGCGGGCCCCCAAGAAAAAATAAATATGCTCGAACTTAGCGGCAAAGAAGCTCGGGAAGAAGACATTCTTTCCGCCGTTGAAATTGGAAAAAAAGAAATTAACAAACTGATTGAATTCCAGAATTCGATAATCCGAGAAATCGGCCAGCCAAAAGAAGGGGTGGCCTTGGTCGGCGTAGACCCGAAAATGCGGGCAGCCGCAGAAAGATTCTTGGCTGGGCGACTTGAAGAAGCGCTTTATAAACCGAACAAGCTCGATTATCAGGAGGCGATGACAAAGTTAAAGGACGACTATTTGATTGAACTTCAGGCCGCTCCGGAAAACTTCGATTTGCGTTCCGCTGAGATTCTTTGGGAAGAGACCGTCAGCCGGCTTGTTCATAAAAATATTCTGGAAAAGGAAAAAAGACCTGATGGCCGGCGCCTTGATGAAATCCGCGAGCTTAACGCTGAAGTGGGGCTTTTCGAGCGGACTCACGGCTCGTCGCTTTTTGTCCGCGGCAACACCCAGGCCTTAGCCGTGGCTACTCTCGCCGCCCCAGGCGCCGAACAACTGATTGAGACCATGGAAACAACCGGTAAGCGCCGGTTCATGCTCCATTATAATTTCCCGCCCTATTCGGTCGGCGAAATCGGCGCTTTCCGCGGGCCAGGCCGCCGGGAAATCGGCCATGGCGCCTTGGCTGAAAAGGCCCTTCATCCTCTTATTCCTAGCCAGGAGGAATTCCCTTACACGATTCGCGTGGTTTCCGAAACCCTTTCTTCCAACGGCTCTTCTTCCATGGCTACGGTCTGCGCCTCCTCGCTTTCTTTGTTCGATGCTGGCGTGCCAATGAAAAAAGCCGCGGCGGGCATTGCTATGGGAATAATAGTTGACCAGGAACCAGGAACCAGGGACCAGGGACCGGCCTACAAGATTCTGACTGATATTCAGGGGCCGGAAGACCATTACGGCGACATGGATTTCAAAGTCGCTGGCACCGAAGCCGGCGTAACCGCCATCCAACTCGATGTAAAGATAAGCGGCTTGACTCCGGAGATGATTGCTAAAACCCTTGAGCAGGCCAAAAAAGCCCGACTGACCATCCTTGATTTTATGAAAAAAGTTCTCCTTTCTCCCCGAAGCAAGCTCTCGGCTTATGCGCCGATTATTCTTCAGCAGCGAATCGCGGCTGATAAAATCGGCCTCTTAATCGGGCCGGGCGGCAAGACCATTAACGGCTTGATTAGAAAATACGAATTAACCGGCATCGATGTCAGCGAAGACGGCCTGGTTTTTATTTCCGCTCTTAATGAGAAGCAAGCTGAACAGGCCTTGCAGGAAATTAAAGCCCTGAGCCGGGAGTTCAAAGTCGGCGAAATAGTCGAAGGCAAAGTCGTCAAAAACCTGGAGTTCGGCTCCATTGTCGATCTGGGCGGAGGCCACGACGGTATGATTCACATTTCCGAGCTTAAAAACGGCTTTGTGAAAAACGTCGAGGATGTTTTGAAAGTTGGCGACTTTGTCCGGGCCAAAATTATCCGGGTTGACCCCGACGGCCACATTGGCCTGTCACTCAAGCAACTAACTGATAACTGATAACTGATAACTGATGACTGGCAACTTATAAAATTATATAACTTATAACTAACGACATGGCCGATTCTTCGGACAAAATTCTTCCAGAATCTTCTAATCCGCCGACCGGAGCGCCGGCTTCAAGAATAGCGCCGCCGCCAACTGAAATAAGCATCCGGACAACGGCTTCGGACCTGGCCTCAATAAAGCGGACCGGCGGCGGGCCACCAGAACCGACCAGTATCAGCCTCCCCGCTCTTTTAGAAAGAGAAAAAGGCGCCGAACCCGCTGGAGCCGCTGGACAAATTGAACAGCCGTCAGCGCCTCAGCCGTCACAACCAGTTCCTTACAAGCCGCTTTCGCCAGCCGCCAAGTCAGTAATCTTTGTTGTTTCCGCACTCTTAGTTGCCGTCGCGATTTTCTGGGGGAGTTATTATTTTCTTTACCCGCTTGTTCCTAAAAAATCTTCTCAGCCCGCTGCCGTTCTGACTGCTTCTTCAACTGCTTCAGCAGCGCTAACTTTCCAGCATCAGTCATTCTTTAAACAGCCGACTGATGGGACGCTTATCCTGAAAATTTCTTCTTCAACTTCCAGTTTCAAAGAAAATAGCAGGCAGCTGGCTCCTTTTTTGTCAGCACTCGGCGCTTCTTCGACCCTACTCTTTGAAATCGTTCTCCAATCGCCGGCCAACCAACCGATTCCCGCCGCTGATTTCTTCTCTTTAATCAAGGCCGATATTCTTGACAGGGATTTTCTTGTTTCTGATTTCAACCAGGATTTCACCTTATTTTTATACAAAGATAAAAACGGGCTTTGGCCCGGCTACATTCTTCAACTGAAAACCACTCAAAATCCGCTCCTTTTGCGGGACAAGACAAGGCAAATCGAAAACGTTTCTTCCAGCTGGTCCAGTATCTTTCTGCAACCGCCGACCATTATGCCAGCTGCCCAGTTTCAAGACGCTTTGGTTGCCGGCCAGCCGGTCCGAGTTCTCAATTCTGAAAAAGGCGCTGCTCTTTCTTACGGCTGGTTCTTCAACAAGTATCTCATAATCAGCACTTCACTCGACGGCCTGAAGCAGGCGCTGGGACGATTGTAATCTACGAGTGGATACGAACGCTGCGAATGGGAATTATTATATATAATAATAAAAAATGTCTTGTTTTTCTTGCAAAGACCGGCGGTCTTTCACCCTGGTCGAGCTCCTAGTCGTCGTCGCCCTCCTCGCCATCCTGGCTGCTGTGGTTATAATGGTTCTCAACCCTCCGGAACTCCTGAAACAGGCCCGGGACTCCACCCGCTTAGCTGACCTGGAAACTCTCAACAAGGCCCTGCTTCTTTACCAGCTGGAGAACACCTCGGGCTATGGCAATTCCAATACTGTCTATGTCTCCATCCCTGACTTAGCCGCCACCTCCACCTCAGGCACCAACTGCGGCTCTCTGGGCCTGCCTTCCTTGCCCTCGGCCTGGTCTTACCGCTGCGCGGCTTCCTCGACTTACCGCAATGTTGATTCTCTGGGCTGGCTGCCGGTCAACTTCTCCTCTCTTTCTTTTGGAACACCTTTGGGGGTGCTGCCTGTTGACCCAGTCAATACCACTTCTTCCGGCAACTATTATACCTATGTGAGCGGCGGGAGCTGGGATCTGACTACTTTATTTGAATCAGATAAATATGCTGACAAAGCCGTAAATGATGGTGATGCTTATCCTGGGGTCTATAGTTTGAGAACCTCGGCTTCGCCTTTAACTCCTGGTATTAGAGACAAAGGTTTAGTCGGCTACTGGAAGTTTGATGAAGGGAGCGGGAGTACGGCATCGGACTCATCGGGCAGTGGTAATGTTGGCACGTTCGGTAGCGGGGTAACATGGATAGATGGGAAGGTAAACAAGGCACTCGCTTTTAATGGAAGCGGTGGCGTCGTCGCCCCTGATGCAAGTACGTTAAGACTCCCGAACGATTTTACTATTATAGCTTGGTTTAATCTCGCTGCACCTCCAGGAGCTGCAGATTCCCGACCAATAGTTGGTAAATTAGGGACCGGCTTTCCCTTAAATTATGTTTTGAGTGTAGCTTACGATCCTATACGGATATATCCGAGTGTTTATAGTTCGGGAGGACAGGCTTATTCCTTTACTTCTAATGCAACAATCAATCTTAATACTTGGTATTTTGTAGCGCTGACGAGAACAACTACTGATTCTGGAAAACTTTACCTTAACGGTCTCCTTGATAAGACAGGAACCTTCCCTAGCGGTACTCTTGCTGTAAATAATGACTTATTACGGATTGGAGAATCGGGCGGCTTCGTCCGATATTGGAACGGTCTCATCGACGACGTTCGCATCTACAACCGGGCCTTATCCGCCGCCGAAATCGCGGCCATTTACAACGCCACAAAGTAAACCCTGTTATGCCCAGGCATAACACTTCTAGTAAGCAACTATTGAAGTTCAACCTCCGTAACTCTTTCACTTCCATAACTCCTTCAACATCGACTACATTCGCATCTACAACCGGGTTTTATCAGCGGCCGAGATAACGGCTATTTATAACGCGACGAAATAATCAAGTGTTATGCCCGGGCATAACACTAGCCAAAACTTCCGAGCCCGTCTTAACGCGCGACAATGCGGCGCTGTGATGCATCACAGCGCTTAAATTGCAGTACTGAAATTGCAGCCGGTTGTTATAAATAATAGCAGCAAAGCGGCGATATGATGCGTCATATCGCGGGAGAACTCACTCGCGTTACAATTATTGTCCGGATATCGCTGCCCGGGTTTTTCCCTCAAGCGAGTTTAAAAGTTTTTTGTCTTCCTTGAGCTTGACCGCTACATTCTCGAAGCCGGTGCCGAGTTTTTCGCCCTGGAAGCTGTAGCTTGAGCCGGATTTGGTGACTACGCCGTGTTTGATGGCGGCGTTCAGAACATCGGCTTCGTAAGAAATTCCCTGGCCGAACATAATGTCGAATTCCGCCTGCTTGAACGGCGGCGCCACTTTATTTTTGACCACTTTGGCCTTGACGCGACTGCCGACCGCTTCCTCGCCTTTTTTTATCTGGGCGGTTTTCCGGACATCAATGCGCACCGAAGCGTAAAACTTCAGCGCCCGGCCGCCCGGCGTGGTTTCCGGATTGCCGAAAAACACGCCAATCTGCATCCTGATTTGGTTGATGAAAATAATCAGTGTTTGCGATTTGGCGGCAATGGCCGTCAATTTGCGGAGGGCCTGGGACATCATTCTGGCTTGTAAGCCGATGAACTGGCTGCCCATTTCGCCTTCGATTTCCGCCCGAGGAGTCAAGGCCGCCACTGAATCAATGACAATAACTGAAATAATACCGGAGCGCACCAAGCTTTCCAGAATATTCAACGCTTCTTCGCCGTTGTCCGGCTGGGAAATCAAAAGCTCGTTTATTTTGACGCCGAGTTTTTGGGCGTATTCTGGATCAAGGGCGTGCTCAGCATCGATGAAAGCCGTTTTGCCGCCTTGTTTTTGAGCTTGGGCAACGACATTGAGCGCCAGCGTGGTCTTGCCGCTGCCTTCAGGCCCGAAAATCTCCACGATTCGGCCGCGCGGTAGACCACCAACTCCCAAAGCCAAATCAAGAGAAAACGAGCCGGTCGGAATCACGGCCACATCCACACGCCTCACTTCGCCGAGCTTCATTACTGCGCCTTCGCCGAATTTGCCGCGCAACGTTTCCATCAAGTCATCCAACTGATTCTTTTCTTCCTTTTGCTTGGCTTTTTTGTCGGGCATAGATATAGAAATTCGTCTTTAATTATAAAATTATAATTCAAAAGAGACAATCTCCAAATTCAAGGATTAATTATTGAGGGGATGCTCGCTGAAGCATTTTTCGGCGGTTCATAAATAATCTGCCGCGTTAGTTTCGTTTCTCTCCCCAAGAATTTTCCCGCCACCAGTTCAATAGTGTTGAGACCCGGCTGGAGAGCAATCGTTTTCTGCCACTCGCCGTTCTGCCCTATCGAAACTGCCTCGCCATTTATTATCAGAGAATCGGCGTTCGTAACCCGGCCGTTGAAAGAAACATAGTTTCGGCTTGCGACTGTTAAATTGTCCGGCGGGGAAGAAATAGCGATGATTGGCTGGCCTAAAATTTTGACTGTCCTAAATCCCAAATAGATGACAATTAACAAGACAATGGCGCTAATCAAAAAATATTTTTTAAGCGGTTCTTTTCTGAATCTATTTTTTGACGGTTCATCATAATGGCCGGAGCTTTTAACCGCCGGCTCTTTTTTAAGGATTTCCCACCATTGGTTAGCGTCGAAATCGAGGATTTGGCCGAGCCGGATAAGATAACCGCGAAGATAAGGCGCTGACGGTAAATCGTCAACCCGGTTTTGCTTGAGCGCCTCTAGATGTTTAACGGAAATCCCGCTGAGTTCGGAAAGTCGTTTCACGGTTAAGCCACGCTCCTGCACCTTTTCATTTAAAAAATTGGCGAAATCGGCGTAGTCCATGATAGACAGTAAAAATGGATAGGTTTGTTCATATCAGGGAATGATAACCCGCAAGAATCTATTTCTTTTCTTTAGTTTGCCTGGGGTTCTGATAGATTAAGTCCGGGGAGCCAGCTGTTGCACTTCTGTATGTTTGATACAGTTCGTCATTTTTGGGGTCTCGCTGAGTTGCCTGGTACCATCCATCGTAATTTCCTATTTGTTTGCCATCCCTATAGCGTTTGAGATCAGCGAGGTCCTCCATATGATGCTCTAATCTCGAACTTAAGGCACTCGACAAATCAGACGCATAAGGAAGTGCCGTAAGTTCGTTAATCCTATTTTGCACTTCCCACGAATCCAAGATGATAGCCCTGAATTTTTCATTAAGTTGAGCCAGCAGGCTTTTAACTGCTTCAGATTGCTTTTCTAAACCGGAGTATAGTTCGAGCGCCCGGGTATATTCTTCAAAGGCGCTTGTTCCAGAGAGAATAAAATCTATGGCTGCTTTCTCTTTCCCCTTAAACCATCCTAAAGATTCTCTTTCTTTAGCAAGAAGTTCTTTTATTTTTTTTGGGTCTTGGTTATGTTCAATCCCCTCGAGTTTAAATGTAAAATCTGATTTTCCTTCGAGCATTCCTTTTGCTCGGCTGAATAAATTTGCAACTCTTCTTCGAGCCGAGGCAATTATTTCCTTTTGCTTCTTTTGTTGTTCCCACGCGGAAAGTCGTTCGCTGCTTAGGCTTTTGATATCTTTTGCTAATGCGTCAATTTGAGGATCGAGCCTTTCATGCGCCTGTTTGATTTCTTTATTAATGATTCTTTCAACGTCTTCTTTTTCGGCCGCCTCAACCATTCTTGCGAAAATCTCGGGCGTATCTTTTATGGCAACGACTTTTTTATCAATTTCTAATCCCTGTTCTTTCAAAGAATTAACCAATCTCTTAATTTCTTCCAGCTTTCTTACGTCGGCAGGATCCGTGAGCTGGCCAAGCTTTTGTATAGAAGTAAAGTAATCTAAAGCTTCTTGAGCTGTTTGGAGTAATTCTTCATTCCTTCGTCTTTCAGCTATTAAAGTTTCATGTTCGCTTAGCTTTTGTTCAATGTCTTTTTCTTGTTGTGCTTTGGCAGCGGCAACTTTAGCTTTCAATTCTTCAGCAGCTCTTTTTATATCATCAACAGTTGGAAGCCTCTCTTGTCCAGGCTTTTCTTCCCCAGGTGTTTCTTCGGGGCTCGCAGGTTTTCGCTCTAAATCCTCTGTCATATTTTTTAGAGAGTTATCCTCTCATAAGCTTCATTTTAATGATATTCATAATAAGTATATTGCGCAAGCAAATTTATAATTAATTCATCAATTAGTTTCGCGGTTTTGGATATTTTCCAAATAAACTTCTCTTGGCTTCGCGCCTTCGCCGGGTCCGATTAATCCCTTTTCTTCCATCAAATCAAGCAAGCGAGCGGCCCGCGCATAGCCGATTTTCAGCCGGCGCTGGAGAAGCGAGGCCGAAGCTTTTTTGGCCTGACGGACAACTTCTACAGCTTCCTCGTAGAGTTCATCACCATCTTCGGCATATTCGTCAAGATTCAAGGCCGGTAATTCAATTGTTCCGTTCATCGCCGGAAACCCCATCTCTTCTTCAGCCGCGGCATTGTGCTCTTTTATAAAGTCCGCCACTTTCTTGATTTCTTCTTCAGAGAGGTAGGCGCCCTGGATTCTTTTTGGCTTGGTGAGTTCCGAAGAAACGAAAAGCAGGTCGCCGCCACCAAGCAATTTTTCCGCGCCCGCCGTATCGATTATTGTTCTCGAGTCGACCTGACTGGCCACTTGAAGCGCCATTCGGCTCGTGATATTGGCTTTTATAAGACCGGTAATAATTTCCACCGATGGTCTTTGGGTGGAGAGAATCAGGTGAAGACCGGTGGCCCGGGCCATCTGGGCCAAACGGACAATCGAACCCTCGACCTCGCGGCCGAAGGAGGTCATCAAGTCAGCCAATTCATCAATGACTATTACTATATAAGGAAGAATTTCCTCCTTCGTTGAAGCTTCGGAGGACAAGCGCGCGTTGTAGCTTTTAATATCCCGACTGCCGGATTTTTGCAAAAGCTCGTAGCGTCTTTCCATTTCCTGGATGGCCCAGCGGAACACACTAAGGGCTTTTTTGTTCTCCACGATTACCGGCGCCACCAGATGAGGGATGCCTTCATAGACCGACAGTTCTACCCGCTTGGGGTCAACCAGAATCAACTTCAGAGTCGAAGGCGAATTTTTATAAAGAAAAGAAACTAAAATGGAATGGATGGCGATAGATTTGCCTGAGCCGGTGGCACCAGCCACCAAAAGATGAGGCATCCGCTCCAAGTCCGCGAAAATCGGCTCGCCAGTAACATCGCGGCCCAGAACAAATCCCAAAAGACCGGCTGACTGGAAATCCGGGTAAGCCATCAAGCTGCCGAGACGCACCAAAGCCGCGGCTTTGTTAGGGACTTCAATGCCGACCAGCGACTTACCGGGAATCGGCGCTTCGATTCTTATCGGATGAGCTGCCAAAGCCAGGGCCAAGTCCTGGCTAAGCGCGGTGATTCTTGAGAGTTTGACCCCTTCAGCTGGCTTCAAGGTGTAGCGGGTGACCTTGGGGCCGATGTTTATTTCGCCCATTTCCACCGGAATGCCGAAGCTCTCGAGTGTTCGTTTGATGATGTTGGCATTGGCCCTCAAATCGCCGGTGGTCGGCTTCTCAGTGGCTGATTTCAAAAGCTCAATCGGCGGCGGAACATAGTTTTTGAACTTGAAGACGGGCTTCCTCTTTGAGACAGGCGGGATTTTGAATTTGGCTTTTTCAGGTTCTGATTCAATCATTTCTTCTTTAGCCGGTTCTTCTTTTATTGTTTCCGCCGGACCCTCTTGGCTTTCTCCGGTGACAACCGGCGCGATTTCTCTTTTTGGCAATTTTATTTTAAGCGGCGCATTGAAGGTGATTAAGACCGCTGCTAAAAGAATGATGACGTTTATGATAACTGCCGCGATTTCGCCAAAAGGAATTTTTAGTGAACCCAGGACAAAGCCCAGCCAGCCGCCCCGGCCTTCCTGCCACAGATGAAGCAGGCCCAAGAGAGCGAGCATCAAAAGAAAACTGCCGGCCAGGGTCAGGCCGACCAGTTTTTGTCTCTCGGATAAAAGAAAGATGACCGCCGACACTAAAAGGAGAGTTGGCAGAGCGAAATAGCCCCAGCCGATCAGGGTTTGAAAAATCCGGTAAAGCAAATCGCCGGCTGGCCCGGCCTTTTGGAAACCAGCCAGAAAAAAAATTGCTGCCAAACCTAACAAAACCACGGCCCAGACGCTCTTTTTGGTTTCCGGGTGGAGCCAGCTCCGGGTTTTTTCTTCCAGTCCCAGCCGGCTTTTGGAGCCATTCTTTTTTGCCATCATGCATATTTTCTTACATTTGGCAGCGAGAAGCAAATAAATAGTTTTTATTTGCGACGAGCGAACCAAATGATGAAATGAAATTTCATCCATTTGGCAGCGAGCCGCAAGTGAACGATGATTCATTTGCGGCGAGCGTCCGGCCTTTGCAGCCGAAGCAGCTGCTTCGGCGGAGGAGGCAACCAAATGAAAAATGTCGCTCTGGCGACATTTTTATATTCTGTTGTAAAATTCAATTATCGTAAGGCCCATAAACCCACTAGTCCTCTTGGACTTATTGGACCTATTTATGAAAAAAGAATTTCAGAACAAAAAATTGATTGTTTTCGACCTTGACGGCACGCTCACTGAAAGTAAATCAGTTATGGATTCGGGGATGGCGAAACTTTTGGCGAAGCTGTTGGAGGAGAAAAGAGTCGCGGTTATCGGCGGCGGCAAATTCGGGCAATTCAAAAATCAATTTACTTCTCGTCTTGAATGTCTGCCGGCGGGACTGAAAAATCTTTTTTTGTTTCCGACTAATTCCACTTCTTTTTACCGGTTTGAACGCGGCCGCTGGAAAAAAATTTATGAATTCCGGCTGAAAAGTTCCGAAGTAAATAAAATTTCCAAAGCTTTTCAGGAAACATTCAAAAAATTCGGCTATCAGCATCCTGAAAGAAACTATGGGCCGATTATCGAGAACCGCGGCACCCAGATTACTTTTTCCGCTCTCGGTCAGGAGATTGTCAGCCGGCTCGGCCGGCGCGGTTTAAAACTTAAAGAGAAATGGCACCGAGAAAATAATAAATTGCGGTTGCGGATGGCCGCTTTTCTTCAGAAACTTTTACCGGAATTCGAAGTCCGGGTCGGCGGCCTGACTTCCATCGATGTGACCAAAAAGGGCATTGATAAAGCTTACGGGGTCAGACAAATCAGCAAACATCTTCGCATTCCCATCAAAGATATGCTTTTTGTGGGCGATGCGCTTTTCCCGGGCGGCAATGATTATGCGGCCAGAAGAACCGGTGTTGATTGTTTAGAAGTCAGCGGCCCAACAGAAACCAAAAAATTCATAAACTTTTTGCTTGCCCCTCGCCTTTTGGTATAAATTCACGCAGAATGTCTACTTCCTAAAATTAAAGAGTATATGACTCGCGCCCCAAAAGGTGAGGGGTGGAAAACCTGTTGAGAAATTGTTTATTCAGGGGGGATTGATATTTAAAATTTTTTTGGTAATTTTTAATCAGCACCAAATCTCGGCGAAAGGAGGTGAGAACCATGAACGCCGAGGATGTCAAGCAGAAGGAGGAGGCGATTGTTCGCTTCCTCAAGCGGCTGGCTGGTATGGCGGACATCAAGCTGGGTCCCAAGCCCAGCGAAGAGGAGCTGGAGCGAATCAGAGCGGTTTTCAACGTGGTGGCGCGGGTGCGTCGTAGCGTTGAAGAGGCGCTCAACGAGCTGGAGCGGGCTGAGGAAACGCTCAGTCGCCGGCTCGAGAACGATAACAGCTCCAAGAATAACCGCAACGGCTCCACCCTGATGGCAATCGCCTGAACGGAGGAAGCCCGATGCTCCAGCCAGCTGCCAGCCGATAAAGCGCCCAAAAGAGGAAACTCTGCGGGCGCTTTGCATTTTAATAATCCGACTTCTTATTTCATTCGCATCATTCGCATAAGAATTCGCCCGCCTGCCAAAGCCTGTCAATCAAATTTTAGTAGTGATTTCAAAACGGTCGGAAATGTCCAAATTATTATCCCAGTCATCTTAGAAGGCAATTGGCGGGCAGGTATTATTCGCATTATGTTAAGCCGCTTAAAATATAATGCTAATCTACGAATTAGTTCGAATGATGCGAATAATGTTTTCCACTTGATAATCGTAATTATTGAGTTATACTGCTGGAGATGCCTGAATTCTTAAATAGTTCTTTTGGATTCAAATTGACCATCCGGCAGGTGGCCGAGGAAATCATCCGGTTTATGCTGGCGGACAGCCGGCGCCGCTACAAAATTATGATTGGCACCGATTCCGAGCGTTTGGCTGACAGCCGGGCCGACTTCGTGACCGCAGTGGTAATCCATCGGATAGGCAACGGCGGTCGTTATTTCTGGCGCCGGCTGGAGCTCGGTAAATTCCCTACGCTTCGCCAGCGAATCATCCAGGAAGTTTTGATTTCCCTTGAATTGGGCAAAGAAATTCTGACCGAGCTGAAAAAAATCTCCAATCCCCTCGGCGGAGACAAAAAAACTGCTCTGCCGGATTGGAATTTTGAAGTCCATGTCGACATCGGCGAGTTCGGACCGACTAAAGCTATGATTCAGGAAGTTGTCGGCATGATTCGCGCCAATAATTTCGCGGCCATCACCAAACCGGAAAGCTACGCGGCCTCCAAAGTGGCGGACCGCCACGTTTAAAAGCATTGAAACCATCAGCATAAATCAGCTGCCATCAGCATTTATCAGCGTTTTGCGGAGATTCAAGTTCAAGACCGCTGATTTATGCTGATAATGGTTGATTGATGCGGATTTTTATATGAGGAGGATTTATTTCGACTACGCGGCTTCGACGCCGGTTGACCCCAGGGTTGAAGCCGCAATGCGGCCTTATTTTTCAGAAAAATTCGGCAATGCTTCTTCGCTCCATTCATTTGGACAGGAGGCCTTAGCGGCGGTTGACAACGCGCGCGAAACCATTGCGAAAGCCATCGGGCGTCCGCCAGCCGGCGGATTCCGCGAAATAATTTTCACCGGCTCGGCCACCGAAGCGAACAATTTGGCGCTCCGCGGCGTCATTAACGCGACTCGAAAAACTCGAATTTCACTCGAATTATCCGAAAAAAACCATTCGAGTCATTCGGGTGTATTCGTAGATTCGGGTCGCGTAAGGATGATTGTATCATCCATTGAGCATGAATCCATTCTGGAAACCGCCCGCGACCTTGAAAACGAAGGCCGCACTGAAGTCGTCTATTTGCCGGTTGATAAGAGCGGCCTGATTGACCTTGAAGAACTGAAAAAATCTTTGACTGAAAATACGATTCTTGTTTCGGTCATGTATGCTAATAATGAGATTGGGACAATTCAGCCGGTCGCGGAAATTTCGAAAATAATTTCAGAATTTAGAAAACAGAAAATAGAAAATAGAAACACGAAAAATTCTATATTCTACTTTCTAAATTCTAAATTCTATCCCTTATTCCACACCGACGCTGTTCAGGCCTTCCAGTATCTTGATTGCGACGTCAATAAACTCGGCGTTGACTTGATGACTTTGTCAGGTCATAAAATCTACGGGCCGAAAGGTAGCGGCGCGCTGTATATAAGACCTATAGGACTTATAAGTCCTATAGGTCCTATCGTTACCGGCGGCGGTCAGGAATTCGGGCTTCGTTCCGGCACGGAAAATGTGCCGGCCATTGTTGGTTTTGGCAAAGCCGTCGAGTTGGCCACGGCGGTTCGTGAAAAAGAAGTTAAGAGAGTCGGGAAGCTCCGCGATTATTTCTGGCAGGGGCTGAAAAAAGTTTATCCGAAAGCGGAAATTAATGGAGCCGCGACCCGAAAAATTCGAACCTCATCCGAATTACCCGAAAAAAATAAAAATCATTCGGGGCATTCGGATGCATTCGCCCGCCCGCCTTCGAGTTGCCGAAGGCAAGTCGGGCAGGTAGATTCGGATTGCTTACCCAATATTCTGAACGTTTATTTCCCGGATTATCGGGCCGACGAACTGCTCACCCGCTTTGATTTAGTGGGCTTAGCAGTTTCTGCTGGTTCGGCCTGTTCCAGCCGGTCAGCCGAGCCTTCCTATATTATAAGGGCGCTTGGCCATGATAATGAACGGGCGAAAAGAAGCCTTCGTTTCAGTTTCGGCCGACCGACAACCAGAAAGGATATTGACAAGGCGCTAAAAATCATTAGAGGATTAATATAATAAGACCTATAAGTCCAATAAGTCCTATAGGACCTATGAACAATAACTTCGATAAAAAAATTTTAATAGTTGCGGTTGCCGGCATCGTCATCGGCGTCATTGTTGCTCCGGCTTTGAGAACGCCATCAGCCCAGGCGAACATTTTGAATGATTTATGGAACAGCCTGATTTCGCCTTTTGCCAAGAACATCACCCCCCAAGTCAGCACTTCTTCATTGCCAAGTTATCAGAACACTTCTAACAAGTCGGCTTATCAGCCGGTCCTTGACTATGAAAGGGCGGTCATCGAAGCAGTCAAAAAGGCCTCGCCGGCTGTGGTTTCGGTAACTATTTCCAAATATGTTCCAATTATTGAGCAATGCCCTTATAATCCTTTTTCTGATTTACCGCCGGAATTCCAGCAGTTCTTTGGCCAAACGCCTCAATTTTACACTCCCTGCGATACTGGCAAAAAACAACTTCAGGAAGTGGGCGGCGGCAGCGGTTTTATAATCTCTTCGACCGGCTTGATTTTGACCAATAAACATGTGGTTTCGGAAAAAAGCGCTGCCTATACTGTTTTGACCAATGACGGCAAAAAATACGAGGCCCTAGTTTTGGCTCGGGACCCGGTCCAGGACCTGGCCGTTCTAAAACTAAAAATAGAAGCTACGAATTTGCCGACTGTGGAATTAGGCGATTCAGATTCGGTTGAGCTTGGGCAGACCGCCATTGCCATCGGCAATGCCCTGGGCGAATTCCGAAACACCGTTTCGGTTGGGGTAGTTTCCGGTTTGGCCCGAACCGTTACTGCTTCCGGCCCTGGTTTTGGCGAAGAAACCATTCAGGGAGTTATTCAGACCGATGCGGCAATCAATCCCGGCAACTCCGGCGGACCGCTTCTTAATCTCCGCGGCCAGGTTATCGGCATCAACACCGCCGTTGCTTCCGGCGCCCAGAACATTGGTTTTGCCATCCCGATTAATCGGGCCAAGCGCGATATCGAGTCAGTTAAAACCAGCGGCGAAATCAAAGTGCCGTTTCTCGGCGTGCGTTACCTCGCCGTGACGCCGGACATCGCTCAGCAACAAAAACTACCGGTTGATTACGGCGCTTTGGTTCAAAAAAGCGACAGCGGTTCGGCTGTCCAGCCCAATTCGCCGGCGGCCAAAGCCGGGATTAAAGCCGGCGACATAATTTTGGAGCTCGATGGCCAGAAGATTGATAAAGACCATTTACTCGGCAATCTGATTTCGGAAAAGAATGTTGGCCAGACGATTCGTCTTAAAATAAATCGGGCCGGCAAAGAAATTGAACTTGATGTTATCCTTGAAAAACGGCCGAACTTATAGTATAATTAGTTTCGCGAGCCGCTGGCGAGCAAACCTCGGCGGAGCCAAGTATCTCCACGATATCAATGTGATATTTGCAGCGTCGCTGCGATACTGATAGATATTAATTATTAATTGTCATTTTGATTTTTGAATTTTGCATTTTGAATTTTATTTATTATGCCTCAATTTCATCGTTTTACTATTAAAGCCCAGGAGGCGCTTCAGAACGCTCAGGAATTGGCCGCGGCCCGAAGCCACGGTGAATTAAAAACCATTCACCTTCTTTCGAGTCTGCTCGAAGACCAGCAGTCCCTGGTCCAGCCGATGCTTCTCCGGAGCGGCGTTAATATCGAGAAACTTCATCGCGAACTGGAAGCCGAACTTAACCGCTTGCCGAAACTCGTCAGCGGCTCCAATGTCGGCCAGCTTTATCTTTCCCAAGAATTGATGCGGGTTCTGGACCAGGCCGCCAAAATCGCCGGTCAGCAGAAAGACGAATTCATCTCCTGCGAGCATCTTTTGTTGGCTGTTTTGGACGTTGATTCACCTGCTCAGCGCATTTTGCAGAGTTTCGGTGTCAGACGCGAGGCCATGCTGCGAGTTCTCGCCCAACTTCGCGGCTCGGTCCGGATTACTGACGAAACCCCGGAATCGAAATTTCAGGTTTTAGAAAAATATGCCATTAATCTAACCGAAAAAGCCAAAGCCGGCGGGCTTGACCCGGTAATCGGTCGTGACACCGAACTGCGAAGAGTCATCCAGGTTTTGAGTCGCCGGACCAAAAATAATCCAGTTCTTATCGGTGAGCCCGGCGTCGGGAAAACCGCCATTGTCGAAGGCCTGGCTCAGCGGGTGGTGGCTGGCGACGTGCCCGAACCCCTTAAAAACAAACAGATTATCATGCTCGACCTCGGCGCCTTGATTGCCGGCACCAAATTCCGCGGCGAATTCGAAGACCGTTTGAAGGCCTTTGTCAAAGAAATCAAAAACGCGGCCGGCCAGCTGATTCTTTTTATCGATGAAATTCACACGATTGTCGGCGCTGGCGCCGCCGAAGGCGCGGTCGATGCCTCCAATCTTTTGAAGCCGGCTCTTTCGAGAGGCGAACTTCACTGCATCGGCGCCACCACGGTCAGGGAATATCAGCGCTACATTGAAAAAGACGCGGCTTTGGAGCGCCGGTTTCAGCCGATTATGGTCGAGGAACCGAATATTGAGGACAGCATCGCGATTCTTCGCGGGCTTAAAGAAAAATACGAAATTCATCACGGCTTGCGTATCAGCGACGAGGCGATTGTCGCCGCGGTGCAGTTATCCGCCCGTTATATAACCGACCGGTTTCTGCCGGATAAAGCCGTTGATTTGATTGACGAAGCCGCTTCGGCCAGACGTTTAGAGAGCGAGAGCTTGCCTAAAGAATTAGACCGCCTTCGTCGGGAAATAACGCGGCTCGAAGTCGAACGCCAAGCCCTTTCCAAGGAAAACCACGGGAAAAACGTCGAGCGGCTGAAAGAACTCGATTTGGAATTGAAAAAATACAGAGAGGAAAATGACGACTTGTCAGCCAAGTGGCATGCCGAGAAAATTAAATTCGAAACCCTCCATCAGCTCCGCCAGAAAATCGAGAATCTCCGGCGCGAAGCCGAGATAGCCGAGCGCGAAGGCAATCTTGAGCGCTTGGCTCAGATAACTTACGGCGAACTGCCGACCGCCCAGAAGGATTTTGAGGTCTTTGAAAAAAAGAATTTTAGCGGGACCAAAGCCGCTGGTCGGCGCCGCGGCAAAGGCGCCCCGGCTGAACAATTTTTGAAAGAAGCGGTTGACAAAGAAGATGTGGCCGCCGTGGTGGCTTCCTGGACTGGCATTCCGCTTCACCGGATGCTCGAAACCGAGACCGACAAGCTGGTCAGAATTGAAGAAGTGCTTCGGCAGCGCATCATCGGTCAGACCGAAGCTATTCAGGCCGTGGCCAGTGCTTTGCGCCGAGCCCGGGCTGGCCTGGCTGATGTTGGCCGGCCACTCGGCTCGTTCATGTTCTTAGGGCCGACCGGCGTGGGGAAAACCGAGCTGGCTCGGGCGCTGGCTGAATTTATGTTCAATGACGAAAAGGCCTTAGTTAGAATAGATATGTCCGAATATATGGAACGTCATTCAGTCAGCCGCCTGATTGGTTCGCCGCCGGGCTATGTTGGCTACGAGGAAGGCGGGCAGCTGACCGAAACCATCAGGCACCGGCCTTACAGTTTGATTCTTTTTGATGAAATCGAAAAAGCCCATCCAGAAGTTTTCAATCTGCTTTTGCAGATTCTGGACAACGGCCGATTGACTGACAGCAAAGGCAAACTCGTTAATTTCAAAAATGCCATCATCATCATGACTTCCAATGTCGGCAGTCAGTATCTCCGCGCCATGTCCACCTTGGGCTTCAGCACTTCCACTAATGAACAATTAAAAAAAGAAGAAGATGATTATCGCGAAAAAATAAAAAGCGCTTTGCGGGAAAATTTCCGGCCAGAGTTTCTGAACCGCATTGATGAAATCATTATCTTCAATCCTTTGAAGCCGGAGGACATCGAAAAAATCGTTGACTTGCAACTCAAAGAAATTGAAGAACGGCTGGCCGAGCGTAAAATAAAAATTGCCATCGAGCCGGCCGCCAGAAAATATTTAGCTAAGGAGGGCTTTGACCCGGAATTCGGGGCCCGGCCCCTGAAGCGGCTGATGCAAAAACTTATTCTCGACAAACTGGCCGACAAAATCATTCGCGGCGAACTGAAAGACGGCGGCAAAGTCAAAGTCAATTTCAAAGTCGATTCCCTGGTTTTTTCTCCGTAGCCGGAAACCTCAAAGATTGCTTGGTCGTCGCCGCTTTGGTCAACGCCGGAGGATTTTGGATTGACATGAAATTAAACGAGAAAATAAAAAGCGCCATTCCGCTCCGCCTCTCGCTCCAGCGGTTGCTCCTTAAATCCGCTATCTTTAGTTTGAGCTGGTTCTTTTTGCCTTTTTGGCTTTTTCTTATCCCGGCTTTTTATTTTTATTTCTTTCCGCTTTTTAATTCTAAACAGCTGGCCCTGCCATTTTTTCTAACGCTTTTGGCAGCCGCTATTCTTCCCCAGAATTTCTGGTTCTCCTTATTTTTCGGGATTCTTCTTTATCTTATTATCGGAATAAAAAATCTGCTTTTCGTTAATCGGTCGGTTCATCATCAATTCCTCGTCTTCCTGCTTTTATTTCTCATTTTTTACGGCTTTTTTTCCGGTTTTGAAAGTTGGCAACGTTGGGATATCTCTTTATGGGCCTTAGGCCCCAGCCTGGTTTTTTTATTTTTGGTTAAAGAATTGGCCGACTACAATTCTTTAGCCGGCCACTGGCAAAAAAATTTAATCATCGGACTCGCTTCCTTTATCATCTGGCAGCTCAGCTTAGCCATTTTTTTTCTACCGCTTAATTATTTTTACGCCACCGCCCTTCTTTTCTTAGTGGCGGTTCTTTTGGCGGATATTCTGCTTGAGTATTTTGACGGCCACCTGGCGCGGCAAAAAATCCTGGTTGATTTTTCTATTTTCTTCGTTTTAGCGGTAATAATTTTAGCTTCTTCAAAATGGGTGCTTTAGAGTGTAATATATTTTCGTAATCAACCTTAAAAGAAACGAGACATGAGAAATGAGAAATTAGGGGTAACGAGAAAAATAACCAAAGCCGTTCTGCCAGCCGCCGGCCTGGGAACGAGATTTTTACCGGCCACCAAAGCCATGCCCAAGGAAATGCTGCCAGTTGTTGACAAGCCCGTAATTCAGTACGTGGTCGAGGAAGCAGTGACTTCGGGCATTAAAGATATAGTTATCATTACCGGCTGGCACAAAAGAGCCATTGAGGACCATTTCGACCGGTCGCTGGAAATGGAACGACAGCTAAAAGAGAAAGGCAAATACGAGCAAGCCGAAGAAATAAAAAAAATTGCCGAGTTGGCCAATTTTATTTATCTCCGTCAGAAAGGGGACTTGTACGGCAACGCCATTCCGGTTCTGACCAGCCAGCCAGTTATCGGCGAAGAGGATTTTGCGGTTCTCTGGGGCGATGAATTCATCTGGGCTGAACCGCCCCGCTTGTTCCAAATGCTCAAAGTTTATGAAAAATATCAGGGAGCGGTTATCTCGGCAATTAGTATCAACGAAAAAAATAGCCTTTCCCGTTACGGGATTGCCGCGGTCGACCACTTGGAAGATAATGTTTTCAGAATCAAGAGCATTGTCGAAAAGCCGTCGCCGGAAAACGCGCCTTCGAATTTAGCGACTCACGGCGCCTACATTCTGCCCGCGCAAATTTTTGAAATTATCAAAAATTTGAAGCCGGGCCAGGGGGGAGAAATCTGGCTGGTTGATGCCATCAACGAACTAATCAAAACCGGTTATCCGGTTTATGCCTGCGAAATCAAAAACGCTAAATATTACGATACCGGCAATAAACTGGAATATCTGAAAACCGTGGTAGAATTCGCCCTGCGCCATCCTGATTTCAACTCTGAATTCAAAAATTATTTGAAAGGCCTCAATCTGTGAATCTCTAATTTCTAAATCCTAATTTCTAAACAATCCGCCGGGTGGCGGACAAATAACCGAAACCCAAAATTCTAAACCCATTTTAAGTTTAGAACATTTGGATTTAGAGATTGTTTAGGATTTAGAGATTAGGATTTAGGATTTTTCAATTTTATGCAAGCAGTTATCTTAGCCGCTGGAGAAGGGGTAAGATTGCGGCCTCTGACAAATGATGTTCCTAAGTGCCTTCTTAAAGTCGGCAAAGCCACTATTTTAGAGAACACTCTTTCTCAGCTCCCTCAGGAGATAGATGAGGTTATTCTGGTCGTCGGCCGTCTAAAAAAGAAAATTAAAGATTACATCGGGAGTTTTTTCGGTGGCCGCCGAATTCGTTATATTGAACAAGAGGACCGGCGCGGCACTGGCCACGCTCTTTTTGTTTCCAGAGACGTCCTGCGGAATGAAAAATTCTTGGTGTTGATGGGAGACGATTTGTATATCAGAAAAGACATTGAAAATTCTCTTACTCACGGGCTTTCAATTCTGGCTCATAAGCTTGAGTCGCCGGAGCGCTTTGGCGTGCTGAAAGTGGAAAACGGCATTCTCAAAGACATCATTGAAAGCCCCAAGATTGCGGTTGGCTCGCTGGTGAATTGCGGCCTCTATGTTTTGGACAAAAGAATTTTCAACTATGAACTCGTGCCGATAAGCGAAACCGAATTCGGTCTGCCTCAGACGATTGTTAAGATGGCTAAGGACCACCCTATCCATATCGAAACCGCCAGTTTCTGGCTGCCGATTAATACTCTTCAGGATTTAAAACGCGCCGACAAATACCTAAAGAAGATTTATCAGTAGTCTGGCAATCAGCATAAATCAGCTATCATCAGCATTTATCAGTGTTGCCGGCAAAGGAAAAGTTTTTGACACTGATTTATGCTGATTTCGGCGGATTTATGCCGATATTATTAATCCGTTGTAGAGAAAGCCGGTTTCCGGCAATCAGTTGACTTTTTTCCTCCTTTGCCGCTAAAATACTCCTGATGCCAAAAACCGACCCGGCTGGATTTTTCCGGAAAAAGGCCTTTGAGCTCAGCTATGCTCTTTTTCGAATTGCGGCAATTGTCAGAAGCCGTTCTTTTGCCGATACCCTTGAGGAAAAAGCAGTGGGTCTTTTTGACTCGACGATTTCCGGAAATGCTGGCAAAACTAAGGAAACCCTTAATAAAATCGAATATCTCATAAGATTCGGCAGCGATACCGGCTTGGTTCACTTAAGAAATGCGGAAATGGTTATAAAGGAAATCGGCAATTTGTATAGTTTGGTTGCCGATTTTCCGGAAATTCCGGAAACACCCCAAAAGCCAAAGACCGAAGAAGTAAATCTTGCCGGTATATTTTCTAAATCAATTCCGGCAAAACGGATTCCGGTAAAGAATGAGGCAGCTGTTGAGGAAGCGGAAATTCCGGCAATTGCCGAAGACAAATTGCCGGAAATAGAGGAGGAAAATGCTGCCAATTCTGCAATGCGGCAATCGGCAATTATGCAGAAATTGCAGGAAATCGGCAAATTTCCGGAACGGCAAACTGGCTGCCGGTTCAGTGAATTGCAGGAACTGTTTCCGGAAATAAGCGATCGGACAATCCGCTACGATTTGCAGTCATTAGCTAATAGAGGCCTGATTGAAAGAATAGGCAGCGGCAAAAAGGGCTTTTATCGGCTGAAAAATCAGAGAACAGAGGTTATTGAACTCCCCGGCATTTCTTCATAAAGGCATCCGAAAGCGCTTGTCAAATGCGCCCACCCGAATTCGTGTAACTTTCGTGTAACTATTGTGTAACCATTTAATTCTTTACTTCGTTATAAGTTATGCCAAGCCGTTAGATGCTGTGAATTGGAAGTTATCCACAGATTTTTTATTCCGGCTTTGCTATAATATAGTTCGTCCTCCAAAATTTTGTAATTTTGTTAGCCAAAATTTAGGAGGATAAAGGTTCAGAGTGAGGCTGAACCAAGGAGTAATCGCCAATACCGCGAATTTTAAGCAAATAATGCGAATTCGCGTTATTGAATTCAGATTCGTGTTATTCGCGAATACTCCATTGGCCTCGCTTTGAATCAAGCGAGTTTTTTATTGAATAATGCGAATACGCGAATCTTATGCGAATGATGCGAAATATTAAATTTAAATAATGATATCAACACCCGGTTTTTCATTTTTCTGCCACTAATCCTCCCGCCATCCTCACTGGTGGCGAGGCTCGCCCCGAAAGGCGGCACTTAGATTGGCGGTGGGTCGAAGTGGAGAATCGCGGTTGTCCGGAAATTTAAAGGTCGTGCGGTCCTATGGGCCTATAAGACCAATAAGTCCTATAAGTCCAATAGGTCCTATAAGTTAAAATAAAAAAGTCGAAAAATAAAAAATAAATGAGTACAAGTAAAAAAATTGCATCGATTGCGCTTTCTGTCACCACCGGAGTGTGGATGTCGGGAGCGCTTTTTTTGCTTCCAGTAGCTCAAGCCCAGAATGCTTCTGGCATTCAGGCGCAGATTAACGCTTTGCTCACCCAGATTCAGCAGCTCCAGGCCCAGCTCCAAACAGCTCAGGGCGGAGCCGCTGCTTGCAGTTTCACCCGCTCCCTCACAGTGGGTTCAACTGGAAATGATGTGAAATGTCTGCAGCAGTACCTTAACGGCGCTGGCTACAAAGTGGCTGCCAGCGGCGCTGGTTCGCCCGGCAATGAGACAACCTATTTTGGTCCGGCGACCAAAGCCGCAGTTCAAAAATGGCAGGCCGCTAGCGGCGTTACTAATAGTGGCTACTTTGGTCCGCTTTCCCGGGCCAAGTACACCTCATTGGCTGGCGGAGCGGCCCCGACAACCGGCGGCGCGCCAACCACCGGCGGAACGCCACAGCTTCCTGCTCCGGCTTCCGGCCTGGCAGTTAGCTTGGCTTCAGACAATCCACCGGCTGGTTCCCTGGTGGCTGGCTCAGGCCGAAATCGGGTCTTGAGAGTCAGCTTGACTGCCGGTAATGCTTCCGGGGTCACCGTTTCTGACATTAAGTTCAGAAAGACCGGCGTTGTTTCGGACAGCCAGATTACCGGCGCCTACTTGACGGAATCAGGCCAGGTGATTGCGCAGTATCAGTCGCTTTCCAACGGCGTGATTGATATTCCGGTGAACTTGTCAATCGCCGCAGGTCAAACAAGAACCTTCGGATTGTCGATTGACATTTCCACCGGCGCGTCTGCCGGCAACACGATCAGCTTCCAGCTTGCTTCAGTAAATGACATTACGTCTACTGACGCGAGCGGCAACGCGGTCGCCGAAGCCGGCCTTTTCCCGATTAACGGCAATACCTTTACGGTAACCAAGGTTTCCAGTCCTGACCTCGCCAGTTTGAGCGTGGCTTCGAGCTCAATCGGGAGCTCGGTTAATGCCGGCACCCAAGCGGTCATTGTCGGCGCTTGGAATCTTACGGCTACAAACAGCAAAGTTTGGCTGCAGAATATCAAGTTCACGGTCGTCGGTTCGGCGAATCCGGCCGATATTCGGAACATAAAGCTGCTCGTCAACGGCACGCAATACGGCAGCGCTTTAGCCGCCTTGCCTCCGTCGAATATCGCCTACTTTGACTTGTCGTCCAACCCGGCGCAAATCAACACCGGCTCGAACAATGTCCAGCTTTATGCTGATGTGATGGGCTCGCCGAACAAGGATTTCCAGTTTGAAATTCTCAATTCCTTTGACATTTACGCCCTGGACTCTCAGTACAATGTCTCAATTACTGGCGCAGCCAGTGTCGGAACGAAGGTATCCATCAATACCGGCACGATTACGGTCAGCGCCGATTCAGGGACGCCGACCGGCAATGTTGCCAAAGGACAGACCGGCGTAACGCTCGCCAAGTTTGATATTTACGCTGCTGGCGAAGCGGTGCGGGTCAAATTCATCGGCTTTAGTCTCGCCTTGACAGGCGTGGTGACAAGCACTTCAGCGTCAACACTCTCGAGTTTCGTCAAGAACGTGGCGCTGACTGATGATGCCGGCGGCCAGGTTGGGACAACGATTAACACGCCGCCCACCGCCACTTCGTGCGACGCCGGTTCAGGTTCGATAAGCGGCTGGGCAACAAACACCTTTGCCGGACAAGGCACGTTTAGCGGCTCTTCTGCTGCTACCTACGTGGATTGTTTCGGTACAGGCAGTTCGAACATAAACTACACCGTGCCGGCAAACACCACGAGAGTGCTCTCGCTTAAAGCAGACCTCCAGTCGCCATCAAGTCCGGCGACATTCGGCACAATCACAGCTGCTCTTATCGCCGAGACCTCAAACTTGCAGGGCTTGGTTTCCAGCCAGACCAACTCCAGCGGCGCGGCATCAGGTAGCTCTCTGACCCTTGCCGCGAGCTCGCTGACGGTTGCCCAGAACAGCGCGCTTGGCACGCAAAATGTCGGCCGGGGCGCGAGCAACGTAAAAATCGGTTCCTACGCGCTTACGGCTTCCTCGGCTGAAGGCGTGAATATCTCGAACATCACGATTCAGAGCGCGACAACTTCAACCTCGCCGTATCCGTTGCAGAACCTGAAAGTCAAAGTCGGCAGCACGCAGTTCGGCACAACCCAGCCGACGCTTTCTTCCGGCGGCTCCTACTCGTTCTCCGGAACGCCAATTGCGATTCCTATCGGCAGCACGGTTTATCTTGATGTCTACGCCGATATTCTGTCTTCGGCAACAGCCGGAACCTACGCGACATCCACCACGCTTTCGGGCTGTTCAGCTTCGGGCGCGACTTCGCTCGCGGCCGTCAGCTGCACTCCAACCGGCGGTCAGAATTTGAGCGTGGCGGGTCAGGCGTCGGTTACCGTCACGGCTGACACCAGCCAGCCCGCTTCCGGACAAATCGTCATGGGCTCAAGCCAGGCCGGCTTAGCGTCATTCCGATTCACTGAAACCTCGAACATTGAGCCGGTCAAAATCACGATTTTGACCGTGGTTGACCAGGTTTCTTCAACCACCGCGACTAAAGCCGCGTTCTCCAATCTGAACCTCTACAACTCGGCTGGCAGCGTGGTTGGCACCGCTGGCGCGGCCAGCGCGTCGGGCACCAATATGTACGCCTACACCTTCAACTTCGCCACTCCGATTGTGGTTCCGCAGGCGAACTCGGTGACTTATGCCCTGAAAGGCGATGCCGCTTCCTACAGCTCCTCGGGCGCGACCGACAACACCACCCACGTGTTAAAGGTGGCCAATGCTGCCGCGGCAACGGCTTTTGGCAACACTTCCAATGCCACCAGTTCGGTTACCATCAGCTCGGCTAACGGCAACACGATGACAGTGTTGCGGACAGCCCTGTCTCCTTCAGCAGCCGCCATCAACGGTGGCACTCGCTCCGGCAGAAGCTCGCAGGATAACCTCGGCACGCTCACTTTCTCGGCGAACAGCGCCGGCGCCGCGGCCATCAACACGGTAACCATTACCTTCAGCGGCAATGGTCCGTCGAACACCACCTTCTTGGACGGCGTGACGCTTCTTGACGCCAACGGCAACAACGTTACATTGACGAGCGGTGTAGCTGTGGCTACTTCTTCTGTGCCCTGCAGTAGCACGACTACCTGTATCAAGAGCTGGAACTTCGGCGCTGGCATCAACAGCGCGTTTGCGGTTAGCGGCGGCTCATCTTACGCCTTCACATTGAGGGTGGATGACACCAAGGCCTATGGCCCGGTTTCGAACACCTCGATCGGTATTACGGCCGCGATCAATAACGCGACGGATGTCACCTACACCGATGGTTTGGATAGCGCTGCCACAACTGGCCTCAGCTTCCCGACCAATGTCGTGCCGCTCCAGATCAACTCCGTGGCCTTCCCGGTTGGCGGATAGAGTCCCTGAGATTTCTGAGTTGATACCGGTTAGCGGTTGCTTAACCGCTTGAACCGGAGACTAAACGCAAGCCCCCATCTTTATGGTGGGGGCTTTGCGTTCGCTGATTTATGCTGATAAAGCTGATAAATGCTGATATAATTATAATTAGGTAGATGGCTAAAAAACGAGTGGAAGATTTTTTGTACGAGAAAGAGTCATACGGAATAAGGGGTGCCTGTTTTGATGTTTATAATAATCTTGGAGGCGGAATTAAAGAAAAAATAATTGAGCGGGCCCTGCTTAGCGAATTTAAAAAACGCCAGTTAGAAGTTAAAAGTCAAGTTAGAATAAAAATTTTTTATAATAGCGAACATATTGGCATTTACATCCCAGATTTTGTTGTGAACAATAAAATCATAATTGAGTTGAAATCGAAACCCTTTATAACAAAGATGGACGGAAGACAATTCTGAGGCTATCTTAAAGGTTCACATTATAAATTGGGACTTCTGATAAACTTCGGCCCACAAAAATTGACCATTAAACGATTTGTCCACACTTTAGAAACATCAGCATAAATCAGCCAAAATCAGCATGAATCAGCGTTAAATAAATTTGTTTTAACTGTGAGTCAGAAATTTCTTCTCAAGACAATAATATTCCTGATATTCGTGGCAGTGGTTGGCACGCCGCTTTTTTACGGCGGCTTGCCGCGGATTTTTAACTTTCAATACATCGCCCAGCAGGTTTACCCCTACACTTTTTCCAAAGAACTTTTTTTTCAGGCCGTTGTTGAGCTGATTTTCGGATTTTGGCTGGCGCTGGTAATTATTGAGCCGCGCTTCCGGCCGAAGCTGACGCCGGCAATGAAAGCGCTTTTAATTTTTCTTGCCGTTCTTACTCTCGCTGCTTTCCTCGGCTTAGACCCCTGGCGGAGCTTCTGGTCAACCTATGAAAGGGGAATCGGCGTGATTGCCATTTATCATTTGGCCGCTCTCGGCTTGGTTTTAAGTTCGCTTTGGCAGGAGATTCCCTGGCGGAAACTCTTCTTGGCTTCGCTTTGGACATCGGTTATCGTCAGCCTTTTAGCTTGGCTGCAATCAGGCATCCCTAATCTTCTTCTCATTGAAGAGAAAGCGGCTAGGGGAGCCGGTTTTTTCCGGCCGGGCTCGACCCTCGGCAATCCGACTTTTCTGGACGGCTATCTGATTTTCAACATTTTTATAGCGGTATATCTTTTGCTGGATGAATTACGCGATGCGAAACTGCCTGCCCGACTTCGCATGGACGAGGTCCAGGCGGGCGGGCGAATACATGCGAATGTCGCGAATAACTATCCGCATAAATCCGGCGAAATCCGCATAAATCCGCGTTCTACATTATTAATCAGCGCCTTCCTCTTTCTGTCGGTTATTCTCAATGTAGTTACAATTTTTCTTTCTCAAACCCGCGGCGATATCTTGGCGATTAGCGCCGGTTTCCTGGTTTTGCTGATTTTGTTTTCTTTGAAACCGCCGGAGCTGCGCTTCAGTTTTTTAAAGGCCCGGAGGATTTACGCCGCTGTTTTTTTGACGGTTGTAATTTTCGGTCTGGGATTTTGGTTCACCCGCCGGTCCCCCTTCTGGAGCCGTCTGCCTGGCTTGAACCGCTTCCAAGAAGTTTCTTTTGGTGGTAGCGATTTACTGCCTCGGCTGATTGCTCTCCAAACTGCCTGGAAAGGCTTTTTGGAAAGGCCGGTGCTCGGCTGGGGCCCGGAAAATTTCAACCTTGTTTTTAACAAATATTACGACCCGCGGGCTTTAACCGTCAGTTATCAGGAAACCCGTTTTGATAAGCCGCACAATTTTGTTTTTGAATATTTGATTTGGGGCGGCCTGCTTTTAGCTTCGGCTTATTTTACTTTTTTAGCTATAACGTTTTGGCAGGCCTGGCGCTTCAATCGACTTTTTGGCGATGTCATGTTAGCTGGTTTTGCTACCTATTTCGTCGCTAATTTTTTTGTTTTTGAAACCATTGGTCCGCTGTTGATGCTTTATCTGATTTTTGGATATAGTGATGGCGCGTATAGGACTAGAGACAAGAGACAAGTTTATCAGCATCAATCAGCTGAAACGTCGAAGCAGATGCTGCGCATCGCTCCGGGGCGGGTCGGCATAAATCAGCATAAATCAGCGTTGAACTTGAGGAAGTATTTTGCTTTTGCTGCTATTGTTGTCGCAATTATTCTGGCTTACTTTTTGAACTTCCAAACCTTTTTAGCTTCCTATTACCACTACTGGGCCTTTCAGTATATGGGCAATGGTCGTTTTAGCGACGGCATCGAATATTTTAAAAAAGCCATAAACATTTGGACGCCTTACCGTTGGAACTTTGAACGTGATTACGCTATGGCTGTTGTTGAGGCCTACTTTTATAATCCCGGCGCCATTTCTTCTCAACAAGCCGAAGACGCTCTTCAAGCCATGGAAAACGCCAGAGACGCCCATCCCTTGGACGCTTACAATCACTACGCTTTAGTTGATCTTTATAACGAAATTTCTGACCTTAATCTCCCCAAATACACTGCCTTGGCTGAAAAAGAAGCGAAAATCGCTTTGGAACTTTCTCCTGACCGGCAGGAGGTTTATTTTTCGCTGGCCAAAACAAAAACCTTAAAGAAAGATTATCCGGCCGCCTTGGATTTACTTAAATACACCCTCTCGCTCGACCCCAAAGTGGCCGACGCTCATTTTTACTACGGCTTAGTTGCTTATGCGGCCGGAGACAATATTACGGGGTATAATGAAATCAAAGAATCCCTGCGGCTCGGTCGCCAATGGAAAAACGCCAATGAACCTCGAGTGGTGGCTAATTTTTTTGCCGATTCCGGTCATCTGGACGAAGCCATTGATTTATACCAGAAGTCATTGGAACTGGAACCGCAGAATCCGGAGACGATGATTAAGCTCGGCATCGCTTATTTCTTGGCTGGCAACCGCGACTTGGCAAAAAAATACATCAGCGAGGTGACAGTCAAATATAATTTAAGGGGAAATCCGTCCTTTGACCAAGTTAAGCCGATTTTGGACTCCTTGGGAATAAAATATTGACAGGATTCACCAGGTAGTGAAAGTTCGACTGCTCCGCGGTCGAGAAAGGCAGCAGCTGATTGAATCTATCTGGGGGAGTACGGTAGGAAATATCTCCAGTCAAAGATCCACTCTAAAATCTAAAGTCGAATTTCTACTGCCTGGTTTGCTTTTGATATTGATTTTGCTATACTTATAGCAAGCCCCGTAGGAAATAGCGAGAAAATTTAAGTATTTTTGAGCTAAAATCAAGTCATCTAAACATGACCTGAAATTAGCTCTTAACGTCACAGGCCATTCCAGGCCTCAACGGAAAATACTTTATTTCCTACGGGGCAAGCAAGTCTCCAAAGGTCGGCATTAAAAATGAGCTTTTAGGTTATGACTCCCAGCTTTCAGTTAATCCTTTTTATTCCCGTTGCTCGAAATTTACTAAAAGCTAATACCTAACAGCTAAAAGCTAAATAGAATATGACCAAAGAAGGTTTGGTGGAAGCAGTATTGAAAGCCGCGGACCTTGAATCCAAGGCCCAGGCGCACCGGCTGGTTGAGGCCGTTTTCGACACTATTGTAAAGACTATGGGTCGGGGAGAGGATGTGGCAGTTACCGGTTTCGGCACCTTCCGCGTTGCCAAGCGGGCAGCCCGGCAGGGACGGAACCCCAAAACCGGCGAAACCATCCAGATTCCGGCGTCAGTCAAACCAAAATTCCGCGCCGGCAAAGTTCTGAAAGAAGCCGTCAAATAGGAAATCGGTAATTCTCTGCAGGGCTCTCTCACGGAATCGCTGTTGGTTTGCTCTCCTTCGACGGTGAGCCGCTCAGGACGGTCGAACCGCAGCGGCAAACCCCAGCTTGCTCTCGGTGCCGAAACCAAGCACATAAGGTCTTATGTGCTTGGACTAATCTTTCGGCGCCTCCGAGACATTCCGTTCAAGAGCCCTGCGGAGAACCTCTTTGAAGTTAAGATAAAAATTATCTCCCGCGTTTAGCCCCGTTAGAGAAAAGTCGCTGTAAGCGACTGAAGATGCGCCGATAGCGCGAGGTTCTCTAATGGAGTCAGCGGGAGATAATTTTTTGTGTTTCGTCTTGGATGTCAAAAAAGTTTTGATAAACATTCTTCAAATATTCCAGTGATGACTTCATAAGTATCGGCAAATAGTCGGGCTGGCCCAATCTTTTAAATACATTTTCGGCTTGATTGTTGTATTCTTTAGCTTGACGGAAATTATTTTCTGCATCTTTAAGAGAGGTTCTGATAGTTTCATAGTCGGTTAACTTAAGCGCCCGGACGGTTATTTCCATTTGGTTCAATCGGTTTTCGGTTGTCTGGACGAGTTCTTGATTTTTGGAAAAAATTTCGAAATTGGCTCCGAGGCCGGCTAACGGTGTATAGTTTGAAGCCCGCCAATCTTTCAAATTTATAGCGAACCTTTTGCTTCCCTCAACGCCTAAATTATTGACGAGAGTTTTTTGATAAGAGTAATAATTGATGATTTCGTCGAATTTCGAAACCAGCCGGTTTTGAATATCTTTTATTTCCGGAATATTAATTGAGAGAGATTTTATATTAGATTGTAATTTGGCGGCATCATTGATAGCGCAGTCGATTATCTGATTAAGAAGATTTCTTCGGATGGCTAATTCAGTTTGGATATCGGACGACGAATTCGTTTCGGCTGACGACAATTGTTTAAGGTCACTCTGAAATTCACAAACATTAGCGGCGACTGTCTTGACTGGGGAATGGAAAAACAAAACCAGCGCTGCTAATACGGCGAACAGCGCCATTGACGGGAGAATGTTTCTCAAAAAATTATTCACCTTGAGAAGATTTATAAAAAGACGCTCCTCCGTATCGTCCTTAAGTAGAATCAAAAAAGTTTCTACCCGCTATTGCGAAAGCTTATCAAGAGCTTCGTCGATTAAGACACTGGTCGAAGTGCTCGACACCGGCAAATTTTCCGTCTGTTTGGCCGCTCGCGGGGATTTAGCTGTTTGCCGGGGCAACAGATTACTCAGGGGTATGGTACTGGTTTCGTTTAGAAGCCCGCTTTCCTGATAGGCAATGTTTGTCAGCTGAATCTGGATGCCGATGGCTTCGGCTTCAGCTCTGAGACCAGCCACATCAATGCCAACCGGATTGGTGGCGGAGAAAAATTTCCACACCGAAAATCCTCCTAAAACAAGGACTAAGAGCACGGCCGTTAAAGCAATGGCTGAGCCAGATTGAAGGATACTTACCAACGTCTCTTTGAACAAAAACCAGGACCGCGCCTTGCCGTGGCTGAGAATTATTTTTCTAGACCTCAACGTATAACCAGCTTCCGGTTCAAGTTTTTTAAATTTTTTTAATGTTTCCAATAAATCCATCTTATTGTGTTAACCATTATCTTTCAAAATATTTTTTAACTCCTTAATGGCGCGGTGCTGCATCAATTTGATTGCTCCTTCAGTTTTATCGACACTGGCTGCCACTTCTTTAAGCGGCAGATCCTCGATGAATCTCATAATGATGATGTCCTGATAATCCGGCTTGAGCTTTTTGATGGCTTTGGCAATCCGGTCAAGCTCGGAACGCTCCTCGATATTTTTTTCGCTGGCGCCGAGTTCCGAAAGGTAATCGGGGTCGAGGCCATCCAGAGGAATTTGCGGTTTTTTGGCGCGATAACAATCGATTACCTGATTCCGGGCAATTCGGTACAGCCAACTTGAAAAAGGGAAGCCCAAATTTTTGTAATTGGCAATGTTCTGCCAGGCATTGAGAAATACCTGATGAGTAAGGTCCTCGGCTTCCTCACGCTGACCCACCCTGATTAGAACGAACCGGTATATTTTCGGCTGATAATAATCGTAAAGCGAGCCAAAAGCCGAGGCCTTACCCTTGATGGCCATCTCAATCAGTTTGTTTTCGCCATCTAACATAGAAAACGATTTAATAGCGGTTTAAGTTACAAAGAAGAAGATTAGATGCATCATTCGCCTGCATTCGTCCGCCCGCCTGGACTCCCGCCTGACTTCGAGAAGACGAAGTCCTGTCGGGCAGGTCGTCCATACGAAGTCGGGCAGGTAGATTCGCCTTGCTTCCAAGCCGTTTGACTATAATGCGAATGATTCGAATTATATGCGAATGCTACGAATCTGATAATAACAAGGCAGAATTAAAAAATAAGGCATCAGGCCTTAAATAAAGCATAGCATTTTTATCCGAAAATAACAATCGGCATCCGAAAGCGTTTGACCTACCCGCCATTCGCTTGCGCCGAAGGCGCTGGCAGGCGGGCGAAGGCGCCCACCCGAATAAATTAATGTAAACATCTACATCTATTCAATCAGCCAAACCAAAATCCCGCACCTCTGCAGAGATACGGGGATTGGTTAATTCGTTCCTGGCAGATGCCTTCAATCTAATCGTTCCCGCCCTGCTTCACTCGAAGTTGCTCCTGAAGTTGTCTTAACTGTTGGAGAAGTGACTCGATTTGTTGGCGCAGAGCGTCGATGCCTTGCTGTCTTAAAGAATCGTCTCTTATTTTTTCCGCGGTGATTAGACCGGAATTGGAATCAATTGTTCCCCAGACATCGATGACGTCTCCGGTTTTCATGTCGCTGAATGAGGACGAACCGCTGGCATTGGCAATCACGCCGATGAGTTCAGTTGAACTCGTCAGGCCCACCGTCAGATTCAAACCGAATGATTTAAGCTGGAGCGATTGGCCGCTGTTGCTGAGAAGAGCAGCGTTCTGAATTCTGATGTCGCCTTGCGGCTTGATGCTGAGAAGCGGCTGATTGGAGGATTCATTCTCTAATTCATTTTCAACCTCCGCTGATTTATCAAGCCCGCTGTCGTTCTCGTTTTCCGTCTCGGCCTTGTTCCGCAATTCAGCAGCCTTGGCATTCGAATTATCCCGTTCAGCTCTGATTGTGGCGCCCCAGGGCCCGGCCACTGCCGTTATCCCTATCACCGCTATGGCGATAAGAAAAATTTTAGTTTTTGTCATATAAGTATCCGAATGGCCTTAACGAATAGGCACATCCGGATCCAATTTTTGTTTTTTTGTCGACCTTTATTAATTTTCCACTCGTTTTTAACTCTTCATATTGCCAACTCCGCACTTAGAAACCAAAAAATCATTTATTGCCCTAAACCCCTTCAGTTTGGGGGCCCAATGCGCTCCGTCTTCTGATAATGCTTTTTCAATTTCATCTTTACTCAGCCATTTGACTTTCTGGACCTCGCCGTCATTGAATTTCAAATCATTGATATCGCCTTTAAATATAAAGTAATGAACCCTGGTGAATTCCCGATTATCTCTATGGTCTCTTTTATACAGGTCTCCTTCGATTAAATCATTCATTGAAACTTCAATTCCGGTTTCATCCTTCACTTCACCTAAAGCCGCTTCGTCAAAAGTTTCGCCGCTTTTTAAATGGCCGCCAAAGCGGGTATCCCATTTATCCGGGTTTGAATCTTTATTCTTGGAACGCAGATGAACAAGGTATCTCCTTCTATCTTCATCTAAAAAATAGATATGAACGGTCCGGTGCCAGTCGCCGTCACGATGCGCTTCAGAACGCAATTTTTTTATCCCGAGCAACTGATTGTTTTCGCCAACAATGTCAAAATATTCTTCCGGCATAGCGATTTTAGATTTTTATGAGCGGGTGAGGAGAGTCGAACTCCCTTCTCGATCTTGGCAAGATCGCATAATAGCCGTTATACGACACCCGCCTTTCTATATTCTATATTCTATATTCTGAATTCTCAACCCCCCACCTTTGCCGTGAAGTTCTAACTAAACAGAATACTGGTGCGGCCATCGCCTGCGGCTTTGCTTTTACTGGGTATTCAAAGTTTTTGCCGAAAAGGTGAGGAGTTAAAGTTTTCTTGATAAATTTTGTTCGTCTTCAACTTCAAAATTTATAGAAAATTTTAATAATTCGGCGGCGGGCCCTGGGGGCCGATGATGCGTGGCTGGCCAGTTGGTCCGCGGAAACCAGGCGGCCCTGAACTCGTGGCATTAGGATTTTTCTGGCTGGAAGGTGTCTGATTCCTATTCAGTTCCGAGGGAGAGGCCGCTCCGCTGTTGTTGTTTAAATAAGCACCCTTGTTAAAGTCGCCAAGAAAATAAAAAAACAAAAAAGCCGCGATAATAAAAAGGCTTAAGATCACAACGAGTTTCATTTCGAAGGGTGCGGAATACTTGAAATAATTCAAACGCATTTCGCCGCCGCAAGCGGCGGCGAAACAGAAAGCTCCCGCCCCCGCGCGGCTCCGCCGCGCCAATAACAACTTCAAGTTTTTAATCGAGTTAATAATAACTCAATTTAGCAAATTTTTCAAACGAAATTATTTTGAAAAATTTGGTACTTTGGCGGCAAATTCTTTCGTTCTTTCAAATTCAAAAAAGAAATGGAGCCGATCCGCATTGCGAACCGGCTCCGTGTCGGGAGCGAGACCGAGAGCATCACGTGAGAAGCCGTCGAACGGCGTCTTGAATCTGTTCGTCGAGGTGGATAGAGACATTCGGATCGCCATCGTGTCCTGTGCCCGGGCAAGGGATGTTGAGGAAGTTCCTCCACCGAATGTACTTTCCCTGGTCGGCGACGTCGGCTCCGAACTGATCAATGAGCCACTGTCCGTACTTGCCGGAGTTCTTGGATAAACCGAAAGCGGCTTGAAGGTCTCCATCGTTGAACTGCGAGCGTCCGCGCACGCCTTCCTCGTAAGGTTTGCACTGGACGACCTCCCAATCCACGAACCACCCTTTCGCGTCCGGATATACCGACGATGCCCTCCGAATCATGACCTTAGCCGCGCTTCCACTGATGACGAGGGTACGATTCTGCTCGTCGAGTTGCTCGACGCGCATCTTGTTGCCGTGGTGATGACACCAGATTGGAAAGTACCATCGAAAGGCCGGGTCTCGCCGCTGGACTGCTGTTTTCATCGGATCACCTCCTTAAAGAGTTTTGGTTGATGTTTGTGTACCAATTATGAAATTACCACTAAACGCTAAAATAATCAAGTAAAAACAGAAAAGAAACTTATTGAGTTTCTTTTCTGAAAAATCTTTATGAAAAATCTCTTTTCGCAAAAACGAAACCGCCAACTGATTTTTTCGCCCAAAATTCCCTACAATTTGGCCGCCGCGTGCGGTGGCTGTGCACAAAATGGCTTGCAATTTCCTTTCTGGTGCCCCCGGGAGGAATCGAACCCCCATTACGAGATCCGCAATCTCGCGTCCTATCCATTGAACGACGAGGGCGTTTCAACCACTGGAATTTTACTTGAAACAGGAGAATTGGACAAACCGCTAAAAGCCGAGGAATTTTTGCAGGTTATCGAGAAAGGAATCTTCAAATTCAGTTTTTTTGACGACGGCCGTCAATGCTTTTTCTATTTCGGCCGAACGACTGCGGGGAATTTTGATTTTCAATAGCGGTTGGAATCGCCGCCGAAAACGGAAAATTAACTTCGACCATTCCTCGCTTTCTTCCTTTAACCCGAAAGCGTCCATTTCGCTTGAAGGGTAGAATTTTTTTCCGGCAATGGTCAGCCCTTTTTCATCGAGCTTGAATTCTATGGTCGCCGGCTCCCGGTTGGCCCAGACCAAAATGAGAATTTCCGCCAGGATGATGAAAATGACGAAAAGAAAATTTTTCTGCCAAATTGCCGCGCTTAAAAGAATAACCGCGATAATCACGCTCAGCCAGTACCAGGAAATATCTTTTTCGCGGTAATCAAATTCCGGCGCCTGCCATTTGATTTCGAATTTTGCCATCAACCTCGATTTTATCAAAGCCGGGCGGAAAAGCAAAAGTATACTAAAATTCAGAAATGCATAAGATCTTAATTTCCAATTCCCAATTTTCAATTATCAATCAATGACTTAATTTTCTAATTTTCAATTAACACTTTCTATGTTTGAAAATTGAACATTGGAAATTGATAATTAATTAACCTTTTGCCGCCGCCAAGCAGATGATTTTTCGGGCGCCAGCTTGTTTAAGGCAAGTAGCCGCTTCAAAGAAAGTGGCTCCAGAAGTGGAGACGTCGTCGATTAAAATGAAATTTCTACCAGTAACCAATTCCGGCTCTTTTATCGAAAAGCAGTTTCTCGCATTCTCTTTTTTCTGGTCGTAATTTTTTATTTCACTCTGCGGCTTGGTGTTCCGGGTCCGGACCAAAATTTCCGGCTTCATCTCCAGATTGAAATGTCGGCTGAAAATTTCAGCCAGCAACAACGACTGGTTGAAGCCGCGCTGCCTGTGGCGCAACCGGCTTAACGGCACAGGCAAAACGACATAGCCGCTGACGGCCAAGGGAATGTTCCGGGCATAATTTATGAGAAGCGCTCCAAGCGGCCGGGCCGCTGATTTCAAAAAATTGAATTTAAGGCCCTGAACAAGATTTTTGACTGCTTCGTCCCGGTAATCGGCTGCTGAACCTAAAATATAAGGAAAATCAAAATGGCAGATTTTTTTATTTTGAGGCAAGCGAGCTAAGCAGCGGCCGCAGAAAAGGGAATTGAAAATTTTTATTTTAGAGAAACATTGTTCGCAGATGGCTTGGCCGCTTTCCACGTTTGTCCGGCAGTTGACGCAGACCGGCGGGAAAATCAAATCAAGAAGCCGGGAAAATATTGAAGCTAAAAGTGCCATAGTTATCCACAATCGGCTAATGTCTTTATTCTATAATAATCTTAAATATCAATTATCAATAATTAGAAAGGTCGGTTAGACAACGATAAATCAAGAAATATTTTTCAGCGCATTCTATGGACGGACAATTTTCATCGCCAGCAGCGGACAAATTCGAATTGGGAAAAAAGTGGTTCTGGCTCGGAATAGTCATCGCTTTTTTGAATGTGGTCGCGGGTTTAGTTTACGGCATTGCGGTAATGACCGAGGGCCGGCGCCGCGAAGGCCTGATTATCGTCGGCTGGGCCATTGTCTGGATTTTAATCAGTTTCTTCCTTATCGGCCCCTGGCTGATTAAAAGCGGACTGCTGCCGAGATTCCAGATTATAAGGTAAGAGGCCCTTCTTCCAGACCGATTTTCAGAACTTTACTTCTTCCCGAAGAACATTGAATCTCTGGTTTCCTTTTTTGTAGTCAACCGAACGCATCTCTCCGTCGGACAAGATGACGCCGGCGGAATCTTTGACTCCGCTTATGATAACCGGAAGCTCCAGAGAAACACTCTCGATTTTTCTGAAATTATTGGCGAGATAGAGATAGTGACCGATTCCCAATTCAACCCAGCGGTTGCTGCCGGGATTGATTATCATTTCGGCGCCGGCTTTTTTATATTCCCAGAGATCTTCCGGATAATAAATCTCGATGCAAATAGGCGCGGCCAAAAGAATTTTCCGGCCGTTTTTTTCAAAGCTCAAGAGATTTTTCTCGCCCCTGAAATAGGGATTGGCCGGATTAAAGACCGCATAATTTTTGAATCCCGGGCTGGTTTCGAGAGCCCAATTAAAAAAAAACGGATACCATTTGCCGAACGGCCAGTATTCGCCGATGAAGGTCAGCCGGTATTTGCTGCGGCTAGCCGCGACCCCGCCGCTTTCATTAAACAATAAATCGGAATTATATCTTTTGTTGTTCTGGAAAGTGTCGAAACTGGCAATAACCGGCGTGTTCAAATTTTTTGCCAGGCCGCCACTGATGCTGAACATCTGGTTTTCTTCTGATGGCTGACCGCTGTAATCCAGCAAATCTTCGGGCAGAATAATGAGGTCGCTTTTTTCTTTTTTCAATTCGTTCTCTAAAGCGCCTAAATCGGTCGAGCGGAAATTTTCATCGGCAGAAACAACGGCGACTTTAAGAGAATTAGTCAGTTTTTGATAGTTTGAATAATTTTTTTGGAGCTGGAGTTGGGAAAGTCCCCAGCCGGAAAACAGAATAACCGCCGTTAAAACTACGGGCCGGACAACCGATTTTTTATTGCCCTCTTTCAGTTTCAAAATAAAATAAGCGAGCAGTGCATTGATGACCGCTCCGAAGAAAATCAGCGAAGTTAAGCCGCCGAAGCCGGCCAAACCCACAAAAGCCGAGGCGCCGAAAGCATTGCCGAGCGTCATTACATAGGTTGGCAGAAAAGAATATCTCGCCTCCAAGATGTCCCAAATCGTCCAAAGAAAAGGCAGAGTTGCGAGAATAATTTCCGGCCGCCTCGCGATTTTTTTCAGCAGAAAAACCGAAACCGGCAAGCCAAGAAAAATCAGCACCGAAAAAAACCAGGTTATTGGTTCAAACGTGTAATAAACCACTCCCAGGGCGAAAGCCACCCGGAAAAGAGCGGCGCCAGCCAGCAGGCGCCAGAGTTTTTCCTCTTTCAAAAAAAACAGAAAAAGCGGGACCAGAAAAATAAAGCCGAAAAGATAAGAAAATTTGAAAGGCAGAAAAGCCAAAATCCCGAGAACCGCGGCTGAAGTCGGCAGAAACATTTCTTGATTATAGCATTCGCAAGCGCGCCGCTCTTTAGGTGATTATTTTTTAATTGCGTGAATTGCCCCGCCCTTCCGGACGGGGGCTTCTTATAATATAATTCAAGACTTTGTTCACTGTTATGCTACAGCATAACAGTGAATCTTATTTTCGTGTCCCTTCTGCAAATCTTACGCAAAAACCGAGGAGAACCGGCGCCCTCCCCATTCATTACGTAGCTTTCCAAGCCCTCAAGGCGATGCCAAGGTATTGAACCATTACAATTTATTGATTTTTAAAGGGAAATATGTTTAATTTTAAACAGGTGTTTGATCGTTTAAGTGTTAGGTGCTGGTAACGGGATGAGCGGCTATGGCCGTAGAGGGGAGGGCAAAAATGAAAGCGTTGTCGCTCGCGGTGCTCGCTGTTGTGCTGGCTGGTTGCTCGGTCTATATGGCCGCCAATCAGCCAGCGGCCAAGAACCTTGACCTGCTCAAAGTCGGGACGCCGCGGGCCGAGCTCATTGCCGAGTTCGGCCAGCCCGCTGTATCCGAAACAAAAAATGGAAGGCGGGTGGACACATTCTCCTTTGTGCAAGGATACAGTACCGGCGCCAAGGTGGGCCGGTCGCTGTTCCACGGCGTGGCCGATGTCTTCACGCTCGGTTTGTGGGAGGTGGTCGGCACTCCCACCGAGATGGTCTTCTCCGGCGACAAGGTCGCCTTTGAGGTGACCTATGACGCCGAGGACCTGGTTGCCGAGGTGAAGCAACTCGGCACCGCCAAGCCCAAGGAGAAGGCCTCTCCGTCGCCCGCTCCCTCGGGTTCGAAATAGCCCCTAGTCCCTGCCACGGCCCCGATTTCTCGCACCAGCAAGAAGTCGGGGCCGATTCATTATCTTGGGCGATGCCAAGGTATTGAACCATTACGCAAGGTTGACTTTTTGAAAATTATTGGTAAAATATAAAATAGTAAATTCGGGACCAGTGCGGTTCCGAGTGGATTGCCAAAGACGCAATACGGACGAAAAGGATGCGGCCAACAATGGCCGCGAGGGAGGCTGCGATGAAGAAGATGTTGTTCGTGGCGGTGGTCGGCCTGCTGGCGCTGGCGGCAGGGTGCGCGTTCACGCCTTGGGTGGGCATGGAACGGCCCCGGCTCGTTGCCGCGCTCGGGGAGCCCTGGACCATTGGGATCCAGGATGTCTTCTTCGAGGGCGATACCGCCTACGTGGTCAGCTACGACGACCACGGCCGGGTGAAGACGTTTGAACGGCACCCGGTGGAGATGCGGGCCCTGCCGACCGGGAGCGTTGCCCGCTAACCTCATAGCGGACGACGCTCAGAAGATTCGAGGCTCGGTTGCTAATGCAGCCGGGCCTCCTCGCTTTTAATAAAATGACTCAAAATTTGGATTTGACTTTTTTATAAAAAATTGCTATTGCTAAAATAGTAATTTTCGGTAACTATCATAGGTGAGAAGTTGATCTATAATAGCTCGCGGCTGATAAGCCGCAAGAGGAGGGCTCGAGATGAAGAAGATGTTAGTGGTCGTGGTTGCCGCGCTCGTGTCTGGATGTGCGCCGCAGCAGCTGGGGCAATGGAACCCGGCTGCCAAATGGATTGAACTGCAGCCAGGCATCCAAGTGGTAGCTTCGCGTCTAGCTGACAGAAAGACCGCCTACTACGCCATCGAGCTACACAAGGCGGGCTGGCTGTCTTGGAACGGAGTCATAGACGAGCCCTTGTCGTTGGACGACAAGGGACGGCCGGCGACCCAGGAAGTCGGAGATTTGCTCGGCAAAAAAACCGAGCAATTATTCGACGAATATGGCATCAGGCTCATCAGGGTAGCGAGCCTGAAAGACGTTCCTGCCGGCAATGTCGCCATTGATATCTGGGTCGGGGTCAAGACACTCCCGCGTTCTGCCCGGGATGAACAGCGGGGACGAGTTATCCTCGGGGCGGCAACGAGGTGGCTCGTCTACTACAACAGCAGGAAGGAAGCAGATCTGTATCAACTTGCAACCCAGACGTTGAGCGCTTGGGCCGGGAAAGAAAAGGCCCCGGCGTACTTCGCCGAGACGCTGGCTGATATCCTGACAAGCAGGCTTTTCAGCGCCCTTGCTGGCAAGGAACTCAGCCAGGCTAGATAAACTCGCCCAGAGATGAATGCGACCTCGCTTCGAAACGAATCGGAGCGAGGTCGTCTGCTTTTTTATTATATTATAATTATACATACCAACTTATCCCCAAGCTTATTAATCCGGATATTGTATAATAACCTTGATGCAAAAACTCTATCAAAATAAGTTTCTGACCGTTCTTCTGATTTTAGGCGTGCTAATTTTCTCCACCCGGATAGCTGAAGCCAAAGGGGTTTTTAACTGGATAGGGGCGATATTAATGATGATTGTTGTGGCAGTCATTGTTTTTGTCCAGCCAGAGCTTATTTTCGGTGCCACCTCAATAATCGGCGCAATCTGGGTTGCTTCGGAAGGTCTATCAGCAGGGCTTGCTATAGGTTTGGGAATAACAGCAGCCACAATGGTAAGCGTAGGCACTAGCGTAGCTCTATCTTTCGGTTTATGTCAGCTGGGCGTTGGATCCACCTATTTCACTGGCTGCGCCAGCCGCGGCGGCACGCCGGTTATCCAAATTTCGTCTCAATCAATCTCCAGCTGTTCCTACCAAATACCAATCAAGTTTTACCTTCCTTCTTTTAACCGCGGTTACGGGGGGCAATACTGCGAGGTTTCGACTCCGTCTAGCGGCGAGTCCGGGACTTCCGAGTGCCTTTCCTATAAAAGCTTGGTAAGCGGGACCCAACGTTACAGCGACGAGGTTTGTTCCGTGCCGGCTGCCAATGGGCCTTATGCTAAAGTCAATATTTCTACGGACGGCGGCCGGAGCTACGCTACCCAGTGCACTCCTGTGGACCAGTACTGCGGTCTTGCAACAATTGACGAAACTCAGAGCAAAATTGCTCTCTACCGCTTATCAAAACCAGATACGACCAATGAAGACCTCAATCGCTGGTTCTTCGAACAAATAGGAAATCAGGTAGGTAACGGCTTCACGGCTATCACTACTACTGGTGCTGGTGCCGGCCCTTCGAGCATCTATCACACTGCCAGTGATGTCGGGGCTTTTGCCGTGGTCAATTACGCGGACATCTGCTCCGGCAATGTCTGTGAATTCAAAGACGGTTCAGCCCCCAATAACTCGGACATTGTTTATGCGGCCAAAATCCTCGGCCAATATCAGGGCTATGTTCCGCCGGCGGAGCCAAGCGGTGGTAGCCAGCTGCCCGTTCCTTTGGTTTACGCTCAGACCCTTGGCGGCGCTTGCGGCATTGCCGGAGACAACAAATTTCTGAACACCGACAACGCCAATACCGTTACTTTTCCCTGGGTAGGCGGCGCGAATTACGGCCAGGGCAATGCCTTTGCCGGGCCTTACAAAACCGAAACCCCTCAATGCCAGCCAGCCCAACCAGTTCCTACTGTCTCCCTTTCCGTTCTCGGCCCCAATACC
>CAZDFQ010000006.1:0-47753 GCA_964505005.1 uncultured Candidatus Saccharibacteria bacterium
GGCTACTGGAAGTTTGACGAGGGCTCAGGGACAACGGCGAGTGATTCGAGCGGAGGTGGCAATAATGGCACTTGGTACGGTACAGGCTTTCACTATGCAGCAGGCAAAGTTGGCTCAACAGCTGGACAATTTAATGGGACGGATGATTACATTAGTTTGCCTTACTCGAATTTGTATGGCGGTCCAATAAATGGATCTCTGCAACCTATCACAATAACGTTTTGGATATATAGCACCGCCTGGCCCGCAGGCTCTAATCCTGTTGCAGTTGATGGCGGCTGGCGCCATTGGGAAGTTAATCAATGGGCGTCCGCGCCCGCTCAACTTGAATTTCGGGTTGGGCAAATATCTAGTCAGGCCATTGCTCAATCAGGCAGAATCTTGAATAACGCCAGCTGGTATTTTTATTCAGGCACTTATAATGGTTCGCAAGTAGCTGTTTATATAGATGGAGTATTAAAGGATTCAGAACCCACTAATTCTCCGGTTACGCAGACAAGTGCGGCTCCCCTAATGTTTGGGCGGTTCCCTGCGGGAGGAGGTTATTTCCCCGGCCTCATCGACGATGTCCGTATCTACAATAGAGCTTTAAGCGCAGCCGAGATAGCAGCTATTTATAATGCAACGAAATAATCAGGTGTTATGCCTGGGCATAACAGGGTTTTGGCAGTGATACGGCGTCATAATCACATAAATTGAGACAATGTTTCTAATTGTTATGCCTGGGCATAACACTAATATAGGCCTCAAAATATGCTATTCAGCGCGACCGAACAACTGCTGTGATATATCGCAGCAGTATGCGAATCTACAAATTGATGCGAATATTGTAGGATTTATGAAATTGTTTTATGTTATCATATAGAAATATGTTTGATGTGGCGACAATCGGTTCGGCGGCCCGCGATGTTTTTTTAGGGGTTGATTTCGAGACAATCCGTTGGGACAAAACCGAATCGCGGCGGGCTTATGTTTTGCCGCTCGGCGAAAAATTAGAAGCTAGGAATTTTTTTCCGACCATTGGCGGCAATGCGGCCAATGCAGCGGTGACATTTGGAAGACAGGGATTCAAAACCGCCTGCGCGGCTGAAATCGGGCGCGATGCTTCCGGCGAAGAAATTAAACGCCGGCTCCGAAAAGAAGACGTGGAAACGGAATTTTTGCGTTTTCATCCAACCCGGCCGACTTCTTATTCAGTTTTGATTTTGGAGAAGGGCGAGCGGACAATAATTAATTACCGCGGCGCTGCTGATTTTTTCCGGCTGCCAAATCTCAATCTAAACCGCCTCAAGAGCCGCTGGTGGTATGTTTCTTTGGCTGGCGAATCGGACAGAATGTTGAAGGGATTATTGAATTTTGCCCGTAAAAATAATACCAGCGTAGCTTTTAATCCAAGCGGCCATCACATCAGGCACCGGCGGGCCGAAATTTTATCTTCCTTGAAAGACATCTCCTTTCTGGTTTTGAACGAAGAAGAGGCCTCGCTCTTGACCGGCATTTCTTTCAAAAACGAAAGAGCGGTTTTTAAAAAACTTGATAAACTTATGCCCGGGATTCTTGCCGTAACCAGCGGCAAGGGAGGGGCGACAATTTCCGACGGTAAATACATTTATAAAGCCGGGATTTTCCGCGAAAGAAAATTGGTTGACCGGACCGGCGCCGGCGACGCTTTTGGTTCCGGTTTCGTCGCCGGCCTGATTCGTCAAATCCGAAATCCGAAATTCGAAATCAGAAATTTATCGCCGGAGGCGGTTAAGTATGCCATTCGGCTGGCGAGCGCCAATGCCACTTCGGTGGTCGAAAAAATCGGCGCCACCGAAGGTATTTTAACGAAAAAGGAATTTGACAAGGATAAAAGATGGCGGGATTTAAGAATCGAAGTGAAAAGATTATAATTAAGTTACTAACGTTATGGAGGAAACATCATCGGTTTTGCAAACCGAGTTTAAAAAATTAAAAAATACGGAAAGTTTATCAAATTTCAAGACCCTGGAACTTTTAGACAATATCCAGTTCATTTATGAATTGGCTTTGGCAAAGCTCGAACTTCAATCGTTTATCCCCGATTTGGAAATAGCTAATGACTTCAGAGAATTCAAAGTCGGAGACATTGATAGCGTTAAATCAGAAGAATTGAAAACCCGGTTGGCGTATTTTAAAACAATAAACGGGATTCTCAGCGACTATTTTTATCTTCAAAAATATAATCAGACAAAATCAGTCAATCAGTTTTTAACTCACTGGATTTATCCTTATAAGGGGAAGTTTCATCCTCAAATGATACGCGCCCTTCTTAATATCATAAAAGTGAGGCAGGGCGAAACATTGCTTGACCCCTTCGTCGGCAGCGGCACTTCTGTTTTAGAGGCCCAACTTTTAGGAATAAACAGCATCGGCATCGATATTTCGCCGTTGTGCGTTTTGATATCGAAAGTAAAAACTGAATCCCTTGATGTTTTAGATTTAATAAAAGAATACAAGGATACTTATTTGTACCAAAAAAGCAAAAAGGAATCTGATGATGAGCGAGTAATAAATTTTTATAAAGTAGCCGAGATGATGGCGCACAGCGATAAATCGCGACGGGGGCAGGATTTCGAATCTTCGTTCATTAACGATGCCTTAAAAATGACTGCTTCAGTTGAAGATTACGACAAAGCTCGGGAGAAATTGAATCTTAAATTGGGCAGAGCAAAAACCATTCAAGGAGACGCGAGAAATCTTGAGCTGCAAGAAGAATCTGTTGACGGAATAATCACTTCGCCGCCTTATTCAATCGCTCTTAACTATGTGACTAATGACAGCCATTCTTTGAAAGCGCTCGGCTACGATTTGGATAAAATTAAAGAAGATTTTATTGGCGTCAGAGGGGCCGGGTTGGAGAAATTCGAATTGTATGAGAAAGATATGGAAAAGGCCTATGGCGAGATGCGCCGCGTCCTGAAAAAAGAAAGATACTGCGTTGTAATAATCGGCAATGTTACTTTTCAGGGTCAAGAAATAAATACAGCTCAGAATGTTATAGATTACTGCGAGAAAATAGGGTTTAAGAAAGTCAAAGTAATGTCAAAAATCATTTATGGTCTATACAATGTGATACAGAAAGAGTATATTTTGATTTTTAAAAAATAAAGTTATGAAGCAAAACGAATACATCAAAGAATTAGAAGCCACTATTTCAAAATTTTTAAAGCCGCTCCGTAATATACCCTTTCCTATTGCTGTTAAGGCGATCTCGGGATATGAAGTTTTGCCTTTTGACCGGACAGATAAGACCAACCGCGCCCTCTTAGATCGCCTCATAAAAGCTATGAACATAGCTACTGAAAGTGCTTATAAAAAGGGGATTTTTACCAATAGACCAAACGAGGTTGGAAATAAGATTGAGACATTCGTTAAAAAAGCTATCAATAGCTTAGGAATGAGAGCTGAAGTTCCTTTAACTTCAAGAGGGAGGCATCAAACTGCTGGCTATCCAGATATTTTCGTTAAAGATGTCGATGGTAGAACTTTTTATTTAGAATGCAAAACACATAATCGTAAAAACATTGCTTCGTCTTTAAGAGCTTTTTATTTCCAACCTTCAAAGAACTCTAAAATCACTAAAGACGCAAGTCATTTGATGGTGAGTTTTGAGATTATCCGAGAATCAAGAAGAGGAAAATCTGCTTTCGTTCCCGTTCATTGGCGTCTTTACACATTGGAGAAAATGTTAGTTCAAGTTAAACATGAATTTAACGCCAGTGGACGCGAGATGTATAGACCAGAATCTTTGCTAGCTGAAGGAGGTGTCAAATGAAATCATGAACAATCTTTCGCCGCAGGGAAAAATCGCCGAAATTTTGCGAACGGACAAGCATTATCTTTCGGAACTCGAAAAGAGAATGACCGCAGTTACCGGCAAAACCGGCGTTCTGGAAAAAATAATCAGCGAGAACGAGGAGCTGGTTCGGGACCGGCTTTTGACACTCGGCGTTCAGAAAGAAGCCAGCGCCAAAGAGGTTTATGACGCCCTGATTTCCAAGATTGATGCCGACGACCATCATCTTTTCGAGGTCCTGGCCAAGCCGGTTTGCCGGGTCCAGGGCGATTGCCAGAGAATCGCCGAAACCAGCCGGCGCTTGTCCGGCCAGCCCAAGGGATTTTTTTTGAAACATGATAAAGCCCGCGAATTTATTTTGAAAGAACCGCCAGAAGAAACGATGCGGTTTCTCGGCTATGATTCGGCTGAGAAAATGCTTGCTTCGGAAAATTTGCTGGATGTTTACAGCAGTTTGCGTTTTATCGAAGGGAGCGAGTGGTTAAACGGAAAGTTTTTCAAGCAGTACGAGACCTTGACGCCGGATGATTTTGAAGAAAGAGAAATCGAGGTCCGGGCCCTGGACGCCAAATGGGGGAAAGCGGCCGAGCAGTTTGTCGTCAAAAAGAAACACAACATCAGCCACCTGAAGGAGCTGGGGGTGGTATTCGTGATACCGACAATGCTCGGCATCTCCGGCGAGATTCTCCGGATGTTCGCTTTGATTCTTCACTATCTTTACGAAATTCCTTTTTACTCCGGCATTGTCAAAGATTTGGCCGGCAATCGCCAGACCTTTGCGGTCAACTTCATTTCCTTGCTGCGCGGGGATGTCCTTGACCGCCATTTCCCGGATATTGAAAAATCGCGCTGGCTGGTGGTCCAGAGATATTTAGCCAAAGACGACGAAAACGACTGGCGGCTGTTCGTGCCGCATATCAACCCCGAGGCGCTTCACTGGCAAAAAGCCGAAGAAAGCATCGCCAAAGCCGGGGATGTTTTGAACCACTTTGAAAAAGAGTTGAACTTTTGGAAAGGACTGGACTGGGTCGGCGACTATTTCAAAGACGAAAGCGGCGTCGATGTGCTGGTGAGTTTCAATCTTGTCGATACGGTGATGTCGCTGGTCAAGGAAAAAGAAATGGTAAAATATCTTTACCATCATCAGGAGGCGCTCTGGAACAAAATTTTCAGCGAGTATTTGGGAGGCGACCAGCTGGAAAAGTTCAGCCGCGATTATCTTTTACAGGGCTATTTTGAAGTGTAAAACATAATGCGAACAATGCGAAATCATAGGCGAATGATGCGAATGGAAGCAGATTAATTTTTGGAGATAATTCGGATTCAATAATCAGTAGAACGATATTCCAACATTCTTGAGAATGTTGGAATATTGGAAGATGGCATATTATAAATAAAATATGGAGCCGGTTATCGTTGAGAAAAAATTAAGCCCCGAAGAACGGGAGAGAATATTCAAAGAGTGGGGGACATTCGTTAAAGTGGTGGTTGATTTGAAACTCAAGATTCTGGCTGCCGGCGGCTTTCTCCACATCGACGGCTATAATAAGCTGCTGGAGCGCGGCTCAGAACCGGAAAATCTCTGGGGAGAGAATTTTTATCCAGCCGGAGAAAAAATAGAATTTTCTTCAATCATTAACATTCGGCCGCCTGTTAATCGTTCAATGGATATTGAAAACGAAGTTATCAGAAAGCAGGTCGAGGAAATTATCAGGAATCTTCTTTAACTACGATGCATCATAGCGGTCTTTTGAAGATGTCCCAACGCGACCAGTTGCTCAATCTTTTGAGCGAGTTGAGCCGGGCGCAAAAATGGGAAGAAACCGACCGCGAAAACTTTCTTGCCTCGCTCGAGCGCTCGCTCCAGCTTATTGATGTCCTGTTCGAAGACCCGAAATGGAAAGGTAATTTTTATCCCTTGCTGGTTTTACGGGAAATGGTTGCCAGGGTCTATATCGGCGAAGAAAAAGTGGGGAATGTTTTGAAAGTGATTTGACAGATATTTACGAGGGGACGTTCCCCGGAAAATTTTTTCGAAAATAGAAACGAGGTTTGGATATTGGCTGGGAACGGTGATACAATTAATATTTAATGAAATCGCTTTTGGAGATAATCAAAGAAGCGGAATCTCGGAATATTGCCATCGGGCACTTCAATATTTCGGATATTGTCGGCCTGAAAGCGATTTTCGAGGTAGCGCGGGAGCTCAAGGCGCCGGTGATTATCGGCACTTCCGAGGGCGAGCGGGAATTCATCGGGTTACGGCAGGCGGCGGCTTTAATAAAATCATTGCGCGACGAATACGATTATCCGACCCCGAATAAATCTCTTCGAGATTATACGGGGCAAGTTTTTTTGAATGCTGACCACACGCATTCTCTGGAAAAAGTTAAAGAAGCGGCTGAAGCAAGATATGACGCGATTTTGTTTGATGGAGGAAAGTTGCCGCTTGAAGAGAATATCCGCCAAACAAAAGAAGTTGTTGATTATGTAAAAACCCGGAATTCAAGAAATCCAGACCTCCCAGCCATCTTAGTTGAGGGCGAAATCGGCTACATCGGCTCGTCTTCGGAGATTCAGAAAGAACTGCCAGCCGGCGCGGCATTGAAACCGGAAGATTTGACAACTCCCGAACAGGCCAGGGAATTTGTCGAAAAAACCGGCGTGGATTTGCTGGCGCCCGCGGTCGGCAATATCCACGGCATTATTGTTAAAGAAGGATTTGTTGAGAAACTTGATATCGAGCGGATAAAAGCGATAAAGAGCGCAGTAAATGTTCCTTTGGTTCTGCACGGCGGTTCGGGATTAAGCGATGACGATTTCCGGCAGGCGATTAAAGCCGGTATCTCGATTGTCCATATAAACACCGAACTGCGGGCGGCCTGGCGCCGCGGCCTTGAAGCCGGCCTCAAAGAAAATCCCGATGAAATTGCGCCTTACAAAATTTATCCGCAAGCCGTTGAAAAAATGAAAAAAGTCGTTCGCGAAAAATTGGAATTGTTTAACCAGCTTTAGTAATTTGACGAGAAAATAGATAACCGCCAGAATTTAGGTATGCGTCAGTATTTAGAATTAGTTAATCATGTATTGACTAATGGTCAGCGGAAGACCGACCCGCAAGGCGTCGGCAATATTGCGGTTTGCGGCTACCAGATGAGATTTAACCTTGCTGACGGTTTCCCTTTGATTACGACTCGGAGCATGAAGGGCTCGTGGAAAGCTATGGTCCACGAACTTTTGTGGTTTCTCTCCGGGAGCACCAAAGTAGCTGACCTTAATAAATACGGCGTTCATTTGTGGGATATGTGGGCAACTCCGGAAATTTGCCAGCAATACAATCTTGAGCCGGGCGACCTTGGCCCCATTTACGGCAAGCAGTGGCGGGCTTTTAACGGCGGGGGCGAGCAGCCAATTGACCAGATTAAAAATTTGATTGAGCTTTTGGAGAAGAACCCCGATTCGCGGCGGTTGATCGTGACCAGCTGGAACCCGGCGGAAGTGGACAAAGTTTTCGTCGCGCCCTGCCATTGTTTTTTCCAATTTTTTCACGCCCAAGGCGAACTCAGTTTGCATCTTTTTCAGCGGAGCGCTGATGTGCCGATTGGCGTGCCGTTTAATATTGCCGAATACGCGCTTTTGCTTTTGATAGTGGCCCGGGCAACCGGACTTAGGCCCAAAGAATTCGTTCATACGCTTTCCGACGCTCATATTTATTTGGATCAGATTGAACAGATGAAAGAACTTTTGAAGCGCGAACCAAAGCCGTTGCCGCGGGTGAAAATAAATCCCGAAGTCAAGGATATTTTTGGTTTCAAATTCGAAGATTTTACTCTTGAAGCGTATGACTCGCATCCGCCGATAAAAATTCCCGTTGGTCTATGATTATTTCACTGGTGGCGGCAATGGCGCGGAATCGGGTTATTGGCAGCCAGGGCAAAATTCCTTGGCAGCTGCCGGCTGACCTTAAACATTTTAAAGAACTGACTTACGGGCACCCGGTCATTATGGGCCGGAAAACCTACGAGTCCATTGGCAAACCGTTAAGCGGAAGGAAAAACATTGTCATCAGCCGAGAGCCGGATTTTCGGGCTGAAGGGTGTATCGTTAGCCGCTCATTCGAAGAAGCGCTGGAATCGGCAAAATCAAGCGAGGAAGTATTTGTTATCGGCGGCGGCCAAATCTATAAGTTGGCTCTGCCTTATGCGGGAAAAATTTATTTGACGGTTATCGACGCTGAGATAGCTGGCGATACTTTCTTTCCGAAATTCGATGAATCAGAATGGCAGTTGGTTAATTCCGAGTCCCATCAAAGCGATGAAAAAAATCCTTATAATTATAGATTTTTAGTTTATGAGAAAAAGACTGGGTAGGAAAAAATTTGTTGACCGGCGTTTCGCCAAGGGTAAGGAATATCGAGCTGTCATCGAAGCGATTGCGAAGGAAAGAGTGTGCCCTTTTTGTCCGGAGAACTTCAGATGGCATAAGAACCCGATTTTGAAAAGGAGAGGAGCTTGGTTTATCACCAAATCAAGCTGGCCGTATAAAAATACTAAATTCCATTTCATTATTCTGACGCTAAAACATAAGGAAAATTTTGGGGAGCTGAGTCAACAAGATTGGAAGCAGATTATAAGCTTGGCGAAATGGGCCATTTCCAAGTTCGAAATCAAAGGCGGCGGTTTGGCTATGCGCTTCGGCGAGACGGTCTACACCGGCGCCACAGTCTGCCACCTGCACGCTCATCTGATTGTTCCGCAATTAAAACCCGATAAGCGGACTGCCAAAACCGTGATGTTTCCAATCGGCTGACTATTGACTGGAAAACTAAAAGATGCTTTTTTAGAGGAAGTTCTTCGAAGGATATTTTTTGTTTGTGGGACAACCGTAATCGAGAACAGAGGAGGATTGGCGATGGAAATAAACAGAGGCGAGGGCGCGCAAGAGGTACAAGAGGTAGCTGACCCCTACTATGCTGATAATCCGGAGTACCGCCGGCTCCTTGAGGAATCGCAGCGGTCCGGCAAGTGTGCCTTCTGCACCCTCCAGCTCGAGGGAAAAGTCCCGCTTGTCGCCGAGGAAGGCCGGTGGTTCGCTATCCGGCGGAGCTGGCCGGTCCAGGACCGTGGCGGCGCCGATGTCCGGCACTATTTCATCCTCATCAGATGCGGTCATGGGGATGAACTCACTGACAACGACTGGGTTGCTGTCGGCCGCTTGAAAGAGAAACTCTGCCGGCAGTTCAACATTGTCGGCGGCGGGCTGTGCCACCGGTTCGGCGACAGTCGGTTCTCGGGCCGGACGATTTTCCATCATCATTTCCACCTGATTCAACCGCGGCTGGGAATGGTGAGGGATTTGTCGAGACCGACCGACCTTTCAGCTGTGCCGTTCGACTTCCCGGTTGGTTGAGCCCGGGCCGCGGATAGCGGTAAGACGCGCGGCGCTCTTCGAAAAGAGGGGCGCCGCTTCTATTTGACCCCGCACCTTTTAGCGCTTGATTCACGTAAAGATTAATCGACACCAAAAAGATACGCGCTTACGTTCCAAAAGGTGCGGGGCTCACTAAAATAATTTCAACTTTTTTGGCTTTAAGCACTCGTTCGCCGTCCAGCGAAGCCGAACCGGCGCTGAAAAAACATTTTTTGATGCCGGAGTAAGCGATAAGTTTGGCGCAAACCGGGCAGGGGAAGGAAGTAAGATAAATACTCGTTTCTTCCAACCCAAGACCGCGGCGGGCGGCTTCAACAATAACCGCTTGTTCGGCATGAAGCGAAGTGTAAAGTTCGCTTAAGGTACCGGCTGGAATTACATCTCGGGGGTCGCCTTCGGCATAGGGCTGATGTTCGGACGGCACATGACGATTATGGGCCTCCAAAATCACCTCACCATTTTTAACTATCACGGCGCCGACTTGTCGCCACCAGTCCGAACTTTTGCCAGCCAGGCCGCCGGCTCGCTCTATCATTTTCCGGTCGAATTCGGCTGTCGAAATCTTGATATTCTCCGGCGGCTTGAGGGATTGAATTTTTTTCTCGTCCCAGCGCAAGAAAACCGTGTCGAAAACTACTTTATTTTCCGGAAGATACTTTCCAATCAGGCGTCGGGAAATTTCTTCGTCAGCCGTGATGATTTCGGCGTCTTTTAACCCAGCGAGGGACTGGTGGTCAAGCAAACACACGCTTTTAAAAAGACCCAGCGATTCTATCAGCTGCTTCATAATCTCCGGCTCGATAGCCCGAATTTCCTTGTGGAGAGCGGTGAATTCCCGGCTCAGGTCCTCGCCAATCAGATAAAGCGTTTCGGTTTCCTCTTTATATTTTTTGAAAAACTTTAAATAGCCCTCGTGGAGGACCGGCGCATAAAGAAGAAGTAATTTTTTCATCCCGTTAGAAGCAGGTCGTCTTCAGACGGCCGTAATTCAGCGGTCTCGGGTAGCATCGACTTTTTTATTCAGAAGACGAAAAATATTTTCAATCAGGGGATGCCTGCTTCTAACGGGATTCATTGCCGCTTTTCGAGAAGCGAATACATCAAATCGAGATTTCGCTTGACGGTATCCTGAATCATCTTGGAGGTCGAAGTGTTCTTGGCCTGCCGCGGGAGAACGATTAATTTGCCGCAATGTTTTTTGATTTCCGCCAGCTGCTCGTCGGTATAGCTTTCTTCTTCGGCGACAAAATAGTCCGGCTTTATTTTCTTGATTAAACCATACTGCCATTGATTATTTTTATCGGTATCATCGAGAAGGGTTATGAAATCAACGCAGGTCTGGTAGCTTAACATCTCGCAGCGCTCGTTCTCCGGTACTATCGGTCGCAGCGGCCCTTTGGCAGTTTTGATCACCCGGTCGCTGTCAACGCCGACAACCAAGATGTCGCCTTGATTTTTAGCTTCGATGAGATAGCGGAGGTGGCCGATGTGGAGCAAATCCCAGCTGCCGATGGTAACAACAATCTTGTGATTGACCGTTTGCAAGCCGCTTAAAACCCGACTCAAAATTTCGTAATCAAGAACGATTTTATCCAGTGTCGTTCTTTTGGGAACTCCATCAGCCATTAATCAATAGTATTTATTTAAAAGCCATTTTGTCAACCCCGTTAGAAATAAGTCGCCCCAAGGTGGCGGCCGCTACTCCGAAGGAGGGCGGATTTCTAAGGGGGTCGATTCCACTCCTAAATTATGTGCGGGACAAGTCATTTGTAAAACCGCTCTATTTCTGTTAATATCTGAACCATGGATTTGGCAGTCGAACAACGGGATAAATTCGGGAAGATGCTGAAAATTTTACGGCAGCAAGGGATGATTCCGGCTGAACTTTACGGCCGCGGAATCGCCAATGTTCATCTCAGCATCAAGCGCAAGGATTTCGAACGGGTTTTCCGGGAAGCCGGCGAAAGCACGGTGATAAATCTTGTTTTAGGTAACGAAGGCCGGCCGGCTATCGTTTACAATATTCAGAGGGATTATTTCACCGGCGAGATTATCCATATCGATTTTTATCAGGTGCGGATGGATGAAAAAATCAGAGCCCATGTGCTGCTGGAATTCATCGGCGAGGCTCCGGCAGTCAAAGAAAAGGGAGGTATTTTGAACAAGACGCTTTCCGAAATAGAAGTTGAGGCCCTGCCGGCTGATTTGCCTCACCGCTTGGAAGTTAAACTGGACGGTTTAGCCGAACTTAATGAAAGCATTTACGCCAAGGACATCCAGCTTCCCAAAGGCGTAAAAATTTTAGTTGAGCCGGAGACAGTGCTGGTGACGGTCACGCCGCCACTTGAAGAAGAGAAACCAGCCGCGCCAGTTGAAGTGAGCGAAGTCAAAGTTGAAGCCGAGGAGAAGACCGCTGAACGGGCTAAAGAAAAAGCTGCTGAGCAGATAAAAGGAAAATCAGGGGAGCAATAATTACGCAACTCGAATGACTCGAATTCCACTCGAATTTCTCGAAAGATATATTCTCTATTCGAATGATTCGGGTGCTTTCGGGATATTCGAATTGCGTAATTCATCAGAAATTAGGATTTAGAATTTATAAAATTTATGCGCTTTAAGCCGAGGATTTTGAGGGATATTGAACCATCGAAGAGAGCTTCGAAGTCAGTCGGAAGAGGAATTAATCTTAGTTATGAGCCGGTATGGCGTTTACCCTTGACGCGTTTTATCAAGCTCGCTGGCTGTTTAGCGGCTGTCAGCTTGCTGATTTTTGGTTCCGCTTCGGCGCCGACCAGTAATCAGATATTTGCCGCCGTTTCGGCGGACGACCAGCAACGTCAGGCGCTCGAGGCGCAATTGAAAGAATTGGAGGGGCAGATTGATAATTATGAAAATCAGATTTCGGGCTATCGGAAACAGGGGAATACCCTCAAAAATGAGATAAGCCAGCTGAACCAGAAAATAGATAAAATAAATCTTCAGATAAAAGCCGTCAATCTTACTCTCAGCCAGCTCGACCGCAACATCAAAGATACGGAAAATCAAATTGTTTCAACCGAAGAGAGCATCGAAAGCAACCGAAGCACCCTGGCTGATATTCTGCAAGAACTTTACACAAGCGAGAGGACGAGCCTGCTGGAACTTTTCTTGGCTTATCCTAAGCTTTCAGATTTTTTTGGCAATGTGAACAACTTGACTATTTTGCAGAATAATCTCCGTTTAGCAATTGTTCAGATAAGAGACCTCCGCAGTCGCTTGGAAGACCAAAAGAGTCAACTGGCTTTTGCTCGCGCCGATGCTTCAGCAGTTAAAGAATATCAAACCAATCAGAAAGGCGAGGTTGAGAGCGTCAAAGACGAAAAAAATAATCTTTTGAATATAACCAAAGGCCAGGAATCCAAATATCAGGCCTTATTGAAGCAGACCAAAGAAACAGCCAGCCAAATTCGAAGCCGAATCTTCCAATTGTTGGGCGGCGGAGAATTGAGTTTTGAGCAGGCCTATGGGTATGCTAAGCTGGCTGGCGGCGCCACTGGTGTCAGGCCGGCCCTAATTTTGGCAGTATTGGACCGGGAATCAGCCTTGGGTCGGAATGTGGGACAATGCAGTTATAAAACCGCCATGAGTTCCCAAAACCAACAAATCTTTCTGGCGCTGGTTCAGGGATTGAATATTTCTCCGGATTCGGTTACAGTTTCCTGCCCGAATAGAGACGGCGTCTACGGTGGCGCTATGGGCCCGGCTCAGTTCATTCCTTCAACCTGGACTCTATACAAAGAACAGATTTCCAAAATCACCGGCCGGCCAGTGGCTAATCCCTGGAATAACGCCGATGCCTTTGTGGCCACGGCTTTATATCTTCGCGATGCCGGCGCCGCCGGTAATCCCTCGACTTCGCAAGAACGTATGGCGGCCGCTAAGTATTATGCTGGTAGTCGCTGGCGAAGCTATCTTTGGACCTACGGCGAGGCTGTGGTCAGTCGGGCCCGACAATTTGAACAGGATATAAGCGAAATAACCGGATAAAAAATAGAAGCGAAGAATTGCGAAACTAAAGCGAATATCCGCGAAAGCTTTCGCACCATTTCGCTTCTACAAATTTATGGTCAAGAGAATCATCTTAAAAAACGGCTTACGGATAATTTTGGTACCTCAAAAAGGGTTGGCAACCACAGTTCTGGTTTTAGTGGAGGCCGGCTCGGAATACGAGACGAAGAGGATAAATGGCATTTCCCATTTTTTGGAACACTTAGCCTTTAAGGGGACGACCAGAAGACCCAAGCCGGGCCTGCTGGCAGCTGAACTCGATGCTCTGGGAGCCGAATACAACGCCTTCACCAGTCAGGAATATACCGGCTACTGGGCCAAAGCCCAGAACGAGAAATTGCCTCAGCTTCTTGATATTGTTTCTGACCTCTATCTTAATCCCATTTTTAATGCCGAAGAGCTTGAAAAAGAAAGAGGAGTGATTATCGAAGAAATCAATATGTATGAAGACATGCCAATGAGGCGCGTCCAGGATTTATTTATGGAGGTTCTTTACGGCGACCAGCCGGCCGGCTGGGACATCGCCGGCAGGAAAGAAATCGTCCGCCGGCTCAAACGCGACGACCTTTTAGTTTATCGTTCGAAACATTATGTGCCTCAAGCCACGGTGGTTGTTGTTTCCGGCGATTTCAACATAAAGAAAGCCGTTAAAGATGTCACGAATATTTTCGGCGGGCTTAAAAAAAGAGCCAAGGGCGCAAGGTTGAAAACTAGAGAACATCAGAAAAAGCCAGCTCTGCTTTTTAAATTTAAGGAATCTGACCAGACGCATTTAGTCCTGGGTGTGCGGATTTTCGACATCTTCGATGAACGGCGCTACGCCTTGCAGGTTTTAGCCGATATTTTAGGCGGCGGTATGAGTTCGCGTCTTTTCCAGCGTCTCCGTAACGAGCTCGGCGCCGCTTACTATATCCACGCTTCTTCGGAATTATTCTTGGATCATGGTTATCTTTCGGTTTCCGCCGGCGTTGATAATAGAAAAATCGAGCTGGTTATTAAAACCATTCTTGATGAATTGCGGCGGGTGACTAAAGAGCCAATTGGCTTAGCCGAACTTAAGAAAGCCAAAGACCATCTTATCGGCAACTTTCTTCTGGGACTGGAGACCTCTGATGAATTAGCTGGTTTCTACGGCGGTCAGGAAATTCTGACCAGGCGACTATTGCAACCCCGGGACATTATCGCTAAAATTCAAAAAGTGAGAACCGAAGACCTTAAGAAACTCAGCCGGGCCATTTTTATAGCCCCCCGGCTTAATCTGGCTTTTATTGGTCCTCATAAAAGAGAAGGCGCCTTCGAAAAAATTTTCCGATTTAATTGAAATTTTAAAAAGATTAAATGCGCAATTCGTATCATTCGCCTGCATTCGTCCGCCCGCCTGGACTCCCGCCTGACTTCGAGAAGACGAAGTCCTGTCGGGCAGGTCGTCCATACGAAGTCGGGCAGGTAGATTCGCCTTGCTTCCAAGCCGTTTGACTATAATGCGAATGATTCGAATTATATGCGAATGCTACGAATTAGATAATAACGACGCAAACTAATGGAGAAGAGGAGTTTAGAAGTTTCCTGGACAAGCTTGTGGCGAATTTTCTTTTTCGGCTTGTTCGTGCTGCTTTTATTTTTGAGCCGCGACATTATTATTGGCTTATTCTTGGCCATTATCATTTCTTCGGCCCTGGAAGTGCCAATCAGTTTTTTGGAAAGACGGGGGTTACCCAGAACCATCGGCGTTATTCTTGTTTTCCTAGTTTTAATATTGGCAGTAATTATTCTTTTCTACGCTGTAACGCCCTTGATTATAGTGAATTTGAACAGCGCATTTTTTGAAATTCAAAAAGCGGCTGGCACGGCCTGGTGGCGCGAGTTCTTTAATTTCCGGGCGATTCAATCGATAAACGATTTGATGAACCGCCTTGTAAATCAATTTATTCCCGCGAGCGATTCGCTTCTGGGTTTATTTTCGCAGGTGCTTGGCGGTTTGAGTTTGACAATTTCGGTATTCATTCTTTCTTTTTATTTATGCTTGAGCAGGCACGGCGTGGAACGTTTTATCAGGGCGGTATTTCCGACTGATTACGAGGAGTCGGTTTTGAGAATTTACCAACAATCCAAACACAAGATTGGTTTATGGTTCAGGACTCAGATTATCTTGAGTTTTATTATGGGAATTTTGGTCTGGCTGTCTCTTTCTCTTTTAGGAGTCAGCTACGCGCCGCTTCTCGGATTAACCGCTGGACTGCTGGAGATTGTTCCTTTTGTCGGCCCAATTATTGCCGGCGCTGCTTCGGTGTTGACGGCTTTGGGCGAATCAACCATTTTGGCTATTTATACCCTGGTGGTGTTTCTCGCTCTCCAGCAATTTGAATCGAATATTATGGTGCCATTCCTGACGCGCCGGACAGTCGGTCTTCATCCGATTATTGTAATAGTCGCCCTTTTGATAGGCATAGAACTCAGCGGCTTCTTAGGGGCACTCATTGCCGTGCCAGCCGCCGCCGTTTTCCAAGAAGTGGTTGAAGAATGGTCAGATAAGAAAAAAACTTATTCTCCGCCAGAGGCGTGAAGCGACAACCCTTGAAGCGAAAATAATCTTTCAGGTAAACGCTGTGATACATCACAGCGCTTAGAGTATGAAAAGATTTTATATCACTACAACTTTGCCTTATGTAAATGCGGCGCCGCATATCGGGCATGCTCTGGAATTTGTTCAAGCCGATGTGATTGCCCGCTACCACCGGATTCTCGGCGAAGATGTCTTCTTCAATATCGGCACCGACGAGCACGGTTTAAAGGTTTATAAAGCGGCTTTGGCTGAGGGCAAAGAACCCCAGGCCTATGTTGACGAATATGCGGAGAAATTCAGGAAATTCGCGGATGCTTTGAATATTAGTTATGACAATTTCATTCGGACAACTGACGCACCTCATAAAAAAGCCAGCCAGGAATTTTGGCGGCGCTGCCAGGAAAACGGCGACGTCTATAAAGGCGCATATAAAATCAAATATTGCGTGGGCTGCGAGCTGGAGAAAACCGATTCCGAATTAGTCGATGGCAGATGCCCTCTTCATCCCAATCTGAAAATCGAGATCATCGAAGAGGAAAATTATTTTTTTAGATTCTCCCGCTATGGCGAGAAATTATTGAAATTCTACAAAAAAACTCCGCAATTCGTTATGCCTGAATCGCGTTTCAACGAGATAAAAAACTTCGTTAAAGCCGGCCTTAAAGATTTCAGTATTTCGCGACTGAAAGAAAAAATGCCCTGGGGCGTTGAGGTGCCCGGAGACCCGAAGCAGGTGATGTATGTCTGGTTCGACGCTTTGATAAATTATATTTCTACGCTCGGCTGGCCAGAAAATGAAGAAAAATTCCGGAACTTCTGGGGGGCTAAAGAAGCGCCGAATGCTCTGCAGATTGCCGGCAAAGACCAAGTGCGCCAGCAGGCCGCTATGTGGCAGGCAATGCTAATGTCCGCTGGTTTGCCCAATTCCAAGCAAATTCTGATTCACGGCTTCATCACCAGCAGCGGCGAAAAAATGTCCAAAAGTTTGGGCAATGTCATTGAGCCATATGAAGTAATTGAAAAATACGGCGCCGACGCCCTGCGCTACTGGCTGCTCCGGGAAATTTCGACTTTCGAAGACGGCGATTTCACTTGGGAGAAATTTAGAGAAAGATATAACGCCGATTTGGCGAACGGTTTGGGGAATTTCGCGAGCCGCGTTTCGACATTGGCCGAGAAACACGGCGAAATTGATAGAAATGTCGGTATAGACATTAGGATTGATAGCGAGATTGAAATTGCGGAAGATTTATGGCAAAAAAACCTCGAAAAATTCAGTTTTCAGGATGCCATTGCCAGCATCGGGAATTTAATAAGTTTCGGCGATAAATATCTTAATGAAAACGAGGCCTGGAAAGATTACCCGACAAAGACGCTGGTTATTTTCAGTTTAGTTAGCATTCTTGATAGAGTTGCCGGTTTTTTAAATCCTTTTCTTCCGGATTCAGCCGAGAGAATTTCCAATTCGATTTCTCAGTCAGATAGCTTAATTAAAGTTAAAAAAATAGGGAATCTTTTCCCGCGCAAATAATTGCGGACGGAAATCAATGGCGCTATATTTTAGTAGTGTTATGCCCGGGCATAACACTACTAAACGATTCAGTCATTTAAATTTTCGAATAAATTATGAAATTTTTTGATGTTCATACCCATGTTCAGTTTGCGGCGTTTAAGGATGATTGGCAGGAAGTGATTAAGCGGGCGCTGGGAGCCGGCGTTTCGCTGATTAATATCGGCACCCAAAAGGATACTTCGGCGCGGGCGGTCGAGTTCGCCAAAGAATTTCCTTCAGGGGTTTACGCCACTGTCGGCCTTCACCCGATTCATACGGAAAAGTCGTATCATGACCCGCAAGAACTTGGCGCTCCGCCTCTTTCTACTATCTCTAATTCGCGCGAATTAGAGAATAATAATAAGAAAGTAAGAGGTTTTACGAGCCGCGAAGAAGAATTCGATTATGACTACTACAAAAAATTGGCGCTTGAGCCGAAAGTGGTGGCCATAGGCGAGTGCGGGTTGGATTATTACAGATTGGGGCAGGGCGCGAATCGCGAAGCGCAAATCGCCAAACAGAAAACCGCTTTTTTGAAGCAGATAGAATTGTCTTTGGAGGTGGAAAAGCCTTTAATGATTCATTGTCGCGAGGCATTTTCGGATTTGATTTCGATGTTAAACGATTCGCGCCAAGCATTTAGCGACTTGCCGGGAGTTGTTCATTTCTTCACCGGCACAATCAATGACGCCAAAAAACTTTTGGACCTCGGTTTTTCTTTTACTTTCGGCGGCGCCATTACTTTTGCCCGCAATTATGATGAAATTATAAAATTGACTCCCCTCAACAGGATTTTAAGCGAGACAGATGCACCTTATTTGGCGCCGGCGCCGCATCGCGGCCAACGAAACGAGCCGGCGTATGTTATCGAAGTTGTCAAGAAACTGGCGGAAATAAAAAGTCTGTCAGAAGAAAAAATGGCGGAGCAGATTTTGGAGAATAGTCAGAGAATATTCGGAATTGCTTAGGTTCTGGTAAGCACGTAGGTCGCGCTGCCGAATAATTTCCAGAAAGTTATTTGTTTTTCTTTTACAATCCGCAATTTCAATTTTTCGAAAAGCGATTTCCACTCCGCATCGCTTTTATGGTTTACGAGATTATACGAGAGTTCTAAATTGAGCACGCTGTCCATAAGGAGCATAAGTATTTTTTGCAGCGTATTTCTGTGGATGTCTTCAATTACGATTATTTTCTTTACTGTTCGTCTTGCTTCACTGAGCGTTTTTTTCGGATTCTTGGCGTGATGCAAAACATTGAGAAGCAAGGCGACGTCAAATGAATTATCCGGAAAAGGGAGCGTCTCGCCGTCGTAGATTAAAGGTTTTATATTTGCCGCGCGGCCTTTGTTTTCAATATCAACCAACGCCGCAACATTAAACCCCTTTTGAAGTAAGGACTGGGCAACAAAACAGGAACCGCAACCAATGTCTATTATTTTATTTTGGACTGCAATGTACGGTATTATCCGTTCAACGAGCGGCGCCGCTAATTTTTTAGAAAAATAACTTGGCCGAACATCCATCTTTTTAATAAGTTGTTTTAGTACCGGACAGCAGAGGATTAAATAAATTTTTTGTCTTTGGCTTCTTGGACTGCTTTTTGGTAAAGGCGGAGTATCAAAGGACTATGCAGCATATATCTATGCTTATATTCGTGAATCAATTCCTCGGTAATTTGATATTTTTTCCAGGGCGGGCCTCCTCCCAATACGCCTTGGATAATCGGTTGGATTTTATCCAAAGATTTGGCAATTTGGGATTCTTTAGTTTTGTTTGCTTCGAATTCGTTAAACAGGTTCACAAATTCTTTTTCTAAATCTTTCGGCAGCTTGGAAAATAACTTTTTAGCAGCTCGCTTTTCCCTCATTTTCTGCGTTTTTCTTCCTCTATGGTCAAATAAAAATGTGTCTCCAGCGTAGATTTCCACCAAATCGTGTATCAAAATCATTTTCAGGGTTTTCAACAAATCAATTTTAGGCAAGTCCTTTTGGAAAAGAATGAGAAACATCGCCAAATGCCAGGAATGTTCAGCCGCGCTTTCCCTCCGTTTTCCGTCAGAGCAGACCGTCCGTCTCAAAATCAATTTCATTTTCTCGATTTCTTTGAAGAAATCGAGCAGGATATCTACTCTTGATAATTGTTTGTTTTTCATCGTGAACATTAACATCCTTACATTCTTAAGTTTGTAAGGATGTTTTAATTTTTTCACATTTGTCGGAAAGATTTTAGGAAACGGACAAAAGTTTTTCCATAAGGAGAAAGAGAATGTTCTACAAATTTGCCGCGATATTTTTTATTTACCAGCCCGGCGTGCACAAGTCGTCTTGTATGTTCGCCGAGCGTTTTTTCATTTGCTCCAACCTCTTTTACTATATATTCAAAAGTTATCTTTTCTCGGTCGGCGATAAGAAACAGGATTTCAATGCGATAATGATTAGAAATTCCCTTCAGATGCCGTTCCATTTGTTTTGCGGTTTTCAACATAATGCTTTTATTATATGCCCTCTATGTCTTCCATGCAATCAACATTAATATCCTTACATTCTTAAGTTTGTGAGGATATTGTATTGCGGAATTAGAACATAGAAAAATTGCGAATATAAACTTCGAAAAAATGCTAAACGGATTTTTAAGATTTAAGATAAAATCTTCACCCTGATTTTTTTTAAATCATCTATCAATTCAAAAAGAGGCAATCCCATTACGTTAAAGAAATCTCCTTCTATTTTCTTTATTAAATTCCCGCCAAGACCTTGGATGGCGTAAGCTCCTGCCTTGTCAAATGGCTCGCCGGTTTTCAGGTAAGCGGAAATTTCTTTTTCAGAATAAGGGCGCATGTATATCTTGGTTTCAATTGCCCTCGAAATGATTTTGAGCGTAGCAGTATCTATTATCGTGTAGCCAGTAATAACAGAGTGTTGCCTGCCTGAAAGTATGTGGAGCATATGGCGCGCTTCTTGCCGGTTTTTGGGCTTGCCAAGAACTTTGTTCCTGAAGACCACAAAAGTATCAGCAGCGATGATGATTGAATTCCTATTATTTTTTATTTTTGCCACGGCTTCTGCTTTACCTCTCGACAATCTTTTGGCTAACTCGCGAGGCGAGAGATTAGATACCATATTTTCCTGATAATTGCTCGGGATAACTTTGAATTTCAGACCTATTTGCGAAAGCAGAGTTTTGCGTCTTGGAGAGTTGGAGGCGAGAATGATTTTCTTCATATTCTTGTTTTCGGCTTGATTTTACGATAGGATTTTATCATATAAAAATTTAAAATGTAAGACATGCCAAAAGATTGGTGGAAAACTTTTTTTGATAAAGATTATATAGATGAACGGCAGGAAGCGGGTATATTTAAGCATACAAGGCAAGAGGTGAATTTTTTGGAGAAAATAATCCCTTTGCGAAAAAGCGATGAAATTCTTGATTTATGTTGCGGCCACGGGAGACATTCGATTGAGCTCGCTCGGCGGGGCTATAAGGTGACGGGCCTTGATTACTCGAACTATGAACTGGGAATCGCCCGAGCTGAAGCGAAAAGGAAAGGACTCTCAATAGATTTCAGGCGAGGCGACGCCCGGAATTTTAAACTCCGCAAGAAGTTCGATGTGGTCATTAACATGTTCACTTCGTTCGGATATGGAAGCAGAGAAGATGATTGGAAGATAATCCAGAATGTCAGCCGGGCGTTAAAGAGAGGCGGTAAATTTTTTATAGAGTTGCAGAGTTTGCCCCGGCTCTGGAGAAATTTTCAACCGATTAGACGGCAAAAACTTGGACCTTGGCGAATTATTAATGAAAATCGCTATGATTTTCTGGAACAGATTGTATATAGTAAGCGTACGTCTTTAAAAGGAAAGCAGAAAAGAATTTCCTATACTCAAGTCAGAAATTATACTCTGGCCGAACTTAAGATTCTTTTGGCTGAGGAGAATTTAAAAATTACTAAATTTTTCGGTTCATACAGAGGGGAGTCATTCGGGTTTGAACAGAGAAGAATGCTCATTGTAGTGAAAAAGATATGAACTACGATTTCCAGAAAATTGAAAAACACTGGCAGAAAATCTGGCAGAAGGAGAAAGTTTATGAGCCAGACTTTAAAGGCGCCCCATTCTCCGCCAAGGCTTCGGAGGGCAGAGCAAAAAAACCATTCTATAACCTGATGATGTTCCCGTATCCGTCGGCCGAGGGCTTGCATGTCGGCAATATGTATGCTTTTACCGGCAGCGATATTTACGGCCGGTTCAAAAGAATGCAGGGTTATGATGTTTTCGAGCCCATCGGCCTGGATGGCTTCGGCATTCATTCGGAGAATTACGCTTTGAAAATCGGAGCGCATCCGATGAAGCAGGCGAAAATTTCCGAAAAGCGGTTTTATGAGCAGCTGGCAATGATTGGCAACGGCTTTGCCTGGAATGAGCGTCTAGAAACCTATGACCCGAATTATTATAAATGGACCCAGTGGATTTTTGTTCAGCTCTTCAAAAATGGTTTGGCTTACCGGAAAAAACAGGCAGTGAATTGGTGCCCGTCGTGTAAGACCGTTCTCGCTGACGAACAGGTGATTGCCGGCCGATGCGAACGTTGCTCGACAAAAGTTATAAAAAAAGAATTAGAGCAGTGGTTTTTCCGGATTACCAAATACGCAGAGAAACTTTTGAAAAATCTCAAAAACTTGCCTGACCGGCAGGCAGGAATTGATTGGTCGGAGAAAGTGAAAATCGCCCAGCGGAACTGGATAGGGAAATCAGAGGGCGCGGAGATAGAATTTCCTGTTAAAACAGATTTCAATTATGTGCTGTTGCACGGGTTTACAGGCACTCCTAACGGGATATTCTTCCCGTGGTTGAAGAGAGAGCTTCAAAAGAGGGAGTTGAAATATTCAGCGCCGCAGCTTCCTAATACAAAAAATCCTGTTGAGAGCGAACAAGTCGGTTATGTATTGAAACATTGCAAATTTGGCAATCGTACTATTCTATTTGGCCACAGCTTGGGGGCGGTAGTGGCGATGAAAGTGGCGGAGAAATTAAGAGGGAAAATTACTGGGCTGGTGTTGGCCGGAGGATTTTTAAATCCTAATTTCAGAGACCATTCGCGGCCTTTTGATAAAACCTTCGGCTGGAAATTCGATTTCCAAAAAATAAAGAGAAATGTTGGATTTGTAAAAATTTTGAGCGATAAAAACGATTACGCAATTCCATTGGAACAGGGAAGATTACTTCGGAAAAAACTGAGTGGTTTAGTGATTGAGGCCGAGGGACAAAAGCCGCATTTCACTGATAAAGTTGAGCCGGAAATTTTGGAGTCGCTTACGCCTTCAATTAAAGTTTTCACCACGCGGCCGGACACGCTTTTCGGCGCGACTTATATGGTACTGGCGCCGGAACATCCACTCGTCGCTTCGCTCCTCGCCGCGGACTCACGCGGACTGTACGCTGACTTACGCGGAAAATTAGAAAACAGGGGCGAAGTCAAGAAGTATGTCGATAGAGCAAGAAAAAAGTCCGAAGAAGAGAGAATTGCCGAAGGCCGCGACAAAACCGGCGTTGAATTGAAAGGAGTCAAGGCGATAAATCCGGCGACAAAAGAGGAAATTCCGGTCTGGGTGGCGGATTATGTTTTAGGAGATGTGGGCACTGGCGCGATTATGGCCGTGCCAGCGCACGACGAGCGCGATTTCGAGTTTGCCGAGAAATACGACCTGCTAATAAAGCAGGTGATTGAACCGTTTTATGTTCAAACCACGGAGCCGGGCGTGTATCGGGATGGTGAACCGATAGTGCCGCGGGAAGGCGTCATAGTCATCGTCAAGCACTGGTCGGAAGATAAATATATCGGATTACGATGGAAAAAGGTGGCTTGGGGAACGTTCATCACCGGTGGCGTTGAGAAAGGTCAGACGCCGGAGGAAGCGGCTGCCGCCGAGATAAGGGAAGAGACCGGCTATCTGCATCCTAAGTTTGTCCGCGAGCTCGGTATGACGCACGGCTTATTCTATCATGTGCCGAAAAAGGAGAACCGCCTCGTTCACGGTCACATTCTTTATTTTGAACTCGAGGATGACGCAAAAGAGAAAATATCCAAAGTTGAAGAGGCTATCCACGAAGTAAAGTGGTTGACACTCGAAGAACTTCGGCAGTTCCTCACCCCAGCCACTCATACCTACGCCCTTTCGCTTTTAGACGGCAGGTTCACGACCTTCACCGGTAAGGGGGTTCTTATGAACTCCGGCAAGTTTTCCGGAAGGGATTCCGAAAAAGCCAAATGGGAAATAACCAAGTTCGTCGGCGGTCAGCGGAAGGTTCAGTATCGCCTCCGTGACTGGCTGATTTCCCGGCAGAGATATTGGGGGCCGCCCATTCCAGTAATTTTTTGCAACAATTGCAAAAAATTACTGAAAAGTTCAAAGTTCAAAGTTCCCCGCCTGCGCCGAGGCTTCGGCGGGCAGGAAAGTTCAAAGTTTTCTAAAGGAGAATTAGAAAATCCCGGGTGGATTGCGGCGCCGGAGGACAAGTTGCCTGTAAAACTTCCTTTTGTAAAAAATTTCCAGCCGAAAGGAACAGGCAAAGCGCCGCTCGCGACCGTTAAATCGTTTTACGAAACTAAATGCCCGAAGTGCGGAGGAAAGGCGCGGCGCGAAACCGATGTTTCCGACACCTTTTTGGATTCGGCCTGGTACTACATTGGCTATCTGTTGTTAGCCGGAAATTCGAAATTCGAATTTCAAAATTCGAGATTCCGCGCTTTAGTGCGGCGGTGGCTGCCGGTGGATATGTACATCGGCGGCGCCGAGCATTCGGTGCTCCATCTTCTTTATTCGCGGTTTCTGGCGATGGTCTTCAAGAATTTCAAATTAGTTGGATTCGAAGAACCATTCACCAAATTTCGGGCTCACGGCCTGCTCATCAAAGAAGGCGGTAAGATGTCTAAATCAAAAGGGAATATTGTCAATCCGGACGAGTACATTAAAAAATTCGGCGCTGACACTTTCAGAATGTATCTGATGTTTTTGGCGCCGTTCGAGCAGGGCGGCGATTTCCGAGACGCGGGGATACTCGGCATTAAAAGATTTTTGCAGAGAGTTTGGAATTTAGGACAGATGGTTTCCGGAACTGGCAGGCCAAAGAATAGCCAGCCAGAAATTTTGCGCGCCTTAAATAAAACTATCCGGAAAGTAACCGAAGACGTGGAGAATTTGCGCTATAACACAGCTATCAGCGCCTTGATGATTTTGCTGAACGAGTTAGAGAAAAATGCCGCGAATGTATCTATTCTTACTTGGGGAGATTTTTTGAAGCTGCTTGCGCCTTTTGCGCCTCACTTAAGCGAAGAACTTTGGCAGCCAATCGCCAAGCGCAAAGCGCCAATCGCCAAGCGCCGATTCGCTTCTATTCATCTTGAAAAATGGCCGAAGTACGACGAGCGGCTGGTTGCCGAAAAAACTTTTACATTTATAATTCAAGTAAACGGCCGAGTCCGAGACAGTTTCCCGGCAACGGCAGGTATCAGCGAAAAAGAAGCGAAAGAAACAGCGCTTCAAAGCGAGAAAATCAGAAAATACCTTGCCGGGAAAAAACCTTTAAAGACCATTTATGTCCCGCGCCGCCTGATAAATTTTGTAATCGAAGAATAGATTAATTTATCAACAATTCTAATTCATTCGTAATATTCGCATATAATTCGTAGCATTCGCATTATGCCGAGCGGCTTGAACGCGATGCGAATCTACGAATGCACTCGAATGATGCGAATTATTTCTATCTATTTATAATAATGATATGCAACAATTGTGGGGGATAATTCTTATCATTGTTTTGCTGATTATAGTTATCTATGCCGTATTTCAGGGCAAACTTTTCAATCTTAATTCTCTGAAGTTCCCCTCATTTCAGGCAGCGCCTTCAACCTCAACTCTGGCTTCTCCAGTCAGTCGCCCCAAAACTTCTTCCAATTCTTCATATACCTCGCCGGCTCCGCAAATAAATCCTGCGGACATTCCTTCCGGATTTACCCTCCGCGACCTTTCTCCGTATTTCAAAAAATTCAGGATTTCGGCTTCTCCTGGCTATCTCGGCTCTTACAGCCAGATTTCTATTTATGTTTCTTCTAACGAACGTGTTGATGTTACCGGTTGGTCAATTCGCGGCAATCGCGGCAGTGCCTACATTCCGCAGGCGGTTGATGTCTATGAATCCTCGGGGTTTGCCTCGCCGAGCGATATTTATCTCAAGAACGGCGATGTTTTGTACATTTATTCCACGACCAGCGGCATTGGTGTAAATCTTCGTTTAAATAAATGTCTGGGCTATCTTTCCAACAGCAACACCTTCAATCCGCCTCTGCCGCTTAACTGCCCTTCGATTAATCGTTCAGCTATTCAGAATTTTACCGGCCAGTGCCAGCAATATATTATGTCTTTGTCTTCCTGCCAGATGCCGGCTCCTAATCCGCCGATTCCGATAACCGATTATGCCTGCCAGCAGTTTTTGAATAATTTGAACTACGGCGGCTGTTTTGCGGCGCACCGCAGTGATTATGATTTTTTGAGCAACGAATGGCGGGTTTGGACCGGCAGCCAGTTTCTTGATTTCCAACACGACCGGCTGCTGCTTTTCGACCGCCGGGGATTACTGGTGGACGAATACAACTACTAACTGTTGATTTTTTTAAGGCTTAGCTCCGACGGGGTTGACAATTTTTTATTTCCAGATATACTTTGAATATCTAATAGTTTGATAATCTAAACAGATTAACAATGGCAAAGCTCGAACACCTTATATCTCTCATTTTTAAAACCAGGAGAATCATTCAAGAACGCATTCATGGCCCGGGCCGATTCGACCCTTTTTCGCTTTTACGCCTGGAGACGCTCCGCTATGTTAAAGAAAAGGGCGCGCCCTCGATGAAAGAGGTCGCCGATTATCTTTCCATTACGCCGCCCTCGGCCACTTCCCTTGTTGATTGTTTAGTTGAAGCCAAACAATTGAGCCGAGTTTTCGATAGAAGAGACAGAAGAATTGTGCGTTTGGTTATCACTCCACTTGGCAAAAAGACGCTGGAGAAAGAGTTTAAAAATAAGATTAAAAAAATGAAAAATCTATTTTCCCAATTAAGCTCTAAAGAAATTAACGAACTTTCGCAGATTCTTGAGAAAATTTCCAAAAGCCAGCCGGGAAAATGAGTGAAGCCGCCGAGACATTTTATGGGGATTAAAATCATTAGAAAACCGATATTTATCGTTTCTTCGACAGCAATCATTATTATTGTGGCGGCTGCCTATTTTTATTTTGCCGAGCAAAAAATAGCTCCTTTCGATTCCATCGCCGTGAGGCGTGGCGAGGTGGTTAAGAAAATAAATGTTAGTGGCAGCGTTCAACCAATAACCAGCACTGACTTGGCTTTCGAAAGAACCGGCCGAGTGGTTTTCGTAGGCGTTCAGGTCAGCGACCAGGTCAAGGCCGGGCAGATTTTAGTTCAGCTGGACAATTCCGATTTAAAAGCCCAACTTGCCAAAGCCCAGGCTGATTTGGAAACCCAAAAAGCTAATTTGGCTAAATCAAAAATTGACTTAGCCAATCTTTACGGAGATGCCGGCAATTTACTGACCGACGCCTATATTAAGGCCAATGACGCTGTCAGGATTCAGACCAGCGCTCTTTTCTCTAACCCCGAACTTAACCCGCAACTTAGTTTTTCCACCACCGACTCGCAAGCCAAAACAGATTCCGAGTATCAAAGACAATTAGATAGTAATATTCTTAATAACTGGAAGCGAGAACTCGCCAACCTTGATGCCTCTTCGTCTTCTGAGCTTCTCGAGCAAGCAGTGGGAAGCGCCCAGTCGAACTTAACTGCCATCCGTAATCTTTTCAGCCGTTTAAGCGACGCCTTGAACGGCGCCATCCTGAACAACTCCCTCGGTTTTACCCAATCAATTTTAAATGTCTATCAGAGCGATGTTAATGCCGGCTTGGCTGAAATTAATGCCGGGCTGACTAAAATCAATGACCACAGGCAGAACATCGAATCCAAAAAAGCAGAAATTTTTTCAGAAGAGACATCTCTTAAATCTTATGAAGCCAACATAGAAAATATTCAGGCGCAGCTTAAAAAAACCTTCATTTCTGCGCCGGTTGACGGGGTGATAACCGCTCAAAACGCCAAAATTGGAGAAGTAGCCAGTCCGGGAGCAACAATGGTTTCGCTTATTTCCAATGGTCAATTTAAAATCGAGGCCTATGTTCCGGAAGCCGAGATTGCCAAAATAAAAACCGGCGATAATGCCGAAGTAATGCTTGATGCTTACGGCAACAGCGTTGTCTTTGCTGCTAAGGTTGGAACCATTGACCCCTCGGAAACGATAATTAACAGCTCGCCGACTTATAAAGTTACCCTGTTCTTTGTCGGCGCTGACGAAAGGATTAAGGCGGGGATGACAGCGGATATTAACATTCTGGCAGCGGAAAAGAAAAACACGCTCATTATTCCCCGACGTTCGGTAATTACCCGCGGTCAGGATAAATTCGTGCTGGTATATGCCAATGGCGCTAAACTAGAAGAACGGGAAATTGAGACGGGGATAGAGGGCTCTGACGGCAACGTGGAAGTCGTTTCCGGTCTCAAAGAGGGCGAACGCCTTGCCACTTTTGGCAGTAGGTAAAGATGTGATTTAAAAAATGAAATCTAAAATCTCAAAATAAAAATTTTTTAAAAAGAACTGATTTTGAGACAATGGACGAAAACCAAAATCAAAAATTTAATACGATAGTTAAAGAAGAAAAAGAAATTCTGGCTGAAGAAAAGAAGCTGATTGAAAAAGTAAAGGAAGAAGAAACGGCCATCAAGCGTCTTTCCCAAAATGTTCATGTTTTGACTATTCTGGTTTCGTTTCTTATTGTTGGCGCTATCGGTGGATTTATTTATTGGAAAATTTCTCAAGGGCGGGTTTATACCGACAAGGCTGAAATTTCGGCACCGATAATCGAATTGACGCCGCGAGGCCAAGGAACTCTTAAACAAGTTTTTGTAAATGAAGGAGACGAGGTGGTTGCCAATAGTGCGGTCGCCTTGGTGGGTAATGAACTTATTAAAACTAAAATCAGCGGCACGATAATCGCGGTCAACAATGACATCGGCAAAATATTCCAGCCCAATCAGTGGGTGGTGGAAATGATTGACCCGAACGAGTTGCGGGTAGTCGGCCAGGTTGACGAAGACAAAGGATTGAGCGACATTCGCATCGGTCAGCGCGCCATATTTACAGTTGATGCTTTTGGTTCCAAAGAATTCGAAGGCGTGGTTGATGAAATCAGCCCGACTTCCCGGCAGAGCGACATTGTTTTCAACATCTCCGACAAGCGCAAAGTCAAACAGTTCGATGTTAAAGTAAGATTCGATGTAGATAAATATCACGAACTCAAAAATGGGATGTCTGCAAAATTGTGGATTTATAAAAAATGACTCCCGCGGCAAATGAGATAAATAATGAAAGCAACAACAATCCTCTCAAATGGCTGATTCTTCTGACGGTTATCATCGGCACATTTTTAGGTCGGCTTGATCAGACCATTGTCAATCTGGCCTTGCCGAAAATCATCGACGATTTCAGCATCACGGTTTCGGCCGCCGGCTGGATTGCCACGGCCTATATTTTGGCCAATGCGGTTTTTGTGCCGGTTTGGGGGAAATTGGGAGATACCGTCGGCAGAAAACGGATATATGTAATTGGCTTTGTGGTTTTTATCATCGGTTCGGTGCTGGCCGGTCTTTCCTGGAATTTAGGTTCGATGCTCGTTTTCCGGGTGATTCAGGCGATTGCCAGCTCGGCTGATTACCCCACAGCTATGGCGATTCTGGCCGTGACTTTTCAGGGGACAAAAGAGCGGGCTCAGGCCCTGGGCTTGTGGTCCGCTTCGTTTGCCGCGGCCGCAGTTTTCGGACCTTTGATTGGCGGCCCCTTGATTGACAATTTCGGCTGGCGGTCGGTATTTCTGGTCAATCTGCCGGTTGGACTGGTCGGACTTTTACTAGCCCTAACTTTTGTGAGCGAATCGGTTTCCGGAGAAAAATCCCGCTCCTTCGATTGGTGGGGCGCCATTACGCTCGGCGCCGCGCTCTCGGCTTTGGTACTGGTTTTGGACCGGGGGCAGGATTGGGGCTGGACATCTTTCGAAAGCGTTTTGACTTACCTGGTTACCGCGGCCTTCACGGCAATTTTCATTTTTATCGAAAAACACCAAGCCGAGCCGATTGTTGATTTCAAATTTTTTAAAATCAGCGCTTTTGTTAACACCCTGACCAATAATTTCATTGTGTTTATGGGAATGATGGGCGGCGTGTTTTTGATTCCGATTTTCAGCCAGACATTCTTGGGGCTTAACGCCACAGAAACCGGCTATCTTTTCATCCCGATGGCTTTTATGATTATGTTGGCTTCTCCTCTCGGCGGCAGTTTGACCGGCAAAATCCAGCCGCGTTATGTGATTGCCATCAGCACGGCCATCGCCGCCGCCGGACTTTATGTTTTTTCTTTTCTTGATCCTCGCTCTACTACTTTTGACATTATTGTGCCGCTTGCAGTTATGGCTTTCGGCATCGGTTTCGGAATGGCTCAACGCACTAACATTATTGCTTCGGTTGTGCCGACCAATGAAATCGGCATGGCTTCTTCTATTTTGGCTTTGGCGCGGAATGTGGCTGGCGCGTTCGGCATCGCTCTTTTCAGCACCATTCTTACCAATACTACCGAGACGAATGTCCTGAACATCAGCCAGCAAAGCGTGCTTCATTTAAGAAATCCTCTTGATTACCGGCAAGCCATCGGCTTAATCACTTTGAAAGCGCAAATCGGCGCTTATGCCACGGTTTTTGCCATTGCCGCTTTAGTGATGGCCGTCGGCGCCTTGAGCGCCTTGTCAATCCGCGTCAAAGAAAAAGCCGGAGCGCGGGTGATAGTTGAGTAGAGCGGAGGGTAGAGGAGTCGAACCTCTAAGGGTTTGCGCCCGCCGCTTTTTCCCGCCTATGGCGGTAGGGGTGAGAATTTCACTACTCGGCCTTCGGCCTGCGTTTTCAGGATCCTCGGTTCTGAATAATCTCCTACACGGGAGGAACCTCATACTTTCCTCCCGACCCCTCTTTCGGTTCGAATCTCGCCCCAGATACAAATTAAGCATACCACAAGGGTATGCCAATTTGTATTTGCGGTAGGGGTGAGATTCGAACTCACGATACCGTTTCCGGTATAGCGGTTTTCAAGACCGCCGCCTTAAACCACTCGGCCACCCTACCGTGGTGGACTACATCCGTGCGAATTGGAACCAAGTTATTTTGACGTTGCAAGAACTAAATCAACATTTGACCCTTTTATCACCCTACCAAGATAGGGAAGCAATTGATTTTGGTAATGCTTAAATAACTTTTGGTCTGATGGCGCTATTTTGCCTTTCTTTTGAAGCTCAATCTCGAAGATGCCGCCTACGCCCTCAACGGTATCAATGTGAAATACAGTATTTACCTTGCGCCATACTTCTCTTCGTTTTTTCACTACCGCCTTGACACCCAAAGTTTCGCTTAAAAACTTCAACAATTCAGCATCTCTGATATCATAAAGTTTCACCTTAGACATTGTGCTCTTTGATTTCGAGAAATCAGGTCGTTCATAATACACTAAGAGTTGTTTATTTCCTTCAATGCGCAACTTCAATCTGGCTTTCCGGCTCGGAAAATTAAAGAAGTAATCTGTCTGATTCTTAATGGTTTCCTTTTTGGCGCCTAATACCTTTAATACTTCTCGAATCCTGCGAAAATCGGAACAAAAGCGTTTAAGTTCAAGATTTGTTTTATTCATTGGTTTTAATAAAAACAGATTTGGTGGACCTACGGGGAATCGAACCCCGATCTCTCGGATGCAAACCGAGTGCTCTGCCACTAAGCTATAGGCCCAAATTATTGGTTCGTCATATTTTATCTTAATATTTTTATAAATAAAAGCCATCAAGAAAACGCCCGACAGTTAGTCAGGATTTTTTCTTTCATAATCGAGACCACTCACTGCTATGCTATAGCATAGTGTTATGATGCGTCATAACAGGGCGGTTTATCATCGGAAACAAAAATAAGAAAAAATTCAGCGATGTTCTTCCTTTTCAGCCGCGAGCGCCTCGGCTTTAGTGGGATGCAATGTATTAGTCGGATGATTGGCCGGAGAATAAATAGTGTATAATTTCATTTTCTCCGCGCCGGTGTTGATGATATTGTGTTGAGTTCCGGCTGGCACCACCACCGCCGAGCCGTCGCTGATTGGATATTCTTCTCCGTCAAGAATCGCCTTGCCGCTGCCGGCTTCGATGCGGAGAAACTGATCAACATTATGCACCTCCAGGCCGATGTCTTCGCCGGGCTGGAGCGTCATTACGACAAGCTGGCTGTTCGGCCCGGTAAAAAGCACTTTGCGGAAATTTTCGTTTTGGAGCGTTTCCGTCTCGATGTTGACTACATAACCTGCCATATTAATTGAAGGTTTTGATTATTGCGACCATTTTTTATTTTTTAATCAAATCGGCCGGCTTACATATCGAAGTACGATTCTTTAATACCGCGCCCCACATCAAGTCCCAATTTGGATAACACCTCTTCTAATTTTTGTCTATTTGCATCTTTGCTTGTTGACCGAATTTCTATAAATTTACCTAAATCAGTAGTTACTCCGTCTTCAATCTTGGAAACAGAATCTAATGAAAATACTACACCATTCAACTGATACAACGTCCTCTCCTTCTTTATAACTTTTACACTACTCCCGTAAATTGATAGAAATTTTCTTTCCGTCTCTTTATCTATCTCGAACTCAAATTTTGGCCGATATCTAAATTTGGACTCGATTTTCGATCCTTTGTAAGTCAAAATCCTGTGGCCGCTTTCTTCTCGAATTCTCAAAATTTCTCCGGTTTCAACCAGATTTCTGTCTTGTGGGTTATAATAAGTATCCACTTGCATTACCGCGCCCAGCCGCTCTGCTCCAACTTTTCGTAGTGTTTCGACATCCAGCGTTGCTGGAAATTTTAATTGGACTTCGTGTAATCCAGAACGTTCCGATTCTATTTTTGGGCTATACTCGTTGCTAATAATAACATCAGCGTTCCTTTTGGTGCTCTCAATATATTTTTCGTGCATTGGCTCGACTACCTCTGCGAAATATCCTAAAATGTCAGATGGTTTTTGATTGGTCCTTTCAACATCTCGTAAGAGTCTTCGTAAAATTCTGCCGTGGGGGCCAATATCGACAAATACTTTTATGTCCCCCTCGCTTTTCACGACCGCATCGAGCGCAAATAAGCCCTCAACGATAATCACACGACGCGGTTGTAATTCTTCTGCTCCCGTGGGTTCGCTGGTCTTAAAGCTATAAATTGGTTTTTGAATTGGTCTGCCGGCTTTCAATTCTGATAAGTGCTCTTTGAGAAGCGGTAAATTCAACGCCTCTGGCTGATCCCAATTAAGCACATTTCCTTTTTGGGCTTCAGCATCCATAAATGTTTTTCCCCGATAATAATTGTCCATCGAGAGAATCATTGCTTCTTCTCCGAACATTTCTTTCAATTTCGCCGCCACCGCACTTGTCTTACCAGATGCAGAACCGCCAGCCACTTCCACCACCATTGGACCTTCTTGTTGAGATATTTTCTCTCGGACTAACTCTGTTAAACGTATGACTCCCTGCTCCAAATAATATTCGGGTATATCTAATTTTTCTTTTACTTTTTCCTTTTTAGGAAGCGTTTCTTTGGGAAGCCCGCGAAGTGCGAGGTTTTGGTTTTTGTATCTTCGGTCATCAGTGACATCTTTACCAAACCATTCCGGAGGTACAAATTGGTCGCTTTCTTCCGGCGAACCGAATTCAACCTCGGTGCTAGCAAGACCGTCCAATGACCCGCGATATACATCTAACTCTATTGTCCGTCCTTCGTACGGTATTTTATAGCGAATCTTCTCCAATCTCTTGTCCTTTGTTGTTTGCCACAGCGAATTAAATTGCTCCTCGCTAATTTCTATTTCAGTTTCAGTTCTTATTTTGCCACCGCCGCTTTTTATGGTTTGGAAGTATCTATTTCCTTTTTTGCGCAACCTAACCTCGGTACCATCTTCCACAATTGCAATATACCCCTGACTAATTTCTTCATAAGGATATTGGTCTAAATTCTCTGGCAGAGAGCGAACTAAAAACTTGCGTTCAATCTCCTTGGGTGCTTCTTTTTTACTTGGAGTAGTCTCTTGTCTTGGTGTTATTGATTCTTTATGTTCCATATTTAAATTGTAGCAAATTTGTGCAAAGAAAATAATCGCTTCGCCATAAAATATGGTTCTGGTGGACCGTACCGGGTTCGAACCGGTTGCCTCTTCGATGCCATCGAAGCGCTCTACCAATTGAGCTAACGGCCCAAAATAATTCCTATCCTACCATAGAATATTTCTGCTGTTCAATGCCAGCACAACATTCCAACATTCTGCAGAATGTTGGAATGTTTTTGTAATCCTTATCAATCTTTCAGGTGCGCGATTATTTAGAAGAACTTACTGGTTCGCCTGCCCGCCGACAGGTGAGGATTTCTTGCTGAAGACATAAAGATACAAAATCTCCAGGATGCCGACGGTGTTCACCACCAGAAGAACCACGAACCAGGGTTTGCTGCCTTCGCGCGCGGCTTTCCAGAGCGCCAGTCCTTTCCAGGCGATTGACCATAACAGCAGAAGCAGAAAAAAGAACCCGCCGATTCCCAAAAGCCAGCCGGCGCCGAACGGCATCGCCCACGAATTCCAATAATTTTGCCACATCATATTCGTATATATTGTTAATCGCGAGTCGACCTTTCGTTTTGCTTTAACGTTTTATATCTATTATAGTTTAATTCGGAATAAGCCGCAATTTTAGCATGCGCCGACTGCAGTCGTAAGCTCAACTGTTGCGATGATGCCCCTATAGTTCAATGGACAGAACACTCCCGTCCTAAGGGAAAAATCTCCGTTCGACTCGGAGTGGGGGCACAAATATGAGGCATTGGCGATTTTGCAGTTATGATAATCTATGGAAGATTTCTCAAAATATAGAATTAAGGACTATAAATATTGGTCAATCTTCCTTCATCAGAATCAGGGCTATCTTGGACGTTGCATTATTTGGTGCAACCGAGAAGATGCTTTGGATTTAGTCGATGCCACACCGGCGGAGCAGGAAGAACTTTTTATCGTTTTGAGAGAACTTGGTAATGCAGTTAAAAAGGCATTTCAGCCTGACTGGTTGAATTACGCTTTCCTCGGCAATGAAACAAAACACCTTCACGGACATTTCATTCCCCGATATGCCAAGCCGAAAATCTTTGAAGGAATTACTTTCGAGGACAAGCTATATGGGCATAATTACAAAACTGACTACAATTTTTCTGCCCCGGCCGACTTGATAGAAAAAATTAGATTAAGAATTAAAGAGGCTTTAGAATAGATTAAAAATGCCAAAAGCTCATTATCTTCTGCTTGCCCCGTAAGAAATTGCCGGAAATCGGAAAAGCGTGAGGCGGGCAGAAGTTATAATAGATTGGAGAAACAAAACGTGGTAATTACTATGCGGCCCTTGCCCACTTCGACGACATACGCTTCGTTTCTTACGGGGTTTGCTAATTCATTATGGTGGTTCCATTTGGTGGTGGTGGTGCTTGTGGTTTTGGGTTTCTTCGGGCAATTTTTTGTTCCGGCTTTAGTTCCGTTTGAACTTGGTTTGGTAGTAATCGTAGTTGTATCTCAATTTCTCTGGTTCGGAAAATGCCCGTGCACTGAACTGGAACGTTATCTTCGGCTTAAAGCCAATCCGGATTATCGGCCGCCAAAGGACGGCTGTATTGTTGAAGCATCGCTGAAGTATTGCGGAGTTCGCCTCGAAGACGATTGGATTTCAGCTGCCGGCCTGCTGATGCTTGCCGCCACGGCTGTCTTATACGTTCTTTATAAAATAGGCTCTTGATACTAAATTGTTTTTTTGCTCTGGAAAAAATAGAAAATAGCGAATGAGACCAAAGATAAAAGAGATAGAATCGCACCGAATAAAAATGGCGCTGAAGGAGAAATTCTGTCCCAGAGGGTGCCGGCGATGAAACTGGCCGGCAGAGTAATTAAACCGATGGCAGTATTGTAGATTCCGTAAGCCCGGCCGCGATGATTAGGATTTACCATATCAGCGACAAAGGCCTTGGCCACGCCTTCGCTGGCCGCGTAATAAAGCCCGTAAAAAGCAAACAAGAGCCAAATTTGATACGGGGACTTGGCAAAAGCAAATCCGAAATAGGCGAGCGCATAAGCCAGCCATCCCAAAGCAATGACTTTTTCCCGGCCGATTTTGTCGGACAAACTGCCGAGCGGCACCGAAGCCGCGGCATAGATGAAATTGAAGACCGCGTAAACAAGCGGGATGGCAAGCAAGGTGACGCCGATATTCTGGGCGCGGAGAATCAGAAAAGCATCGGACGAATTACCGAGACCGAACAAAAGTATAATGCCGAGAAATAGATAAAATCGGACAGGCAAAATCAATTTGTCTGGATTATTTTCTTTTTTGGCAGCGGCTGTTCCACCGGTTGTTTCCCGCACTTTAGTTTGGAGAATGGTAAGGGCTACCAAAAGAGGCAGAGCCGTGAGCACAAGAATAATGTGATATTTTGAAGGATTATTTTTGAGCAGGTAAAGCAGGCCGAAGAGAAGAAGCGGACCAGCCACTGAACCAAGAGTATCGAGCATGCGCGCAATGCCAAAGCCCCGGCCGCGGGTGGCGGTTTCCGTGGAATCGGCAATCAACGCATCTTTGGGCGAATCTTTTACTCCTTTGCCAACGCCGTCGAGAAAACGAAGGCCCAGAATGGCCGAGCCAAGCGAAGTGAAGGCGAGAAGCGGCCGGCTGATAAGCGAAAATAAATAACCGATAAAAATCAGCGGTTTCTTTTTGCCCAGCTTGTCAACCAAGAAGCCGGCGACGATTTTAAAAATACTGGCGGCGCTGGTGACCAGACCTTCGGAAATGCCGATGAACACCTTGTCGAAGCCGAGAACATTGGCAAGGTAAAGCGGCAGAATCGGCACGAAAATGTCTTGGCTGATGCCGCCGAAAAAACTCAACAGGCCAATAAAAAAGACGTTACTCAAACCCCTTTTTATTCCGTTAAAAATGCTGCGTCGTTCGCTATTGTTCATCACTTAAGAAGAAGTCGAAAATAATTATTCTGAGCCGGAGAGAGGATTTGAACCTCCGACCTTGGCTTTACGAAAGCCCTGCTCTACCGCTGAGCTACTCCGGCGCAATGGAAGCGGGAGGATTCGAACCTCCGATACCCTTTAGGGCATACCGCATTTTTCCCGATTTTGTTATTGAGTTTGCGAAATTACAAAATCGCAATCCTGTTTCACGGCGGTGGGTGGAGGATTCGAACCTCCGAGAGGATTTCTCCCCAACCGCATTTCGAGTGCGGCGCATTAGACCACTCTGCCAACCCACCGCCGTGTTCAGGACGAGTGCGGCCCACCTGCCCCGTAGCAAGCTTTGCTTTGCTATTCGGGGTTCAACCGCTCTGGCACGCTTCCTTAAAATAAATTATACGGTTTCGCGACAAAATATTTCAAGGCGCCTTAAAAAACCAATCCCCACGCCTTGCAAGGCGTGGGGATGGACTGGTAATTCATAAGCCGGATTCTGTTCCGATTTTGCCCGCCGAAGGTGTTGCAAACTCGAGAACCCTGAGTTTATCGAAGGGTATGTCCTTCGACGTGGCTCAGGACGCTCAATTTTGTAAACGCCTGCGGCGGACAAAATGGCAGCAGCCATTTATCTGGGCTCTTGATTGCTCTTGAGCTCAAGTCCTTCGACTACGCTCAGGACATAAGCCCAAAAAGGACTTGCCCTGAGTTTATCGAATGGGCTATGCGGCACTACCCGTGAGATAGGCGTAGCCGCCATCTCATGGGTCACGGCCTTGCACCCGGTAAGGATTTAGCCGTTTCACCTCCGCTTTCTTATCCCTATAGCGGAGTTGGACCATCTACGTCAGGATTGGGTCCTCCTTCGGCTTTCGCCCCAGGACGTCTCTGTTCGCACCTCTAAGCTTGTCCCGTAGTGAGATTTGCTCTACTTCGGGGCTTTCGCTCGACGGCTGTTAGCCGCTACCTTTGGCCTCGCGCTCCGCGCGAGGAAACCCTAATTCCAAAATCCTAAATCCTAAACAACCTCAAAATCCAAATGTTCAAAATGTTTAGAAATTAGAGATTAGAATTTAGAAATTCCTTGTGCGAAGCACAAGGCCGGGTGTCCGGACTTTCCTCCCTACCAGATATCTGATATCTGACATCCGATATCTGATAAAGCGACTGCCCGAATTGCCAGTTAAATAATTTTAACAAAAATAATGCGAAAAAGTCAAGCTCGTAGTCAATTTTGCTATACGGAATTTATATTGGAATCTTTTCCCGTTTTTTATTTGCATACCAAAGGATAGTATAAACGGCGGCGATTGCCGAATAGTTGATGATTAAAAATACCGGGTTTGCCCAAGAAAAGCCGTCGAATTTCCAACCGGCGAGCGGCCAGAAAAGCGGCGTCGGGAAAAAACGATAGGTGTGAGTCGGGATGTCTAAAAGGATGTGAAAGAGCCAGCCGCCCATTTCCCAGGGCAAGCGCCCTGGCTTTTGAAAGAATTTCCAGGATAAAATAATTATGCCGGCTATTACCAGGAAAATTACCAAGCTGTGCGACAAACCGTAGAGCAGGGCGACTAAGTAGGAAAGCAGGGAATAGGCCTGACGAGTATCGCCGTTGCCGAAAAATTTCGGACGACCGTCAGGTTCGATGGCGCCGGGTTGAGGAAAATTTTGGAAATGAAGTTTGCCGGTAAGCAGATTAAAAATCAGCCAGGCAAAAGGAATGGTAAAAGCGAACAAATCCGGGAACACGCCCCAGAAAGCCACCAGCCAGACATTCAATTGTTTCTTGCTCTTCAAATTTACCCCTTTAGAGGCAGCCCCGGCCCAGAGGCCGTGAGAAAAAATATCCATTATTTTAAAACTTTATAATGAAGCTGGATTTCATTTTGGGAAAGATTTTTTGTTTCAATTAACTCCAATTTCCTTTCAAAATCTTTGTCGGCAAATAATTTAATGCCTTGCCCGAGAACAATCGGCTCGACATCAAGATAAATTTCATCTATTAGATTTTCCTTCATAAAGCCGGAATTTAATTTTCCGCCGCCGCAAACCATAATGGTTTCAAAACCTTGTTGTTTCAATATATTTATCGCTTCCGAAGGCGACTGGGCCAGAGAAACAAATTCCTGATTGTGAATTTTCAGCGACGAATTGTTAGTTAACACGATGGTTTTTATTTCATTAAAGACCCGAGCGGTTGAATTCGTCATTTTTCAGCATAACTTCGTAGGTTTTTCGGCCAATAATCATATTGCCATTCTTTTTAATCATGGCACTGAAATTCGCCCATTCAGTTTCAGTCGCCCAATCAACCTCGCCGTTGTCTCTGGCGATATAACCGTTAGCCGTTACGGCCATATACAGAATTATTTTCATACTTTTTTAAGGATAGCGATGTACTGCGGACTCTTTGGGTCCGGAGAATTTATTAATTTTTTGATTGCCCAGCCGGTATTTTTCAGAATGCCGCGCAGTTCATTTTTGGAAACGAATAGATAATCAAACCAGGGGTTAATCAAGTTTTTGTATCTGATTCTCATTTTTATCTGGCCAGCCAGCCGCCCTCTTTTTAAGTTCAATTTATGGTATCGCAGGTGTACCGGTTCAGCGGTTTTATAAGGGTCTCTGGTTTCGGCGATTATCAGGGCCTGGTCAGAAGTTATTTTATGAAAGATTCTTAAAATTCTCCTGGCTTTATCGAAGCTGCCGAACAGACCGAAATTATTCCCTAACATAATTATAGAATCAAATGATTTCGTTTTTAATTTATTCGCTTCTTCAATGGCCATAACTCTGGCTTTTTTAAGTCCCCTCAATTTGCAAACTTTTATGGCGCCGGGAGAATTGTCTATCCCCGTAACATCAAAGCCGTTTTTTTGGAGATAAAGCGAATGCCGGCCGGCCCCGCAGCCGACATCAAGCACCCTACCCTTGGGGTATTTTAGGGCTTTTTTCTCGTTCGGCGACCAATCCCTATATTTCAAAAAATAAGTTTCGGTTGACTGCGCCTGAACATAGCCATCATCTCTTTCTACAACATAAAATTTCGGGGCCTCTTTCAAAGAATCAAGCAAGGCCCAACCAACGGCATCAGGGAATCTTTTGCTTTTAGGCATATTTTATAATAAGTGGATATTTTAGTGCGCGCGGCTGGATTTGAACCAACGACCTACTGCGTGTAAAGCAGTCGCTCTGCCGCTGAGCTACGCGCGCCTTCATAAGCAATTGATTGATTTTAAAACAAATTTGCGATAATTTGAAGACACGAGGCGGGACGTAGTATATCGGCTAGTATACATGCTTTGGGAGCATGAGGGCTGGGTTCGACTCCCAGCGTCCCGAATGATGCCCCCGTAGCTCAATGGATAGAGCAGCTCCGTTCTAAGGAGAGGGTTGTGGGTTCAAATCCTGCCGGGGGCGCACATACAATCATATGGCCATATTAGCATCAACATTCATTCATACGGATTTCGGCCTATTCAAGGTTTGTTATCATAAGAGTAAAGCGGGGGAATGTGCTAGTTTTTCAAAGGGAGATTTGTCCAAAAATACTCCTGTTGTAAGATTTCAGTCGGCTTGTTTATTTAGCGAAGCTTTCCACTCATTTCATTGTGACTGCGATAGTCAGATAACTAATACTATGCGTTTAATAAAAAGGCATGGTAGGGGAGTGATTATCTACGCGTACCAGGAAGGAAGAGGGATTGGCCTCGAGAAGAAAATCAAAGCAATGGAGATACAGCGGGTAAAAATGTGTGACACCATCGAAGCATTCAAGAAGCTTGGATTTAATAAATCGGACTACAGAAACTACAAGGAGTCACTCGATGCTTTGAAAGATTTGAAGGTAAGTAAGTCGATTATGACGTTTTCTGGCAACCCAAGAAAAGTAAAAGCAATGGAAAATGCTGGTACGCAATAATGAAAATCATTAAATCCTATAATCATAAAAAATACCTCAGTAGATTGGCTAAGGAAGAAATGGAAATCAAGGAGCAAAAAATGGGCTACACGTACTTACGCTAAAATTGTTGCTTTGTATTAAGCCCATAAAAATTATCGAACAATTTCGCTACTAATATAGGCCCGGTGCCGCCGGGAGTCGGTGTATAGTGAATTAAGAATCCTGAATTATGAATTATGGGATTAAAATCGCCGCTAATTTTTCCATTGTTGAAATCGTAACCGAAATCTATGACAGTTGCTCCTTCTTTTAAGTTTTCTGAACTGAATAGAGCGGTTTTCCCCACGCCGGATATCACCAAGTCAAATTCCTTCAGTTTATTGCGGAGGTTTTCCGTGGCGCTTCCGAAAATCGTCAGTTCGGAAACTTTATCTTGAAGCCAGAGCCCTATCGGCCTGCCAATCAGAAGTCCTCTTCCAATAACCGCCACTCTCATCATTCTTAATTTATAATTCATAATTTTTAATATTGTTTCTACGACGCCGACTGCCGGCGGCAGAACCGGATTCCGGCCCGCATAAAAAGCACCAAGCGAGCGCTCGCTTAAAACATCAACATCTTTTTCGCGAGGGATGGCGTTTAAGATGTAGTGGCGGTTCAGATGTCCCGGCAGAGGCAGCTGGACAATGACCCCGCCGCAGGTTTTATGGCTGGAAATTTTGCCGACTTCTTCCCGCAGAGCGTCATTCTTTGTTTCAGCCGGAAATTTATAGAGGCGAAAGTCAACGCCGAGTTCTTTGGCGGTTTTTTCTTTTTGCTGCAAAAAACTCACTGAAGCCGGGTCAGCGCCGACAAGAACCGCGGCCAGGAATTTTTTCGGCTTGGGCCGCGATTTCAAATCATCAATAATTTCGTTAGCGATTTTCTGCCCCCGTACTAAAAGAGCACCTGATTTATTATTTTTTTCGAGGAAGTTTGGATTAAAATTGGACATAGAATAATCTTTAAAATATTGATTTTTAATCTTGGTTACAGCAATGTGCTCTTTTTAGTATCGGGGTTTGCCGTCGATGATAGGCATAATTAGATTATCGAATAGATTTACGACACTTCATTTTAGAGTATCATAGCAAGTCAATGTCTGAACAACAATATTCCAATATTCTGCAGAATATTGGAATATTGTATAATCTAAGGTAGAGTTTTTAGCGCAAGATTAGAAGGGTATTAAAGGGATTAAAATTAGCATGAAAACACCGAAACAATTAGAGCGTTATTTTAAAGGAGCGGCCAATCATCGGCGGATTGCTATTTTGCTTGAAGTTGAGAAAGAAGAAGGAATTACTGTTGAGGGAATTGCCAAAGCGCTTCAGGCCAATTTTAAAACTATTTCCCAGCACACCCGAGCGCTGGTTCACGCCGGTCTTTTGAATAAAAATTACAGAGGTCGTCAGGTAATCCATTCGCTTTCTCCGTACGGCCGGGCCTTTCTCAGGTTTATGAAAACATTCTAACATTCTGCAGAATGTTAGAATGTTTTGTTGGTATTTTTAAGGTTTGTTCTTACTGTAGATTTTCTTTACGGCAGATTTTTTGATAGAAAACAAATGCGCCGCCCATCGGAATAGCCCCGACAAGCGGCGCGAACTGCTCCGGGTCAGCACAGGGACTTAAGAATCCCTTCGATGACCCGGAAATGCGGGGGCAGGAACTCTCGCCTCCGCTGGAGGATTTCGCGGGGCGTCATCACCGCGATTTCCTCGCCTTCGTCCCCGCGCTCTGCCAGTTTTGGGAGCACTGGCAGGTCAGCGCGGAAGAAGTGCCGGACGTGATTCCCTCGGTCTTCTGTATGAAAGAGCCGAAGCTTTTCCACAGAGGCGAGAGAAATCCCCGTTTCCCCTTTGAGTTCACGCCAGGCACACTGTTCTGGCGTCTCAACGGGGTCGTCAACCGGCTCGGCCACCCCGCTGGGGAGTTTCCAGTAGAGGGGCGGGGGCTTGCCCGGCTCCCGGACAACCGGAATTCCCTGAGGCGTGATAACCAGAATGACCGCGGCAATCCCTTTGGCCACGACGCACCTCCTGATAGGCGATTACAAAATGCATCTGCCACAGTGCCTCGTGGCCAGGGTTGCCGAGTCAGAACTTCAGCAACTAAAAAATACTTTAGCATATAAATGCTAATTAGTCAAATTTTTTGTCAGAGGAAGATATTAGATAGAGAAATCAATCTCCTAAATTTCTAATTTCTCATCTCTCATTTCTAAAAATATTCTGGTATCGGGAATTTACGGCAAAGTTTTTGAACTGCAGTTTTCATATTTTTATTATTCGCTAAGACATCGTAAATTATTCGGGCAACCTCACGCATTTCTTTTTCTTTCATTCCGCGGCTGGTTAAGGCCGGCGTGCCGATTCTGATGCCCGAAGGGTCAAAAGGCGAGCGCGTGTCATAGGGGATGCTGTTCCGGTTGACGATGATGCCGGAGTCCTCCAGCCGGTCCTGGGCTTCGCGGCCGGAAATGCCAAGCACTGTTACATCAACAAGCATCAAATGATTATCCGTACCGTCGGTTACGAGTTTAAGCCCCAGCTTTTTGAGTTCAGCAGCCAGAGCTTTGGCGTTTTTGACAATCTGCCGGCCGTATTTTTTGAATGACGGCTTCAAGGCCTCGCCCAGAGCCGCGGCAATGGCCGCGGTCTGGTGGTCGTGCGGCCCGCCCTGGAGACCGGGGAAGACTGCTTTATCAATCGCTGCCGCAATATCAATTTTTTTACTCTTGGCGATTGGCGATTGGCTATTGGCAAAAATTATGGCTCCTCGCGGCCCGCGGAGCGTTTTGTGAGTGGTGGTCATCACGACATCAGCAGGGGCCTGTCCGCCTTTGGCGGAAAAAGGGGATTGATGGCTGCCAGCGGCAATCAAGCCGGCGATATGAGAAATGTCAGCCAAAAAATAAGCGCCGACTTCATGAGCGATTCTCGCGAATTTCTGGAAATCGAACTGTCGGGGATAAGCCGTGGCGCCGGCCACGATTATTTGCGGTTTTTCTTTATGAGCGAGTTTTCTGACTTCGTTATAATCAATCAGGCCGTCGCGGCCCACGGTGTATTGGACTGATTTATAGAATCTTGCCGAGAAATTTACTTTCCAGCCGTGCGTCAGATGGCCGCCGAACGGCAAGCTCATCCCCATAATTTTTTCGCCGGGGTGGAGCAGGGCGTAATAAACCGCCATATTCGCCGGCGAGCCGGAATAGGGCTGAACATTAATATGCCAGTTCCTGCCGAGCCGGAACACTTTTCTCGCCCGTTCCTGCGCTAATAACTCAATTTTATCAATAACTGAATTACCCGCGTAGTATCTTTTTCCCGGATAGCCCTCAGAATATTTGTTGGTCAAGAAAGAGCCGAGGGCTTCGATGACATCGCTTGAGGAAACATTTTCCGAGGGAATCAAGTCGAGTGTTTCTTTCTGGCGCCGCGTTTCACTTTCTATAAGTTTGCCCAAAATTTTGTCTTTCATTATTTATTTGGAGTATTAGGGTGAGCGAGCGGGCTTGAACCGCCAACCCCCAGGGCCACAACCTGGTGCTCTACCAGTTGAGCTACGCCCACCATACTTTCAATTTAACACATATTACGCTATAATACCAAATCAATTTTTATAAATTATGAAGCTTTCCGAGAAAAAATGCGTTCCTTGCGAAGGCGGAACGCCGCCGCTGACCGAAAAAGAAATCGCCGGTTATTTGCCTGATATTCCGGGGTGGGAAGTTGTCGAGAATAAGAGAATAAAAAAGGAATTCAAATTCCAGGATTTTAAGGAAGCGATGGCTTTTGTAAATAAAATCGCCGCGATTGCCGAAGAACAAGGTCATCATCCGGACATTTACATCTTTTACAATCTTGCCCGCCTTGAACTCTGGACTCATGCGGTCGGCGGCTTATCGGAAAACGACTTCATCATGGCGGCAAAAATTGATGAGGCGACTCCAATTTGACTTTATTTCTTTCATTCTGTTTAATTTATTTAGAATATCGAACAGGAGATGTACCTGAGCTCCAGACGGAAAGCATAGAAAGGAGGTGATGACCATGCCAACCCACTCGATAGGGTTCGATGTAAGCCTGATTGACGGCAGAATTCTCACCGTCAATCAGGACGGCTGCCAGGTCGGTCTGGGCCAGGTGGTCGTCGACCCTGACACCTGGCGCGGAGGCATCGTCGTGGGCATTGACCTTGCTCGCGATAGAGGCGACAACATCCTGGATGTCCTCTTTGACGGGGACGGCCGGCCCACTCCCGTGGGCCTCAGGGATGTTGTCGCGACTGCCTGACCACGGCTCCAGCAATGAGCCGGTTGCCTACCACAGAGGCAGCCGGCTCGCTTCTTTTTGATTAAGAGGATGCTTTTGACAAAGAATTTTTTTTCGATTAAAATTAAATCCATCCTTGAGCAGATTTAGAAATTTTATTTTTATGTCCAACTTTTCCAAAAATATTTTCTGGGCAATTACGACGCTCATCGTGATTTCTTTGATTTTTTCTCTTTTTTTCAGCACTTCGCCGAAACCGCAGGAATTGAGCTTGAGTCAGTTGGCTGACAAAATTAACAGCGGCCAGGTCAGCCAAATTAAAATCAACGGCGATGATTTGAATATTAAATTGGCTGATGGCACCAAAGCGATTTCCAAAAAAGAAACTGAAGTTGGCTTTAGCGAAACCTTGAAAAACTTCGGCGTTAAGCCGGAGGCCTTACAGAAAGTAGAACTGGCTGTTGAAAGTCAGTCAGGTCTTCAATTTTGGGCCGGGATTTTGATTCCTACGGTTCTGCCGATTCTTGTCATCGGCCTGATTTTTTGGTTTATGTTTCGTCAGGCAAGAACCGGGGTCAATCAGGCCTTCAGTTTCGGCCGTTCAAACATCCGGCTTTCCACTTTCGGCAAAGAAAAAATAACTTTTCAGGATGTCGCCGGCCTCAAAGAAGCCAAAGAAGAGTTGCTGGAAATCGTCGAGTTCTTGAAAAATCCCAAGAAATTTCTGGACTTGGGAGCCCGGATTCCCCGCGGGGTTTTACTGATGGGGCCGCCCGGGACAGGGAAAACGCTCATTGCGAGGGCCGTGGCCGGCGAGAGTAATGTCCCTTTTTTCCATATCTCGGCTTCGGAATTTGTGGAAATGTTTGTGGGCGTGGGCGCTTCCCGGACGCGCGACGCTTTTGCCACAGCCAAAAGAGCCGCGCCGTCAATTCTCTTCGTCGATGAGATTGACGCGGTCGGCCGGCAGCGCGGGGCCGGCCTCGGCGGCGGCAATGACGAACGGGAGCAAACCCTCAATCAGATTCTGGTGGAATTGGACGGCTTTGACCGCGACACGCGGGTGATTGTCTTGGCAGCCACCAACCGGCCGGACATTCTGGACCCGGCGCTTCTGCGGCCGGGCCGGTTTGACCGCCGGGTGATTCTTGATTTACCGGACATTAATGACCGCGAAGCCATTCTTAAAATCCACAGCCGCGGCAAGGCCCTCGCACCTGACATTGATTTCAAAAAACTCGCGATTCGGACCCCGGGCTTTTCCGGCGCGGATTTGGCCAACCTGATGAACGAAGCGGCCATTTTCGCGGCCCGGCAGAACAAAAAAATGATTGGCCAGAGCGACCTTTACGAATCAGTGGAAAAAGTCATTCTTGGTCCGGAACGCCGCAGCCGGATGATTTCCCAAAAAGAAAAAGAAATCACCGCTTATCACGAAGGCGGCCATGCTTTGGTGGCGGCCTCTTTGAAAGACGCGGACCCGGTGCAGAAAATTTCCATTATCAGCCGCGGCATTGCCGGCGGCTACACGATGAAACTGCCGGTGGAAGAGCAGCGGCTCCGGACCAAAACCCAATTTTTGAATGACATTGCGGTGATGATGGCTGGCTTCGCTTCCGAGAAACTGACTTTCGGCGATGTGTCCACCGGCGCTTCCAATGATTTAAGAGAAGCGTCGGAGCTGGCGCGCAAGTTGGTTACCAAATACGGAATGAGCGAAGCGTTGGGGCCGATGACTTTCGGTAAAACCGAAGAACTGATATTTTTGGGCCGGGAAATTGCCACGGAAAAAAATTATTCAGAAAAAATGGCTGAGCGGATAGACGAGGAAGTGAAAAATTTTACCGAATGCACTTTCAACGCGGCAAAAAAAATTCTCCAGACCAACAAAAAAGCCCTCCAGAAAATCGCCCGGACCCTGATGGAAAAAGAAACCATTGAACAGGAAGAATTTTACAATTTGCTCAAACCATTTAAGATAAAGCCAGTAGCAGTATAGCCATTAGGGTTTAGCCAATAGGGCATAGTAAGTTTCTAAACCCTAAACCCCAGTGGCTAGTGCCTAACTCGGGCCAGTAGCTTAGCGGCTAAAGCATCAAGCTTACAATCGGCAGCGAGTAAGAAGTTAGAACATTTGGAATATGAAATGGGCATGTAGCTCAACGGCAGAGCAACGAGCTTACCCGCCCGCCTTGACTTCGCCTCATTGGGCACGTAGTTCAGTGGTAGAACGCTGACCTTATAAGTCAGAAGTCGATGGTTCGATCCCATCCGTGCCCACTCGTCAAGGCGAAGTCGGGCGCGCTACCTCGTAGGTTCCTGGTTCGAATCCAAGTGCGCCCACAGCTTCAATTTCGGATAAATAAGCGAGAATCGACTGAATCAGTAATATGCGGAATAAAGTGGTGATGTATCTCGGCGGCGGGGCAATGGCCGGAGTTTTTAGCGGAGGCGTTTTAAATGCTTTAGATAAATTGGATTTTCAGGAAAATGTTGAAGCAGTATATGCTGTATCAGCTGGTGCTCTTAACGCCGCTTATTTTTTAACAAAACAGACGGATTTAGGGTCATCAATATATTTAGAGGATTTGCCCGGCAGATTTATATTGCCTTTTAAAATTCCCCTGGGGCTGTTCCAGCTTTTTTGGAATCGGTTTATTAAAAATTTGTCTCCTGAGAGTAAAATTTATAATGTAATAGATGTTGATTATCTTTTTAATGTTGTAAAGAACAAAAAGCGTTTAGATATTTCGGAGCTTAAAAAACAAAAGATAAATTTTTATATAAAATTATTAAACATTTCTACCGGGGATTGTGAATATTTAAATATTAGAGATGGAAATCCTTTAATGATTCTCAGGGCGGCCGTGGATGTAAAACCTTATTATT
>CAZDFQ010000007.1:0-36776 GCA_964505005.1 uncultured Candidatus Saccharibacteria bacterium
TCGCTGCCAATTGTAGAAATTATGATTTAGAAATTCCTTGTGCGAAGCACAAGGCCGGGAGGCCTTATACCGAAGGTACGGCCGCTTGTTTGCCGAGTTCCTTAACGATGAATCACTCGTTCCCCTTGGGCTCCTCGCCCTATCCACCAGTGTCGGTTTCCGGTACGGTGCCGAAAACGATTCCGCCTTTCGGCGGACTTAGAAGTTTTTCTCGGAGACCTGCTCGACGAACTTTTCCGACCAAAAAATCGAAATTGCCTCTCTGCTTGGATTCGCCATTAAAGGCATCTCGGCAGATTTGCTGGCCGAGAATCCTCACTCAAGGACGTCAAACCAATAAGACGCTTCGTCTACTAAATCTCGTCGCTCCCTCGATCGCCTTCGGCGGGACGGAATATTAACCGTCTGTCCATCAGCTGCGGCTTTCGCCATTGCCTTAGGACCGCCTAACCCGTGGCTGATTGCCAGTGCCACGGAAACCTTGGATTTTCGGGGTCCCAATTTCTCATTAGGATTGTGGTTACTCATGCCAACATTCTCTCTTCCCGCCGCTCCAGAAGTCCTCGCGGATCTTCCTTCGGCGCAACGGGAATGCTCTCCTACCACCGCTCGCTCCGCTCGCTACCGCAATCCGAACCTACGAATGCATCCGAATGCCCCGAATATTCGGAACATTCGGATGGAATTCGGATTGTTCGGATTGCAACAGTGAGCGAAGCGAACGATTCATATCTTCGGCAGCGCGCTTAGCCCCGGTACATTTTCGGCGCCGCGGTCCCACCCAGCTTCGCTCTCGCGAAGCGAGGCGAGTCGAATAGTGAGTTGTTACACACTCTTTAAAGGATGGCTACCTCTAAGCCAACCTCCTATCTGTCTATGGATTACGACTGCCTTTAACACTTAGCGCGCATTTAGGGGCCTTAGATGATGATTTGGGCTGTTTCCCTTTTGACCATGGAGCTTAGCCCCCACAGTCTGACTAGTGAAATATGGCCTGCGGTATTCGGAGTTTGATTGATTCGTCGGCCTTTCGGCCTTTACGAATCATCCAGTGCTCTACCCCCACGGCTACGCCACGGCGCTAGTCCTAAAACTATTTCGGAGAGAACCAGCTATTACCAGATTCGATTAGCTTTTCACTCCTTGTCTCAGCTCATCCGAAGGTTTTGAACAACCAACCGGTTCGGGCCTCCCCCGCGCCTTTCGGCGGGGTTCACCCTGGCCAAGACAAGCTCATCTGGCTTCGGGTCTTAGATAAACGACTAAACGCCCTTTTAAGACTCGGTTTCCCTGTGGGTCCTCTGTCTGAGACAGCTTACCCTCGCCGCTTACCTAAACTCGTTGGCTCATTCTTCAATAGGCACAGCGTCGCACTGCGCGCACCGCGCTAAAGCGCGTCGCGCAGAATCTAGAATTTAGAAAGTAGAAAATAGAAGTTGCTTTTCTTCTATTTTCTAGATTCTATTTTCTATTTTCTGCATCGCGCCTTAGTGCGATGCACGTTAGTGTTCCGCTTCCTTGTAAGCAAATGGTTTCAGGTTCTATTTCAACGGCCTCGCCGGCCTGCTTTTCACCTTTCCCTCACGGTACTTGTTCACTATCGAACATCAAAAGTATTTAGCCTTGCGAGATAGTACTCGCGACTTCCGCCGGGGCATTCTGACCCCGGAGTACTGAAGAACTCCAACGCCCTTGCAGGCGTCGGAGTTCCTCGACTAAAACGTCGAGGAAAAGAAACTAAGAAGGTCGTTCGTTTTCGCCTACGGGGCTTTCACCCTCTTTGGCGCTTCTTTCCAGAGAGTTTCGGCTAACCAACGACTTTGTAACTTCTCCACCCTCAACAGCTGTTAGCTTTTAGCTGATAGCTGTTAGTTAGGCGCTAACATGCGCAACTCACTAAAAGCTAAAAGCTCTAAGCTAAAAGCTAATGAAGAGCGTTTCTTTCTTATTACCCTACGTTGCTCGCCCGAATAAAAATCAAATTTAATCAAATCACAAACGAATAAATTACATTCGGATGAAATTCGATATGATTCGGTCTTTATTCGAGCGAAAAACGTAGTTTCGGCTCTTCCCGTTTCGCTCGCCGCTACTCAGGGAATCGTTCTCGTCTCCGACGAGAACCGCTGACTTACGCTGACTTAACGCTGAACCACGCTGAAAAAATTCTGCGTGAGTCCGCGTCTGTTCCGCGTTGGTCCGCGATCTTGTCGAAGACAAGATGTTGTTTTCTTTTACTCCGCTTACTGAGATGTTTCACTTCAGCGGGTACGCTTCGTGGCTCGCTACCGCTCGCCCCTCTCCGCGGATTAATGCCGATTCAAGCGGATTTATGCGGATAATTTCATCCGCATCTATCCGCTGCAATCCGCATATATCAGCGAATCGTGGTGAACGAAAGTGAGCCACGATTGTGTCGGTTTACGACACAGGGTTTCCCCATTCGGAAATCCTCGGGTCACAGGTTGCTACGCACCTCACCGAGGCGTATCGCCGCTACGCCGCGTCCTTCATCGCCTTTTGATGTCAAGGCATCCGCCATTTGCTCTTTTTTGCCAACCCTGCCTATAGCAGGCAGGCATCCCAATGCTGACTTATACCTCGCGCTCCGCGCGAGGAAATCCTACAATTGGCAGCGAGGAGAAAATTCGCAAAAGATGAATTTTATCCGAGCGAACCAATTGGCGAAACAAAGTTTCGCTATCTCAAAATCCTAAATCCTAAACAAATTCAAAAATTTTAAATCCCGAATTCCAAAACGATTTTGATTTTAGATTCTAGACATTGAAATTTGTTTAGAAATTAGAAATTATGGTTTAGAAATTCCTTGGGCGAAGCACAAGGTTATCCCCTGCTTATCGCGGAAATTGGTCCGCCAACCGGCGGAGTGGCTTCGGCGGGACAGCCAAAAAGCCACAAAACGCGATACAGGGCTGCCGGTTTTCAGTTATCGAGCTTCTGTCTTCTCGGTCATCGTCTTTCAAGAAAATAAAAAGCCGCTCCAAAGCGGCTGCTGCCGAGAAGATGCTGGCTTGTCAGCCGCCAAAAGGGATTTTTAATTTCTTTACTCTCATCACTTTTAAAGCATAAAGCACTTTAAATTTCTGTCAAGCCCCTCTAAATCCCCAAACAAACCCAACCTCCTAGCAGGCAGGCATAATAAAAACCGCCCCTTTCCCAACAAAAGGGAAAGAGGCGATTTTTTAATGAAGCAGAATAGGTTAACGGGAGCCAGTCGTTTCTTTAAGCCGGTTTATGAGAGAAGCGGCATAATCCTTTCCGCCCAACCCGAAAGCCAGACCACCAGCCAAAGCTATCATGGCAATGAAGCCAGTGATGATGGTATTGATGACGGCTACGGCCACGTTAAGCTGCACTAAAGCCGTCAAAAGACCGAATATGACGACTGCCCACCAGGAAAGCGTTCCCAAGAAGTGAGCGCCGTGAAGCCGCGCGCTCATAACCGAAGCGGAAACGACTTTCTTTGTGAAGTTGGCCACCACAATCGCTGCCAGCATTATCAAAGCCGCCACGACGACATTCGGAATATAAAAGAGAACATCCCTCAAAAAGCTAGAGAAAGCAAAAAGACCAAGGATATCAGAAGCCGCCAGCAAGAATGCTATCATTACGAACCAGTAAACCAACTGACCAAGAAATTTTGAGCCGCGGAGTCGCAAGCCAGCTCTCTCAGAATAAGGGGTTAGCCCCAACTTATCAAGAAGAGTGTCGAATTTCAGTGCTTCCAAAATCTTCTCCACTACCACTACGCCGAGCACATAAGCCACAATCAAACCGATAATCAGGACCAGTAAGGCTCCGACTAGGGCCGGAACAAAGCCGACCACGCCAGTCCATAAACGTTGGAGCGATACTGCTACAACTTCAGTCCAAGTTTGAACTACCATAAGAAAAAAATATGAACCTTCGTTTCCTCATTTGGTTCGCTCGGCAATCATCCGCCTTTGGCGGACGTTGCCTCACTACCAAATGTAGAAAAGTCCGACCTTTACTCCCCGTTTTTCTAAATAATTCATTCAGAAAATCGGAGTTTTGTTCGCCTTTTTATTATAGCAAATTTCGGTGGATTGCCTGTGGAAAAGTCAGAGGGCTTATCACTTCGGGTGCTTTGTGGACCTAGGCGGAATCGAACCGCCGCCTCGTCAATGCGAATGACGCGTTCTACCACTAGACCATAGGCCCGTCATAAAATCCTATCGTCTATAAAAATAGAAGTCCAGAATAAGCAAAATCAGCCAGCCGACGAGCAGAATGTACCAGCCGATCATTTCAATAGTCCGGCTACGCCGCTCCCAGGAAACCGTGAAATTTTCCGCGGCAATCGAATAAACCGCCTCTAAAGCGTCCAGTTTGTCTTTAATCATTCTCCGCCATTCGTCGAGTTTGAATTTTTTGGAAACCAAATCGTAGAGCCGGGCCGAGTACCAGTCGCCGATTAACTTTATTTCTCTCTCCAGGGATTGATATTCCGAAATTGAAATTGACCGCGCCACCATCGTCTCTTTCAAGGCCTTGGCCACATCTGATTCCTTGAAAAGGAATCTGCCTCTAGTCGGAATCTTCTGAGAAAAAGCTGAAACAATTTGCAAACGATTATCGAGCTGCCGGTCCAAAAGCCGGTAGCGAAGAAGCTGCAAATTAGCGAGCTCGAGCATCTCAATGGTTGATTCTTCAACCTCGGTTTCCGGGTCAAAAATAAAAGCGCCGTCCCAATCAACAATCATCAAGTCGTTTTTGGCGTATTTGATTTTAGCCGAGAGGGTGTAGTCAACCTCCAGGGGGTCGAGTGTTAGTTTTTCCGATTTCAGCAAGGCCGCAATCTTATCTTTATGAACCAAGAACTGTTCGGGTTCGCCTTCGTAGTTTGTCAAAGCATAAACCGAATATTCCTCGCTCATTTCCTCGGCCTCTTCCGCGCCTTTCTTCTTCAAAAATTCCCGGCAAAAATCGAGGACTTCTTTTTTGAAGCCAATGATTTCATCGGAAAAAATGTCCGGCAAATCAAAGCGCGTTTCCGCCAGAACAATGTCCGGCGGATAGGTCTTCAATGTCAAAATTCCCTCCCGTTGTCCCAAAGGAATTTTTTCCTGGCTGACGATGAACTGCCGCGGGACATTGGCCGCAAAATAATGAGGAGCGCTTTTTACTGTCTGCGGCGGCACGGCTTCCCCGCCAGAGGCGGGCTGACCAGCTCGGCCGACAACAAAAGAAATAAGTTTAGATTTCATATTATCCCGTCGGGCCGCTGGGAATCCCCGCCTGCCTTCGCGTACGAAGTACGGCGAGCAGGGAACCCAAGCTATGGACTCCCGCCCCGCACCAAAATCTTTACATTCGGGGCATTGGGAATCGAACCCAAGCTACGGACTCCCGAAGCCCGCGTACTACCATTATACTATGCCCCGGTACGATTTGGTGCGGGGTAAAAAGGACTCGCCTACCCCGCACCGGACTATGTTCTGATGCGTGGCCACCGTTATACTACGCCCCGCCTTAATCAATAAACTTACTCTTTCTTTCTCATTCGTTCAAGTTTGCGGCGGTGCAAGCTCTTCGACTTCTGGGTCAAAGCGAAAACCGAAAGCACCATAATGTAAACCGCAATGACTTCGGAGGAAAGCCGGTAGCCGTTGTTAAGCCAAGCGGCCAAGCCCATCAGGCCGAAAACGATGATTGTCCAACCAAGCACAAAAATTTCTCCCGGATGCCGGCCCTTGTGTATCTCGTACCAGCGGTCGAATTCCTTAGTGCCGACATACAAGCCCAGAACACCAGTGTAAATAACACTGAACGGCGCCACTAAAGCTTCGAAGCGGTTTTTCAGAAAAAAATCGACAATCAAAAAAACCATAAAAACCGCTGTCCAAAAATTGGTGAGTATTCGCCAAATTCTTTCGTCTTGGAAACTGAAAAATTTATTGAACATAATATCCCCCTATTTCTTCTTCAATTTCCTTGAGTTTCATATTCTTGTATCTTTCCTTATCATATAATCTACGTATATAATCTATATTTTCCTCCGCAAAGTCTATGGGGACAGAAAGGGTTGCCTGCCGACGGTGCGAAATCAAAGCGCCATAAATCACTTGTTTAAGTGAGTCGAAATCTGGGAAAATTTCCAAAAGATCCACCCCTGTTTCTTTCTTTATCTGTCGAACTAAACGGAGCGCTCGAGCCCACGCATCCCGTTCTAGAAAAGAACTTTGCGCTAGCTCTTTTAATTTAGCTGTTTTCTGTTCTTCTGCGGTGGTTCGTCTTGTAGCATTCCGCATAAGCTCCTTCTCTTTTTCCTTTTTGAAAGAAACTACATCCTTTAGTTGATGTGTGTGACCAATTTCATGGAGTAGCGCAAAAATTTCTTTAGGATTACGAAAATCGCCAACACTGATAAGATGCTTATCGAAATAGGTGCGCCACTCTCCAAGTCGACTAGCAATCATGAATTCCTGGTTTCGGATATCGTGTTTTCGTATTATGTAGCTGGGAGTCACAAATCTAAAATCTCCGGGAAGGAGGTCTTTAAAGTCAAAAATCTTTTCTTTGCCCCTCTTAAGAATGATTGAGGCGCTACTGTCAGTATTTTCTATGGCTTTCAGGGCGACACCGCCGAATAATGGCTGCTCAAAATAAAGTCCAACCCGTCCACAGGAGTACTCTGGTCTCGGAATTGCCATCTCTTTAGCCAAGCGATAAATTTTTTCTTCGTTCTCACTCGTTTCTTGTGCACCTTCTCCGATTTTCGCTGTATGATTTTCTTTCTCTTTCATCAATTTACCTAAGTAATTTTACTTCACATAGTATTTTCTTTTCATCTCCTCTTCCACTCCGCTTTCGAATTCTTCCTTCTTCTCTCGGGCAGTTTTAGCAATTTTCTCTAAATCTTTATCCGGCAACTTTCCTAAGTCTTCAATCTTCAATCTTAAATCTTCGAGGTTATTTTTTTTCGGGTCGTCCAAAACTTCTTCCAGCAGGGCGGCTAAAATCCAGCCGACTTTGGGCCCGGGCGGAATTTTCAAAATTTCCATCACATCCTGACCGTTGACTTTGAGCATTTTCGGCGAAATCGGGTCGGCTTTCACCTTTTCAATCATAAAAAGAAGGTGGCGCAGTTTGTAAGGAAAGGCCTTAGGCACGCCCGAACCGATGCGGTCTGCTTCCCGCACTTTTATTAAATCATCTACATTCTCCGGACCGACCCGGGCCAGAAACCGGCGCACGCCGGCTGGGGTTACTTCACCGACATTGTAATAAAAAAGATGATAGCGGATGAGATGAACAACTTTTTCAATAAATCCTTTTTCGAAGCGCAGGCGGTCAAGCAGCCGAGCCGCCATTCTGGCGCCGACGACTTCGTGATTGTAAAAAGTCGAATCCGGGCCTTCGCCTTGTTTCACTTGGGGCTTGCCGACATCGTGTAAAAGCGCTGCCAATCGCACAATCAGCGAATAATTGTTTTTGGCTGCGTAATCGAGAGCCCGCGCATTGTGTTCAAAAACCGTATAAATATGATGCTTGTTCTGGCTGACTCCCAGGCCCTCCCGAAGCTCGGGCAGCACATAACGAAGAAGGTCGAGTTCTTCAAGAAGAGTGATGCCTTTGACCGCCTGCTCGCTCATTAAAATCTTGGTTAGCTCGTCGCGGACGCGCTCTTTGGCAATCATTTCCAAAGAGCCGGCCAGTTTTTCGATGGCCCGCCGGGTATTAAATTCAATTTCCCAATCGCCATTTCTGTCTGAGAGCTCAACGCTGAACCGCACGGCCCGCATCAGCCGCAAAGCGTCTTCGTTAAAGCGCTCCTCGGGATTGCCAACCGTCCGGATGATTCTATTTTTCAAATCTTCCTGCCCGTTATAAGGGTCAACAATAAGCGAATCGCGAATTGCGAATTGCGAATTGTCTGCTCTTCGCGCTTTGCTCTTTGCGCTTTGCAATGCAATCGCCATGGCATTAATCGTAAAATCTCTCCGAGACAAATCCTCCTCGATGGATTCCGCGAAACGGATGCTGTCCGGATGCCGCTTGTCGGTATACTTTCCCTCCAACCTGAATGTCGTCACTTCCACAAGCCGCAAATTCGGCTTTTCGGAGCCGGTTTTCACTCCCACAGTACCAAACTCATTTTCATAAACGGTGGCAGGCTTGTCCGCCGTAGCTCCAGCGAAGGTGGAAAAAACTTTCTGGATTTCTTCGGGCTTGGCATCAGTGGCAATGTCCCAATCCTTTGGTTCGCGACCTAACAAAATGTCCCGCACACAACCGCCCACAAGATAGGCCTGGAAGCCGGCTTTAATAAGATTTCTGCTGACAGCTAAAACCTCTTTGGGAATATCGTATTTTATCATCAATAAAACTATACCAGAGCGGCTTTAAAATTGACAAACCGACAAATTAGTGATAACCATAAGTCAGAATTTTCAGGGGATTATTGGGGGTTCACGTATACGGCCGGAAGGGGGTGATGAGGATGAGCGAGGAGGCCAAGCGGAACGCCACGTTGGAGACGATACGGGGAGTGGAAGAAATTCTCAGGTGGTTTGATGACAAGAACCTGCGGCGGGGCTTGGAGAGTTTCTGCTCCGCGGTCCGGGACTGTGGCGGTGAGATCCCAGAAAATCTTAGTATCCAGATGTTGCTCTGGGCGTCCCGCGACCTACAAGCCAGCGGCTGCGCGGCCAACCCGCCCCGGAAGGCCGCCTGACAGAACGACGGAGGAGTCCGCTGAACCAGCGGATTCCTCCGATTTTTTTGATGGCTCTAACTCCGGCTCTCGCTTTGCTCGCCCTGCCGCAGCGTTGCTGAGGCAACTCTCGGAGCCTCGATTTGCTTGGTTCCGATGAAATCGGAAAATCGAGGTGAGAGGGTAGGCGGGCAGCCGCCGCTGGAGCGGCTGAACCGCCGGTGCCGAAGCAATACTGCGGCAAGGCAATTCTCTATCTGATTTCGGCCTTAAAAGTTTTTTTCAAAATAGATTCAATTTTCTTCATCTCTTCATTCACTTCTTTATCGGTCAAAGTCCGGTCTTCGGCTTGAAACACGATTCGGAAAGTAATGCTTTTCCGGCCGGCGAATTTCTCGTCTTCATATTCATCGAACAAATCAACATTTTCAATCAACTCCGGGCTGCTCTCCTGAATTTCCTGGAGAATGTCGCCGATGCGAACATCTTTACTGACCAAAATGGAAATGTCGCGGATAACCGCCGGGTATTTTGACAATGGTTTGAATTGCCGCTCCTCTTCAACCAGCGGCAAAATCTTTTCCAAATCGAACTCAGCAACCGAAATGTTTTTCTTTTTCGCCAAACGCGCTACATCTAGATAGCCGAGAATCTGGTGTTTATTTTCTATTCTCAAAACTCCTCCGGCTTCAACGAAATAGAAATCGGTCAGGCCTAAGCCGCGGAGCAATTCATCGGCAATCCCTTTGAGTTCAAGAGTCAGCGGCTTTTTTTCTTCGCCTGAAAGGGCAATGCCCAGATGGAGTTTTTCTTCTACTTTATCTTTGTGTCGAAAAAATATTTTACCAATTTCAAAAATCCTGACTTTATCAAAAAATCTTGAATTACTCTCGATGTTTTTAATCAAATTGGTGACAATATCGGCTCGTAGGTATTTGAATTCATCGCTGAGGGGATTCTCCAGTTCCACCAATCCAGCCGAAGGTGATAAAAATTTCTGGTCGCTGGTCGCTGGTCGCTGGTCGCTAACGAAGGAATAATTATAAACTTCGTCGATTCCCACGCTCCGGAGAAAATCGCGGATTCGGTCTTTGAGAATTATGATGTCTTCTTCTTCGGCCGGTTTGATGCTGACGCTCGGCGCCGCCGGCTTTAATTTATTGTAATCGGACAAACGGCCGATTTCTTCTGCCAAATCCTCAAAATTTTCTATGTCGGTCCGCCAAGCCGGTATCCGCACCCAAAATGAGCTTGGGCTTTTTGTTTTAGATGATTCGATTATAAAACCTAAGGCCCGGAAATAATTTTTCGCGCGGTCAGGCGCGACAGAAGCGCCGATTAATTTCTCGTATTTTTCAGTGTCGAATTCAATAAGTTCCTCGCCGACCGGTTTAGGATAAACATCAACCGAATCAATAAGCTTGGCGCCGCTTTTTACCAATAGCTCAGTTGCCCTGTCAAGACCGAAGTCAACCAGAGCCGGACTCAAACTATGCGAAAACCGCAAACTGGCGTCGGTTTGCAGTTTCAGGCGGCGACTGGTTTTATAAATGCCTGTTGACTCGAAATTGGCGGCTTCCACGATTATCCGTTTTGTCTTTTTATCCACGCCGGAATTCAAACCGCCTTTGACGCCGGCAATAGCCAGCGCTTTCTCGGCGTCCGCAATTACCAATGTTTCTTTGTCCAAAGTAAATTTCTGCTCATCAAGCGTCTCGATTTTCTCCCCGTTTCTGGCTCGCCGGATAATAATCGTTTTTGGAATTTGAAGCTTTGAATTTTGGGCTTGTTTAGAAATTAGAGATTTGGATTTAGGATTTGCGCCTTTGATTTTGTCAAAATCAAAGGCGTGCAGCGGCTGACCGACTTCCAGCATCACATAATTCATCAAATCAACGATGTTATTTATCGGCTTCAAGCCGCAGGATTTTAGAATTTTTTGCATCCAAATCGGCGAAGAAGAAACTTTTTTAATTTCAAAAAACCGGGCCGCGTAGCGAGGACATAAATCATTGTTTTTAATTTCGACTTTCAAGAACCCCTGGTCGGTTGGCGGATTGATAATCTCTCTAACCGGATTTTTTCCACCCCAGGCGGATCCGCCTCTGGCTGACAAACCGAAAATTACGGCTGCTTCTCTGGCAATGCCTAAATGCGATGCCGCGTCCGAATAACGGTTGGCCGGCAAAGTTATCTCCAAAACATCACCGCCGGCTTCTTCGGTTTCGAAAGAATGGAAACTCAAGCCCTCAATCAATCTCTTTTTGGCCGGCGGACTTGATAAAAATTTTTTAAGGAATGAGTAGGAAAATTTCATTTTATAAAATCACTCGCTTATTTTTCCCGCTTCCAAAATATAGGAATCCCGCACTGGCGGATATTTATCATAAAGAGAAATTTCTTCCTCCCAGTTTTTATCGCCAGCCCGAACGAGTTTTTTTACGGCAAAACCCTTCTGTTTCAACATCTTCCTTAAAAATTCCAGGTCGGCGGGCGTGTTATTCTCCTTGATGATTATTTTGCCGCTGCTTTTCAAAACCCTTCTCGCCTCCGACAAAAAATTCAATAGCTCAGGTGGCTCGATGGCCGGGTAGCCGAAGACATTGCCGAAATAAAGCTCGTCAACGCTTTTCTCTCTGAGCGGCAGAGATTTGGCGTCCGCGCTCAAAAAAAACAAATTATTCTTGCCGCTTTCGTCTCTCTCGGCGGCCGCCGCGGCGTCTTTGACGTATTCTCTCGCGCCCCGAACGCTCTCTTCGGCTAAATCTATGCCGATATAAACATCATTGCTTCCGAATTCTTTCCTGCCGGCGAACGGCACTGGCGCTTTATTCGTGCCAACTTCCACGAAAACCCTTTTTTGCGGCGACTCTTTCTCTGCCTTTGCCCTGGATTCAATTTTTTCTTCCAATGATTCTTTCATAAAATGTTACCCGCTGTGATATTTTTTACAATCGGCAGTGAGGAGCAAAATGAGAATAAATTTTCATTTTGGCCGAGCGAACCGATTGAAGCGATGTTAGGAACCATAACATCGCTTAGAACTGCCTGATGAACCGCAAATCGCCGGAGTAAAAAAGCCGGATGTCCGGGATTTTGTATTTAATCATTGCCAGGCGCTCGACGCCGATGCCGAAAGCGAAGCCTTGCCATCCGTCAGCTGACGGAACGGGATTGTAGCCCGCGTATTCGAAGACCCGCGGATGAACCATCCCCGCGCCCATCACTTCCATCCATTTCCCGCCGAGCTTAATCGTTACTTCCAGCCCCGGCTCGACAAACGGGAAATAACTCGGCCGGTATCTGAAGTCGATTCTCTGGCCGGCGAAAAATTTTTTGAAAAACGACTCAATAACATACTCGAAATTGGCCAAGGAGATATCCTTGCCCACCATCAATCCTTCAAGATTGAGAAAATGCACTTCGTGAGTGGCGTCAGTGGCTTCGTAGCGCGAAACCCGGCCAGGAATAATAATTTGAAAAGGCGGCTGATGGGTTTCCATATATGGTACTTGCATAGCGCTCGTATGAGTGCGAAGTAATAATCTTGATTTCGGATTTCGGATTTCGGATTTCGGATTTTCTGGCTCTTTAAGCCAAAAGGTGTCCCACATATCCCGCGCCGGGTGGTTCGGCGGCAGATTAAGGGCATCAAAGTTATAGTATTCCGACTCCACTTCCGGTCCTTCCACCACGGAAAAATTCATCCCGAGAAAAATCCGCCGGATGTCGCGCTCGACAATGGTTAGAGGATGAAGATGGCCGCGCTCCACTTTTCGGCCCGGCGCCGATAAATCAACTCTTAATGATTCTTGATTCTTGATTCTTGATTCTTGATTCTTTCTTAAAAGTTCTTCCAATTCTCTCTTCAGTTTCTGCAGCGCCGGCCCGATTCGGCGGCGCTCTTCTAACGGCAAATCCTTAAGTGAGCGGAGCAGCGCCGTCAGTTTCCCTTTTCTCCCAAGATACTTAACGCGCAATTTCTCGAGCTCTTCGGCTGTTTCGGCTTTTTCAATATCAACAACAGCTGATTTTTTAATTTCTTCTATATTCATAATAAAAAATTTTCGGAGCGGGATACGAGAATCGAACTCGCGTCTCTTGCTTGGGAAGCAAGTGTATTGCCACTGTACTAATCCCGCAAATTACTCTATTGGCTAAACCCTAAACCCTATACCCTCGTCTTTAATGAGCGGCACAAACCTGAAACCAAAATATTCTTTTTCCTTCCAGCCCGAGGCTGGTCCGCCTCCGGCGGAAAATTCTCCCCCCGGAATTCTATCAAAAACAAATACGCTATCTCTTATCGGCGTGACGATTCGGCCGCCGGTTCTCAATTGTTTTTTCCAGGCAACCGGCAGTTCTTCGCCAGCGGCTCCGGCAATAATTTTATCAAATGGCGCCTCGCTTTTAAAGCCCTGGGAGCCGTCAGCGCAAACAATCTTTGCTATGCCTTTCCCAATAAAATTGTATTTACTGACATTTTTCTCGGCCATTTCTGCCAGTTCCCGTATTCTTTCTACGCCGATGACCTTTCCTTTCTTTTTTTCGGCGCTGGCAATATGCGAAAGAAGCGCGGTTGTCCAGCCGGAGCCGGCGCCGACATCAAGGATTTTTTCGCCGGCCTGCGGCTGCAACAATTCCAGCATAAACGCCACGGTCAGCGGCTGGGAAATCGTCTGGCCAAAACCGATAGCCAGAGGATAATTCCCGTAGGCCTCGTCCTGGAGTTCGGCCGGCACAAAATCAGCGCGGTCTATTTCCCGAAACGCCTCGATAATTCGTGGCATTTTCAAATAGCCACCGTCAATGAGTTCCTGAATAAGACTTTCCAATTTCTCATTTCTCATTTTTTTTCTTAGCTATGATATTCCAACATTCTTGAGAATATTGGAATATTATTAATCTCCAACAACACCTTCCCCGTTTCTAATTTCTCATCTCTACATCGTCACCGTTCCAGTAGAACCTGCCGGATAAGACAATCACCCGACTCGATTTCTTGGCTTTTTTCAACCAGTCATCTATTTTCTCGCCTTTTAAAAACAACCGGCCGGTCAGAATGTCCCGTTCGGCCTGGGGCCTGAGGATTTCTTTTTTAAAGTCCTCGAGATTAAGACCGTAAAGCACTTTGACAGCATTCTCCAGGCCCGGCTCGCTGGCCGCCTTATCAACTTTTTCTTCAATCAGATTTTTCAAACCAGCCCCGGCTTCCCGGCTGGCGCCGTCTTCAACCAAGCTGTTTTCAATCAACTGGGTCAAGACCGCCCGTTCGAGTTCGCTCGGCTCCAAAATATTTAAAGAAGAAGTGGCGGCGTAGGTCTTCAGAAAATTCTGGTAATAAATCGAGGCCGCTTCATAGTTCTTTAAAAAGGTTCGGGCGTTGATGAAATGGTTATTGACGACGGCAATCGGATAATAACCGAGTGAAACCAGGAACATAGCCGAGAGGCCGGCGCCGACAATCAAAATAAAAATCAGATACGACTTATATTTTTTAATTCCGTTAAGCAGCAAGGAAATTATAGATTCCATAGTAGAAATTTCTGGGTTATCGGCTGCTGGAAGAACTGGTCGGAGAGATTCCGGGAACGATTATCAGAAATTTTTCGTCCGGCAGCCGGTAATTGAACCGCGAACGCAATTCTTTTTCCAAATTCGCCGGATTCAGATAATAATCGAGGTCCTCTCGTAATTGTTTATAGGCGAGGGATGCCTTATCAAGCTGGGTTTTAAATTCTTGATAGCGGCTCTCGGCGGCCCGGTTTTTCTCATAGAAAAAATACAATTCATTGACCAGCACGCCGAGTAAAACGAGCAGAATGACGATGACGATAATTTTCATTTTCTTTTTCAGGATAAACTAGAGAAATCCCGATGGCAAACGGAAACATTACCTTTTCAGAAACTCCCTGAAAACCTCTGGCGCTAATTTTATTCTCGCCAGTTTTTTCAGTTTCTCCTTGCCGGCTTTCTGCTTTTTCCAAAGTTTCATTTTTCTGGTTCTATCGCCGCCGTAAAGATAGCCGGTCACATCTTTGCGGAGCGCCGGCGCGGTTTCCCTGGCGATAATCCGGCTTCCCGCTTTTGCCTGGATTGCCTGGGAAAACTGCTGCCGAGGCAAAATTTCTTTGAGCCGCTCCACGGCTGCCCGGCCGTCTTTTTCAACTTCAGCTCTAAAAACAATCCTGGTCAGAGCCGGGATTATCTCGCCATTCACCAGAATTTCCAATTTTTCAACCTCGGTCGCTGCTTCGCCGACCAACTCATAATTAAAGGAGGCGAAGCCGGCTGAAATTGATTTCAATTTATCGTCAAAATCTCTCATTAATTCTGCCAGCGGCATACGTGCTCTAATAATCACATTATCGCCGATGTTCTGCATGCCCTCCATTTCCAGATGAAAATGTTCTTTTAAGGTCATCAGTTGCCCCAATTTGTCAGCCGGCGCGAAAATTTCCAGATTTATCATCGGCTGAAAAACAAAATCCGGGTCGGCTGGAAAATCATTCGGGTCTCTAATGACTTCAACTTTGCCTTTTCTTTTGACGCGATAGGCAACAGAAGGGAAACTCGTCATAAATTCCAATCCAAATTCCCGCTCCAGCCGGCTGGCGGTTATTTCAAAATGAAGCTGACCCAGGAAGCCGACTTTCAGCCCCCGGCCCAGGGCCTCGCTCGAATCCGGCTCAAAAGTCAACGCCGAATCGGTCAAGCGCAGCCGCTCTAGACCGGCTTTCAAATCTTCAAATTTAGTTTTGGCATCTGGATAAAAAGAAACGAACACCACCGGCAACGGCTCCTTGTATCCCGGCAGCGCCAGGGAGGCGAAACTCTGCGAATTGATATGTGGAGATTCGCGAAATTTCGCGGAAGTAGTTCCGCGGTTATTTGCAATAATGGTGTCGCCAATCTTGACGGCGGCCGGTTCCTTTAGGCCGGTGGCGATATAACCGATTTCGCCGGCCGACAGCCCGGCAACCGGTTTCAATTCTGGTATGAAATAACCGACTTCCTTAATCTTTGTTTTCTTACCGGTAGCAATAAATTGAACTCCATCCCCTGGCTTAAATTCGCCGCCGAAAACTCTTACGAAAGCGATAATGCCCTTATGATCGTCATAAAGAGAATCGAAAATCAGGGTGCGGCTTACATTATCATTGTCATCGTAAATTTTCGGAGCGGGAATTCGCCTTACCGCCGCCTCCAAGAGTTCCTTTACGCCCTCGCCGGTTTTGCCGGAAATTTTATGAATTTCTTCCGGAGCGTCACCGATTAAATCGGCTAATTCTTTAATTTTCCTGCGCAGTTCTGCGTTATTATCCGCGTCTGTCCGCGTTCGAAGAAGGTCGATTTTATTTACAGCCCCGATTATTTTCAAACCCGCTTTGGCTGCCATCCGGAAATTGGAGAGCGTCTGCGCTTGGATGCCTTTAGTGACATCTACTAGAAGAATGGCGCCCTCAACAGCGGCCAAGGCCCGCGAAACCTCATACGCAAAGTCAGAATGTCCCGGCGTATCAATAAGATTAAGAATAAATTTTGAAGATGAAGCGAAACTTTGCGAATTAAAATGCGAATTGGTGCGAAAATTATTCGCAACATTTCGCGTAATATTTCGCTCTGTTTCGCGGTCAGAATGGTACGCCATCCGCACTGGCGCCATCTTTATCGTGATTCCGCGCTCGCGCTCGAGTTCCAGCTGGTCAAGATACTGCGGTTTCATCTTGCGCGGCTCAACTGTTCCGGTTATTTCCAAAAACCGGTCAGCCAAAGTGGATTTGCCGGCATCAATATGAGCGATAATTACAAAATTTCTGATATTAGATTCTTCCATATCACTTTATTTTCTCCATCGTCAAGTTGAAAATTAACCGGCCCGGCGGATTGTCAATCGAATACTCAAAAACCGGCAGATTATTTTCTTTCCAGCGAAAGCCAATCGGCGCGTAAATCTCGAATTGATATTCCCCGCTGGTCGCGGCCTGTTTTTCAAAAACGAAAGCATAACCCAAGCCGGCGGCCGGAGGGGAAAACAGACGGACTTTGTAGTCGAAAACGGCTTGGGTTGTCTGACCGACGTTGGTTTTCAGCCAGGTGGCGAAAACATTTTTTCCTGATTCAGTAAATACATCGATTTCCGGGTGATTAAAATCTTTCTTCAAGCCAGCTTCGAGCTCGGCAACAAGGGAGTCGATTGAATAGCCGCTTCTCGCGTAATTAATTCTCGGAGTGATTTTTTTGCTCTGGCCGCCGCTTGCATTGACGAGCGCTGCTCCAGGCAAAGTAAAAATCTGAAGATAATCTTCGTTCGGCAAACGATACCACCAAAATGGTGATTTATTGCCTTGGTGGTCTCGGATTACGGTCAGCTGATTACTGGCGCTGCCGTCAAGTTCGAGCTGGGTCCGAAAAATAACTTTTTGCTTTATGAATAAATCGGTCTTAGCGCCGCCGATATTGGCGTTCACCGCGGCCAAATAGTCGCCGTTGAAATTTTTCGGCAGCTCAAAGACCTTGCCGGCGGCCTGGTAAAAATCAAAAAAATTTTCGAGCTTCGGCTCTTTAAAATAAAACATTAAATCTTTGCGGTTCAGCCACTCTAAAAATTTTTCGGACAGCAGCCCGCCGCCATTTTGAAGAGTTTTCAATTTATCGACGACCAAGGGCGCTAATGTCTTGATGATGTCTTTCCGGTGGCCGCTGTTCTGGTTTAATTGAACTTCTTTTTGAATTTCAGTTAAAAAATTATCTTTGTTAATGAGCCGGCCAGCGACCTCAATCGGACCAGTGAGCTCTAAAATGTCGCTCGCGGCAATCGGCGAAATTGCCAAGGCGGCATCAAAAGAAATCGAATCTCGGCTGTATTTCTTTGACTTTTCCAAAAGTTCGATGGTTTTCCCGGCCGAAAGCGAATAATCGAAAAACCAGTTGGAATCAGCGGCTCGCCAGCGCGTGGCGATTACCTGCAACGGCTTGGGCGGCACGATTCTCTTATCGAGCTCGCGATCAGCGTCGTTTATGTCGTAAACTTCGAGCTTCTCGATGTTCCCTTTTCTCAAAGTCAAATCAAGATAACTGCCGAGGAAACCGCCGCCGGGTCGGAGCTCCGACGAATTCCCCAGAAGAACGAGAAGGCGACGCCCCTGGTCGGCCTCCAGCCAGCCGGTCAGGGAATCCAGAAAATTTTCCCAGCGTTCCAAATCAGACCGGAAAGACAGCCGCGAACTCTCGTTGCTGGAAAAAAATTTTTCAAGACCTAAATTCAATTCCGCCAACTTTTTGTCGGCTTCGCGGATAGCAGACAAATCTTTTTTTATATTTTTAAGCTCGCCGATAAATTCTTCGCCTTTACCGTTAAGAAGAAAATCAGGCCAATTATTTTTGATTGCATTGAATTCATTGACTAAATCGAATGACGCCAGCGAAGCAATCTGGAAATTTTTATAGGCCTCGCCCGCGCCGCCGAACAAAATTTTTATTCTGAATAAATCCAAGCCGTCGATAACCGTTTCCGGCGCGGCTGGATTTTCTGACGGTTCTCCCTGGCCGGAAACGCCGCCGGAGAAAATTTTGAGGCGGGCTTCGGCTGAGGAGAATAAAGCCGAAAGTTCGCTCCACTTCGCATACATTCTGAAGCCGAACCACCCGGCCGCAACTAAAAATACGGCCAAGATAAAAACCAAAAATTTTTTAAAAGATGAGATTTTGGGAGAAGAAGTAAGAAGATTGTCGGCTTGCTCTCCGCTTGTCATTTTGCGGCGCGGCAGAATCGCTTCGACAAGCTTTTCCTTAATTGGCGTAAAATTCTCCGGCTCTTCTTTCCTCGGTTCTTCGATATCGGCAATCCAAGAAGAAATATTCTTTTTCGGGACTTTGCGTTTCATTTTCAGGTATTTTAGTTGTTTAAGACAGGAAATTCAAAAATTAGAAAATTTGTCTTTTTATTCATAAAATTTTAATCTAATAGATAGCACGGCTGCAGACAAGCCGACAACAATCCATTCAAAAGGAGGAAGCCGAAAATGGAACAGAAGGCGCGCGACTTACAGGAAAGGCTGAGGGGATTTTCCAATCGACAGCTGTGGTATAGTTGGAATGCTGCCCTGGTGTGGGCGGAACGGCGCGGGAGTTTTAACGATGAACTCCACAATGTGTACCTCGTGGAGTTCAAAAGGCGCGGACTGCTCACCCCCAAGAGAACCGGTCCAACATCGACAGCGTAGAAACTACCCGGCCTCTGGTCCTCCCTAAAGCGGCGAGCGCGCCTGCGCGCTCGCCGCTTCTACTATCAAGATAACAAATCGATAGCAATAAAAATTTGCTATAATAATCTCGATGGATTGGTCCAGCTTAAAATCAACGTCAGTAATTTTAATTGTCTTCCTAATCGGCCTAATTTCCTTTTCTCTGATGCTTTGGGCGGCTTTGGGCGACTCGGCCATTATGGACGAACTGGCTCATATTCCGGCTGGCTACGGCTATGCTCGCTTCCTTGACTATCGTCTCAATCCCGAACATCCGCCGCTTCTCAAAACCTTCGCTGCTCTGCCGCTTCTTTTTTTAAATCTTAAATTTCCGACTCAAAGCCCGGCCTGGACAACTGACACCAACGGCCAATGGCAAACAGGCGCGGAATTTTTTTATCAGTCCGGCAATAATGCCAATCAAATCATCCGCCTGGCCAGAATCGCGCCGATTATTTTAACACTCTTATTAATCGTTTTAATTTACCTCTGGTCAAAAGAACTTCTCGGCAACTGGTGGGCGCTCCTGCCGACTTTTTTGTTCGCCTTGTCGCCGACGGTTCTCGCTCACGGCCATTATGTTACCACCGATATCGCCGCGACCTTCGGCGTAGTCGTGGGCAGTTACTTTTTTATTAAATTCCTCAATTCGCTCTCAAGGCGCCACCTTCTCTATGCGGGACTGGCTTTTGGTCTCGCCCAGCTAATGAAATTTTCCGTCGTTCTCCTTATCCCTTATTTTTTCATTATTATTTCTTTCTTCTTCTTCTCTACTATTATTCGCGACTGGTCAATAACCGAGCCAGCCGTCCGCTTCAAAAGATTTTCCCTCCGGGCTTGGAAATATCTAAAATCAACCATCGTCATTTTCCTGATTGGTTATGTTCTTATTGTTTATCCGGTCTACTTTCTTTTCACTTTCAACTACCCTATCCAGAAACAAGCCAGTGATACGGAATTCATTCTTACTTCATTCGCCGGCGGCCCCACGCCGATTGACAAAATCTGTCAGCCGTTACGCTGTCTGGCCGACTTCAATATCTGGCTTGCCAAAAACAACCTGACCAGGCCATTCGCCCAGTATCTTCTCGGCGTCCTGATGGTCCTCCAGCGGTCAGCCGGCGGCAACACCAGTTATTTTCTCGGCCAGGTCTCGGCCGCCGGTTCGCCGTATTATTTCCCGGTCGTTTATTTTCTGAAAGAACCGCTGCCGGTTTTACTGATTGTATTTATCGCTTTGATTCTTGCTGTCTGGCTCGTAATCAAAAAAATAAAAAATTATAAATCGAAAGTCATAAGCTATTTCTTCAATGATTATTTGGGCGTTAATTTTTCCGAATTTTCCATGCTGGTCTTTATAATTTTCTACTGGTTATATAGTGTCAGAAGCCCGCTGAACATCGGCGTCCGCTATCTTCTGCCGACGGTTCCTTTTATCTACATTCTTAGCGCGAGCGCTTGGAAGCGCTGGCTCTCGGAAAACAAATTTGAAAGATTCCGGCTTCAATTCCGATGGCTGTGGTCGTTTCTCAAATCAGCCGTCTGGCTCGCCTTCAAAAACTTATTCTTGGCGGTTCTTCTCATCTGGCTGTTTCTGGAAACGATTTTTTCAGCGCCCTATTTTCTTTCTTATTTCAATGAACTTGGCGGCGGTTTCCGCAACGGCTATCGTTTTGTTACTGATTCCAATTATGACTGGGGTCAAGATTTGCTGCGGCTGAAAGCGTTTGTGAACGAACGCAACAATGACAATAACCCTGATAATGACATTCCCTTAATTGCCGTTGATTATTTCGGCGGCGGCAACCCGAAATATTATCTCGGCGAAAAAGAAGTTGACTGGCAATCGTCAAAAGGAAATCCAGTGAAGCAAGGTATCCGCTGGCTCGCTGTCTCTATAAATACGCTTGAAGGCGCTGTCCAACCGCTGGCTCCCGGCCAAACGCGCAATTCTGAAGACGAATACCGCTGGCTCACCGCGCTCCGCCCGCCACTCCCCGGAATGGGCAACGTCCCGCCGCCGGATTACCGCGCTGGCACTTCAATTTTTATCTATAAACTCTGAAGCCAGCCATCTTGGCCGGATACTACTATGCTACAGCATAGCACTACTGTTATGCCCGGGCATAACAGGGTTTACTTTGTGGCGTTGTAAATGGCCGCGATTTCGGCGGCGGAGAGGGTCCGGTTGTAGATGCGGACGTCGTTGAGGAGACCGTTGAAATAAGCAATTATAGGATCTCCTGGCGATGAGGGCGACGACGACTAACGATTCAACGAGGGTGAAACTGCGCCTATCTCGAAGGAAGAAGGCGGAAGAGAAATATTCAGTAATTTTATGCCACATAATTAATTACTTATAATACGCCCGATTTTCCACCCGAAAATCAAGGTATTTTAAATTGCCGAAATTTGTTTGACCCCTAAACAACCGGATAACCTCCAAAGTATTGGCTGCCGGAAAGCGCAAACTGAAATAAATTTTGGGGCCCGCTTTCGCCGAGGTTTCGGCGGACGAGCCGCCATAAGTATCGACTTCAATCTCCTGAAGTTCTAAATCATTGAGCCGGATTTCTTTGATACTCAAGCTGCTGCTTGCGACAACTTTTAAAATGGTAAACAGATTGGAGATGAATTGCGGCGGCAAAATTTTCGAACCCAGACCAAGCTCACGCTGGGAATAATCGTCAATAACTTCTATCAAATTGCCTTCAACATCAAAAGCGCGGCGGAAAAGCACTCCCTCATCGTCAAGCCACCAACACGCCGTGTTGTCGCTCGAATTTTCATCGAATGAAACCGAATCTCCGCCGAATATTTGTTTATTATTCGTTTCTATTTGTTCATTATTCGGGCGAGGCACGAAACACCAGATGCCGAGTGGCTGCCTTTCAATGACATTCACAAAAACGCTCCGGCTGCCGTAATTTTTCTGGATGGCAATGCTTTTCAGTTCGGGCATCAATTTCAAATTGTCCTGAGAAAAGTTTTCCGGCCAGACAAGAATATTGCGAGAACCAAGAACTTTTTTCCAAAGAGAATCGCCGGCGAACTGAAGAATGAGAAAGGTTCGGACATCATCGGCCGTCACCCGCTGATTGCCGCTGATTTCTATTTTTTGAATACGAAAAAGCGGCGAATAAATAACCAGCCATATTCCAGCAAGGGTCAGGCCATAAATAATAAAGATGACCGAACCGAAAATAACTAAAAGGCGGCGGCGCTTCTCTTTTTTGTAAACATCCGATAAAGAACTGACTTCTTTGGCCATGCCGGCTTTAGCTGAAATCAAAAAATATTTAGCCGATAATTTTCTTGCCGAGATATTTTTGCAAAATTTTCGGGACTCTTATCTTGCCCTCCTTTGTCTGATAGTTTTCCATAATAGCAATCAACGTCCGGCCAATGGCAAAGGCTGTCGCATCGTTCATGTGAACAAATTGAATTTCGCCATTCTTTCGGCGCACGCGGGTTTGCAGCCGGTGCGCCTGGTAATCGGTCATTAAATCCGACGTATGCGTCTCGCGATAACGGTTCTGGCTTGGCAGCCAGGTTTCAATATCAATTTGTCGTGTATCGGGAGCGCCCATATCGCCAGTACAAATAGCAACAACCTGATAGGGCAGTCCCAATGATTGAACAAGATATTCCTGAATCGTCACTATAAAATCCTGCTCTTTTCTTGAATCTTCCGGTAGGGTAAATGTTTCCATCTCAAGTTTGTCGAACTGATGCATCCTTAAAATGCCGCGCATATCCTTGCCGTAAGAGCCGGCTTCGCGCCGAAAACTCGAGGAAAAACCGATGTAACGAATCGGCAATCGGTCCTCCGGAATTATCTCCCCCAGATGAAATGGACCGAGCGCATGTTCGGCTGAACCAACGAGATACAAGTCATCGCTTGGAATGTAATAGCGTTCCTCTTCTGGCTCCAGCCGAGCCATTTTTTGAAGCACATCTGTTTTAATCATCGCTGGGGGCACCATTGGCAAAAATAATTTTGATGGATATTCTTTTTCTATTTCCCCGGCTAATTTTTTAAGGATTTCTTCGTCAGACAAAACATCAAAGACAAATTTAACGAGGGCAAATTCAAGAAGCACAGCTTCGCCTTTCAGGTAGTTAAAGCGGCTTCCAGCAATGCGGCTGGCGCGTTCGACATCTATCAAACCGAGCTTCTCGCCGAGCTCAAGATGGTCTCGAGGGTGAAAATCAAATTTCGTTGGCTCACCCCAAGTTCTTAAAACCCGGTTGCCACTTTCATCTGGACCTACCGGCACATCATCGTCCGGAAGATTGGGAATTTTTATCCAGATTCCGAGTCGTTCTTTTTCCAGCTCGCTGATTTCCTGCTTTTTTATTTTTATTTTTTCTTTGAGTCCTTTGGCCGACTCAAGGTCGCGTTCCCCGCTCAATTCTTTCTGTTCAGCCCGAAGATTGTCGAGTTCGGCAGTAATCTTCCTCCAAGCCGTATCTAATTTTAAAAAATCATCAACCAGCTTCGGGTCAGCGCCCTTCTTTAAAATTCCCTCTTTGACTTTTTCCGGCTCTTCACGAAGAAGTTTTATATCAAGCATTGAATTTATAATATCTTATTTTGGCTGTGAGTAAAGTTCTTTAAAAATTCGGAGAAGTACATATAATCTATAGTATGTCAAAAGGCGCAAAAATTGAGAAGATAAGACATTCTTTGGCTCATCTTTTGGCCATGGCAGTTTTGGAAAAATTTCCGAAAGCCAAGCTCGGCATCGGCCCCGTAATCGAAAACGGGTTTTATTACGATTTTGATTTGCCCAAACCGCTCTCAGTCGAGGATTTGCCCGGCCTTGAGAAAAAAATGGCCGAGCTTGCTAAAAAAGATTTGCGATTCAAAAAATCAACCGCTTCGCTCGCCGAAGCCAAAAAACTTTTTAAGCATCAGCTGTTCAAATTAGACCTTATAAAAGAATTCGTTAAAAATAAGAAAAGGCTTACCATCTACGAAACATCTTCTCCTAAAACCTCTAAGCTCCGCCTGCGCCGAGGCCTCGGCAGGCAGGTAAAAGCTCAAAGCTATCTTACAGATTTATGCGCCGGCCCCCACGTTGCCTCGACCAAAGAAATCAATCCCGAGGCCTTCAAGCTAACCAAAATCGCCGGCGCCTACTGGCGCGGCAACGAAAAGAATCCGATGCTGACCAGAGTTTACGGTGTGGCTTTTGAAACGAAAAAAGAACTGGCTGTCCATCTCAAAATGCTTGAGGAGGCGGAAAAACGCGACCATAAAAAACTGGGGCCTGCCCTCGATTTATTTACTTTTTCCGAAGTGGTGGGCAGCGGCTTGCCGCTCTGGACGCCCAAGGGAACAATCATCCGGGACGAACTCGATTCCTTTGTTTGGGAATTAAGAAAAAAACATGGTTATGAAAGAGTCGACATCCCCCACCTTACTAAAAAAGATTTATATGAGATAAGCGGTCATTGGGAAAAATTCCAGAATGAACTCTTCAAAATTAACACCCGCGAAGGACATCTTTTTGTGGTCAAACCGATGAATTGCCCTCACCATATTCAGATCTATACCCGCCGAAAATGGAGCTGTCGAGAATTGCCGCAACGCTACGCCACTACCACCAAAGTTTATCGCGACGAACAGAGTGGCGAATTATCAGGACTCTCCCGCGTCCGGGCCATCACCCAAGACGATGCCCATGTTTTCTGCCGAAAATCCCAGATGGAACCGGAGATAGAGAAAGTCTGGAACATTATCGAAAATTTTTATAGAGCGGCAGGATTCTCGCTTCGAATCCGCCTCTCGCTTCGTAACCCCAAACAGCCCAAAAAATACCTTGGGACGCCGAAGCACTGGAGTGAGACCGAGGGTGAATTGAGGAAAATTCTTAAAAAACATGGCGTTAAATTTATCGAGGCGGCTGGCGAGGCGGCTTTCTATGGCCCCAAAATCGATTTTCTGGCTAAAGATTCTTTGGGCCGGGAATGGCAAGTGGCGACTATTCAGCTCGATATGAATATGCCTGAACGATTTGACCTAAGCTGCACTGACGAGAAGGGGCAACCAGAACGTATCGTGATGATTCATGCCGCTATCATGGGCGCGATTGAAAGATATATTTCCGTTCTTATCGAACATTTTGCCGGCGCTTTTCCGGTCTGGCTGGCGCCGGTGCAGGCAAAAATTCTGCCGGTGAGCGATAAATTCAATGATTACGCCCGAAAAGTTTTGGAGAAATTGAGAAATGCCGGCATCCGGGCGGAAATGGATGAAAGCAACGAAACCTTGAACAAGAAAATCCGCAATGCCCAATTAGAAAAAATCCCCTATATGTTGGTAGTCGGAGAAAAAGAAAAAAATACTGGCACAGTTGCTGAAAGAGGCAGAAGCGGAAAGGATTACGGACAAATAAAAGTGGAAAACTTTATTCTCAATATCCGGAAAGAAATCGAAGACAAAACTCTCTAAGTTTTCTCGAATCAAGAATCAAATAAGCGACGCAGAATAATGGCGCTGTGATGTATCACAGCGCCATTATTCTATCCGCCTTGGGTGTTATGACATGTCATAGCGCTCCTTATTTCTAATCTAAAAAGAACAAATGACCGATAATCTTTTTAATAGTTTCTTGTCTTATGAAAAGTGAACCGGCCGTGGAGAGTCCAACGGCCGGCGGTGATGCGAGTATCCAGATAAATAGTGGTATGAATTTGTGAAGAGTGCCGCTGGGAGGTGCACCTCCCAGCGTGAGGTTGCCGACGCTACTTCTCGCTGTGCCAGTGCTGCGTGCCGTGTCGCTTCATGGTTGCCCCACCTCCCAGGGGTCTTGTGCTCCTCTGCGGGAATTCCATCCCACCTAAATCCTCCTCCTTTCCGGTGGATGATTATAGAACTCCCCTTGCCGCCGGAGCTTGCGGCAAGAATTGGTTCTATTTTTAAAATATAATATCTATCTAATGAGGTCAAAAAACTTATCCACAAGGCCAGAAAATGGGAAGCCGTCCGGGAAGAAACACCGGACGGCTTGTTCGCAGCAGACCCCCTCAGTTGTTGTCAGGAATGGGCTGGCCGTAATGCCGGCACAGCCGGTGCGGCGTCCCGTCCCGAGTATCAATCTCGACGCCACCCACGCTTTTGCCGACATAATCCTTCCAGCGCCCGGTCAGCTCATCTATTTCCTTCTGGTAGCGGTCCTGGCCGTCGTAAAGATGTATAGCCAAACCGCCGCCCTTCTGCCAAGCGATGAGCCAAAACTGGTGTAAGGCCTCGCCAATCCTCACAGGGAATTTGATGTGGCTGATTATATTCCCCGTCCTATTGGCGTGCTCCCCAATCAGTTCTTCCAAGGCGCCATTCGAGAGCGCTCCGGTAAAGAACTTTTTGGTTAGAGCGAACACCTCTTTGATCTTCTCGACCCTCTTTTTGGGGGTCATCTTTTTTCCTCTCTTCCCGGGGCGCCTTGCTGCGAGTTGGAATCCTGACAAAAAACTAATATCATTATGAGGATAAACAGCCGAATGTCAAAAAAACCTAAACTGATAGTCATCGTCGGACCGACTGCCTCGGGCAAAACTGATTTAGCCATCAAAATCGCGGAATCCCTTTCTGGTTTAAAGTTCAAACGCCCGAATGACAAACAAATAAAAACGAATAAGGAACGGATATTCGTTAAAGATTCTTTTTCATTCGCTCAATATTCGGGCGCAGGCGCCGAAATTGTTTCCGCTGATTCGCGGCAGATTTATCGCGGCCTGGATATCGGCACGGCCAAGCCGCCAGAAAATAAATCAAAATTCAAAAATCAAAAATCAAAATTACAATTCAAAATTAAAAATGATAATTATGTATCCAATGGAGTGATACATCGTCTGATTGATATAAGAAATCCTAATCAGCCATACACTGTTACGCAGTATAAAAAAGACGCCATCGCGGCCATCAGAAAAATTCTCGCCAGAAAGAAAATCCCGATTCTGGTCGGCGGCACCGGCCTTTATGTCAAAGCCGTGGTTGATAACCTCGATATTCCGAAAGTCAGACCGAACGCGAAATTGCGCGAAAAGCTGGAGCGCGAAATAGCCGCGAAAGGACTGGATTATCTGTTCCAAAAGCTCGTTAAATTTGACCCGGAAGCCGCCTACATCGTTGACCGAAACAATCCCCGGCGCGTGATTCGGGCCTTGGAAATCACCCTCCAGACCAACAAGCCATTCTCGCAACAACGCAAACAGGGCGAAAAACTTTTCGAGGCCTTAAAAATCGGCCTTGATATGCCGAAAGAAAAGTTAAAAAAACGAATAGGAAAAAGAGTTGATAAAATGATTAAAGCTGGTCTCGTTGATGAAGTTAGGAATCTTGTTAAAAAATACCCGCCGGCCCTGCCGGCCTTTGACACTATCGGCTACCGGGAGATAATCAATTATTTAGACACGGATAAATACGGATTAAAACGGATTGATACTGATATCCACATAAATCCGCTAAATCCGCATAAATCCGCGTATGGCCTCAACGAGGCCATAAAAGATATTAAGAAAAATACCTGGCACTACGCCAAACGGCAGATGACCTGGTTCAAAAAGGATAAAGAGATTAAGTGGGTTCAAAACGGAAAAGATGTTTTTCGACTTGTTAGGCAATTCCTCCTCAATTAAACCTCCTTTAATTCTTCGCTTAAAAGTTTTCCAATCTTCTCCGGGTTTCCCTGTCCTTTTAATTTCGCCATTGTTTTGCCGATTAGAAACTGAAACGCCGTCTCTTTACCTTTTTTATAATCTCCGACGGCCGCCGGATTTTCTGTAAGCACTTCTTTGACAACCTGTCTGATTGTTTCCTCATCCGAAATCTGCGCCAAATCCTTTTCCCCGATAATATCTTCCGGGTCCGAACCGGTTTTAAACATCTCGAGCAAAATGTCTTTGGCCATCCGCGATGATAACTCGCCTTTTTTGATTAGAGCGGCCAAATGAGCCAGATGCTCCGGAGTGATTTTCAATTCTGCAATATCAATCCCCGCTTGATTCATCAAGCCCAATAAATCGCTGGTTAAATAGTTAATTAGTAATTGGTAATTAGTAATTGGTAATTGGGATTTTAATTCTGAGGCCGCTTCTTCAAAATAATTCGCCAAAAACTTGTCTTGAACCAAAACTTCCGCCTGATTCAAAGATAAGCCATATTCTTTTTGAAAGCGTTCGCGCTTGACGGCCGGCAGTTCCGGCAAATGCCGTTTCATATCCTCAATGTCAAAAATCTCCGTCGGCTCAAACGGCGGCAAATCCGGCTCCGGAAAATAGCGGTAGTCGTGCACTTCTTCTTTGAAACGCTGGGTTATGGTTTTTTTGCCTGCATCGCTCCATCCCCTTGTTTCTTGTTTTACTTCTTCGCCTTTTTCCAAAATTTCCGACTGCCTCTTTATTTCAAAACCAATAGCTTCTCCCACTGCTCGGAAAGAATTAAGATTTTTAATTTCGACTTTTGTCCCTAACTCCTTGTCGCTTGCCTGCCCGCCGAAGCCTTGGCGCAGGCGGGTCGCTTGTCGCTTGTCGCTTAATGAAATATTGGCCTCGACTCGCATCTGGCCTTTTTCCATATCCGCATCAGAAACATCAAGATACCGCAAAATCAGCTGGAGTTCTTTCCCGAAATCAACCGCCTGCTCGGCGCTTTCAATGTCCGGCTCGGTCACCAGCTCCATCAGCGGCACGCCGGCGCGGTTGAAATCAACGAGGCTTACGCCTTCGCCCGAATTATCATCGAATGAGATCGAATCGCTTCCGAATATTCGTTTATTATTCGGTTTAATTCGCTTGTCATTCGGGCGATGCACGAGAGTGCCGGTGTCTTCTTCCAAATGAATACGCCTTAAACGAATGCCATTTAATTCGCCGCCTAAAACCAACGGCTGGTCGTATTGCGAAATTTGGTAACCTTTGGGCAAATCAGGATAAAAATAATTTTTCCGGTCGAACTTGCTTTCGGGATTGATTTTACCGCCGAGAGCTAAGCCGGTCTTGATAACCGCTTCAACTGCCTTTTTATTTATGGTTGGCAAAGTGCCGGGATGCCCGAGGCAAACCGGGCAAACATTTCGATTGGGATGTTTTTCTCTCGCCTCGCTCGACGCGAGTCGAAGCGGGTCGGGGTCGTTTAAAGAATCGCAGAACATTTTAGTTCGCGTCTTCAATTCGACGTGGATTTCAAGCCCAATAGTCGGTTTATACTCCATAACAAGATTATCTTACCGAAATCCGGCGGCAAAATAAACAAGCACTGCAGCTATTTTAAGAGCTTGGCAACCTTCTGAAAGACTTTTTTGTGCAAAATATGAGGCGGCTGGAAGGCATCCAAAACAAACCAGTGCTTTCTATCCTGCCGCGCCTGAGCGAGAAACCCTTTCCGGATAAGGTTGTGAAAAGAGAGATTTCCCATTTCAAAAGAGGTTCGCTTTTTGGCTCGCCGGTCGATACGCTGTAATAATTTTTTCGGGTCGCCGTCAAGAAGGAATATTATATTCGGATACCGATTCCTTCGACTCGCTTTGTCAATCATTTTCATAAGCGAGCTGTGGGTTTTTATGAGTCCCCGGCCATATCCCTGATAGGCGAAAGTAGAACCAAAACATCTATCCTGAACCACATCGGTGCCGTTTTCCAACCGCGGAATAATATTCAAATGAAAATCCAGGGAGCGGTCAGCTTCGAAAAGAAGAAATTCCGTCAACGGGTCGAGTTCGCCGCGCCCTGCTTCGAGGAGGACGCTTCTGATTTTGAATCCGATGTCAGTCGAGCCCGGTTCATCGTTATAAACGACCCGGCGGCCCAGCCGCTTTAAGGCGCCGTACAAAAGATGGGCTTGAGTGGTCTTGCCCGAACCTTCGCCTCCCTCAAAAAGAATGAATATCGGTTCCTGTTTTTGCCAAGGCATAATGATATAAATTTCTAAATTCTAAACCTAAAAATTTTAATATCCATCTATTTCTAATTTACTATTTTAATCCCCATACTTCTCTTTGAACCCTCGATAATTCTAAAAAGTGAACAGGAAAACAACCGATAATTTTATTGTAATTGTATATGAGTATCTTTTACTTGTCGACTTTAAACATTTTGCCGTGACCAGGAATGATAAAATCCGCAAGCTCGATGAGCTTCTTCCTGCTTCCGATTAACGTTCCCATGTTCATGCCTTTGGCCTGGGAGTGATCGGGTTGATCAACATGGAATTTTTGTTCTTCATCTTCAAGCCACCAGATTGCATCCCCAGCAATAGCTACTTTGCCTTCGGGAGTGTTGACCAATAAAGAAATGTGTTCGAGCACATGGCCAGGAGTTTGAATAATTTTAATCTCGTCACCCAACGAATCCTCGGTGAATTCAACTAGTGAATCATTGTTGTAGATAAGATTGGAATCGTAAGTCACCGACTTCGCATTTTCAAAAATTCCCGCAAGTAAAATATGGTCGGGGTGGCAGTGAGACAAGAACACATAATCAATATCTCCCGTTTTCAGATTCTCTTTTTTTAATGCATCCAAAAGCTTTGCACGATTACAACCAGGATCGGTAATAATCCTTTTGCCGTCCGAGGTAATCAAGCAAGTAGTTGAGTTAGCTACCCAACCATTCGGGAGTTTTCTTACATACCCCTCGTTTAAAATTTTTATGTCTGCCACAGAACTATTCGATCTGTATGCCCATACTCCGGGCCGTGCCTTCGATTATTTTTACGGCCGCTTCAATATTGTCCGTATTCAAATCAACCATTTTCTTCTCGGCTATTTTTCTGACATCTTCTTTGCTGACTTTGCCGACTTTCTTTTTAAGCGGGTCGCCGGAACCCTTTTCCAGGCCAGCCGCTTTTTTAAGGAGCGCCGAGGCCGGCGGCGTCTTCAACTTGAAAGTAAAACTCCGGTCTTCAAAAATAGTTATTTCTGCTGGAATGATGTCGCCGGCCATCTCTTTGGTCGCGTCGTTAAACTGCTGGCAGAATTGCTGGATGTTAATGCCGTGCTGGCCCAAGGCCGGTCCGACCGGCGGCGCCGGATTTGCCTGGCCAGCCGGGATTTGTAATTTAATTGTTGTCTTAATTTGCTTAGCCATAAAATAAATCAAAGTTTAAAAATCAAAATGGAAAATGACAGATTAAAATGTAAAATTTCCTAAAGTTAAAATCATTTTAGATTTTGCTTTGTCATTTTTCCGCCAAAGGCGGATCAGCCTCGGGCTGAGATATTTGATATTTGATTTTTAAATTTTCTTCACTTGCAACGAATCCAAATCAACGGCTGTATCGCGGCCGAAAATCGGCACTAACACTTTTATTCTGCCTTTGACTTCGTCGACTTCCGAAATTTTCCCTTCGTAATCCCGGAACGGGCCATCAATGACTTTAACCGCGTCGCCGACCGCTAAATCGATCTTAAAAGCTCCTTCCTCTTTGCCTTTTTGCCTTAAAAAAGCGTTGACCTCTTCTTCGGAAAGCGGCGTCGGCGTAGTGTTGTCTGGCCCCACAAAACCGGTAACCCGGGGAGTGTTTCGAACCACGTACCAAGAATCTTCGGTCAGAATCATATTCACCAGCACATAACCGGGGTAAAGTTTATCTTCCACGACCTCCCGTTTGCCGCCTTTCACTTTTATTTTTTTCTCAACCGGAACAATCACCTCGAAAATTTTATCCTCCATCGAGAGAGATTCTATCCTCTGCCGCAGATAGCGCGCCACCGCCTCCTCGTAGCCGGAATAAGTATGAACCGCGTACCAGTGCCGTAAATTGTCTTTTTTTTGCATATCATTCATCTGTTTACGCTACCTAATGCCAATCTACGAATAGATGCGAATACTGCTAATTATTCATAGTATAGTATTTGCGGCATTCACGGCATCCGCATATTATTCGCATTTTTCACCTTATGTTTTCAAAATAAACTTTTTCAAAATAAAAGAAAAAAGATAATCAAAAACTCCCAGAAAAACCGCTAGGCCAAGAGAAAGAGTAATCACAAACATCGTCAAACGCATTGCTTCCTGTCTGGTTGGCCAGTTGACCCGCCGGAGTTCCTGCCGAGTTTCCTCGAAAAATTTCTTTATTTTTTCCAACATTTGGCTTCAAAAACATAACAGAAAGCCGGCAGAAAATCAAATTTCAGAGCGCCTAATCAAATGTCAAGATTCCTCACCTCAGCGGCATAGGCCTGAATGAACTGCTTCCGCGGTTCCACTAAATCGCCCATCAATACATTAAACAACCGGTTGGCTTTTTCGGCGTCCTCAATCGTTACCTGCTTCAAAATTCTTTTTTCCGGATTCATCGTCGTTTCCCACAACTGTTCAGGATTCATCTCGCCCAAGCCCTTGTAACGTTGAATTGTTAGGCCGGCAATTTTTCCCCTTTCGTTCTCCTTCTCGGCCTCCAAAACCTCTTCTGGCGATTTCTTTTGAGATTTGCCGAGCTCCTTTACAATCCTATCTTTCTCCGGCTCGCTGTAGGCATACCTGACTTCTTTACCTCTTTGCAAAAGGTAAAGCGGCGGCTGGGCAATGTAAAGATGGCCTCTTTCGATGATTTGCGGAAAGTAGCGGTAAAAAAGCGTGAGAAAAAGAGTCCGGATGTGCGCGCCGTCAACATCGGCGTCGCTCATCAAAATGATTTTATGATAGCGGAGTTTTTCCAAATCGAAATTTTCGGCAATGGCCGTGCCCAGCGCCACCACCAAAGACCTGATTTCCTGATTAGCCAGCATCTTGTCAAGCCGGGCCTTTTCTACATTCAAAATTTTCCCTTTGACCGGCAGAATCGCCTGAATCCGGCGGTCCCGGCCGGACTTGGCGCTATTATGCACAAACACGCCGCTCGCTAAAGCAAAATTATGGGTTTCAGGAACTTCCAAATCATAAACATCAACTCTTTTCTCTAAAAATTTTACGCTTTTAATACGGTGATTATAAAGTTTGACTGCCGATTCAAGATTCTCTCTATCTCCGCCAAAAAATCTTGTCAGAATAGTTTCGAATCTCAACAAGTTTTTATCATTCGTTTTTCTTCTCAGATTTTCGTAGGCATCCACATCAAGATTATTGGTTTTTAAATAAATATTATGCAAGGCTTTTAATGCCTTGTGCTGATAAGTTCGATTGTAAGTTATCTTCCTCCTTTCGCGAAAATCAGCGGTCCATTGTTTTTCTGTCTCTCTGCTTCGCCACTTCTTTAATTTGGAATTCTGCCATTGTTCAAGCGCCATTCCCCGCAATATTCCTCTTCTCTCTGGATTATTTTCAAAATATTTTTTAACTCTTTTTGCTTGAGCCAAAACATTCCCGGGATTACTCCAGTATTCCCTTTGAGCTTGGTTTAATCTTTCCCTGCTCTTTTTTCTGTATTCGGCATTAGTCCGATAGAATTCCAAAAACTTATTTATCATAAAAGTTTTGTAATCCTTGTTTTGCCATTGTTTTTTCGCTCGTTCCGAAAGCAACTGCCTCATTGCCGGCTTTAACATTGCTTGCCGTATCTTTTCTCTGAATTGCGGGGTTTTGTGGAGCAATCTTATTTTTTCCAGAACATCAGAACGACGCAGGGTTTTATAAGCCAATTCCCTGTGAATTTTAAGATGTTCTTCTTTGTTTAATCGAACAAGGTTGTCAGGATGGTTATTTAGCTTATTAAAATCTTTATGATGGCGGTGAAATTTATTTGATTCAACATATCTACCGTTTTTCAAATTGTACTGGTCGGATAAAAGGTGAGTAAAAATCCAGAATCGAGCAGAGGGGTCGAAAACCATTTCGTAGCCCTCAATGGTAATTTTGCCTCCAATTTTAGAATGCTTTCTGTAAAGAGCCATCAGAGAATCATGCTCTGTCAGATTGTGTCCCTCCTTATATGTCCGATTGCTAAGCATAAACTTGTGGTCGGGTGTACAAACAATTTTCTCATTATTATCTAATGTAATTTGAATTACTTCGGCATGCTTTTTTGTAAGGCGGACATTTTTTATCGGAGCAATTCCAATCCTCCCGTTATTTTGTATTGTATAACAAAAATTGGTTTTACTATTTTTCTCTTCTTTTAACAATTCTCCGAAACTAAGGTTTCTGCCATCAACTAAAGCAACTTTGGTTTTTCCAGAAAAACATCCGCCAGCGCTGTCGCCTTCGACAATGAAAAGCTCTGATTCCTCCGCGTGCCTGGAAGTGCAGTCAGCGAGTTTCCCTGGCAAAGTCAGGCCTTCTAGAGCGCCTTTCCGGAGAACGGTTTCTTTGGCCGCTTTGGCCGCGAGCCGTGCCTTGGCCGCCAAAATCACTTTTTCAATTATCTTTCTCGCTTCCTGAGGCCGTTTTTCCAGAAATTCCTTGAGCGCCTCACTGATAACCGCCTCAACAACAGTTCTGGCTTCGGGATTGCCGAGCCGCGCCTTGGTCTGGCCTTCAAATTGCGGTTCGCGCAATTTTAAAGAAACCACGGCCACCAATCCCTCTCGAACGTCATCGCTCGTCAGGTTTTCGTCTTTTTCTTTAAGATAGCCCTCGGCCCGGGCGTAATTGTTGAGCGTCCGCGTCAAAGCCGAACGAAAGCCGGTCAAATGCATACCGCCGTCAGGAGTATAAATGTTGTTGGCAAAACTCAATTCTTTCGTATCAATGTCGTCCACATAGACAAAGGCGGCTTCAACCTCCATCGTATTATTGTTCCGGCTGGCTTTCGGTTCGGGATTATCTTCTCCGCGTGCAGCTGTCGTTTGCTTATGAATGTAGAAAATTTCGTCCTGGAGCTGCTTCTCGTCCTTAGCCAGATATTTCACAAACGAAAGCACGCCGCCCTCAAAGAAAAATCCGTAAAATGAGCCCGGTGGTTTCCGCCAATCAAAAAAATTAATCCGCACGCCCTTGGTTAGATAGGCCTGCTGCCTTAAATGGTCAAGAATTCTTTTCTCATTAAATTCAATTGTTGAAAAAATCTCGGGGTCCGGCGAAAAAATCACTTTGGTGCCGTTTTGGCTGCAGGAGCCGGTTTTCTTTACTTTGGCTTTGGGCTTGCCGCGGATGTATTCCTGGATATAAAGCCCGGCATCGCGGCAGACCTCGACCCGCAACCACTCGGAAAGCGCGTTGACCACTGAAACGCCGACACCGTGCAAACCGCCGGCCACTTTGTAAGATTCGCCGCCGAATTTGCCGCCAGCATGGAGCGTGGTCATCACTGTTTCCAAGGCGGATTTTTTGGTCTGCTGATGCATTTCCACCGGAATGCCGCGGCCGTCGTCGGTCACCGCCACCTGTCCGCCCTTGGCGGACTTCGGCAAAAGCTCAACCGTGATGTTTTTAGCGAAGCCGGCCATGGCCTCGTCAATGGAGTTGTCCACCACTTCCCAGATAAGGTGATGCAAGCCGTCGGTGCCGGTTGAACCGATATACATCCCCGGCCGCTTGCGCACCGGCTCCAACCCCTCCAACACATAAATATCCTTGGCGGTGTATGAAGCTCCATTATCGTTAGTCGGAGCCTTAGCTTTTTCCCTGGTTCTGAGGTTATTTTTCGATGTTTTCCTGGGCATACAAAAAGAATAGCCGCTTGACGGCAATAAAATTCTATCATAAAAACGCCGTTCGGCAAAGCCCTTGTGCAGTCTGAACCGTCGTTTTCGAAGCCCGGCTTCGCTTAAGGCGGGAGATTTCTCACAAATATAGGAGTCCCTGCCGATAGTGCGATTCGGAATCCTAGCTGGCGGAGTATATTAGAATAGCTCGAACCGAATTTCCTCGCCGCGCTTCCCGCCTGCGCCGAGGCTTCGGCGGGCAGGCGCGCGGCTCGGATTGGGCGGGCGGGCAAAAATGAACGGCTCCTCGCCTCGCTCGACGCGAGTCGAAGCGGGCGCCGCGAAAACTAACAACCTGCCCCGTAGTTAACGTAAAGCGTTACACTTCGGGGTTTCAAGTTTTTCTTTGGCGGCAAATTCTTTATTTCTTTTTTATAAAAAGAAATTCTGGATTTAAATTCTGCTGGACGAGTCTTTTTCAAATAACTTCCAGCAGTATCGACAAATGCTAATAAAATTAATTCCGGATAAATATTATGAAAAAAACTTTTATTAAAACTAGCAAATTCTTTTTGAAAATTTTGATTTTCGGGCGGCAAAATTTTATGAATTAGACCATGATTTTTAACTATGTTTAAAATGAATTTTAATTCTTTATCGGACAATTTGAAATGTTTTAATATCTCTTTTGCTTTAATTGAACCCTTGTTTTCGTGGTTGGGACAAAGAGTAAAATTATTATTCTTAACTATTGTCTCCTTTTTAGCAATATCATGGAAAAGCGTTGCAATTTTTAATAGGTTTTTTCTACTGATAGATCCTACTTTTTTATCTAAAAATTGTTTTGTTTCTTCGTTTAAATTAAGCAATGCTTTTTCTAAATTATCCAATACGGAAAGAGTATGGTCAAAAACATTTTCTTTATGATGCCAATCATTATTTTCAACAACACTTTTGAGATTATAAAATTCCGGAATCAGTGTGGCCAATTTTCCGGATTTAATATTGGTTTTAGTTATCAATGAAATGCTTTTATCCATAATGATTAAAAATTTATTTTGCCCTTACCCCGAATAGCAGAAACTTCGTTTCGCTACGGGGCAAGCAAAATATGGTTCCCGCCAGAGGCGGACAGGCGAGCCGATTTGTTTTTCCGCCGAAAACGGATCTGCCTCTGGCATGACAGATTCTTTGGCAGTTTGGAATTTTCGCGGCGGAGTCGTTCGGCCGACTTGCAAAATCCCAACTGGCGGTCGGTTTTGGACAAAATACGAACCCATTTTAGCCAGAATCTGTGATTTT
>CAZDFQ010000008.1:0-35065 GCA_964505005.1 uncultured Candidatus Saccharibacteria bacterium
ATTCGGATGTACTCGCCCGCCCGCCTGACTTCGAGAAGACGAAGTCCTGTCGGGCGGGTCGTCCATACGAAGTCGGGCAGGTAGATTCGCATCGCGTTCAAGCGTTTGACACAATGCGAATGACACGAATGAATAAATTAGCGGATAAATAAAAATTCGCATGTGCCCATTCGCAAGGCCATTCGCATACAATAATGAGTAAAATAATCTCTCTGGATGCGAAAACCATTTCTGATTCGCACCGGGAATCAACTGTTGAAGTCAATCTCAAAATTGATTCCGGAATCAGTGTTTCAGCTTCGGTCCCGCAGGGCCGCAGCCGGGGCAGTTTCGAAGCGCCTTACTTAAAAGCCGGCGAAGCGGTCGCTAAGATTAAAAACGAGATTTCTCCGGCTTTGAAAAATAAAGAATTTAACAGCCAGAAAGAGCTGGATGGTTTTTTAATTGGTCTTGACGGAAGTTTTTTCAAGGCGAATCTGGGAGCCAATGCTATTTTGGCGGTTTCTCTGGCTTATGCCAGAGCAGCCAGCCGACAAAAGGGGATTCCGCTTTGGCAGTATATCCGTGAATTAACGGATGATAAGACCTATAGGACTTATAGGTCTTATAAGATGCCGCGGTTGCTCGTCAACATCATCGGCGGCGGGCTTCATGCCAAGAACAACCTCAACTTTCAGGAATATCTCATAATCCCCAAAACCCGAGATGCCGGCGAAGCTCTTGAAATTTCCAAAAAAATTTATAAAACTACCGGCGATATTTTAAGAGATAAATTCGGAGAGGTGTCGTTGGGCGATGAAGAAGAATTCGCGCCAGTTTTGAACAGCAACGAAGAGCCGTTCGCTGTCATCAAAGAAGCGGCCAGACAGGCAGGCATTGATGGCCAGATTGATTTTGGTTTGGACGCGGCCGCCAGCAATGTCAAAAAAAAGAGCGAGGAACTTTTCGAGGCCTACCGACTTTTTAAAAATAAATACGGCCTTTTTTATCTTGAGGACCCTTTTGCCGAGGAGGATTATGCCGATTTCGCAAAAATTCTCGCTGAATTCGGGGAGAATACGTTGGTTGCCGGCGATGATTTGACCACCACCAATGTTACGCGGATGGAAATTGCCCGCCAGCAAAAAAGCATAAATTCCGTCATCATCAAACCGAATCAAATCGGCAGCTTGACCGAAACCATTGAGGCGATAAAAAGAGCCAAAGAATGGGGCTGGGCAATTATCGTTTCCCATCGAGCCAGCGAGACCAGAGACGATTTCATTGCCGATTTGGCTTTTGGCGTCGGCGCCGACGGCTTGAAAGCCGGCGCGCCAGCCGCAGCCGAAAGATTGGCGAAATACGAACGATTGGCGGAAATCGAGAAAACTCACTCTTTTTAGAGCGCGGGGAAAGGTCGATCTAAAACCAAAAAACAAAAATGACTAAATTCGAAAAACTCTCTCTTTTCATTTTGAGAGTGGCACTCGGCTGGCTGTTTTTTTACGCGGGTCTAACCAAGGTCTTGGACCAGAGCTGGACTGCCGCCGGCTATATCAAAAGCGCGAAGCTTTTTGCCGGATTTTACAATTGGCTGGCCAGTCCAAGCGTGCTCCCGGTGGTGAATTTTTTGAATGAATGGGGATTGACTCTGCTCGGCGTTTCGCTGATTTTGGGCATCGGGGTCCGGCTGTCGTCCGTTCTCGGCGCGGCCCTGATGCTTCTTTATTATCTGCCGCTTGGCTTCCCTTATCCGAACCCTTATTCGCTGGTCGTTGATGAGCATATAATTTACGCCGCGGTTCTTCTCTATTTTGCCGTAGTCAGAGCCGGCCGGGTCTGGGGCCTGGAGAACTGGTGTTCCAATTTGCCGCTCTGTTCAAAATTCCCTGGCTGGCGTAAATGGATTGGTTAACTGACTAAATAACATTCAGTCCTTCATAACTGCAGCGGCTAATCGAGTCCCGTTACTATTACTATTACTATTACTATTACTATATCACAATTGTGATTTAATAATAGTAATTTTTGATTTTCGTTTGCAAAATAAGAAAAAAGGCGTTCCGATTCCGATATAGTCAATGCCGGGTTTCATAGGGACTATTTTAGCAATATTATACCGAGAAAAACAAAAATCGCTCCGACTAATTTCTGTTCGATATTCGATTGTTCTTTCAAAATCAGAATGCCTCCCAAAACAGTGAGCAGAGTAGAGCTGAATACTATAGGCACTGCCACGGATGCTTGAGTAATCCGTAAAGTTTTAAGCAGAAAATAGTATCCCGAGACACTAATCAATGAAAGAAATGGCAATCTCCAGGATTCGCTGAGAAATTCCCGCTTCAATGGCGAAAAATCGCCGCGGCGGAGAATTAAAAATAGAAGGAACACATATAAGGTCGGAAAAAAATAAGAGATTGCCATATAAAGACCGAACGGATAATGAGGGGAAGCAACTTTGTCGCCTACATATGCTAAACCCAAAGCGACGGCGCTTCCTGCCGTTGTTGCAAGACCGAACCGGCTTATTTGTCCACCGTGTTTATAAAGGGCGATTAGGTTACCGCCGACAATCAGAATCACTGCCAGAAGTTTTTGGAGCGATAAACCCTCGCGTAGAAAGAGGATTGAGGCGATAAAGGTAGCAGCTGGAGCGAACTGAAAAATTAAAGTTGAGCGAGAGGCCTCTACATATTTTCTGGCGAAGAATTGAAGTGTTTCGAACACTCCGTAGCCGACAGTGGCGAGAAAAGTTACGAATAAAATCGGCGCCGTAATAGCCGTCAGTTTTTCACTCTGAATAAGTAAAAGAATGACGGAAAAAACCGCAGAAAACAATCCATAAACTACCGAAAAAGCCAACGGGTCAGTGCTTTTTACCGAAAGCACTCTTGAAAGGAGACCATAAGCGGCGAATAGAACCGTAGTCAGTAAGGCAAGGAGAAGCCCTAAATTTGTTATCATTGATTTGGTTGTTTATTTCACCGCAGTTTATCGCCGAGATTCACCGAATTTTTCGCCGGCGTGACAAGCACCCAGCCGTTGCCTTCGGCGTTTTTGAAGCCGAGTGTCAACACTTCCGAAGTAAAATCAGCCACCCGTTTGGGCGGGAAATTGACCACACAGGCCACTAACATCCCTAAAAGTTCTTCTTTGGTATGCGCGCTGACTGCCTGCACGCTTGAGGTTTTTACGCCGATTGCCGAGCCAAAATCAATTCTCAATTTAAAAGAAGGATTTCTGGCTTCCGGAAAATCCTCGACTTCAATAATTCTCCCCAACCGAATGTCCACTTTTTCGAAATCTTCAAAAGAAATTGCCATCGTCCTGATTCTATTCTATACTGGGTTATAAAGTTTTACCATCTTCCTTTAAATGACTAATCTCAACGACGAACAACTTGTAGTCCGATATCTGGCCGGCGATGAATCGGCCTTCGAAACTCTGGTAGAGAGATATTTGCCGCTAGTTTACGGCCTTTCCAGACAATACAGCGGCGACGAAGACAAAGCCGCCGATATCGCCCAGGAGATTTTTATCAAGGTTTGGCGCCATATTAAAAAATTCGACCCCGCCAGAAGTTTTCGGTCTTGGCTGTTTATTATAGCTAAAAACACCGCGCTTGATTGGCTGAAAAAGAAAGAGGAACTTCCGTTTTCATCGTTTGAAACAGAAGACGGTCAAAATGATTTATGGGGAAGCATCGTCGATCCCCGGCCTTCACCGTCGGCCGCTGCCGATAATAAAATACTCGCGGAGAAAATTAGCGAGCATTTTATCGAATTGCCCGAACAATATCGTTCGGTGATATCAATGCGTTTCAACGAAGGTTTAACATTTAAGGAAATCTCTGAAAAATTGAAGAAACCTCTGAATACCGTCAAAAGCCACTATCGCCGCGCCTTACAATTGCTTAAGCGGTTTACAGAAATCGAATAGCGGAATTGCACCAAATTGTTTTGCTCCGTCGTATTTTATATATGGAGCGGGGACAGGGGAGTTTTGACGAAGTAAAACCGGCAACGCCGCCGGCCTATCTTTGGGAGCGGATTATCGGGTGCCTAAACGCGGAAAAGAAACTTGTCGTCGCCAAAAGAAAGGCCGCCTGCTTCTTCGTTGCACTCGCCGGGTCAATCGCCTTATTTTTGGCAGCTCTCTTTTCTCTTTGGGGCTCGATTATTGAATCCGATGCCTTAAGAGTGCTTTCCGTGTTTGTTTCGGCGCCGGCGGCCTCATTCGTCAACTGGCAGGATACCGGTTTTTTCTTTCTTGAGTCGCTGCCGGCTGCCCATCTGGCAATTTTCCTAACCGCCTTGCTGGCAGTTTTACAGTCGCTGAAATATGTCGCGAGGTATGTGAGCAATACCATTTCGTTGTCAAAGTTGCTTAAAGCAGCGAATTGAAAATATGGACTTCGATAAATTTTTCCAAACAAAAGGATTCAAGATGATTGTCTGGATAGTTGCGGGATTAATTGTCTTGTTTTTCGCGTTCCGGCTCGGGATGGTTGTCGGTTACCGGCAAGCATATTTTTCATATCGTTGGGGAGAAAATTACCATCGGAATTTCGGCGGGCCGCGGGGCGGCTTCTTTGAGGGATTTTTTTCAGACCGGAAAGATTTTATCGAATCGCACGGGACATTCGGTCAGATTGTCAAAATCGATTTTACGGTTTCAACAAGCTCAGCGCAGACAAGCTCGACGCCAGCGGCAACTTTGGTCGTCAAGGGCGGAAATGATGTCGAGAAAATTATTCTTGTGAAAGACGATGCCGTCATCACCCGTTTCCGCCAAGAAGCCAAATTAGCCGACCTTAAAGTAGGTGACTATATCGTAGTCATCGGCAGGCCGAATGATTCTGGCCAGATCGAGGCGAAACTTATAAGAATTATGCCGCCCCCTCCATTTTCAATAAGCACTTCGTCGGCGTCGGCCGCCAGGCCCCATCTCTTTTATTGAAAGAAACCTCAGCTAAAGATTTATGAATTATCTATTAAAAATTTTCAAAAAAATTTTATCGAATAAGTTGTGGTTGACTATCGCTGTCATCGTGATTTTAGGAGGAGGGTATTGGGGGTATAAATATTTTTTCAGCAGCAGCGGCGAGACGGTTCGTTATGTTACGGCGCAGGTGCAAAAAGGCACGCTCGTTGTTTCCATTTCCGGCAGCGGCCAGGTTTCCGCATCGACTCAGGTAGATGTGAAGCCGAAAGTGTCGGGCGATGTAATTTCTGTCGGCGTTGCGGCGGGCCAGAACGTTGAAGCAGGGACGCTGCTCGCTCAGCTTGACCCGACGGACGCTCAAAAAGCCATAAGGGACGCGGAATCAAATCTCGAATCGGCTCGCCTCGCTCTCGAAAAACTAAAACTTTCTTCGGCGAACACGGATAAACTGTTCGACGACGCCTTCGCCAATGTTTCGAACGGCTTCTTGGATTTGCCGAGCATAATAACCTTCGCTCAGGAAGTGATATTAAACGATTCGCTGAACCCCCGCAACCAAACGAACAATGCTTTCTATAAGGATTTCGTCGGCCAGGCAGACAGCGTCAATTTCGAAAAAATTTCTCTTTTCGTGGATTCGGCGCTCGGGGACTACAATACGGCAAGAAAAAATTACGACGCCGCTTTTCTTTTGTATAAAAACACCTCGCGGTACGCCGACAACGACGCGATTCAGAAACTGCTCACGGAATCGATAAAAGCGGTAAAATCACTGTCCCAGGCGTTGAAAAGCGAACAGAATATCCTCGATTTCCTCACGGATTATTCAAACGCCTATTCCAGGAAGCTTCCGGCGCTGATTTCCACCTACAAAAGCACTCTCAAAACAGACATCAGCGTGATAAATTCCGATTTGTCCAATTTGACGCTCGTGAACAATTCCATCGAGAGCGCGCCGCTCGATATTCAATCGCAAGAACTTTCCGTGACGCAGAGGGAAAGCGCCCTCAAAGACGCTAAAGATAATCTGGCTTATTATTCCATCCGCGCTCCGTTCGGCGGAGTAGTGGCGAAACTCAACGTCATAAAAGGAGATTCCGCTTCACCGAGCGCGGCAGTGGCGACGATGGTAACCTCCCAGCGGCTTGCAGAGATATCGCTTAACGAGGTTGACGCGGCGAAAGCGAAATTGAAACAAAAGGCGACTTTGACTTTCGACGCTGTTCCGGAGCTTTCGGTTGCGGGCGAAGTCGCTGAAATTGACACAATCGGCACGGTGTCCCAGGGCGTTGTAACATATATCGTAAAGATTGCTTTTAATACCCAGGATGAAAGAGTGAAGCCGGGGATGAGTGTGTCAGCGGCCATCATCACCGAGGCGAAGCAGAATGTTCTTCTTGTGCCCAATTCGGCCGTCAAACAGCAAGGCGATGTGTCGTATGTGGAAATTTTTGCGGGCGAAACTCAAACTCCAAGCCGGCAGAATGTGCAAACAGGTCTCTCGAATGACACGATGACCGAAATTATAGACGGCCTCAAAGAAGGCGATAAAGTCGTGACGCAAACCGTGACGCAAACCGCCTCGCAAAGTCAGCCACAGCAATCAAGCGGCCTAAGAATTCCCGGCGTTACTGGCGGTGGCGGTGGAGGCGGTGGATTTCGTGGCGGCGGAGCTGAGGTCGGTCATTAACTATTTGTGGTGGGCCGTTCGGCTCCGAGCTCGCGGCCGAGGGACTTGTCGAACCATGATTGAGTGCAAAAATATCGAGAAAATTTACAAAAGCGGCCCTTCGACAAGCTCAGGTCAAGCTGCCGTCGAGACACAGGCGTTAAAAAACGTTTCGTTTCTCGTCGAGGACGGCGAGTTCGTTGCCATTATGGGCCCTTCTGGTTCGGGCAAATCAACCTTGATGCACATCATCGGTTGTCTTGATACGCCAACCACTGGCCAATATCTCCTTGACGACAAAGACGTCTCCAAGCTCTCCGATGATGAGCTCGCCGACATTCGCATGCAAAAAATCGGCTTTGTGTTTCAGGCATTCAACCTTTTACCGCGAACCACTGTCTTGCGGAATGTTATGCTTCCCTTAATCTATGCCGGCAAATCAGAAACAGAACGGGAGGAGGAAGCAAAGCAGGCGCTTCGCGCCTCGGCCTTTCCCGAAGGATTCTGGAATCATCGTTCGAATCAGCTCTCCGGGGGGATGATGCAGAGAGTTGCCATTGCTCGGGCTTTAGTGAACAATCCGACGCTTGTTCTTGCCGACGAGCCGACCGGCAATCTCGATACGAAAACCGGTGAAATCGTTCTCGACACTTTCCAGCGGCTCCATGCCGAACACGGACGCACGATTGTTTTAATCACCCACGAGCAATATGTTGCCGAGCACGCCGAAAGGATTATACATATCAGAGACGGCAAGATTGTCGATGACGGGCAGGTGAGAAATAGAAGATTGGCGAATCATCATGAATAAATTTTCAATTATCAATTTTCAATTTACAATCAAATTTCATTGTTTCAATTTTCAATGTTGGAAAATTTAGAAATTAGAAAATTCATTGAGAATTGATCATTAAAAATTGAAAAATATGAAACTTAAAGATTTATTCCACGAAACCTATTCACCCGCCTAAATTCCAAAGAAATTCTGGCGGGCAAGCCGCCCAAACACTATATGAAAATCTCGGACGTGCTACAAGAAACTTATACTGCATTATCTTCCAACAAAGCGAGGTCCGGCCTGACCATTCTTGGCATTGTCATTGGCATCGGATCGGTGGTGGCGCTGATTTCCATCGGACAAGGGGCCTCCGGCTCAATTCAATCCCGCATTCAATCCATTGGTTCAAATTTAGTTTTGGTTATGCCCGGATTTCAGAGAGGAGCCGGCGCCGGGCCGGTAAGCACCGGCCGCGGCTCGGCAACAACGCTTAAACAGGAAGACGCTAACGCCATTCAGAAAGAAATCACTCTCGCCAAAGCCGTGGCCCCCGAAATCTCCCGCCGCTATCAAATCGTCGCCAAAGGTAAAAATACGAACACGCAGGTGGTGGGCACGGTCGCCGCTTATCCCGAAGTCAGAAATATTCAAATTGATACCGGCTCCTTCATCTCCGAACAAAATGTGCGGAGTTTATCCAAAGTGGCCGTGCTCGGCCCCACCACAAGAGACGATCTTTTTGGCGAAGGTTCAACGCCCATCGGCCAGACCATCCGCATCAACAAAGTGGACTTTAGAGTGATCGGCATTACCAAAGCAAAAGGCGGCTCTGGTTTTACCAATCAGGATGATATGATTTTTGTTCCGCTCTCTACTGCCCAGAGATTTCTTGCGGGCGATACTTATGTGACTGCGATCAGCGTTGAGGCTTCCAGCCCAGACGTAATGACGACAATTCAACAGCAGATTACCAATCTTCTTCTTGAGCGGCATAATATACCCAATCCTCAGCTGGCTGATTTTCAAGTATTAAATCAGCAGGACATCGTGCAAACCGCCTCTGCGGTGACGAACACCATGACTATTCTTCTTGCTTCTATTGCCGGCATCTCGCTCATTGTCGGCGGCATCGGCATTATGAACATGATGCTGACTACCGTTACTGAACGCACGCGCGAAATCGGACTCCGCAAAGCCATAGGCGCCAAGAAAAAAGACATCAGCCTGCAGTTTCTCTCCGAAGCGATTATGCTTACTTTTCTCGGCGGATTTGCGGGGATACTTCTGGGGTGGCTTATTTCTTTCGCTGTCACTCAATTTACGGGCATCGCCACGCAAGTTTCAATTTTCTCGATCGCATTGGCATTCGGGGTTTCAGCCGCCATTGGAATCATCTTCGGCTACTATCCGGCCCGACGAGCCGCCGGCTTGAATCCCATCGAAGCTTTGAGGTACGAATGATTAAAAAGGTCGCATTTTAACGAGTTTAATGTCATGAAAATTGTCAAAATTGCCACTGCGGGCTCTGTCGCATTCTCTCTCCTCGTTGTCCAGCTGGCTTACGCCGCGACTCCGACGCTATCGCTTTTGAATATCGGCGGCGATTCGGTGCAGATAAGTGTTTCCGGCGACCCGAATGCAAATGTAACATTCTATTACAATGTCGCAAGTCCTTCAGGCGTACAGACAACGACGCTTGGTTTGACAAATTCCAGCGGCTACTTCTCAACGACAATTAGCGCCTCGTCTTACGGAATAAATACCGGCCAATCCGTCTACGTTATCGTGAACGGTCAGCAGTCGGCGATGCAGATTTGGCCCGAGCCGACGGGAACACCTTCGCTAAGTCAGACGAGTATTACGCTCGGCCTCGGCCAGTCGGTGAATATATACTCTCAGGGAAGCTCCGCGTCGGTCTATATGGCGGCTAATTCCAATCCCTCCGTTGCCTCTGTCCAGATGAACGGAACGCAGATTACCGTCACCGCAAATCAGACGGGTTCGACGAGCGCCTCCATTTGTTACGCCGGGACGGCGAATAACTGCGCGAATTTGTACGTTGCTGTGCAAACCGGGAGCGCGTTGTCGTTCAGTCAGAATAACTTCGCAATCGCTCTCGGCCAAAGTACGGCTGTAACAGTAACAGGAGGAAACGGCAGCTATTCCATCGCCGGCAATTCTAACCCGAACACCGCTTCAGCGGTCTTGAGTGGAAACAGCATTGCGATGACCGGTTCCGCGACCGGCAATGCGAATGTCACAGTTTGCGACACAGCCGGTAATTGCGGCACGCTTTATGTTACAGTAGGCAGCGGCTCCGCGAGCAGCTCACTTTATTTCAGCAACCCCAATCCGTCCCTTACTATCGGCCAAGTAATTACTGACACTGTTTCGGGTGGGTCCGGCTATTATGTTACAGGCAATTCCAATCCGAGCGTAGCGTCACAATCTCTGAATAACAGCGTCCTTACAATTTCCGGACTACAGAACGGTACGACCAACATCACAATATGTTCTGTTTCCAGCGGTTGCGGCACGATTTACGTTGCGGTCGGCGGCGCCGGAAGCCAAGTGATATTCGGCGTCCCCAGTCCGACCCTCATCATCGGGCAAAGTATGAATGTCTCGCTTTCCGGCGGCAGCGGCTATTACGTTTCCTCCAATTCAAATTCCAACATCGCGCAGGCGAGCGTGAATGGCAACTCGCTCACGCTCTACGGTAATAATGTCGGCTCTGGCTCAGTTGTTGTCTGTACATCGGGCGGGGGCTGCAACACACTTTATGTTACGGTGAGCCAGTCGGCGGGACAAAATGTTCCGCAAACCGCGCTTCTTGTTACGATTCAGTCTATGCAAACCCAGCTTGCGCAAATGGTAGCGCAAATTCAAACAATGGCGACGGCGCTTACGCAGCTTGCAGCGAGCGCGTCTGGCGGCGCGGCTGGCATTCCGCCTCCAACATCTGCTGCCGCAGGCAATTACAACTTCACGCGGTTTCTGAGCGTTGGTTCTCAAGGCGCAGAAGTTACTGCACTTCAGCAATATCTTGCCGCCAAGGGATTCTATTCCGGCCCGGTGACGGGATTCTTCGGTTCGTTAACCGAAACGGCCGTCAAGAAATACCAGACAGCGCGCGGCATCGCACCGGCCGGCTACGTTGGTCCGGGCACGCGGGCGGCTCTGAATAGAGGAGAATAACTCCAGCAGAGGGAGTGGGTTCACCCCTATCCAGACAAAGAGCAACCGAAGAGAATGGCCTTGGGAACAGCGGCGTTCGCCTTTTTCTTCTTTCTTTTTCTTTCCGTTCTGGTTGGCTTGTTCTTCGGGTTATGGAGGTGAACGAAAATGCATCTATTCTCTAAAATCGGGACGCAAAAGGTCGTTTAGAATCAAATAAATAAAAAATGAATAAGACATTATTAATCGTCCTCGCCACAGCAGTGGTAGTCGGCGCCGTCGCGTTTTACAGCGGAATGAAATACGGCGCCTCTCAAGGAGTATCGTCGCAGTCCTTGCAAAATTTATCTCCCTCAGACCGCCAGCAGCTCTTTCAGGGATTGAGAGGAAGCTTCGGAGGCGGAGGCGGTAGAAACGGCGACGGTTCGACTTCGTTCGCCGCAGGCCGGCAGTCCGGCGGATTTACAAGTGGCGAAATTATCTCCAAGGATGCTCAAAGCATCACCATTAAGTTGCGCGACGGCAGTTCCAAAATCGTATTCTATTCGGACGCGACTGAAATCAGTAAATTCGTGAACAGCTCGGCCAGTGACCTCGGGGTCGGCCAGACCGTTTCTGTGAGCGGCGCTTCAAATCAGGACGGCAGTATTACAGCGCAGTCAATTCAGTTGAGGTCAGCCAGCCAAACCACGCCAGCTCAATAAAGTATCGGCAGGCAGATGAAGTAAAAGAAGCAAAAATTGAGAGTTTTTGTTTCGACCGAGCCCTGCCTGCCGGCAGGCAGGGACGCAATTACATTTGGCAGCGAGGAGAAAGTAAATGAGAATACATTTATTTTCGCCGACCCGCTCGACTTGCCTGAGCAACTCAGGCGGGCGGGGCGAACCAAATGATGAAGTAAAACTTCATAGATCGAGTGAGACAAAGATAAAGATATAGCTCGGCTTCAGAACCAGCCGCTTTCGCTGATTCTCGTCACCACATAAGTGCCGGAAGAAGTGCGGACGAGCTCGTAATGCTTATCATTATATTTGAATTTCGCCTTGCCCCGTAGGAAATTGCTGGAAAAGCGTGATGCGGGCAGAAACCATAATAGGTCGAGGAAATTATGGAAATGCAGCAATTATTCTGCGGCTCTTGCGCCCTCTGACGGTATACACTTTTATTTCCTAACGGGGCCTTGCCTTTGTTTCGCGCTTCGTCAATCAAGGTTTCCAATTCTCCGGAAGACAAAGTTCCCAGATAGCGAAGAGCCAGCGGGTCTCCCTCAATTGAATGTCCGTGAAGAGTAATGGCTATAAGTTAGTTAATTATAGTATTCCCGGGTAATTCCACAAGAGATAGATTGTTTACCGGTTGATTATCTTATTCCTGTGGGAGCATGCCGTCTTGGTCGGCAATCATTTTCTTTCGATATAAAACTTGTTCTGAATATAATTTTCTATAACTTCGAAGCTGGGGAAGTAGCGAGGGTAAGGAAGATTATTCAAATTGAACCATTGCCATTCAGTTATCTCGTCCGGTTCCATAACCTTGGCCTCACCTTCGAATTCCGTCGCCAGCAAGCCGATGGTCACGAAATGGGCGTGTTCGTTCTTGCAGTTATGAACCGAGATGACTTTCGGGTTTTTTATGATTATGCCGGTTTCTTCCTTGACCTCGCGGATAGCTCCTCCCTCGAGAGATTCGCCCCAATCGAGTTTGCCGCCGGGCAAGCACCATTCGCCAGCGCTCCGAAAAGCCGAACCGGCTTTGTCAGGGTCAGGATGCCGCTTGCCAAGTAAAATCTTCCCATCGCGCCTGAGAATCACTCCAATTCCCGCGCCTACCCTCTTTTTTTCTTCAGGCATAAAAATTAAGTTTTCTCTAGGGCCTTTCTAATCTGTTGATAATGGTGGTTGTAATGGCTACCTTCTCCTTCTTCAAAAAGCCAGCCGAATAAATCGGGCCGGGCTCTTAATTTATCTTCGCCGATGCGCTCGATTTCTTCTTTGACTTTATTGCGCCACTTTTCCCATTCATCAAGCAATTGAGCGGGCGTATAATCTTTGTAAAATTCTACGGCCTTTTTGTTGAAATCATCATAATTGTCCGTCTCATAAAACCACGGAACTTTCTTGCTTCCCCACGTTGATTTGATAATTTCAGGGTCTTCCTTCTCCCATCCGACCATATGCGCCACCACATCTTTTACTGTCCACTTGTCAGTAACTTTTTTATTCCAGTCGTCTATTTTAAGGGTTCTTAAATAAGAAATGAAGTTGGAAGAGAAGTCGGACATATAATTATTGTAGGGCTTCCTTGGAATTAATCAAAAATTAACTGACTCGCCCCTGTTGGGGGATCCTTTGTACGAATAGAAATTATAAAAACGGCTAAATCGAGCCGTTTTGACTTTATTTTACCCGTTGTTATTATTAACTAAATAACTCAATAACGGCGACCTAAACCCGCAAGGGGCAGAGTCCCAAAACCAGTAACGGATAAAAAGCTCCTAGTCAGAGCTCCGTTACTGGTCATACGGGGAAACCCGTATGGGCAATCGTCAAGATTGTCGCTGGCTGGGAGCTTTGTGTTTTTACGGAGCCAAGTCGAACCCAGCCAGCGCGAATCATTCTTTAAAAATTTATGAATAAAAAATCGTGTTCGATCTGCGACAAGGAAAGGGACGTTTCGGACATGCTTTACTGCCCGCACTGCGGGATGTTTTTCTGCCGAAGTCATACCTATAGAGCGGGATTTTTCGGCATCGGAAAGTTCCAGTGTCCGAGGTGTAAAAAAGAGGTTGCGGACTAACCGCCTAAATCTATGTTTAACAAAACACTCGTCGCCGCACTGAACCATTTACTCGCTCTGAATCTCTTGGAGCTTTTCGCGCTCCTCGTTATAATCGTCGTCTGCTCCTCCCTGACCCTGAAGCTCACCAAAACCAAAAGGGACGGCCTCACCTTCATCCTTTGGGGAGCAATCGTGCTTACCGGATTCCTCGCCATCCAGTGGTGGCAGGCGGATCCCGACCTGGTGAAACTGGTGCGGACGAACGGATTTATTCCCATCCTTTTCGTTTTCGTAACCGCCGGCGTCATATTCGGAGCGATGGCTTTCGGCGTGTGGCGCATTTTCTTCGGAAACCCCGCGGGCCACAGGTCGGTCTATGTTTTCAAATCCTCAAACTACTCCCCGTGGCGCGCCAAGCGAAACGGCCGGAGCGACGGCGCGGTGGGGGCGAGTTCCCAGCATTACGAAGACGCCATCGTCCATTTCGCCGAACAAAGCGCGAATTACATCGCCCAGCAGTGGGGCGAGAACGACAAAAAACTCAAGGCTAAATACTGCGAGGCCGTTTCCGCCCGCGAAGTTTCCCAGTCGGCTCTGACCAAAGCCAAAGAGGTCTTGAACAAAGCCAAAGCCGAACAGGAGCAGGAAGAGAAAAACTACAAATCCACCTACGCCACTCACCATCTCGGCACCAGAGCGTACTGGTTTCTAATCGCTCTCATCGGGGTGGCGGAAGCCCCGTTCAATCTGGCCGCCTTCCGCTCGATTTTGGGGGAAATAGACGCCATCAATATTTTTTTCTCGCTGGTCGTCTCCGGCATTTTCGCTTTCGCGGTTCACTCGCTGGGACACTTCTTCGCCGAGAATCCCTTTGAAAAGGGATTCAAGAAGGCCATTTACAAAAATCCTCTCCCGCTTGGGGCCGGGCTTTTTCTGGCTTTGGTCGTCGTCGGCTTGGCCCGCTTTCGGGAAAGCTATATCGCTTCTTTTCAAAAACAGTTGGGGAGCTACGGCATCGCGGTTGACATCAGCCCCGGCATGGCTTCACTGATTTTGGGAGTAATCGTCGCTTTCTTCGCTCTCTTGGCGATCAACGTGAGCAGCCGCCGCTACCGGCCGGAAATAGCCGAGCGGATAACGGCCCTGGCTCAAGCCAGCAAGCGTTTCCGAATCGCCCGGTCGGGAGCCGGTCGGGCCGAGCGCAGCCACCGCCGGGCTCTCAAGAGATTCTATAAAGCCGAAGCCCAGCGCAAAAGCGAGTTCTTATTCATGCGGCAGGCGGTGGAAACGATGAACAAGCGGATGCAGGAACTCGTCAAACTTTACCGCATGTTCTACGAAAGGTCGGCCAAAAAGAAGCGGCCGGGCGAAGCCGTAAGTTTTAGCTCGCTGCCGTCCGTCGAATTTCCCGAAGCGTTGCGTTCTCTGGACGAACGCTGTGGGGCCTGACTGAAAAGATATGGATATTGAATGGGGGCGCATTCTCGCCGCTTTAATAACCATCGCCGTGGTGGGTTTCTTCGTTTGGAATTTCATCCCCCAGAATGACTGGCAAAAGGTGGCTAAGTTCGTTTACGACCGGCCGAGGGTGGTTTTCGTCCTCTTGGACTTCTCCAACAGCACATGGAGCATGCGGGGAAGCTACGCCGCCGACTTTCAGAAAATTTTGGATTCGCTTAAAGCGGGCGACCGGCTCATCGTGGACCGCATCACTGCGAACACTCTCGCGCAGTCCACTTTTCCGGTGAACGAAGAGCTTCCTCAATACGGCATCTTCGACCAGCGGGGCAATCCGGTTTACGACCCCGTAAACCAGAAAGAATTGGCCGGGAAAAAGAAAAGCATCCAAGCGAAAGTGGATAGAATGTTTTCCACCGGCGCGGAGGGCCAAGCCACGCCGATAATGGACGCCACGCAACTGGCCCAGCGGGTTTTCGATACCTACAGGGGAACGGGCGCGCCCGTGCTGGTCATCTTTTCGGATATGGTGGAGGTTTCCGATGGCTACAGCTTCGAGACGCAAACGCTCACGCCCCGGAACATCGAAAGCATTATCGCGAAAAAAGAATCCGCCGGCGAACTTCCAAAGTTGAATGGCGTTAAGGTTTATGTGGTCGGGGCTGGGGCAGGTCAAGAAAACAGCGACATTACTTCCCTGCAGTGGCTCGGTATTCAGAACTTCTGGCTTTCTTATTTCGCCGCGACCGGAGCCGATTTATCCAAAGACCGCTACGGGGCGGCATTGCTGGAGTTTTAATCAGTGGGCGTGTCCGCCCGAAAATTCTCGGAAAAGTTTTCCAGCGAGCAACTCAAGAATTATCCGAGTAGCTGGGCAAAGCGTTTGGCTTACGGTAAGGAGCGCGATTTTTATCATCTGACATTACAGACAGAGTAGGGAGATAAGGGATTAGCGAACCCGCCTCGTTCGGGGTTAAAAATTTAAGTTAAGGACCTTGTTAAGCGGCGGATTCGAAAAGTAGGCGAGAACATTAAATGCCGGGTCGATAAGCTCAATCATTTCCATATCAGGCCGTTCGATAATTTTAAAACCGGGCTTACCGAGATATGTTTTCTTAAAAGCCGGATAATCAGCAATCGTAAAATCCGCATCGCCTCGTTCCGGTCGTTTTGGGTCGGGCTTCCGGATTTTCACCAGCCGAAGATTGCCGGCAATGGTGTTTAAGGGCTCAATATAAAACACTAGACCCGTCTTTGTTTCTTGGACTACTTTGCCAAGTTGTCTTGCCACTGCGAGCAGTGATTCGTATTCTTGTTCGTTCTGAGAAAAGACGCACGCGTAATTTACCGGCGCTCCGGGCTCGGTTGTCCGAGCATCGCGAAGATTAGAGGCCTCAGCCACGATTATTTTGATAAGAGCTTTAAATTCGTTAGGAGTCATAATATGTATGTTGGTTGACCGCTTACAAAAAATGTCGAACTTCAGTGTGTTAGCTCGCCTCGCTCCGCTCGGCTCGCTTTTCGCTCCGGCGCGGCACCCTCACCCGCCGCGCTGGAGTTTATCCGCCCCTGGCGGGCTATTTTTTGCGCGCGCGATTTCACGATTACGGAGCAATCGCAAAGAAAGCTAAAACCAATCTTTATTATAAATTAGCAAGATATTTCTGTAAAAGATTAGTGTCACCAGCGACACGAATATAGTCTTCAAACACTTTCGCCGCTTTTCCAGATTCTAGTTGTTTTTTCGCTAATTCAGTGCCTTCTTTCCACGATTTTATTCTATTCAATGCATAGAGTGCGGCTGAAGCATTTATTGCCACTAAATCACATTTTGGGCCTTTCTCTTTGTTATAGATAATTTTCAAAAAATCCTGAATGTTTTTCTCTTTAGTTGTTGCTTGTATTTCCTCCTGTTTCGCCAGCGACACTCCAAAATCTTTTGGTGACAATTTATACTCTTTTAAACCGGATTTAGAAAATTCAATAAGATGAGTTTCCCCTATGTTGGATACTTCGTCTAATCCACCCTCTCCATGAAATACAAGACCGCGCTCGTAGTTGAGTTTCTGAAAAAGTTCTGCGAGTACACGGAGGTATTTGCGGTCAAATACGCCGTATATTCTACTTCTCATTGGAAATGGATTATAAACATTTGCAGCCAAATGGAAAATTGTAATGTAATTTAAACCGAGTTCTCGCCGTTTTTTTGCCCATGTTAAAATTCCGCCAATCTCTTTTGAATCAGCCATAAAGTTCACAACAAAAGTAGCAACCTTTGTTTCCTGTAAAAGTTTTGCGATTTTATTTATGCCGCTTAATGAAATTTTCATAACATCAACCCCGAAAGCACCAAGTAAATCACCGCTTCCAGTTACACCGGTTACAGCGAAGAAGGATTGTTTTGGCACGTAAATTCCGAGGCTTGCCAAAATAAAAGCTACTGCTGTGCTAACGTTCAGTGTTTTTAACTTGTCGCCTCCAGTTCCGGCTATTTCGATGACATCACCTTCTAATTTAATGTTGTGTAGTGGAACAAGTTTTTCTGTACGTCGTATATAACCAAGAAGTTCATCAGAAGTTTCGCCTTTTGCATGTAATGCAGCAAGAAAAACAAAAAAGTAGTATCCCTCTAAGTCTTCTTTTGTAAGAATAGTAAATGCTCTTTCTGTTTCGGCAACAGTAAGATTTTCTCGCTCAGTTATCTTTTGGATAATGGGTATTATTTCTGAAAGCATAAACGAAAAAATTAATAAATTTGGATTTTTTACTTCAGCTTTAATTATACAAATATTTGAGGGGATCGAGAAGACAATAGTCATTGTCTTTTTTTGAAAAATTTGTATAGTGTAAGCGTAGTCAGTTAACCCCTTGCGATTTTTAATGGCCGTCTCGAGTATTTAAGTTTGTAAAAGGTCCTTTAAAATTTTTGTGTTTTTTCTTTCTTCTTTTTCCGGCGGCTGTCCGTAAATTTCAAAAAAGGCGGATTTGACGTGCCTGTCGCGGGTGGCGGCGCGGCAAGCGCGCACCACGGGCGGCTCTCTAATTCATACAACTCGGGGCGGGACTGGGTGAGCGAACATCATTGCCCGAAAATTTTGAGTTTGCGTCGTTAAATACTGCTGCCGGGCCTGGAATCTCACCTTCGCACCGCCCCCACCCCCACTTAAGACACCTTCTGGTTTCTTACGTCGCTTCGCTCCTATCTTCCAACTCGGGGCGGTGCTGGTTCGAGTCCCTGACTAATAGATGAAATTTGTATACCGCACGGGTATCCAAATTTCATTTGCTGCCGGGCCTGGACTCGAACCAAGATACCAGCGTCCAGAGCGCTGTGTCCTACCGTTAGACGACCCGGCAAGTAATTGAAATAATAGTCGAAAATTAAGAATATTTCAATCGCTGTTGACGATTTTAATGAGCCGAATATTGAAGGACTGGCTCCAAAATTATTGCCGGACAAAAATAAGACCATGGCAGTCCATCCTTTGGTGAAAGATTAATTCCTGATAAAACGATTGCGCTCGGAGCAGTGAAGCTTCAAATTCAACGCAAATAAGTTATCCACAAGAGTGCTGAAAGTTAGTTTGTTATAATGATTTTAAGCCTGGTGAAGGGGTCCTTGCCGGGTATTTTCATTTTTGGTCATCGCATTGAGCCCCTTTGAACATAATGCAGTCAAGATGAATTTAATAAAAATTTTTAAATAAAATGGAAAATCAAAATTTTCAAAAACAGGATTTAGATAAACCAAAATCGACGTATTGGAAGTTTGCAGCCGTTTTCCTGGCGACCATCGTTTTGGTGGGCAGTGGGTTTTTTGTCTGGAAGAGATATTTCAGTCTGGAAGCACGACGCCAAAAAGAAATCCAAAGAAATTATGAGTTAGCTACCAAAACCATAAATACTTATGAGGAGGCGATGCGCCAGGACACTTACGGCGGCAAAACCCCGCAGGAGACATTAAATATGTTTGTCGATGCTTTAAAGAAAGGAGATATTGAGTTGGCGAGCAAATATTTTTTATTAGATGATACTGGCAAAGTAAACAAAAAGTGGATTGACCTACTGAATAAAGTTAAACAAGAAGGAAATTTAAATAGGATGGCTAACGATTTAGAACGGTATGATGAAGCCAGGAAAACTTTTGATCCGTATTATATATTCATATATAAAAATAACGATGGGACTATTGGTTTGCAAATGACAATGATGTTTAATAAGTACTCTCAAGTATGGAAAATCGAAAGCTTGTAAAAATTTTAATCCCAATTTTAGTGTTGGGATTATTCACGGCAAACAGTCGGATTGCTTTTGCTTATGACATTGAAACCCACGCCTATTTAACTAACGAAATTTTCAAGTTTTACAATAAACATTTTCCCAATCAGCCGATTCTGGATGAATTAAAAAATTATCTTATCGACGGCGCGCGGCGCGAAGACGACTCGCCTCGTTGGATGAATCATTTCTACGACCCGGTCTACAATCGCGGGTTGACCTACGATCCTGCTATTGACTCGGAAAATTACGGCAATTGGGAGAAATCTAAAGATTGGGCCCAGAATGAAAGCAATCAGAATGGCTTAGCTTACAAGGTGCCGGCTACCATTGCTTCAATTCTGACTGCTATTGAAGAAAAGAAAATCAGCGCCATTTCCAGTGAAACCGATTTTACCTGGCAGCAAGCGATTCGCTATTACGCGAACGGAGAAAAAGAGAAAGCCTTGTTCGTGCTCGGCCACATTATTCATCTTATTGAAGATGCCAGCGTACCTGACCATACTCGCAATGACCCGCACCCCGAGGGCAGCCCTTATGAAAGTTTTGCTGCTCAATTTACTTTGAGTAATCCGGATAATGCTTTGGTTCAAAGATTACAGAATAAACAGACGATTATTTTAAATGACCTGAATTCATATTTCGATGAATTGGCTAAATATTCAAATAATAATTTTTATAGTAAAGATACGATAGGAGTACAGAGTGGATATAATCTACCAGATTCTATAGATCTTCATCAAGATAGAAATTTATGGTTTAGATTTTACAACGATTCAGAATTTGGTATTTATCATTTAGTGCAAGAAATAAGGCCGACAAGATTTAATTATCTTGTATCTAGTAAAGCTAATTTTTCTCTCGTTGATGATTATAATTTGGTGATGTCAGATTACTGGTCGCTTCTCTCCACTAAAGCTGTCCAGTACGGTGTCGGTATCATCAATTTATTCTTTCAGGAAGCGGAAAAAGCGAAGAATAGCCCACAACTTATAAAAAGCGAAAATAAATCGTTCTTAGCCTCTGCTGTTGATAACACTGTTTCTACTTTTCAGTCAGCAGCGAACATTATCAACCAAACCGCGCAAAACGCCATTTCTTTAATTTCGACGCCGTTCAAGGATTTTTTCACGAATCGGCAACTGGAAAATAGTCAGTCGCCGGAAAACCCTATGCCCCGAAATGAATTAGCTTTACCGCCGTCCCAGCCGCTTTCTCAAAATAATCAGTCCCTTAGCCAGGGAAAAGCTCCGGCGGAAACCGGAAATGAAAGTCGCGAACCCTCGTCAATTTCGCCTAATACGGGCTCGCCGGCAAACAATCCAAACAATCCGAATCCAGAAAATTTTAAAAATTCTCCTTCAGGAAATAAGGCGACAACTCCTGATTTATTTTCTGCGAATAAGAATGCAGAAAACGAAGAAAATAAGAATACCAACTCTCCATCGCCAGTTGTTTTTGCTGGCGGAGGCGGTGGGGTTAGTGCCGTATCAAATCCTTCTTCGGGCAACCAAAATTCCGGGACGGATACTTCGCAGAACCAATCATCTTCAACGACGGAAAATAGTTCATCAACTCAAAACAATTCATCGCCAGAAAACAGTTCGTCAACATCTTCCAACTCTTCATCAACAGCTTCCAATTCATCCTCGACTTCCAGCACATCAAATTCTACCAGCACATCTTCATCAACATCGTCAAGCTCAACCAGTAGTTCGACGCCGCTCTTTGTCAGCCATATCTTAATTAGCGAAGTCCTTTTCGACGCCGCCGGCAGCGACGAAGGCAAAGAATTCGTGGAGCTTCATAATCCCGCAACTTCATCAAAGGATTTAGCCGGCTGGTCGCTGAAATATCTGGAGCAGGGCGCTACTTCAACAACTTATTTGGCGTCTTTCAAAGCGTCTTCGCATCCTGAAGACAAGACAATCATTCCAGGGCAGGGATTTCTCCTCATTGGATTAAATTCCTATGATTCTTTGAACTATAATAAAGCCGCAGACATTATCCGCACCGGCTTTTTGCCGAATGGCGGCCTAAAAATTGATTTAATTCTGTACGACGAGAGCAATTCAGATATAGACCGTCTCACTTATAGTTCCAGTTCGATTGCTGCTGCCGGAAACAGCCTGGAGAGAAAAGCGTTGCCAAGCGAAGCTTGTTTATCAGCTCAAAATAATGGCGAATTTTGGGGCAATGGCTGCGACAATAATCAAGATAGTGATTTTGAGATAAGAATTTCGCCAAATCCGCAAAATTCTGACAACTTACCCGAACCGCGCAGCGCGCCATCAATAAATAACTTCCAGATTGTTTATAATTTTGCGCCCCGGTTTGATTTTTCTTGGGATTTAGCAGCTGACTCCAGTGGCAGCACTTCCACGCTTTCTTATTTTGTTTATGACATTAGCGGTTCGACCTCAACCTTGATTTTCTCGGCAACCTCAACGGTTTCGACAAGCTCACCGCAGACAATTCCAACTTCCACGATTTATTCCGTTAATGAAGTCGGCCGTAATTACAATTTTCAATTCAAGGCTCAGGACCGCGATGGCCTAACTTCTATAGCCACTTCAACGATTGCCGCCAAAAGCTTTTTGGATAATTTTTATTTTTACCGCGACGCCCGAACCGGAGCCAACGGCTATCTCTTTGATTTGGCAACGACTTCCAGCCGCCCCTTTTGGAATAAAAACGATGTTAGCTCCAATCAGAACTGGAAGGGTATTGTGTTTTACTTAAACAAGGACGCACCCAAGGAAAATATTCTCAGCACGGAAAATAGTTTGATTCCTTCCGACGCTGCTTTTGGGCGGGTAAAATATTCGACTTGCGCTGGCAGCGAGACCAGCGAGCCGGAACTCCTTCTGCCTTTCAATAATTATTCCTGCCAGGCCGGCGGCTTGATGTCCGGCTCTCATCTTTTCAGCGAACTTGAAGATAATCGCTTTGCGGTCAAATTAGCGAGTTCGAGTTCGGACATTTCTTTTTCTTCTTCAACCGATTATGTAACCCTGGCTTTTTACGACTTTGGCGGCGGAGGTGGCGGCAGCCAGCGATTACATCTTGCCGCGGTTGACAAAACAAAATATTATTTTAAAGACCTTCCTCAAAACCAAAACGCGCCGACCAGGCCCGGAAATTTTTCCGTCAGTTTTTCCACCTCCACTGGCCGGCTTAATCTCGCCTGGTCAAGCTCAACCGACGCTGACACGCTGGATTTCTTGATAAATTACCAAATTAATTATTCCACCTCGTCGCTGTTGAGTGATTCGGCCTGGCAATCGCTCGGCCAGGCCGTATTTTCCGCTTCGTTAATTCCGATTTTTCCCAATTCTTATAAAGTCGGTGTCCGGGCCGCAGATAATTTCAACAATACTTCAACAGCGGCAGTCGTTGACTGGAGTTTCCCGGCCGGCTATGTTTCTCTGCCGTCCCAGTTGAACCATCCTGATTTTATCGGCACCAACAGCTACGGTTATGGGCAGAAAATTTTAATCAATAGTTCGACTTCGCTCACTGCCGGCAGCACAACAACTATCAGCGCCGTGGCTTTGTGGGCTGGCTATGACAGCGGCCTTCACAATTATGGCCGTTCTTATTTGGAAATTCGCCGCGACAACAGCAATTCCGTGGGCGAACTTTTGGCTACCAGCGATTTAAGAACGATTTACGACAGCTATCAGGATGAACTTATTTATGCTTTTCCTTCGCCGGTTTCTCTAACGGCCAGTTCTTCCTACTGGCTGGTGCCGGTTCAGGATTCCGGTACCAATGACACAAGATTTTTCGGCACGTTAGCCGACTCCTATCCTGACGGCCGCTGGTCAGGCAATTGGGGAGGAGACACCTATTTCCGGCTGATTCAGTAGCGAATTTTTACAAATCTTTAGCGGAAAACGGAAATTCCGAGGATCTCTTTTTGGTATTTCTTGGTTACTATTATTATATCGCATATGCGATATAATAATAGTAAAGCAAATTACTGATTATTGCTTTAGATTAGCGGGTGGAGCAGAGGTGATTTATTTTATTTCTCTCAAGGAGCCGGTTTTGCTGACGGCAAAGATGTGGACATAATCGAGCATTCTTCTTTCGCGCAGATCTTTTAAAAAATCCTCGGGAATTTTCTTTTTGCCGACCCAGACGCTTTTCTGGAGCATTTCAAATCCAAGCGCTTTCAAGCTGGCTCGGAGCCAGTACCGTTTATGATTTTCTCTGATAGGAATGTCGAAGGTGATGATTTTCAGGTTGTCGGGCTCGCTCTGGTAATTTATTGAAGAAACGGAAAAAATTTTATTCTTTTTTATCTCATTGAGTTTTTCAAGGCCAGCGGGCTTGATTTGCCAAACCGAGTTTCGGCTTTCATTTTTCTTTTCAATCAGCCCCTGCTTTTTGAGATTATAGAGCAGAGAATAAAATTTTTGGGATTCGCGGTATTTAACTGGCCGATTGCTTTTGGAGCGGCGAGGATAATAGGCGGCGCGGCGGAGTTTCCGATAGGATTCGGAATAACCGGAAGTCATCGCGTCCAGTAAATCGGCGGTGTTGGCCGCCCCTTCCCGCAAAATCTCGAGTATTCTTTCTATTAAAGGCGAAAAGCGCATTTACTATTATTATATCACAATTGTTATTTAATGTTAGCGAAGGAAGATAAGCTAAACAAGGCAAGCCGGGGGAAATTCTGAAGTTGATGGAGGATTACTTTGAGGCAGGTTTTACTGAGGACGCCTGCCTCGCTCGCGTCTATGAGCTCGACATTGAGCTCGCGACCCTGCCATAAGAAGAGCTCGCGGGCAAGACAAGAGGGCGAACGGTGATTCGCTGCTGTTCGTCCTCTTACTATTTTGATAGAATGAGCATACTTAATTAATCCATCACAATGAACAAAAAAGTGGTTGTTATCATAATCTTGGTTTTTATCATTCTGTTGCTGGGATTCGTCTCGGTATTTTTAAAATCTTTTAATCCGGAAGGCAAAAAGAGCATCCTGCAAGTTAGGGATAAGTCATTTGAAATCGAGCTCGCCGATACGGCTTCGACGCGGAGTCGCGGTTTATCCGGCCGGGATAATCTCGCTGATAATCAGGGGATGCTCTTCATTTTCGACAAACCGGCCAGCTACGGTTTTTGGATGAAGGATATGAAATTTGCGATTGACATTGTCTGGCTCAGCGGCAATCAAATTATCGGCTTCTCGGAAAATCTTCAGCCCGAACCGCAGAAAAGCGTTTTTTCGCTCCCTATCTATTACCCGCCGGCCAATATTGACAAAGTTTTGGAAATCAATGCCGGCGCGGTTAGAAAATTCGGCCTGCAAATCGGCGATAAGATTTCTCTTAGGTAATAAGTTGCAATTTTTAAACATTCGGAGTAGTTTTCAAGTAGTTCAAGTTGGCAAGCGAAAATAAGAGTAAAAAATAAAGCGTAGAAGGGCAACAAAGAATATTCTAATATTCTGCAGAATGTTAGAATATTGCGGGAGGAGGTGAGCGGAGTTGAGACAAGAAGAGAGGGTTTACTGGCAGGTGTTGGCTTGGGCAACCGGCATCGTGATTTTGGAGCTGATTGGCGGCTGGACTTCAGACAGTTTGGCGCTTATCAGCGATGCTGCTCATGTTCTGACTGACGCGGCGGCGATTATCGTTTCCATCGTCACGGCTGTCGCGGTCAGAAAGGAGTGGGGCTCAGAGACGAAAATCCGGGCCGTGGGCGGAGTGGTTAGCGCGTTTTTGCTAGGAGCGACAGCGGCCTGGATTTTTATTGAGGCGGTTGAGCGATTCAGGTCGCCGCGGCCGATTGTGGCGCCACTGATGATTGCCGTTGCCTGCCTGGGTACTATTGGCAATTATTGCCAGCGCCGAACCCTGCGCAAGGCCGCGGCCAATCACATCACCCACCGGGCTCTGGATTGGCATATCCTTTCAGACCTCTGGCAGAGCCTGGCCGTGGTTGCCGCCGGCATCTTCATCGCTGCCACCGGCTACACTGTTATCGACCCTGTCCTTTCGATGGGGGTGGCTCTGGCAATGGCTTTCTGGACCATCAGGATTTTCATCGGGAGCCTAAATCAGAACCACCAACGTTGAGCTCCGCCTTTGGCTGTAAAGCCGGGGCGGAGCTTTCCATTTTCCAACTCCTGCTTCTTTAAGTTACTATTATTATATCACATATGCGATATAATTATAGTAAGGGCGATATAATTATAAATTATAGTAAGGAGGATTTTTAATTTTTTAAGATAACAGCGCGAGGGATACCTAAGTTGGGGTAAAAGTGTTATATTTTTACTTATGAAACTCATTATTCAAGACAGCCGCCGTTATGTTTTGAAATTCAAAAAAGGGGAGGTTTATCCGGATGCCTTTATAAAATTTTTGAAAAGGAAAAAGATTCGCGGCGGGTTTTTTGTGGGTTTGGGCGCTTGTATTGACCCGGAAATTTCGGTTTATGATTTGAAAAAGAAAAAATACATTATCAAGAAATTCCGCGGCGACTTTGAAATTTTGAATATTACCGGCAATGTGGCCTATGGTTCGATAGGCTCACCGCGCCGAACAGCGTTGAAGAGGAAAGGCGGCAAAATTGTTTTGCATCAGCATATTGCGCTCGGTTCAAAAAATTTCGGAGCCATTGGCGGCCACCTGGAAAAACTCGTTGTTGCTGGCACTCTGGAGATTTTTTTTATTGCCACGCCGGAACTTAAAAGGCAAAAAGATGCTCAAACCGGTTTAAATCTTTTGGTTGATTGACGTAAATTTGTAATTGCGATAAAATGTCGGCGGCATTTTGAGAGATTCAATGGGTTAACGGGATTTTCAGAGCCGCAGGCGCAAGTCCCTCGATAAACTCGGGGCGAGCCGAGCGGCAGAGGAGCGGATAATGGAAGTGAAAGAAGGAGAACCGTGGGTTTGCCTGCCTTGTAACGGGCTGGCAACCCCAGGAGAGGCAAAGGGAGTCGTCCCGCCGGGGACGATTATTGCCGGTCATTGGACCGAGACCGGCAAAAAGTGCTGCCCGCACTTCCCCAAAGGGTGCGGGTTCCAGCACGAGTTCGCCAAGCTGAGGCCGGAGGACGAATTCCGGTTGATGCGGGCGAAGCCCTCTCTGCCGGCGCGTTAGACGCCGCCGGCGCCGCTATCATCCGTTTCCTATTTCGAACTCCGCCTTTCGCTGATTGAACAGGAAGGCGGAGTTTTCGTTTTTAAAACCGATTCTGCTATAATAAGAATATGTCTAACAATAGGTCAGCGAGAATTGCCATTAACGGTTTTGGTCGGATTGGCCGGTTATTTTTTAGACAGGCATTTTCCGCCCAAGGCGGGTCCGCCTCTGGCGGAGAATTGCCGGAGTTGGAAATCGTCGCCATCAATGATTTGGGCGATTTGGATAATTTAGCTTATCTTTTGAAATATGACACGGTCTACGGCCGCTACCAGCGACCAGTGACCAGCGACAAGGGACAAGGCGTCTTAATTGTTGATGGTAAAACAATAAAAATTTTTCAGGAAAAGGAGCCAGGGAAACTGCCCTGGAAAGATTTGGGAATTGATGTTGCGGTTGAAGCCACGGGATTTTTTGAATCATACGAAAAAGCCAAAGCCCATTTAATGGCCGGCGCCAAGCGAGTTGTTATTACCGCACCAGCCAAAGATGCCGATGGAGTGGAAGGCAAGACGGTTCTGATGGGCGTGAACGAAGGTGAACTCAAGACAACGATTTTGAGCTCCAATGGTTCCTGCACCACTAATGCTGCTTCGCCGGTGATTCAAATAATGTCCGAGAATCCGGGAATCCAAAAAGCGATTTTGAACACGGTCCACGGCTACACCGCCACCCAGAACTTGGTTGATGGGCCCGTAAAAGGTGGTAGCGATTTCCGGCGCGGCCGGGCTGCTGGCCAGAATATCGTTCCTTCGACAACCGGCGCGGCCATTGCGGTTACCCGGGCCATCAAAGAACTGGAAGGGAAATTTGACGGTTTGGCAATCAGGGTCCCCATCGTTAGCGGCTCGATCGCGGACATTACTTTTCTGGCCAGCCGCAAAACTTCAGTTGAAGAAATAAACGAAATTTTCAAGAAAGCCGAAAAAGAACCGCGCTGGCAGGGGATTTTGAAAACTACCGAAGACCAAATCGTCTCTTCGGATATTGTGGGCGAGCCCTTTGGCGCCATTGTGGATTTGAAATTCACCAAGGTCATTGACGGCGATTTGGTGAAAGTTTTGAGCTGGTATGACAACGAGTGGGGTTACGCGGCCACTTTAGTGCGGCACGTCCTAAAGGTTGCGGAATCTCTAAATCCAAAATCCTAATCTCTAAATAATCTCAAAGATATCACTATGTTTGTTAGGCCTTCGCTCCTCGGTTTTATTTCAGGATATAATTAAGTCGTTGCAAATTTCAGACGAGGCTCCTCAATAGAAATTTTTGATATGGTGATTTACCTGGGCGCGGATAATTATGCTTAAATATTTAGCCATCACAATTGCTATTTTAGTTGCTTTATTAAGCGGCGCATTTTATTTTTATTATCTCCCTTATACAAAATTTAAAAGCGACTGCATCAACCAGATTCTTAAACGCGATTTCCATAATTTTATAAGAATTTCTTTTAAAAAGAGTTTATCAGAGGAGGAAAGAGCTAAAATTAATGAATTAAAAAGTCGGTTAGCAAAAATGGAAGACATTCGGTCAGTAGAGTATATTTCTTCTGACGATGCCATGAAAAAATATATCGAAAAGCAAGGGATAGAATTAAAAAATGCAGTTGGCCTAAATTTAGGAGAAATAAATCCGGATATATTTAAAAGCAGCATAGAGATTAACGTGGGAGATAATGAGACAGAAGATTACTTTAGGAGCAGAATGAATAAGGAGATTGATGATTTGGAGTTAGGGAAGAGTATAAATGACTTGAGTATTTCAGTAATAAATAAAAACGATTATCTGAAAAGGGTAAATTTCTTATCATTTATTAAAATGAAAACATCCCCGAGGGTCCAGGACTTAAAAACAGCATAAAAACTTTCAGATTGTGAAGCTCTACAAGTGGCTACATTGTTTGGAATGCAATTATAAGATTAAGCAGAGCTTATGCTTATTTTTTTAATTATTCTTTTGACGCTCGGCGTTCAATTTTTTATTTTTGCCGGAGCGCTGCATTTATTTGCTAAATTATTCAAAGTTGAAAATGTTAAATTCAAAACCACTTTAAAAATATTTTCAATTTACGTTGCGGCAAATCTTGGTTTTATTTTTGCGAGTATAGCTGGTAATTATACGTTCTCTAATTTGTATAATTCGGCCTCAAACATAATTCTTAAAATAATCGTTGCCCTTTTTATATTTTCTCTTATTTTTTTAATTTTTTACTATTTTCTTTACAGGCTTTTTAAAAAATATTATCAAACCCAATGGAAGATATTTATTAAGATTTTTATTTTATTTACTATCTTTGGTTTGGCTTGGGATTATTTTATAGTCGGTTATGTTCGAGTATATCTATTCGAGCCATTTTTTGTGAAAAGCGAATCCATGGAGCCAACCTTCCTAATTAATGATTACTTAATCGTTAAGAAATTTAACAATAAATATCAGAGAGGAGACGTAGCCCTTTTTAGAGGGTCGGCAATAGAGCTGAAAGATGATTTTATAAAAAGAATAGTCGCTTTGCCAAACGAACATATCCAGATTAAAAATGGGAATATTTTGATAAACAATCGGGTTTTATCGGAGGGATATATTAAAAAAGAGATAGTTGGCAATGTTGATATAGCACTGGGCAACGATGAATATTTTATTTTAGGGGATAACATAGAAAGAAGTTACGATTCAAGAAGCTTCGGGCCGATTAAAAAAGAAGATATTTTGGGCAAGGTTACTTGGGGGTTGAGATTAAGAAATTTGGGATTGTTTTTTCTAGCTCCGCTTTCCGGCGATAGTGTTATATAATTAAAAAGGCCGCAAATCCCAATTACTAATAATGGATATTTCGAATTATCAGATTATTGCGGCCATCATCACCGCTATAACCGTCCTGCTTATAGGTTTTTATTTAAGATACAGACGTCGCCGCCTAGAAGTATTAGGAAGTGAGGGCGCAACGATAATTCAGGGAGTAAGGACTATTTTTGACAGAAAAATAGAGGCGCTTAAAGCTGCGATACTAACAACAGGAATTATAGATATAGTTTTTCTCGTAGTGATAGGGATAGCATGGGCAATCAATGGTCAGAATTCTATTTCTTTTTCCGATATTGGTAGTTTACTCCTCTTTATAATTGGAGCATCTATTATAATTTTCCTATTTAGTTTTTTACTTAACTACTTCTTTAATTTAGGTAGTATATCTGCTAATTATGCACCCTTCGGATTTATCTATGCAGATATAGTCAAAAACGATTATGTAATAATTAACAGGAACGGTTTAGGCGGTATTATCTCTATAAAGTGGCGCAATTTGGTTTCGTGCGAAAGAAACGATAAAGAGGTCTTCGTACGTTTCATTCGTAGGCCTCTATGGTTGTATAAGTTATTAAAAATTTATAAAGTTGTTCTTTCATTTAAATCAACAGACGATGCTATCTCATTCGAACAAAAGGTAATGGCGAATTTGAACAAGCATATTAAATAAATTCATGCTTATCTACATCGGCGCGGACCATCGGGGGTTAAATTTGAAGGAGTTTTTGAAGATTTTTTTGAAAAACCAGGGCTACGAGACAAACGACCTTGGTAATGTTCGTTACGATGAGAAAGACGATTATGTTGATTTTGCGGCGGCGGTTGCTAAGAAGATCAGTTTGAGCCCGGAAGATAGCCGGGGGATTTTGATTTGCGGGTCTGGGGCCGGGGTGGACATCGTCGCCAATAAATTCCGGCACGGGCGTTCAGCCATTGCTGTTTCTTCTGACCAGATATACGAGGCACGGCGCGATGACGATATAAATGTTTTATGCTTGGCGGCAGATTTTTTGAAAGAAACCGAAGCCCAAAAAATAGTGACTACTTTTCTTGAAACGCCATTCCGCGGCGAGGAGCGTTATAAACGCCGGTTGGACAAAATTTCTCAGATTGAAAACCAGTGGTAGATTTGGGCATTTGTTGGAAGAGCAGAAGATGGTAGAATCGGAGCATGGAAGTAGTTCCGGCCATCAATTGCAATGATTTGAAGTGCATTAGCGAACGGGTGAATATAGCCAAAAAATTCTCCCGCTGGGTCCATCTCGATGTTTCTGACGGCAAATTCACGCCTTCCAAGACGTGGAATAACCCCGCCGAACCCTCATCTCTCATCTTTCATCTTTCATCTCTTAACCTCGAGGTTCACTTGATGGTTACGGAGCCGGAAAAAGTTGCCGAAGAATGGCTGAAAGCCGGAGCCAAGCGGCTGATCGTCCATCTGGAAACAATTGATGAGAATTCTTTTGAAGAAATCAGGAAAACGGCGGAAAAGTATAACGCCGAGTTGATGCTGTCTTTAAGACCGGAAACGTCGGCCGAAAATCTAAGGCCTTATTTCGAAAAAACCTTGGAATTTCAGATTTTAGCTGTTTATCCGGGACCGTCCGGCCAGAAATTTTTGCAGCTGGTCTTGGAGAAGGTAAAATTTTTGCGCCGTGAGTTGCCGGATGCTAAAATAGAAGTTGACGGCGGGATAAATTTGGAAACAGCCAGATTGTGCAAAGAAGCCGGCGCAGATATTGTTGTTTCGGCAAGTTATATTTTTGGGAATTCTGACCCTGAGAGCGCTTATAGACAACTGAAAATTGTCTAAAATCAGAAAATAAAGGGCGACAAAATAATGGCTAAATAATAGTGAAATATGATTATAGAATTAATCTTAAAAGAAAAACCCGAGTTGGAAGTTGAAGGCTATGAGAAAATTAAAGTGAATGGCGGCATGGTTTTTGCAAATCCGGTAGACAAGAGAATTGAGATAGTAATTAAACATCATCCTGATGGACGGGTAAGCGTTTTTACAGATAAATCCGATGTTGTAAAAATGATTGAGAAAAGTTCTGAGATTGTTGATATTCATCCTGCTTAGTTACGAAAAAAGTTTATGCAATAATAGTTGATGGAAGCGCTTCACGAGAAAAAATTGAAATTCCTCGAAGAAATGGCTAATCGGTTGCGCCAGGATGTGATTGAGATGGTTTCCCACGCCGGCTCAGGGCACATCGCTGGCCCTCTCGGCTTGGCTGAAATCGTCGCTACTTTTTATTTTCATATTTTGAATTACGACCCGAAGCAGCCGGACTGGCCGAACCGCGACCGGCTGGTGGTTTCGAACGGCCATGTTTGTCCGGTTATTTATGCAGCTATGGCCCGGGCCGGTTATTTCCCGCTTAATGAATTGAAGACGCTCCGCCGCCTCAACGCTCGTTTGCAGGGTCATCCGCACCGGACCGCTCTACCGGGCTTGGAGACCACTTCCGGGCCGCTCGGCTCCGGCATTTCCCAGGCCGCGGGCATGGCTTTGGCAGCCCGGCTCGACAACAAAAAACATCGTATCTACTGCATCACTTCCGATGCCGAGCACGAAGAAGGCAACACCTGGGAAGCCGTAATGTTTGTCGCCAAATACCGGCTGAGCAATTTAACCGTAGTCATTGACAGAAACAATATCCAGATTGACGGCTTTACGGAGAATGTGATGCCGCTTGAGCCCTTGCGGCAGAAGTACGAGGCGTTCAACTGGCAGGTGCTGGATATTGACGGTCATAATATTCAGGAATTCGTTGATGCGATTGCCGAGGCTCAGGCGATTTTTGAGAAGCCGACCGTGATTATTGCCCACACAATACCCGGAAAAGGCGTGAGTTTTATGGAACGCGATTATTTGTGGCATTCCAAGCCGTTCAAGGCCGGCGAAGCAGAACAAGCGTTGAAAGAGCTGAGAACTTTACATGGTAAAATTCAATCAGAACATCAATAGAAACGAGGCGCAGTCCCGCACCGAGCTTGCTCTGGTGCGGGGCAAGGCCGGGGAGTCGAAACATGAGTGACATAAATTAAAAAATCAAATATCAAAAATCTCAGCCCGAGGCTGACCCGCCTTTGGCGGGAAAATGACAAATCAAAATTAAAAATAGAATATTTATGGACAACCAGCTTCAAAAAACTTATCCGCGAGATGTTTTTATGCATCTCTTGAATACTATTGCTCTTTATGTGAGCGTTTTTAGTGCCTTGAATCTTGTCTTTGACTATATAAATGTCGCGTTTCCGGACCCATTAAATCCTTATTATGACCCGTCCGGCTCCATTCGTTGGTCGCTGTCGCTTTTCATCATTATTTTCGGAGTTTTTGTCTGGACCACGAGATTCATCGAGAAAGATTTGGTAAAACAGCCGGAGAAGAATGATTTGAGAATCAGGCGCTGGCTCATTTATCTGACGATATTTTTAGCCGCGACTCTTTTAATCGGCGACTTGGTGGCTATGATTTACAACTTTTTGAGCGGGGAACTGACAATGCCTTTTATTCTGAAAGTCCTGGCAATTCTTGTCGTGGGCGGAGTCGTCTTCTGGTATTACCTTTACGATTTGAAGAAAAAGCCCGGTGAATTTTCCCAAAGAGCGCGCGGAATTATTTGGATCTCACTGGCAGCGGCGCTGGCGATCGCGCTCTACGGATTTTTTGTGGCCGGCTCGCCGTTTCGGGCCCGCTCAGTGCGTTTCGACAATCAAAGAATTTCCGACCTCCAGAGCATCCAGAGCCAAATTGTCTATTATTGGCAGCAGAAAGAGAAATTGCCGCAGTCGCTTACCGATTTAACGGACAACATTTCCGGTTTCCGGGCGCCCGTTGACCCGGAAACCGGCTCGGCCTACGAGTATAAGACAACCGGCAATCTTTCTTTTGAATTGTGCGCGAATTTTGCTCTTGATTCCAAAGAATCGCGAACCACGGAACCGCCCCCGTTTGATTCTTTCGGCCGGAGAGATAACTGGAATCATGGCGGCGGCCGGGTTTGTTTTGAAAGAACGATCGACGCGGAACTTTATAAGCCGGTGAAAAAGCAATAAACTATGCTTAATCCTGACGCAAAACTATCGGAAAAAATTTTCGCAGAAGATGTCCCGCAGGCGCCGACGCGGAACGGTTACGGAGAAGGATTAGTCATTGCTGGCGGGGAAAATCCCAATGTCGTGGTTCTTTGTGCTGATTTGGTTGAATCAACCCGCTCCGAGGTTTTTGCCAAAAAATTTCCGGAACGATTTTTTGAATGCGGCGTGGCCGAACAGAATATGGCGACCGTGGCCGCCGGTTTGGGCGTTTCCGGAAAAATTCCCTTTGTATCTTCTTATGCCACTTTTTCGCCGGGCCGGAATTGGGAGCAAATCAGGACAACCATTGCCTATAACGATTCCAATGTAAAAATCGCCGGTCATCACGCCGGAATTTCCACCGGACCGGACGGCGCCACTCACCAGGCCACCGAAGATATTGCCATTATGCGGGCAATGCCGAATATGAAAGTTTTTGTTCCCTGCGATGCCATTGAAGCCAAAAAAGCCACTATCGCGGCGGCCAAAATTTGGGGCCCAACTTATTTGAGGTTTCAGCGCGAGAAAACACCTCTTATCACCACTGAAGAGACGCCGTTTATCCCGGGCAAAGCGGAAATTTTCTGGCAGGCAAAAAACCCCCAGGTCTTAATCATTGCCTGCGGCCCGATTATTTATAACGCCTTGCTGGCGGCTCGCGACCTAAAAGAAGAAATCGAGACGATTATTTTGAATGTTCATACCGTCAGACCGCTTGATGAAGAAAAAATAGTTGAACTGGCCAAAAAAACCGGAGCTGTCGTAACCGTTGAAGAGCACCAGATAAGCGGCGGCTTGGGCGGCGCGGTGGCCGAAGTTCTGGCCAGGCGCGCTCCAGTACCGATGGAATTCGTGGGCTTGCATAATGTTTTCGGCGAATCAGGACCGCCAGCCCAACTTTTAGAGAAATATGGTTTGGCTGTCTCGGATATTAAAATAGCCGCCAAAAAGGCCATCAAAAGAAAGAAGTAAAATGTCATTGGAAATTAACTGGCTTCGGATTGCGGCCCTGGTTATCGCCCTCAGTGCTCTCATAACAATGGCAGCGTATTTGTGGTATTATTTTACTTTCACTGCTGTTATTCAGCAGAGAATTGAGCAACAGCGCCGACTTGATGTAATTGAGACAGCTTTACGAAAGAAATATTGCAATACTTTGCCATATCCGAATGAGGCAGTAAGGAAATTTTGCGGCAGTCCAGCTCCAGCACCTCGTTAAATAGTCCAAGGGATGATTTCTTGATTTATGCCGTTATTGCATCCTATAATTCTTCGAAATAGAACCAGCTTCACCCTCCTCGAATTGTTAGTCGTCGTCGCCCTCCTCGCCATCCTGGCTGCTGTGGTTATAATGGTTCTCAACCCTCCGGAACTCCTGAAACAGGCCCGGGACTCCACCCGCTTAGCTGACCTGGAAACTCTCAACAAGGCCCTGCTTCTTTACCAGCTGGAGAACACCTCGGGCTATGGCAATTCCAATACTGTCTATGTCTCCATCCCTGACTTAGCCGCCACCTCCACCTCAGGCACCAACTGCGGCTCTCTGGGCCTGCCTTCCTTGCCCTCGGCCTGGTCTTACCGCTGCGCGGCTTCCTCGACTTACCGCAATGTTGATTCTCTGGGCTGGCTGCCGGTCAACTTCTCCTCTCTTTCTTTTGGAACACCTTTGGGGGTGCTGCCTGTTGACCCAGTCAATACCACTTCTTCCGGCAACTATTATACCTATGTGAGCGGCGGGAGCTGGGAGTTAACTGCTTTTCCCGAATCGGTGAAATACAAAATGGGCGGAGAGAACGACAGAGCCTCCCAAGATGGCGGCTCCTGGCCCGAACTCTTAGAAATCGGCACCAATCTCACTCTCCAGCCTGTCTCAAGAGACCCCTCCCTTGTTGGCTACTGGAAGTTTGACGAGGGCTCAGGGACAACGGCGAGTGATTCGAGCGGAG
>CAZDFQ010000009.1:0-31211 GCA_964505005.1 uncultured Candidatus Saccharibacteria bacterium
GATGGAAATCCTTTAATGATTCTCAGGGCGGCCGTGGATGTAAAACCTTATTATTTTCCTTATCAGATTATAAATAAAAATTCATATGTTGATGGTGGAATAAAAGAACAATTCGGAATTGATTATCTACTTGATAAATACCCTAGAAATAAAATAATCGCGATATTCAACGAGCCTATTTATCGAAGAATGAAATATAATGTCAAAAATTTTTTGGAAGGGTTAATTTCAACCCTCTATCCTTATAAAGTTTCTTTATTTAAGTTCTTTCGTAATCGAGAGTATCTAATGAAAATTGATATTGCGAAAGCATTAGACAATCCCAGAGTGCTACTGATATATCCGCCCCGAAGAAATGGCATACTTCAACTTACTAAAAAACCGCGAAGATTGATGAAGCATCATCAATTAGGTATTAAAGAGGCAAAGGAAATTTTGGACTTTATTAATAATTGAGAAAAAAGGAACCGCATTAAAAATCCCCGCAGGAATGCGGGGATTTTTTGTTGCCTTTACGACTAGTTTATCGAACCATTTTGTCAGGTGTGGAAAATCTGTTTATAAAATTCGAGTTCGATTTTAAAAAATCCCGTAAAATAAGGATTTTTTCTTTAGGAAAATTATTTTTGCCCTCTATTGACGGGTGGGGATTAGAATTAGAAAATGGTCTGGAAGTGGGGAATTGTGGATAAATCTGGGGATAAGTAAGGGTTTTAGCGATTTTCTGGGGAAAACTCCACTCGCAATTTTATTTTTGAGAACCGGCGTTGTTTTTGCTCCAGCGGCAAAAACGCGCCTGCATCTCGTCCCGCCGGCTCTCTCCGCCGGTTGGCGGAGCGAGACCGAGCCCGTCGGGACTCCGATAGCTTCTCAAAAATAAAATTGCCCGTTCACTTTTTCCATTATTCATAATTCATCATTCTTAATTCATGCTTTTAGGCGAATACAGACACAATTTGGATTCCAAAGGTCGGCTGGCGATTCCGGCAAAATTCCGAGAAAAACTTTCCGCCGGCGCCATAATCACGCGGGGATTGGACAACTGCCTGTTTGTTTTTGCCAATAAAGAATGGGAAACGCTGGCTCAAAAGTTGGTGGCCCTGCCATTAAGTCAGGCGAATTCCCGGGCCTTTGTCCGGCTGATGCTGGCTGGCGCCATGGATGTAGAAATAGACAGCCAAGGCAGGATTTTAATTCCCGAATATTTGAGAAAATATGCATCATTAAAAAAAGAAGCGGTCATTGCCGGGCTTTATAACCGCATTGAAATTTGGGACCGAGAAAACTGGGAGCGCTACAAATCAAAAACCGAAAGCGCTTCGGAGGAGATAGCGGAGAAGCTCGGTCAATTAGGGATTTAATGATAATAACAAATATCAAAACTCAAATGTCAAATCAAATCTAAAGTTCAAATATCAAATTTCTCGATTTTAGATTTTAGTCATTGATTTGTCATTAGGATTTTGAAATTTGGATTTATGTCCCACAAACCTGTTCTTTTAAAAGAAGCCATCGAAGTTTTGGAGCCGCGGCCGGGAGAATTCTTCATTGATGGAACGATTGGGGGCGGTGGGCATGCAGTCGAGATGCTCAGAAGAATTTCGCCGAATGGAATTTTACTCGGAATTGATTGGGACGAAAAAGCAATCTTAAATCTTAAATCTAAAATCTTAAATCCCAATTTGATTCTGGTTCACGGAAATTACGCCGACCTGCCGGAAATTTTGTCCGCCGAAGGCGGATCCGCCTCTGGCGGAAAAAAGAAAAAACTCGGACGAGCCGACGGACTTTTGCTCGACTTGGGATTTTCTTCCGAGCAATTAGAAGCCGGCCGGGGATTCAGTTTCCATCCGGCAGCCGCCGGAGAACCGTTGTTGATGACTTATGACGCTTCGCGAAAACCGGTTAAAAAAATTCTTCGCGAACTCAGAGAGAATGAATTGGCAGATATAATTTTCCGATTCGGCGGCGAAAGATTTTCCAGAAGGATTGCCAGAGCCATAAAGGAAAGAGAGAGAGCGAAGCCGATTGAAACAAGCGGAGAATTAAGAGAAGTCGTCGAGAAAGCGGTTCCGAAAAATTATGAATTGGCCCGGCGGCGAAGGGGAGTCAGTCCGATTGAACCGGCGACCAGAACTTTCCAGGCCCTCCGGATTTACGCCAACGATGAACTGGGCAATCTGGAAAAAGTTTTAAAGAGATTGCCGGAGATTCTAAAACCAGCAGGCCGAGTGGCCATTATCAGTTTTCATTCTTTGGAAGACCGCCTGGTCAAGGAGAGTTTCAAAGGACTGGAAAGACAGAAAGCTTTGAAAATCCTCACTAAAAAGCCGATTAAGCCAACGTTTGAAGAAATTAAACAAAATCCCCGCAGCCATTCGGCAAAACTGAGAGCAGCCATCATTAATTAGAATGTAGAATTTAGAATCTAGAATTTAGAATTTTATCAGCCTACTACATTCTACATTCTACTTTCTACTTTCTAAATTCTCTAAATGATATGACTTTCATTCAGCCCAATCAAAAAAATTTAATAAACACCATCATTGCGATTTTAATCATCGCAGTCGCTTTCGTGGCTCTGTCATTGATTTTTATTTATAATCGTTCGGTCAATCTTGAACATTCTGTTTCCGGCGCTGAAAATGAACTGCGCCAACTTGAAACCAGCCGGGCCGAAATCCAGGATAAAATTTTCGCCATTCTGAGCGACGATAATCTCCAGAAAGTTTCGGCCAGCAAAGGATTCATCAAAGACAAGAATCCGATTTATTTCAAAATCAGCCAAGTGCCAGCGGCCGAGGCGGTCATCGCCAACCGCTAAAAATAGTCGCTATAAATTATTCGGAGCATTCGCACCCATTCGTAGATTGACATTATGTCTAAGCGGCTTGAATATAATGTGAATGATGCGAATTTAATTTTTAGGCTCAGAAATTCCTAATGAAATGTCTTGGCGCTTTTATTCTCTCATTGCTGTCATTATAGGACTTTATATTTTTTTATTTTTCCATCTTTATCAGATACAACTTCAGAACGGCAATTACTATCTGGCCAGAGCCCAATCCCAATATTTGGCTTCGGGAATTTTTGACGCCAAACGGGGTACGATTTACTTTTCCGACAAAAACAATAATCGCTTGGCCGTTTCCGTAGACAAAAATTTCCCCGTTATTTACGCCGTTCCATCTGTCCTCGATGATGTTGCCGAAACCGTTAACCGCTTAGTTCAAATCTATCCTGAACTCAAGACGGCTGAACTTCAGAAAAAACTTTCGCAAGAAGATAGCCAATACCAGCTTATTAAAAGAAAAGCTGATGCCGAGATAGCGAGCAAACTAGAAAATGAGAAAATCAAGGGCATTTATGTTGATTCGGTTCCGGAAAGGTTTTATCCCTTCAATACTTTAGCCGCTCATCTTTTGGGGTTTGTCGGCGCTGACAGCGCTGATACAGCTGAAAGAGGGAGGTATGGCGTCGAGAAATTTTATGATGATGTTTTGAGTGGCGTTCCTGGCAGGACCGAGGCTGGGAAAATAATTCAACCTCGCGGCGGCGAGGATTTAGTTCTGACCATCGATGCCAATATTCAAGCCGAAGCCGAACGACTGCTCGTTGGTTTAGCGAAAAACAACAAAGCTAAAAGCGGGGCCGCCATAGTTGAAGACCCTCAAACAGGCAGAATTCTTGCCCTGGCTGGCTATCCTAATTTCGACCCCAATAATTACGCCGACTCGGACATCGCCAATTTTTTAAATCCGGCGGTCCAAAAAATTTACGAGCCCGGCTCGGTTTTGAAAGTCATAACAATGGCGGCCGGCATTGATTCCGGCAAACTGACACCGGAGACGACTTATGTGGACACCGGCAGCGTTGTCGTCAGCGGAAAGAGAATTGAAAATTACGATTTAAAGACCAACGGCCCGTACGGCCGGGCGACGATGACAAATGTCCTCGAACATTCCATCAACACCGGCGCGGTTTTCGCCGAGAAGAAAATCGGCAATGAAATTTTCAGGGATTATCTGGTGAAATTCGGCTTTCAGGACAAAACCGGCATTGATTTGCCCGGCGAATTGAAAGGGAATCTCCGGCCGCTTTCCGGTCGTTGGGTGCCGGAAGTGAACTTCGCCACGGCCTCCTTCGGCCAGGGTATCGCCGTCACTCCTTTGGAACTCATCAATGCCATCGCCGCGATTGCCAACGGCGGCAAGCTAATGCGGCCTTATGTCAATAATGCTTTAGGACCAAAGGTGGTAGCTGAAGTAGTCAGTTCTTCAACTGCCCGTCAAGTCAGCTGGATGATGGTTTCGGCAGTTGATAAAGCCGGCGTGGCCGGCTTGAACGGTTATGCCTTGGCAGGGAAAACCGGCACTGCCTATGTTCCCGATTTTAAACGCGGCGGTTATACAGACAATGTGATTGATACTTACGTGGGTTTCGGCCCGGTCAGTAATCCGCGTTTCGTGGCCTTGATAAAACTGGATGAGCCGGCCAATGCGCCGCTCGCGGCGATGACGGTGGTGCCGGCCTTCCGCGATTTGGCGCAGTTTATTTTGAATTACTACAATGTGCCGCCGGACAGATTATAGGAGTTTAAATTTCTAAATCCTAATTTCTAATCTCTACAATCGGCAGCGAGGAGTAAAGTGAAAATCAACAATTTTCATTTTGGCCGAGCGAACCGATTTCGAAAGTTTCATTAATAAATTCAAAACTCAAACCTCAAAAATTTTAAACTATGTTTTGGATTTTGGTCATTTGATATTTGAGATTGTTTAGAAATTAGAGATTTATTTGTAGATATAATCAAAGATGTGGCATTAAGAGTTTTGCGATACACTCTCAAACAGCTTGCAAAGTTGATCATCGTCCGCTATCGGCCCGGCATAATCGGCATAACCGGCAGTGTCGGCAAGACCTCGGCCAAGCTGGCGATGGCGGCGGTGCTGGGAACAAACCGCCACCTCCGCTTCTCCAAAGGTAATTTCGAGGCCGGGCTGGACCTGCCGCTGGCGATTATCGGCGATTTTCCTGATGAAGAATTGAAATTTGTCAGTCGCGACCAGCCGGCGAGCATCAAAAGATTCTGCCAAGCGTTATTTTTTTGGCCTGAGGTTGTTTTTGAAGGAATAAAACTACTTTTCAGAAAAAGGCCTGATTATCCGGAAATTTTGATTTTGGAATATGCCGCTGATAAGCCAGGCAATTTAAGGAAACTTTTGGAAATCTGCCGACCCAATATTAGCGTCCTGCCAGCCATCGGCGATGTGTCGGTGCATGGAGAAATTTTCAGCGAGGCCCAAGAAGTGGCCCGCGAAAAGGGCAAGCTTATCGAATATCTGCCGTCAGCTGGTTTCGCGGTGCTGAATTACGACGATGAAACAGTAATGGAATTGAAGGAGAGAACCCGAGCTCATATTGTAACTTTTGGCTTTGAGCGGGGCGCGGAAATAAGAATCAGGAATTTTGAAAACCGGACGGATGGCAACCGGCCTCTCGGCGTTTCCTTCAAATTGGAATACGGCGGGAGCAGCGTGCCGGTCCGGCTTGATGATGTTTTGGGCAGGGTTCAAGGGTATGCCGCGGCCGCGGCCGCGGCCGTTGGTTTGATTTTCGGCCTGAACCTCGTAAAAATTTCCGAAGCCCTTAAAAATTATCAGCCAGCGCCAGGAAGGATGGGAATCGTCTCCGGCTTAAAATCATCTTTTATCATTGACAGTTCTTCGAGCGCCAGCCCCCTTTCCATGCCCGCGGCCTTGGATACTTTGAGAGAACTTCCGGCTAAACGGAAAATCGCGGTTTTGGGCGACATGTTGGAGCTCGGCAAGTATTCGACGGAAGCGCATGAGCGAGTTGGCCGGCTGGCTGCCCAATTCGTAGATGTTCTCATTACTATCGGGCCGAGAGCAAAATTTATTGCCGAAGCCGCCAAGAAAGCCGGCCTGACAAAAAGAAGCATTTACAGCATTGACAGCGTTGATGACATCAGTGATATTCTTGTTAATCTTCTTAAAAGAGGAGATTTGATTTTAGTCAAGGGTTCAGCGGAAATCGGTTTGGCTAAAATAGTGGAAGAGCTAAAAGAAATGTAAAATAATCCGTCTGAAATATACTATCATTATATCGCATATGCGATATAATGATAGTAACATTGTCCTTGTTCTAGATAAAATCTGCGCTATTTTATTGTTAGGCCGTTATCGTCTAGGCCAGTCTAGGACCCCGCACCAGAGCGAACCTGCCTGCCGCAGGCAGGGGTCGGCAATCATCCGCCTCGGGCGGACGTTGCCTCGCCACCGATTGTAAGTTATTATTTCGAACGATGGCCCCATCGTCTAGTGGCCTAGGACATCAGGTTCTCATCCTGATAACAGGGGTTCGATTCCCCTTGGGGCTGCTGAATTTTTAGTGCGGGGCTCAGCCATGGAACCCGGGTTCAAATCCCGGTGACAGCACAATAGATTTTAATTACCACCTCCTCGGCGCCACTTCACGTTCGTTAAAAGCGGGCCGTACAAGTCCTCTTTTAATTTTATATGCAATTCGGAAAGTTCTTTTTTATCCGGCGCCCGGCTGGAGAATTTTATGAAAGGAATGTCTTCAATGACAGCCAGAGGGGTTTGTTCATTGCCTTCACCCATTGTTGCCACAGCCGCGGCAGCCAAGGCATCGGCTAAATCAGCTTTGGTAAATTTCAGCTTTCTTCCGAAAATATCTTTTTTGCCGATGTAGTTTTTTAGGGCTCGAAAGCCACTGTGGGCAATTGAAACACCGGTAGTCCCTCGTCTCAGCGGTGAAGTTTTGCTGTCGCTGATTATTACGCCAGCATCGCGGCAGCGAAAGCGTTGGCAAAGATATTTTCTTATATCATTTGCCGATTGCTGGGGATTTTTCGGCCAGAGAATGTAATAACCGTTTCCATTGGATTTATCGATGCCAGCCGTCGGAATCAACATCTCATTTTTTATCGTTAAAGTTATTCCGTATTTATTTGATTCTTTGGGTAGAAAATAATCAGCTTCTTTTTGAATCAACTTGTCTTTATCAGTGTCTTTTGCTCGGACCATCCGGCCTTCGCTGATGGCCACGATTTTGGAAGTGATTACCAGAATGGAGTGCGCCTTGAAGGATTTAAGATACTTATCAAGAAGGCGGTATAAATTTGCTTGACCGGGAATTACTTTTTCGGTTTTGACGGGCTTTATGAGCATTTTGCCAACTCTATCATTTTGTTTTTGAAACAGGAAGCCCTCTGGCCGCGCCGTGGCGACCAGAGGGCTAACTCAACGCTTCGAGCACCTCCTTGTAGACCCCCTCGAGAATCTGGGGGTCGTCCAATTCTCGCCAGGGCTCCGGCGAGAAAAGGAGTCCTCGCCAAAGGAGATTTCGGAACTCTCCGAACGATAGGCAGGAGAGTTCTGGCTGCGGCCCGGGTAGCCGCGTGATGCCGAGTCCTTGCCGTTTCCGCAGAACGAATCTGCGGATAACGGCCAACATCTCATCTTTCTCAGGCATTTTAATCCCTCCTGTGAAGTTGTCCGGGATTATTCTATACGGGTATTAATTATTTTTGCAAGTTTTATGATAGAATATTCTGGATGAAAAAGCTGATTGCCGCCAACTGGAAGATGAATGTTCCTGACATGAGAAGATGGCGCAGTTTACGAATTCCAAGAGGAGTTGAAGTCGTCATTTGCCCGCCGTTTTCTTTTTTATCAGATGTCAGATGTCAGATGTCAGATGTCAAGTTGGGTGCCCAGGATGTTTTTTGGGAGAATAAAGGTGCTTACACGGGCGAGGTTTCGCCGGCAATGCTGAAAAATCTCGGCGTGAAGTATGTCATTATCGGCCATTCGGAGCGCCGGCAGTATTTAAAGGAAACCGATGAAATGATAAACAAAAAAGTTTCGGCCGCTCTTAAAGCCGGTCTGAAAGTGATTCTTTGCGTTGGAGAAAATCTCGCAACGAGAAAAAGAGGACTCGAGACAGCGAAAAACTTTGTTAAAAATCAGCTCCAAAATGATTTAAAAGGGATGACTAAAAACTATAAGCTAAAAGCTAGAAGCTTGATTATTGCTTACGAGCCGGTTTGGGCCATCAGCACCAGCGGCACCGGCAAAATCTGCAGTCCGACAGACGCTCTCGAAATGGTAAAATTCATAAAATTTATTCTACATTCTAAATTCTACATTCTAAATTCTCGCGTTCTGTACGGCGGCTCTGTGGATAGCAAAAATATCAGCGATTTTGTAAAATACGAAGATATTGATGGCGCTTTGGTGGGTGCTTCCAGTTTAAAGGCCGAAGAATTTAAAAAAATAATTGGAGTAGTCGCTAATAACGCGAATTTATAGTGAATAACGCCAATACAATTCGCGTTATTTGAGAACGATTTGCGTTATTCGCGAACCCTCCTTAATTTATGAACGAGGATAAATTAAAAACCTATTTCTGGATTCTGCTGGATTTGTTTGTGGCGGGAGCAGTTATCAATCTCGTCTTTTTCGTGATGCCGGCCATTAAAGAATACAAAGATTCTTTGACGCCAGCGAAAATAATGACAGTTTCAGCCGAAGGGAAAACAATCGCTTCGCCGGACATCGCCGAATTCTCCTTTTCGGTCATAACCCAGGGGCCGAACCCGGAAAAAATCAGTTCCGACAATAACGAAAAGATGTCCAAAGCCATAGAGAAAGTCAAATCTCAGGGCATTGACGCAAAAGACATTAAAACCACCAATTACCAGCTTTCGCCGAATTATAGTTACGACAAAAACACCGGCAAAAGCTACATTTACGGCTACACTCTGACCCAAACCGTTCTCGTGAAAATCCGCGACCTCCAGAAAGCGGCGACGGTCGTCGGCAGCTTGCCAGCGCTCGGCATAAATGAAACGAGCGGGATTTCGTTCAAGGTGGACGAGCCGGAAAAATTCTTGGCCGAGGCGCGGAGCGAAGCCATTAAAAAAGCCGAGGTCAAAGCCGCGGAGATGGCGAGGGGCGCCGGAGTTAAACTTGGAAGAGTGGTGGGCGTTTCCGAATATCAGACCACTCCTGTCCCATTTGTGAACGAACGGAGTATAGCTCTCGGGTTCGGCGGAGCAGCGGCGCCGACGATCGAACCAGGCACCCAGGAAATCAAAGTCCAGGTCTCGCTGACTTACAGCCTTGAGTAAAATGGATGAGAATTAATTCAAAAAGGATTTCAGCCAATAAGGCTTTTCTTTTTTCTCTCGTTGTTCTGGTATTATTTTTAACGGCGAACCGGGCATCGGCCGGAACAGTGTTGTTTGAGATAATTGACGCCAATTCTGATTCCAGTTTGTGGGGCAGAGGCGACAACTCTCTGCATCTAAGTAGTATTTCTGAAAAATACGTGCCGCAGGCAAATCAAACGGTTTGCGCTGTTTACCATAAAGTTGGAAGAGAACCCGACAATCCCGGAATAGTATTGAGCATTCTTAGCTTTACCGAGTTCATCAATACCCATTACCGTAAGCCCTGTTGACTATGTGAAATTTCCTCTTAGTCAATGCCAAGAACTGATTGCCGGCAAGACTTATTATTTTACTTTTCGGCGCGGCTCGGATGCCTCCGGCCTCGGGGGCTATATTTCCAAATTCAGGAATTACGACCAGTTCTTTTATTCCTCTTATTGGGGATTCAGATTTGGTTTCGGCGGGTGGACAGAGGAGTCCTTAAAAGAGTGGTCGCTGAAGCTGGAAGGCAATGAAAAAACTTTGGAGCCGGTAATCATTGTGCCCGGCATCCTCGGCTCTTCGGAGAAAAACGGCGCCTGGGTAATTGATCCGATTTTACATACCTACGATGATTTAATCGCCACTTTGAAAGCGAACGGCTATGTTGAAGGCAAAAATCTTTTTACTTTTCCCTACGACTGGCGCGTTTCCAATTCCCTGACCGCTTTAAAACTCCGCGACAAGATAAATGGGGTTAAGGCGATATGTCAGTGCCAAAAAGTTGACATTGTGGCGCATTCTATGGGAGGGCTTGTGGCGCAGCAATACATAGAATCCGGAAATTACCAAAATGACGTTGACCAGCTGATATTTGTGGGCACGCCGCACTCGGGCGCGCCAAGCGCATATTCAATGTGGGAAGGAGGAACAGCAGGAGTTGAATTCAATATAGAAGATCTTTTATTAAACGTTTTTCTTCGCCAATATGCTTACGAAGCTGGATTTGGAAACTCAAAGCCATTGGAAGTTTTATTCAACTATATCCATAGCTCATCTTCTCCAATATTATCCGTGCAGGAACTGCTGCCGGTTTACGATTATCTGAAAGATTACGACACGGAGATTTTGCGCAATTACCCCAATGGCTATCCCCGAAATGCTTTCTTGGAAAATCTGGATGCTTCCTCATCTCTTGCGCTTTTGGAACAAAGCGGCATTAATATCACAAATATTTTCAGCGATAGCCAGTCAAACACAATCACTTCCTTAAAAATAAAGAATGATTCGTCCACGCTTCCTTTGTGGAGTGACGGAGTTCCTCAAGTGATAGAAAGAGGTATTGGCGACGGGACTGTTCCTGCGGAAAGCGCAAAATTAAATGTTTCTAATGGAACTAATGTTGATGTCGTCGGAGTGCATAACAAATTGCCAACTAATGCCGAAAACAAAATATTTGAAATTTTAACAGGCAGCCCGCCGGCAACAATCATAACCACTTCACCGATTAAAAAGATTCTTTCCTTTTTCGGTTTGTCGCCGATTGATATTTTAATAACCGCGCCGGATGGAAAAAGAATTGGAAATGAAAATATTTTTATTCCTTATCCACTTGACGGAGAATACAAAATAACGACCCAGGGTACAGCTGACGGCTCATACACTGTGCTTGTCAATTATATCCGTGAAGAGCTTTCAGGCGAAGCGACTTCCACAGTCGCAAGTTTTTCGGCGAACACAGCAGCTGGGAAAATTACCGACCTTAATCTTTCATTTAATAGCGCGACTCCGCAGAATATTGAAGTAAGGCCGGCAGACACTGTCCCTCCGAGTATTCAAATCGCTTCACCGCAATCCAAAGATTACCTCCGTTCCGAAATTCTGCCGATAAGCGTCAGTATAACCGACGCTGAATCAGGAGTCTTCTCGCAGGAAATCAAATTTGATGATAGAATAGTGAATAGCGGTGAGAGCATTGATTTGTTCTTTGAGAAACTCGGCAGTCATAAACTAAGCGCAAACGCTGTTGATTTTGTGGGCAATTCCGCAAGCGCAGAAATCCAATTTAGGATTATCGCAACTCTCCAAAGCACGATTTCAGATATAGAGCGCGCTTATTCTTTGGGCTGGATAGTAAAAAAGAGTGTCAAAAACACGCTGGTTAAAAAACTTGAAAATCTTGATGCTCATAACAAGCCGCTCACCCAGAAAACATTGAAAACTTTCCTGGCCGAGCTGGAGCGCGAACATCCCAAAAACATCAACGACTCTGCCTACAATTTATTAAAAGAAGACATTGACTGGTTATTGAATAATTAAAATGAAACTAACTGCAAAATGGAATAATTGGACGGTATTTTTAGTTGGCGCTATAATGACTTTAATTACTACTCCATTTGTTGAACCATTATATAGCAAATTACTTTATACCGGGAGTGGTTTTAGTAGTTTTATCTTGCCATCTTATTTTGATACCTATCCCTCAACTTTTCTTCTTTTATACACATTTTTCATTGCTTTCTTCTACCGCGCTTTTGCGAAAAATTTTAGGTCCGGGGAATTGATTTATTTTCTCGCTCTGCCGATTCTACTTTTTATCTCTTCGCTTTCTCATCTTATTACTTTTTTTGGATTGTTCATCGCCGGTTTTTTGTTGGGGATGTTGGTGAATAAATTTTCATCTAAAGCAGTTTGAAGCAACTTTTTATGTCCAAAAAAGATTTTCTTTTGGTTACGCTCATCGGCGCTCTGGTTGGGGTCTTGGTTCAGCCGATTATCGTCAATTTGGTTCAGCAGCCGAGCGCAGCTTTACGACTCGGCTTACTGCTTGGTTTTACGATTCTGGCGCCGCTGGCGCTTTTTATCGCGGCTCTCATTGCTAAGTTCATACCTGTCATATATCAATTTGCCAAATTCGCCGCAGTCGGCTCGCTCAATACCGTCATTGATTTCGGCGTCCTGAATCTCGAGATTTTTCTGAGCGGCATCGCCGGCGGAATTCTTTATTCTGTGTTCAAGGGAATTTCGTTTTTGGTTGCCACTACCAACAGCTTTTTCTGGAATAAATTCTGGACTTTCGAGTCCCGCGAGCAAGCCACCGCGGGCCAGGCCTTTTCTTTTTATCTGATTGCTGGTCTGGCTTGGCTCGTCAATGTTTTGGTTGCCTCTTTTGTCGTCAACGGCTTAAACCGGCCCTTGGCTGTTTCGCCAAATCTTTGGGCGAACATCGGCGCTCTGGCCGGAATTGCTAGCTCGTTTTTAATAAATTTTTTGGGGTACAAATACTTCGTGTTCAAAAAATAGGGGATAGGGAATTTGTGTGTTCTACTTGACCGCGAGGCAGTACTAGGAACTTAGGGAGAGGTCTGTTGCCCCTTGTCTACCTTCCCCTCAATTGAGTTCTTCACTGAGTTAGTGAAGTATTCATAGAGGGGAATCTATACTGAGCATGCGAAAATTGACAAACTTCTTTTTGATTTGCTATAATTGAATTCGAATGAGTGCGAGTGTTCCTTGGCGACGATATCGACCGAGGAATGCCCAGCCGTTCTGTTTGGCCCTGCCCCGACTTCGGTCGGGGCGGGGTTTTTATCTGCCTGCTTTGAATTTATCTGACTAATAATCTATTCTAAAAGGGGTGCGAGAAGAGCACTCGTTCCTGAGCGGCTGTCGGGAGAGCACTCATTCATAACAAACAGAATTGGAGGTCACCACCGACGGCCGCTCAGGGGCAGAATCGTCCCGCCTTAGTAGGGAGAGGGGCCTACCCGCCATCCGGCCTGCGCCGTCAGGCGCTGGCAGATGGGTCGCCACGGCCGCTCTTTTTCAATCTCTAATCTCGAAATTCTAATCTCTAAATAATAAGCTCTTCGCCAGAGGCGAATCCGCCTTCGGCGGAAAAACCCAAATCCCAAAAACATTTTGAATTTTGGTGTTGGAAATTGTTTAGAAATTAGAGATTAGAAATTAGATATTTTTATATTTATGTTCAAAGAAAATATCCCGCTGGCGGAATTTAGCAGCTACAGAATCGGCGGGCCGGCTCGTTATTTTTTTGAGGCGAATAGCATTAGCGAATTGAAAGATGCCTTGGCCGAGGCGCGGAAAAAGAAAATTAAAATTTTTATTTTGGCCGGCGGCACCAATCTGCTGATAAGCGATGAAGGATTTGATGGTCTTGTAGTGAGACCGAATTTTTCCGCGATTGAAATTTCCGGCAGCCGAGTCAGAGTCGAAGCCGGCGCTTCAATGGAAAATCTTCTGCAATTCGCCGTTTCCCAGAGATTGAGCGGTTTGGAATGGGCCGGCGGTTTACCGGGAACTGTCGGCGGTGCGATTCGCGGAAACGCCGGCGCCTTTGGCAGTGAAATTAAAGACGTCGTCACAGGGATAAAAAGTTTGAACACAAAAACACTGGAAGAAATTAATCGCCAGAAGTCCGAATGTAATTTTTTTTATCGAACCAGTATTTTTAAGGAAGCGAACGGCAAAGAGATTATTTTGGCAGCCGAATTCGAATTAAAAAAAGGAGATAAAGAAGCGCTTCAGAAATCAGTTTTGGAAAAAATCATTTACCGTCGCGAACGCCATCCCTTAGAGCATCCCAACATCGGGAGCATCTTCAAAAACGTGGCTCTAAATGAAGTTCCGCCGGAACATCTGACGGGAATGAAAGAGGTCGTGAAAACCGACCCCTTCCTAGTAGTGCCGGCCGCCCATCTTATTTCCGAGGCCGGCTTGAAAGGAATCAGTTTCGGAGGGGCGATGATTTCTCCTAAGCACCCGAATTTTATCGTGAATGTGCTCCAAGCCAGGGCTTCTGATGTGAAAACCCTTATTGAACTTGTAAAAGATAGAGTTGAAGAGAAATTCGGAATAAATTTGGAGGAAGAAATAGGACATTTGGCTTAAGTAATCCAGCCAGCGAGACATTCTATTTTTGAGAAGTCCCGCACATCTCCGAAGGCAACTGCTCGAAGTTGGATGGGCGTGGATCTCGCACTCTCCACGATGAAAGCAAGGAATTAATCTCATTCGGAGATGAACGGGATCACGCCAACTCTAACCACTCGCCTCGTGGGCTCGTGGAGAGTTGCGGGACTCTCGGAGGCGTCAAAAGCTCGGTCCGAATCCATAAAACTTTATGTTTTCGGTTTTAATGCCGAGGCGCAGGAGGCATTTTGCCGCTGGAGCAAAATGGACTCCGGTTCTAAAAAATAGAATGTCGAGAGTTTTCCACAGGTTTATTAAAAATTTAAAAAATTGTTTTGCTATAATAAATAAGAACAGAAATTTTATAATTGCTAACGAGGGAGAAGTAAAAATAAAAAATTTTTATTTCGACCGAGCGACGCAATTACATTTGGCAGCAAGGCAACGCAAGAAGAATAAGGACATTCTTGTGATTGCCGAGCGAACCAGATGATGAAGCGAAGCTTCATAGATCGAGCAGAGCGAAGATTAAAATAATTTTTGCCGGACAGCCGCGTTAGAAATCAGAAAATAAATTTCTCAGAATATTTATTCGATTTTGTCTGATTTCTAACGGGGCAAAAGTAGGTCTCTCTAAATAAGACCTTTAAAGGTCGGAAGCCCGGTTAAAAATTTTATACCTCAAATGGCAAAAAAGAGAGGTAAAAAAGCCGCTAAGAGAAGAAAGAGATAGTATCGGCTTTTCCCCCGCTCCGGCTTCGGCCGGAGCGGGGTTCTTTTATTAGAAGACCGTTTCCGTCAAGGGCGGATTACGGTTTCTTATCCCCGCACCAATTTTGCCGTATTTTGTAAGTAGAGCAAAAATCTATAATTTTCATTTCGAGATTTCTTGCGAAGCGCGGGCGCGAACACCCCGCATACACTGCAAGCAGTATAACGGGGCAAGTAGGCTCAAGTGCAGATGTGGGCGACCTGCCCCGTAGTGATGCGAAGCATCTACTTCGGGGAGCGCTTCGCCGTAAAATTCCTCGCAAAATTGGTGCGGGGTATTCTTATGGATTTTTTAAATAATTGTTTTTTTCTGGAAATCGAATATAATTCATCGAATGAGAATCATCATTGAAGGAGTCGGTCTTGATTTGATGCCGAGTTTGAAAACATACGTCGAGAAAAAATTTAGTTCCTTAGAGAAATTCATCGGAAAGCTGGAGAAAGAGAGCGAAGCGGAAATTTTTTTGGAAATTTCGCGAATTACTAAGCATCACCACAAAGGAGTTGTCTTTAGCGCCGAGGCTGATTTGAAGTTAGCCGGCATAATTCTGCGCGCCGAGGCGAACAGCGAAGATGCGCGAGTCGCCATTGATTTAATCAAAGACGAATTGAAAAACGAAATCCTGCGATTCAAAGAGAAACAAATCGCGGACCGACGTAGACAAATTTCCGCATGAACCCGCGTTATTTTAGGATTTGGAATTTAGAATTTAGGATTTAGGCCTCAGTATGTCTATCTTGAAGAAAATTTTCGGTGATTCTAACGGCCGTTATTTAAGGTCTCTTGAGCCGAAAATAGAGGAGATAAATAATTTAGAAAAAAAATTTGAGAGATTATCCGATTCGGAATTAAAAGCAGTTACCGGCAATTTGAGAGAACGCCTTTCCGCCAAAGGCGGATCCGCCTCGGGCGGAAAAGGAGGGGAAGCGCTCGACGATATCCTAATTGAAGCGTTTGCGGCGGTGCGCGAAGTCACCAAACGGACTTTGGGCCAGCGGCCGTTCGATGTCCAGTTAATGGGCGGCATCGTGCTTCACCGCGGGGCCGTGGCCGAGATGGTGACCGGTGAAGGCAAGACCTTGGCCGCCGTGGCGCCGGCTTGTCTCAATGCTTTAACCGGTCAAGGAGCGCATATTGTAACCGTCAACGAATATCTGGCGCGGCGCGACACGGTCTGGATGGGGCAGATTTATAATGCCTTGGGGCTTTCCGTGGCCTGTCTTGTTCCCAACGCGGCTTTTCTCTACGACCCTTCTTACACGCAGATAAACGCGGATGCGGACGCAGATAAACGCGGATTAAATATCAGCGTAAATCAGCGCAGTAATCAGCGTGAATCAGCGCTGTTGGATCGCGAACGCGATACAACAGGAAGTTTTCTGGTCCAGCAGGATTTTTTAAAACCGATTTCCCGGCGCGAGGCCTATTTGGCGGACATTACTTACGGTACCAACCACGAATTCGGTTTTGATTATCTTCGGGATAATCTAGCTTATCGGCTCGAAGATCAAGTTCAAAGGAGGCTCGAGGGGAGTTCGGCCGAGTCCGCGCCGTTTCACTTCGCCATCATTGACGAGGTTGACAGCATCTTGATTGACGAAGCGAGGACGCCGCTCATAATTTCGGCTCCAGATGTCGAATCAAGCGAATTTTACAAAACTTTTTCAAGAGTGGTCGAACGTTTAGCCCCCGAAGAGGATTATAAAGTTGACGAGAAATTCCGGGCTGTCAGCCTAACCGAAGCCGGCATCGAAAAAGTCGAGAAGATGGTCGGCCTCCGCAATCTTTACGAACCGGCGAATTTACGGTTAGTTCATTTTCTCGAGGAATGTCTGAAAGCCAAAGCGCTTTTCAAGCGGGACAAGGATTATGTCGTCAAGTCCGCCCCGTCTGGCGGAGGCGAGGTCATCATTGTTGATGAATTTACCGGCCGGCTGCTTCACGGCCGAAGATACAGCGGCGGCCTGCATCAGGCCATTGAAGCCAAGGAAGGCGTGTTAGTGAAAGAAGAATCCCGGACTTACGCCAAAATTTCCATTCAGAATTATTTCCGGCTTTACCGGAAAATCTCCGGCATGACCGGCACAGCCCAGACATCAGCCGAGGAGTTCCACAAAGTTTACGGCTTGGAAGTTGTCAGCATTCCGACAAACAAACCGCTCATCCGTCAGGACTTGGTGGATGTGATTTATAAAACCATTGAGGCCAAATGGGAGGCCGTGGCGCAGGAAGTCCAGGAAAGACATAAACAAGGACAACCCGTCCTTTTGGGAACGACTTCGATTGAAAAGAACGAAATAATTTCGGCCAAACTCAGCCAAGTCGGCGTAACTCACGAAGTTTTAAACGCCAAAAACAATGAGCGGGAAGGCGCGATTATCGCCCAGGCAGGACGATTGGGCGCGGTAACCGTGGCCACCAATATGGCTGGCCGGGGAGTGGACATTATCCTCGGCGGCAATCCTCCAAATCCGGAAGAAGCGGAGAAAGTCCGCAGCTTAGGCGGCCTTCATGTCATCGGCACCGAACGGCATGAAGCGCGCCGCATCGACAATCAGTTGCGCGGTCGGTCCGGTCGGCAAGGCGACCAGGGCTCGTCAAAGTTCTTTCTTTCTTTGGAAGACGATTTACTGCGGATTTTCGGCGGCGAAAGAATAAAAAATCTGATGGAAACTTTCAATTTGCCGGAAGACCAACCGATTCAGGCGGATTTTTTGACCAAAGTGATTGCCCAGGCCCAGGCCAAAGTCGAAGGCTTCAATTTTGATTTACGGAAGCGGCTTCTGGAATATGATGATGTTTTGAACAAACAGCGGACAGCGATTTACAAGCGCCGGCAGAATATTCTTGAATGTTTTACTAAAGAAGATATGGCAAAACTCATTTTGGACAGCTCCAAGGAATATCTCGAGAAATTTTTGGAGCAAAAAAGACAGCTTGAAGAAATATTCCCGGAAACAGAATTGAAAAAAATTTTTGAAGAAGCCGGGATAACCAACAGCCAAGATTCTTATCCGGAAAACAGCGGCGAAACGGTTTTAATGGCGCTTCTCGAAAAAAGAAGCCAAGAAGCGGCCGGCGACCCATTGTCGAAGAGTAGATTGTTGAGCATTCTCGACCTGCTTTGGATGAATCAATTAGAAGACCTTGAATCGCTTAGCGAATCAGTCGGGCTGCGCGCCTACGGCCAGAAAGACCCTTTGGTCGAGTACCGTCACGAAGCTCATCGGCTTTTCCAGGAATTTTGGAATAATTTCAACGGCTGGGTGTTTATGAATGTGTTTCGGCTCGCCGAAACACCGCGAAACACCGCGAACCAAAACGCGAAATCGCGCGGAAATATTTCGCAACCTTTCGCATCTTCAAAAGTTTCGCAGAATTTCGCTTCCGACCGCAAGATCGGCCGGAACGACCCCTGCCCGTGCGGTTCAGGGAAGAAATATAAAAAGTGTCATGGGAGGTAAAAACATGAAAATTCGACTTGTTACAAGGGTGGTAACGTACGATTCAAACAACAGGAAAGTGCTGCTTGTTAAAAATCGTGATCAAGACTTCTGGTATCCTCCCGGCGGAGGTTGGGATTATGACAAGGAAAATATTGTTGAATGTGCAGAACGTGAAGTGCTTGAGGAAACTGGACAGAAGGTTAAGATTATCAAATTGTTGTACGTTCAAGAATTCCATGATGCCCAAGATTCAATATCATTCGAAACGGTTTGGCTGGCTGAACCGACTGGAGATACCAAATTAGATGAGCTTCATATAGATCGCGATATGGATGGAAAAGTAGAAACCGCAAAGTGGTTTTCAGAGAAAGAATTGCAAACAATCAAAGTGTTTCCGAAACGACTACAAGACACCTTCTGGAAAAATATAGAAAGATTTTTGAAAGAAGAGGATCCGTTTATTGGAGTCAGTTAACTCGCATGACATTTTCTATAAACGGCCCGATTAACAAGGGCAAAAATTTGAAAATTGGCTTAAAATAAAGAACATCCGTGTGGTTGGTTATTGAAAAAGTAGAGGTGCCATGGAAAGTAGAGTTTATTACGGTAATTTATTGAGCACTGAATTTTATCGCGTCGCTAATTTTTCGGTTATTTGAGGCGCATTAGCGGCGGCCAGTTGCGTTGAGTTGGGAGAACCAATGGTTCGACGCGACTCACCATAAACGGAAATTTCTCCGGGATTATCAATAAAAGTTTTTATCTTCGTTATATTTTCTTTTTTGAGCTTGGGCAGTTCGACTTTGCTCACCGCAGGCGGCAAGCCGAGATTTTTGACTTTCACCGAGGTATACCAGTGGCGCCAGTTGTCGTAGTTTTCTTCGAGCATTCTTTTGGCGAGCTCTTTTTGCAGCTCGCAATCGTAGATTAAGTCGTTTATTTCGTCGGCAGAGGAAACAAGGCCGTATTTCAGGCCGAATTCTTTAAAGGTCTGTTTTTGAAACTGAAGGCAGCCGAAAGAATTCTTCCCGTTGTTGTCAAGGATTTTAATATTTTCTTTCCCGTTTGATTCGAGAATAATCAGTTTCTCGAGCCAGCGGTCGATCGAGGAATCGTATGAAGACACCGATTCCGAATTTTTGTTGTATGAGGCGGCAGGCCTGCTTACTTCCAATTGCGAAGTAAGGCGGGCGGGGGAAATGTCCGTCGTAGGGAAAGAAGCGGCTTTTCCCGAAAGAACCATAGTGGCGGCAAATCCGGCTGCCAGCGTTTTAATGGCAAGTTTATGCATAGGCGCCCGCCTGTAACAGCGCTGCTGAAACAGGCAGGCCAGTCCGGCATTTCAGCCGGACAAAATCCTTTATTTCCAAACAAAAAACCCGTCTTTATAACGAGTTTTCCGATGGCACACTATTCAGTTTGGAAAGAGGGTAGCAGAAGGGGTAAAATTTGTCAAATTATGGCAAAAACCAAAAAACTATCCCGCGATTTTTTCAATCGGCCGACTTTGAAGGTCGCCGAAGAACTACTCGGTAAATTTCTGGTTCGGAAATACCGCAGCCGAGAAATCGCCGGGATAATTACCGAGACCGAGGCCTATATCGGGCCGGCTGACCGCGCTTCGCACGCGTACAAAGGGAAATTAACCAAGCGGAATAAAGCCGAATATCTGGACGGCGGTCACATTTACATCTATCTGGTATACGGGATGCACTGGCAGCTGAACATCTCGACCGCGGGCGAAGGGAAGCCGGAATGCGTTCTGATTAGAGCAGTTCAGCCAGTGCCGCCATTCTTTAATTCGCGCGAATTAGAGAATAAGAGTTTAGTCAATGGACCCGGGAAAGTTTGCCGGTATTTCAAACTCAACAAATCTTTTTACGCTGAAGATGTTTGCGTTTCCCGCCGGATACGGCTTGAAGACCGAGGAATAAGAATTCCGCCGAAGAAAATTAAGCGCGGCCCGCGCCTCGGCATTGACTACGCCGGCCGCTACTGGGCCTCCAAGCCGTGGCGTTTCTTGTTTGAAAGTCAGTTTTCGCTGCCGCGGCGGAGTCGTTCCGCGATGTCGAGTTTTCTGAGAATATAAAGCGAGAAGGCGATAATTATCGCCGAGGCAGCGGCGAATTTGATTAAGCCCAAGCCGGCCAGGGTCCCCACTGCCGCAGTTGCCCAGACAACGGCCGCGCTCGTGAGGCCGTGAACCCTTTCCTCGGTTTTGATTATAATGCCGGCCCCCAAAAAACCGATGCCGACGACAATGTTCGCTGCCACTCCCAAGAAACCGCTGTTCCGCGCAATCACCTCCGTTAAGTTTTCCGGCGAGACAGCCACCAGATAAGGAAGAACCAGAGCTATGATGGCGAAAATCGCCGCGCCGCCGCTGATTACCATTGCCGTCCTGATGCCGATCTCTTTGCCGACCAGTTCCCGTTCAACGCCGATAATCGCTCCAAGAACAAGGGCCACCACCAGCCGGATGAGCATTTGTGAAAAAGTTAACATTAATTTATTATAGCATAATGCGAATGATGCGGATAGTTATGCGAATACTGCGGATATCGTAAAATAAAATTCAATTCGTATCATTCGTTAAAAATTCGTATTATTCACATTATATTTTATGAGAACTTAATATTTTATGAGAACTTACGCAGCAGAAATCATCAAACTCGAAGACGAAGAGGTGGAACTTTATGGCTGGGTCAGCAGTCGGCGCGACCACGGGAAACTCGTTTTTATCGACCTCCGCGACCGGAGCGGCTTAGCGCAGATTGTCCTGGGGCCGGAAATAAAAGAAGCCGGAGATTTGCGATTGGAATATGTAGTGAAAATTGAAGGCGCTGTCAAAAAGCGGCCGGAGGCGATGATAAACGATAAAATCCCGACGGGCCGTTACGAAGTCCAGGCAAAGGAATTGGAAATCATCAGCCGGGCCGAAGCGTTGCCGATTTCCATTGACACGGACGGCTATGAAATAAACGAAGAGATGCGAATGAAATATCGCTATCTTGATTTGCGCCGGGAACGGATGCAAAAAAATTTGGTTTGCCGTCATAAGATAGCCAAATTCATCCGCGATTTTTTGGATAAAGAAGGGTTTTCAGAAATAGAGACACCGATTCTGACTAAATCGACGCCCGAGGGCGCCCGGGATTATCTTGTGCCTTCCCGCCTTTGGAGTGGAAAATTTTACGCCTTGCCGCAATCTCCCCAACAATACAAACAGCTTTTGATGGTCGCCGGTCTGGAAAAATATTTCCAAATTGCCCGCTGTTTCCGCGACGAAGACACGCGGGGGGATAGGCAGCCGGAATTCACACAGCTGGATCTCGAGATGAGTTTTGTCGAACAGGAAGACGTTATGGGCCTCAATGAAGAACTTTTAACTGCATTAGTGAAAGCGGTCGCTCCGGAGAAAAAACTTCTTCCGTTCCGGCGTCTCTCTTATGCCGAGGCAATGAAAAAATACAACACCGACCGGCCAGATTTGCGAGAAGACAAAAACGATCCGAACCTCCTCGCATTTTGCTGGATTACCGATTTTCCGTTTTTTGAACCGGCTGCCGGGGGAGAAAGATTTATTTACGAGGAGCTGCGGCCCGGGGTGCTGAAGCAAAAGAAAGGGAAATGGACGTTTACACACAATCCCTTTTCCGCTCCAAAGAAGGGCCACAACGAAAAAGGAATGGATTACGGGGATATGCTTCTTAAAGCGGCGGAGGGCGGCTACGAAGAACTTATCCCGAAGATTCTTACCTCGCAGTACGACCTAGTTTTGAACGGCTGGGAAATCGGGGGTGGCAGCATCCGCGCCCATCGACCGTACATTCTGAAAGCCGTTTTTAAAGTCATCGGTTACAGCGATAATGAGATTGAAGAAAAATTCGGCCATATGCTCGAGGCCTTGAGCTATGGCGCGCCGCCTCACGGCGGAATCGCCTGGGGGCTCGATCGTCTTGTTTCGATTTTACAAAATGAACCGAACATTCGCGAAGCAATTGCCTTTCCGAAAACCGGCGAAGGATTCGACCCGATGATGGGCTCGCCGTCAGAAGTGGACAAAAAGCAACTGGACGAGTTAGGATTAGAAATCAAGCGATCCGAAAAGTCCTAATTTCATCCGAATTATCCGAATAAATATAATTTTTATTCGTGGCATTCGGATGAATTCGTAGTTTCGGATTGCATTTGTTTATGAAAGGCATCAATTTCCCGATTTTCAAAACCAAAATTGAGGGCTTGACCCAAAAATTCAATCTGAATGACCCGGTTGACCGCCGGAGATATTTTGACGCCAAAGCCGGGCCGGAAATCGAGAAACTGAAAAGATATCTCGGCGAAGGCAAAACTTTTGTCGGCTTTCTTTTGGGCAAGAAAAATTCCGGCAAAGGCACTTATTCCAAACTTTTTATGGAGGCTGTTGACGGTTCTAATGTCGACCATGTGTCAGTCGGTGACATCACTCGGGATGTTTTCGCCGGTCTCGCCGATGAAGCCAAAAAGAAAGAACTCGCTGATTTTTTGAAGAAAAATTACCGGGGATTCCATTCAATGGAAGAAATTTTCGAATTGATTCGCAATATGAATCAGTCCACGCTTTGGCCCTCGGAACTGATTGTGGCGCTCATAAAATTCGAAATTAGCAAGCGCCCGAAAAAAGCGCTCTTTATAGACGGCTTCCCGCGGGCTTTAGACCAGATTGGTTATTCGCTCTATTTGAAAGAACTCATCGGCTACCGCGACGACCCGGACTTTCTGATATTTATTGATGTGCCGGAAGCGGTGATTGACGAACGCATCAAAACGAGAGTTGTCTGCCCGGTCTGCAAAACGCCGCGCAATATCAAACTGGCGCCAACGAGGGAAATCGACTACGACGAAACGAAAAAAGAGTTTTATCTCGTCTGCGATAACCCTGACTGCCGGAAAGCGCGGATGACGGCCAAAGAAGGGGACGAGCTCGGCATCGAGCCGATCCGCGAGCGATTGAACACGGATGACAAGATATTCACCGAACTGTTGAAAATTCAGGGCATCCCCAAGATTTTTCTCCGAAATGCTGTGCCGGTTGAGAAAGCCAAGGAATATGTCGATGATTACGAAATCACGCCGGCTTACGGCTACGAACGCGATACTTCAGGCAAAATAAAAATGAACGAATCGTCATGGGTAGTGAATGATGATGACGGCGTTCCCTCCTATAGCTTGCTGCCCGCCCCAGTGGCGTTATCGTTGATAAAACAAACGGCGCAGGTTTTGGAACTTTGATGATTCTGGGAATCAGTGAAATTCGCAAACTGGTTCGTTCGAAAAAACTGCTGGAGAATCTTTCCATCCGGGAACTGAAAAATCCCGAAGGCGCAGGCATAGATTTGAGGATAGGTGAACTTTATGAACTTGGCGGCCAAGGATTTTTGGGAGTAGAGGAGCGGCACACGCCGGATTTGAAACTTGTTGCCAAATACAATCCGAAAAAAGCGAGCCGAGTAATTTTGCAGCCGGGCAGATATTATGTGATGACTACGGTCGAAAAGGTGAATACGCCGGCGGATATTTTGATACTTTTTCATCCGCGTTCGACGCTTTATCGTTCCGGCATCACCATCTTTTCCGGCAACTGTTCGCCGGGTTATCGCGGCAAACTTACTTTTGGAATAATGAATTTAGGCAAAAATCCGTTTCGTTTGGAAATGGGAGCGCGGGTGTGCCACGCAGTTTTCCATAGAGTTAAAGGGAAAACTAATACCTACCGCGGTCAGTGGCAAGGCGGCCGGGTGACAACCAAAGGAAAAAAGGAAAAGCAAATTTAAAGTAAGAATCCCAGAGTTTTGATAAAATAACATAATACACAACATTCTGACATTCTTGAGAATGTCAGAGAATGTCGTGTATTTGGTCTGATGAGAGTAAAATTAAAAGATTGAAGATATGAAAACAGCAAAACAGCTTGAGAGATATTTTAAGGGGCTGGCTAATCATCGGAGAATTGATATTTTATTTTTGGTCAGAAAATCAGACGATTTCTGTGGACGATATATCAAAGCAACTCAATTGCAATTTTAAGACAATATCCGAGCATACTAGGCGATTGGTTCATGCCGGACTTCTGAATAAAGAGTATAAAGGGAGGCAGGTTATCCATTCGTTATCTCCATCGGTAGAAGATTTGCGGTAGAAGATTTGTCAATTTTATGAAGTCGTTCTAAGCGATTAAAATTATTCCAATATTCTCAAGAATGTTGGAATATCGATTTTTTGAGAAGGACTATGAATTTAGACCCGAGATTGCATTTTGTTACGGCGACCTGCATTGTGGCGCGGCCTCGCGTCGATAAATATGAATTCCTTATCGTCAGGCGCGCTCCGCACGAGAAAGCGTTTCCGAACAAATGGACCGTGCCGGGCGGCAAACTGGTGCGCACTGAATACGAAAATTTCCCGAAAAGGCCTTACACTGATGGACAAAAAGAGAGCGCAGCACCGCAGTGGTACAACTTGATTGAGTGGCTTGTTAAAAAAGAAGTTCTGGAAGAGGTTGGCGTGGAAATCGAAAAGCCGGAATATCTGACTGATTTGGTTTTCATCCGGCCGGACGGCTATCCGGTGGTAACACTTTCGTATTGGGCCTTATACAAATCCGGTGAAGCCAAGCCCGGCAAGGACTTGACCGAAGTCGCCTGGGTAACCGCCAGCGAAGCGAAAAATTACGACCTCATCGAAGGCATCGCCGAAGAAATTGAGGAAGTGGGAAGGATGCTTGATTTACAATAAACAGGACATTATAATTACTAAAAAATGAAGATAGAAAATATCAATCTGGAAAAATTAGAGAAAGCGTTGGAACAGTATGAGAATAGATGGGTGGCGATTTCAGATGAAAACAAAATTGTGGCAAGCGGCGCAACTTACAAAGAAGCAGTTGAAAAAGCCAGCAATAAAGAAAATATAGTCCTTTTTAAGGTGCCGCCTCTCAATGTTTCTTTTGCTCCGTAATGAAATTTTCTTATCAGAAACTCCCTATTCATCAAAGCGCGGATCCGTCTGCTCCAAGAGTACCTCGTCCGTATATTCCTATTTATCTTCACAGAGGAAGTTTCAGCACGCCGAGTCCGTATTATGCGCTTTTAGATTCCGGCGCTGATAATGTTTTGATGCCTGAGGAATTAGCAGAAATAGTCGGCATAGACGATATTAAAACCGGCAAAGGTCCTGCAAGAATTATAGGCGTTGGCGGACAGGCCGTAGACACATATTTTCATGAGATTGATATCCGAGTTCAGGGCGATTCCAGAAAATTACCCGTCAGCATCGGCTTTGGCAAAATAGAAATCCCGCTTTTGGGCAGAAGTTTTTTTAGACACTTTCGGTCAGTGATTTTTGAGGAGAGTAAAGAGCGGGTTGAATTGAAGGTTTAATCGAAGGCATTGCCCCGTAGGAAATAGCGAAAAAATATGTAAATATTTTTGAGCTGAAGCAGATATTCAAAACACTAAAAATTATCACAAATTCCGCAAAGTTGCTTCAGGCCCTGCCGAAAAATATTTAATTTCCTACGGGGCATCGCCGAGGAAATTGAAGAAGCGGAGAAGTTATTATTGAAATCGTAAAATAAGAGAATCTTTATTTATGTTCCTACATCCCTTCACCTCTTGACAGGTTTTTATAATCGCTTATACTTTACTTAAGTAAAGCAATGGTAATACAAATATCCCAAAAAGAGAAATGGATAAATCCTGACTCTGACGCTCTTTTCCAAGCGATTTTAGTGCTTCGAAACCTCGGAGAGGCACGTAAGTTTTTCCGTGATCTTTTAACCGAAGGGGAAATTCGGGAGTTTGCCCAGCGTTGGAAAGTGGCGCGGCTACTGGCCGCGAAAGTACCTTACGTAGAGATTGAAAGGAGAACATGGATGAGTTCTCGAACTATCGCGCGAATCCAACGATGGTTGCACGGCGGCAAGGGCGGCTACCGATTAATGCTTAAACGGCTTGATACGCCAAAATTCTAAAATACTTTTATTTTTCCTCAATGCTTTACTTAAGTAAAGCGAAGAGGTTAGAAGACGACTAAAGGTAGAAGATAACGGAATTAATGATGATAACTCAATTAGTTAAAAATGATTAAAAATAAAATAACAATAGAAAAAAATATAGAAGGATTGAACTATTTTACCGCTCGGCATCATAACCGTCTCTTCTGGGAAGAGATTGGTTGTGGTTGATTTTATTTCAGATAAGTTTTCTGTATTTCTACGACATCCAATCCCTTTCCAGAAGGGATTTTTCATTCTGGGAAGAGATCGTTGTTTGTCAATCGAATAGGGAAAGGAGAGGAGGTGAGAGCCGTGCGTTTCAGAAGTTGCAGCCGCGCGCTCGGCGGCATGGGGCCGCACAGGTCGCATCACTGTTAATCGTACCGGGAGCAGCCATATACTGGCTGCTCCCGGATACACCATTTATCTGAAACAAAAAGGAGGAAGATATGATCAAGGCGAAGCGATTTTCTCTCAAGTGCGAGCTCCTTCCTCTGTCTATTTATGACGACCGGCAGTACTGTGTGAGCGAATGGGGGCTCGTCGTGTCGCAAGTAGTGCAGGAAGAACTACGGGAATTTCTTGAGAAGTTCCTTTCGTTCTGTGGCCGTTCAGCTCAAGGCGTTTACCTCAGGATTGATGCGTTTCTCGATCCGTCTACGGAGTTCCTCAAAGTCATCGAGATTAACGCGCGATTTGTGGACGGTTGGGGGACTGCCTTGAATCTGAACCGGGCGGCCGGCTATCCGGTAGACCTTGGACATTGTCAGTTCCCGCTCTTCTGGCATCTGCCGGAAGATAGCGAGTGTTACCGGCAAGAGTTCAATCTGCTTCGGCGGGAACTTGGACTTGCTGGTTTCCGAATAAGGGAGGTAAACAGGGCTTCGCTTGGTAAAGGAAAGGAGGTTTACTATTATGGTCGGGATTATCCGGACCGAAACAACCAGACGCTTGTAGTCCCTGCTTGGGGATACGAGCTTGATGACAAACTCAAGCTCGCTGAGTTCTCCTGGCAATGGGAAGGTAAACTCGTCAAAGTTCCTGCCTACTACTCCTCGCCAGAGTGGTCGTGGGATGAAATTTCACGAGAGGAGATAGTATTCAAATTCACCGAGAAGTACTCGGCGGACCATTGTCGCGCTGGAGCAAGCGTTCTCTACGCCCGTAACATCACGAGCAGGAATGAGAAGTTTCTCCAGAGCTGCTACGGACGCCGAACACTTATTGCACAGGAACTGACCGCAGGATTAGAAATAAACGGCAGGGTAAGTCAAGCCGTCATTCTCACCTGTGGCACATTTCCTGCAACCGGCTACCTCCTCCTTGCTCCCCTAAGCACGAAGTCCATCAACGACAGCTTTGAACACGGGCCGCTCGTGTTCCTTTAACTACAGGCGGAGAAGATTCCAACATCGAATCTTCTCCGCCCTTCACCATGAATATTAAAAATAATAAAAGAAAAGCAATTATATTTGACCTTGATGGCACATTAGTCGATCTTTCGAGGGCGAAAAAGATACTTGAAAACAAATCCGGAAATTCAGGATGTCAAGTAAGAGGATTCATCACTAAAAGGCAATTAGCACTTCTAGCTGATTCTTATCTAATCGGCCTTGTTACAGCCAGTTTCAGAAATGAAGCAGTTTTAGTATTAAGCGCAATGGATATTCTTAAGTATTTCGATAGAGATTTGGTTGTCACTTTTGAAGACACCAATAGCGAGAAGCAAACAGGTAAACCATTTTTGGAAATTCGGCGGCGCGCATTCGATTGTCTAATAGTCGTAGTAGGCGATTCAGTCGATGATGCAATAGGGACAAGGAAAGCAAAAATACCATTCGTTTATGTACAAAAGGCAGATAATTTTTTGTCGCAGAGAGAACATCTTAGGAGAGCTATTTTAGAAGCAGTTAAGATTCTGGATGCTTAAAATTATGATTTCTGAAACGCTCCTATAACTTTATCCATATCTCCATCAAGAATCTTTTCAATATTATGGAATTTTTTGTTTATCCGGTGGTCGGTGATTCTGTCTTCAGGGAAATTATAAGTCCTGATTTTTTCCGCGCGTTCGCTGGTGCCAATCTGCTCTTTCCTTGCTTCTTGTCGCATGTTGCTTGTCCCTTTTCTCTGTTCTTCGTAAAGTTTGGCACGGAGAATCGCCATTGCCCGATCGCGGTTTTTGTGCTGGAACCGTTCGGCTCGCGAAGAAACCACAATGCCGGTCGGCTTATGGAGAATGCGAACTGCTGTCTCCACTTTGTTGACATTCTGACCGCCCGGGCCGCCGGCCCGCGAAAAAGTGATTTCCAAATCCTGCGGATTTATCTGGACTTCTTTTTCTTCAACTTCGGGCAGAACCGCGACCGAGGCCGTAGAAGTGTGAATCCGGCCGGATTTCTCGGTTTTGGGAATGCGCTGGACTCGATGGACCCCTGATTCATTTTTCAAGGTATCATAGACATCTTCGCCGGTTATTTCGGCGACAAAATTTTTATAGCCGCCAAGGGACGATTCTCCGCCGTCCAAAACCAAAAACCCCCATCCGCGGCGGCTGGCATATTTCTGATACATTCGCGCCAAATCGCCGGCGAACAGAGCGGCTTCATCGCCCCCGGTGCCGGCCCTGATTTCAAGAATAACTTCTTGCATAGGAAACAAGAGACAGGCGACAAGAGACAAGTTATTTTTTTCTTCTTGTTACTTGTCGCTTTTTGGTTGTCGCTTGTTTCTTCGCCACTCTCGCTTTGAATTTTTCCACGCGGCCGGCAGTATCTATCAGTTTTTCCTCACCGGTATAGAAAGGATGGCACTTGGAACAGATTTCCACTTGCAATTCCGGCCTGGTTGAGCCGATAGCAAAAGTATTCCCACAGGCGCAGCGGACTTTGGCTTCCGAGTAGTATTTTGGATGAATGTCTTTTTTAGCCATATTTAAAACGCTAAACCGCTTCCATTATACATAATCTATTTGCCTTGACAATGGCAGACGTCGCGTCTAAAATAGTTAATGTGATGATGATGACAGAAGTTTTACAAATGAAGAAGGAAAGCCGGCTCATGTTCACCCCGTGAGATGAGTCGGTGAAAAAGTAAATGAGATAATGTTGAAATTTACGAGACCCCACACCATTTCTGGCGGGGATTAGATGTTATGCTATAGCATAACACTCGAATTGCCATTTTTCGTAGCCGTACAATCATTGCCGGAAATGGTGAGGGGTCAAGAAAAGTAAAAAAATTTACTTCGTAAATTTTATGAAACTTTGTTTCATCAATTGGTTCGCTCGGCAAAAATAAAATTTTTCAATTTTATGTTTGCCTCGCTGCCAATTGTAACATTTTCTTGAGTTTTTTAGTTGTCCCAATGAAGTTTTGCCTTCGAGCTAGCCGGAACGGCGCAGCGAGAAGTTGCAAAACGAAACCCCGCACTTATTTTGCTTCCGAGCTGTCCCGCGAAGCGCGAGGGCGAATAGCCCACCCCGTTTATAGGCGCAGCGCTTCGCTCACAGAGGGATGCGCCTATTCGGCGCACGCACTGCGCGTGGAATTCGGCGGCAAAATAAGTGCGGGGTATAAGGAGCGCTAATCCGCCTTCGGCGGAAAGCGGCTTCTAATAGAGGATTTGATCCTGGTCCAGGATGAACGCTGGCGGCGTGGATAAGGCATGCAAGTCGTATGAGTCAGTGCTTCGCACTGACATGCGGATTAATGCTGATACTCCGACTGCGGTCGGAGCCGCTGATAAATGCTGATATTTTTTATCCGCATAAATCAGCCTAAATCAGTATAAATCAGCGTGCCAATGCGAAGCATTGGCTAATGGCGAACGAGTTAGTAACACCCTGGCAACATACCATCGAGATGAGGATAGTCCGTCGAAAGGCGGAGTAATACTCAATGGTCTGGTAGTCAATCTTTATCGATAAGAGTATAGGCGGAATCTCTAATTTCTAATATCTAATCTCTAAACAAATTCCAAATATCAAAATCCAAGATGTTTAGGATTTAGAGATTAGGATTTAGGATTTCCGAGGCTCTTGTAAATAGAGATTGGCTACCAGTAAAGGTTCGTAAGAGCCGCTCGGTGATTGGCCTAGGCCCGATCAGCTTGTTGGCGAGGTAACGGCTCACCAAGGCTACGACCGGTAGGGGACCTGAGAGGGTGACCCCCAACGACGAGACTGAGACACGGCTCGTACTCCTACGGGAGGCAGCAGTCAAGAACATTCGGCAATGGGCGAAAGCCTGACCGAGCGACGCCGCGTGCAGGAAGAAGGCCTTCGGGTTGTAAACTGCGGTAAACTGGGAAAAAGCTAGGTGACTGGATTTCTGGACAACTGGGTATAAAATGGAACTGACATGATAAAATCTGTTGAAGACCTCGAAGTGTATCAACGTTCATATCGATTGGCGTTGGAGATTCACAAAATCACTTTAGGGTTTCCTTCAATCGAGCGATATGAGCTTAGCTCACAAATGAGAAGGGCTTCTAAATCTATCCCGACTAATATTCGGGAGGGGTTCGGGAGGCGCAGGTCTGCAGCAGAATACCGCCAATTTCTTAATATTGCGCGGTCTTCATGCGATGAAATGTTTACGCACTTAAATTTCGCGAAAGATTTAAGTTATATTTCAGAGAAAGAATATGGACATTTTATTTCTGAATATGAAATTGTCGGTAAACAATTGACCAGTTTGATAAGGGCTTGGTCAAAATTCAAGTAGTCCAGATATCCAGAAACCCAGTTGCCTAGTTGATCGTACCAGTTGGAAAGAGGTGGGTAACTACGTGCCAGCACCAGCGGTAATACGTAGACCTCAAGC
>CAZDFQ010000010.1:0-15156 GCA_964505005.1 uncultured Candidatus Saccharibacteria bacterium
GCGGAGCCGACGGGATTTGAACCCGCAATCTTTCCCGTGACAGGGGAACGATCTAACCAAGTTGATCTACGGCTCCATTGGCATATCGTGCTCCGCAGTTAACCAGTTATACTTCTGGGTTAACTGATACACTGTATGCCCGTAGCTATACTAACTCTAATAGAAAAATTCTATTTGAGCAACTCCAAGAACTCTTTTTCGTCAATAATCTTTACACCCAATGCCCCGGCTTTTTCGTATTTTTCTCCGGGTTCGCGGCCGGCCACGACATAGGAAGTTTTCCGGCTGACTGATTCGGAAATCTCGCCGCCCAGAGCCCGTATCCTCTCTTTCGCCTCTTCGCGGGTCATTGACTCCAGGCCGCCAGTCAGGACAAATATTTTAGCTTTTAGCTTTGCCGCCTTTGGCGAGCCTCGCCTTTGGCGGGAGCTTTGAGTTTTTAAAATAGGGGTTTCTATTTTGACGCCGGCGCGTTCAAGTTTTTCCAGGAATTTGATATTTCGCGATTCATGAAACCAATCGTAAATGCTTTCGGCCACTTTCGGACCAACATCTGGAATTTCTTGAAGCTCCTCCCAAGAGGTGTTTTGAAATATTTTAATTATATCTGTAATTTTGATTTTTGATATTTCCTGCCCGCCGAAGCCTCGGCGCAGGCGGGGATTTTTGATTTTAGCAATTACTTGCCGAGCAAGTAAGTGCGCGGTTTCCTCGCCGATGTGCAGAATCCCCAGCGCATAAATGAATCTCGGCAAAGCTATTTTTTTCTTCCCGCCGATTTCCGAAACAAGATTCTCGGCTGATTTTTCGCCGAATCGCTCAAGAGCGGCAATATCGCCTTTTTGAAGCGTGAAAATGTCGGCCGCATCGGCAATCAGCCCTTCATCTAAAAATCTGTCCAAAATTTTGGGGCCCAAGCCGCGAATGTCGAAAGCGGCCCGGGAAACGAAATGATAAATGGATTCCCGATGTCGGGCGCCGCAATCTTTGTTGGAACACCGGTAAATCGCGCCTTCTTTGACAACTTTTGAGCCGTCAATCGGGCAGCGGCTCGGCATCTGGAATTCTTTTTCTTTGCCGGTCCGCAATTCTTTCAGCACTCTGCTTACTTGCGGAATGACGTCCCCAGCTCGACTGACAATCACCGTGTCGCCGATTTTCAGGCCCAAACGTTTTATCTCATCGGCATTATGAAGCGTAGCGTGGGTGATGGTGACGCCGCCGACATTTATCGGTCGAAGAACCGCCACCGGCGTCAGAGCACCGGTCCGACCGACCTGGACTTTTATTTCTTCAACAATCGTCGTCGCCTCCCGGGGAGAAAATTTATAAGCGCTGGCAGCGCGCGGGGCTTTGCCGATGGCGCCGGCAGTTTCAAAAATTTTGTTGTCATTAACAATAACGACGATACCGTCAATTTCATACTCCAGCCGGTCGCGGTATTTTTCCCAGTAATCCCTGAATTCAAAAATGTCTTCGACGGTCTTGAGATGCTTGTTGTTAGGATTAGTCCGGAAACCAAGGGCCTGCAAAAGGAGGTGTTCCTCTTCGTGAGTTTTCTGGCCAAGGTCGCTGACAATGGCGTACTGGAAGGAATCAAGGTGCCGGCTGGCGGTGATTTTCGGGTCCAGTTGACGCACTGAACCAGCCGCGATGTTACGCGGATTGGCATAGGTTTTCAGCCCTTTTTTCTTTTGCTCACGATTAATGGTGGCAAATTCTTTTTTGCTCAAAAACACTTCGCCGCGAACGACCAACCGACGAGGGTTTAGGATATAGGATTTAGGGTTTAGGGAGAGTTTTTTCAAATTGGTTGCGACTTCGTCGGGCTCGAGCAAACAGAGCGGGATGGCTTCAATCGTTTTGAGATTCTGGGTCACGTCTTCGCCGATTAGGCCGTCGCCCCGCGTTGACCCTTGAATCAAGACGCCGTTTTCGTAAACAAGTTCGATGGCCAAGCCGTCGATTTTGAGCTCGCCGTAAAACGGCTTATCGCTTAGCGCTAATCGCGAATCGTTAACGCCTTGCGCTTGGCGATTTGCGATTTGCTGTTTCAGATAATTTTCCAGCCGTTCAAGCCAAGCCCGGATGTCGTCCTCGGAGAAAGCGTCGTTGAAAGAGAGCATCGGCTTGTCATGCCTTACCTTCTGGAATTCTTTTAGCGGCTGGCCGCCAACGCGCTGGGTCGGCGAATCAGGAGCTATTAAATCGGGAAATTCCTGCTCCAAATCAAAGAGTTCTTTCTTCAAGGCGTCTTCGGCTTCCGGAGAAATCCCTTCTTTGTTCAAAACCAGCCGTTCATAACGGTATTTATTGATGACTTTCCGGAGATGACTGAGGCGCTCAGCCGCCTCTTTTTTAGACATTTTTCCAGGAGGTTTCATGATTTTAGTTTATAAGTTTGCCAGTTATAAGTTTATAAGTTAAAAGCAACCCTAAACTTATGAACTTACAAACTCAAGCGAAGCGTAACTTAGGAACTTACTTATAGGTTCACTTCAAAAGCGCGGTAGGAGCCGCCTGACTGGCCGATTGAACGAATCAGGGTTGTTGAAGCGTTCCGGCAATCAATAACTTCCGAAAGAGAATCATAACAAGTAACTTCATAATTAGCGCCATTGGTAAGACTGGGGGCGGAATCAGTTGAATTAGGTTTGGCAAACTGGTAAAAACCCCAGTCGAGACCGGCATCAGCAGCGAAAATAGCTTTGGCAGAATTAGCGGTGTCAGAAGTAGAGCGAAGCTGGTAAATCATTAAAAGCCCGGCAATAGCTGTGGCCCCCAGCAACGTGCCGCCCAAAGCCAAAATACTAATAAGCATAACCTGCCCTTTTCTTTTGGTTATAATCGTCGTCATATAGTCATTAGTTAATAACTCTAGCCGTCCAAAATCCGCGAGCTGACCGTAGTTTGAAAATTAATCAAATAGCTGGCCGCCGAAACGTTCTGAGGGCTGGCGCCGGTCAAAATAGTTATCCGCGGCGGATAACCATCATTATTCTGATTGCCAGAAATTATAAAAGTCAGATATTTGACCTCGATGTTATTGGCAGTGATTTTTGGACCATTGCCGCAAGAGCCGCTGCCAACAAATCGCTCAATGGCCTTACCGTCAAAACAATAAGTAACGGTCTCGCTTTTGGCATTGATAAAAGAAAGGACATTTGAAGAGCCGCAACTTATGCCGTTGGCGCAGAAATTCGTGCCGGTCCTGATTTCGCGGGCCATTTGTTCGAGAACCAGGCTCAGATTGCTGTTAACCGAAAAAAAAAGCGAGGCCTGGCGTTCGCTCCTTAAAGCCCTGACAAAGCCGCTGGCTGCTAAAAGAACGGCTAGGGAGAAAATGGTGATAGCAATCAGGAGCTCGATGAGGGTGAATCCCATTTGAGCTTTTAGCTTTGCCTGCCCGCCATCGCTCCGCTCAGGTGTTAGCAGGCGGGAGCTTTCGGCTTTGAGTTTCAATTTATCTATCATTGCGCTTAACATTTTCTTAACTTCTTCAAGCAATTTTTCGACTTTAGAATAATCGAGTTCAGAGTACAATCTTTTAGAGATTATTATCTGGGTCTCCAATTCGGCGGAGGAAGTATCTCCAATTCTCAAAAATTGCAAAAATTCTGGCAGGTATTTTCTTCTTTGCCCATCGGCGATATTCGATGAGATAGAAACAGCCGCTCTTCTCATTTGCATACTTAAACCATAAATTTCTTCTTTAGGGAATTGGTTCGTCAAAATATACACTTCTTCCACCAAATCGATGGCTTTTTGCCAAACAATTAACTCTTTATAAGATTTTAAATACATATTTTATTTTTCCAGGCCGCTAAAAGCTAACAGCTAAAAACTAAAAGCTTATAACGAGCGCCAATTCATAAAGTGGTCTTCAAGATTTACTTGATAACTGCCGCTGCCGAGAGTGGTCCAATTAACAATGGAATTCACCCTTATTTCATTGCTGCTCACCAGAAAAATTCTGACCACTCGTTTAAATCGGGTTTTAAGGTTGCCACTATAGCTGTAAAGGTCAGTGGTCGGGCTAAAAGCCAAAAACCGGTCTTGATTCGGCGTCAAGGAAACGCTGTTGTATTCCACCTCGTAATCGCCATTAGAAAAACCATCATTCCAGGCTTTTTTTTGGATAGCGTTGGCATCGAGAATGTTCCGCGCCACTTCAATGCCCTCAGCCGCCAGATAAGTAGCAACGTAACTGTCGGCCGCCAACCGGTTCAAACTAAGAGAACGGCTTAGCAAAGAAAAAATGCCAAAAAGACCGATAACCAACAAGGAAACGGCAATCAACGATTCTACCAATAACTGGCCGCTTCGGGATTCTAAATTTACTTTAGACATTATTCATTATTATCGTTCTTTTGCCCAACCTCCTCAAATGCATATTTTGTATACATTACGAGCGCTGCCTTCGACAAGCACCCTCGAAGATTTCAAAAGGTTATCTGACCGGCTGAGCTGACCGTAATCGTCGCTTGTAATGACCGATCGGCAGTCGTCAAAACTATATTACCGAAACCACTGGTAATCATAGACCCATTGGAATTAATAAGGATTATTGGGTCGGGAGGGATGAAAAGAAAATCATCAATCCTTGAACCAGCCGGCGGCGAAGAGACGAAGGCGAGTTCGCGACTCAAGGAGAAAGAAGACACGATTGTTTCTAAAGACGGATTGATGCTGGTAATCGCGGAACAACTCGAGCCGCCGGGTTTCGGATAGCTGAAAAGCGCATAGGTCGTATTATTGTAATTGATATGGACGCCGTAGCCGCAGATGGGCAACGAGGATTGACGGTAAGTAGCCAAAGAAAGCGACTTGGCGCGGATAATCAATTGAACGAGTTTTGCTTCCTCAACGTAGAGGGCCACTTGCTGCCGGCTGGTATGGCTGTAAAGAATCAAAATTCCGGAAAGAAGAGCGGTTACTGCCAGGACTACCAGCAGTTCGATAAGAGTAAATCCCTCGCATAACTTTGTTGGGCGGGAGGCGGCCCTTCGGCGACAAACAGCGATTAAACCAAAACTATTCATATTTTTATCCAGCAAATAAAAAATGAATTAATAATGAAAAATCTCCACCGAAATTTCATTATAATTGCTAATTAGGACAAGCGCAAAAACGAAATTTTCTATTTATAATTTTCAGAAAGGCATCAAAAGGCCTGCCAGATTAAAATACCAGCCGACAAATTGAAAGCCAAAGAAAAAGACCAGAAAAGCGGCGGCCGCCAAAAACGGACCAAAAGCCAGATAGCCTTTTAAGGTATTTCGGCCTAATAGAATTTCGCCGAGGCCGGCCAAGGCACCGAGGATAAAGGAAAAAATGAGAATTAAAATAATATCCGGCCAGCCGAAGATGAAGCCGATGACTGAGGCCAGTTTCAAGTCGCCTACCCCCATGGCCCGGCCTTTACTGAATAAAATCAGTAAAAAGAAAAAAGCCGCGGCTGATAAGGTCGCCAAAAGACGATTTAACCAGATAGATTGGCGCCAACCCAAAAGAAAGCCGTAGGGACCGAGAAAAGTCCCTTCGAAATCACCGAACGGCTGGGAAATGATTATCAGCAGACCAAGAGCCAAAAGAATCAAATTGGCTTCGTCGGGAATAATCCTTAGTCGGAAATCAATCAAAGAAACGAGCAACAGAATCAAAAAAACAAAAATCCAGAGCGTCGCCAGAATGTAAAACTGAGAAGGAGGGGTGGAAAGTTTCTGGAGATTGGCTGGCACGAAAACAAAAATAAGGCCGCTGACAATTTCAGTCAGCGGATAATCAAGGCCGATGGACTGGCCGCAGCGCCGGCATTTGCCCTTTTGAAATAAATAACTAAAAATCGGTATTAACTCGAACCAGCGAAGCTTGGCCCTGCAAAGCGGACAATGCGAACGACCGCCGATTACTTTCTTATCAAATAAAAACTTTTCCGGAACATAGCGGTCGGCGAGCACTTTTAAAAAACTGCCGACCGCAGCGCCAAGAAAAAAAAGAATAAGCCCCATATCCGCTGAAATTTCTAAATCCTAATATCTAATTTCTAAACAGTCCAAATAAACCTTATCGAAGAGAAATAGTTGGGAGCAAGAGAATTTTTATTTGATCTTCAAAACCGAATACAATAAACCGGCGCAGTGCAGTTGACGCCGAAGATGGTGCCCTGAGCGCTGTTTTGAAAGGCCGGGTTGTTGGGATCTTCCAGGGTGGCGCCGATGACGTACTGGGTGCCGGCGCTGTCGGTCCCGTAAAAATAATTTTTGCCGGCCGTCGGGTCGTTGGGAATCTGAGGCACACCGATATTGCTGCCGGTAAGAGCATTAGTTAAATCCGACCAGGCGGATATCTGGACAAAGCCGCTGCACGGAGACGAGGCCTGGGTCGTGCCCGGATAATAGCCGCATTTGGAATAATACAACTCCAAAGCGTTTTGAGTTTGCCGCAAATCAGAAATCCGCCGGGCATCCCGACCCTGGCGTTGAACCGGTCCGAGGCCGATTAAAACCGCCGAAGCCAAAACCGCGATTATGGCAATGACGATTAGAATTTCTATCAGAGTAAACCCCCGCGCCAATCGGTGCAGATATTTTGTAAATGCATAATCAGAGCCGTCAAACGATTTCGCTTCCTGATCGAGTTTCGGTAGTATTTTTGCCGCACTTGGCCTGAGGGCGACTTCCTTTCTCGAGTTATCCTTATTCATAAGTAAAGTATACCATATTTGACCTTTAAATTAACTGTGGATAAATCTCAACGAATGACGCTCATTAACTGGTAGAGCGGCAACAAAATCGAAGCAAAAAGAAGGCCGACCAAAATACCGATGCCGGTAATTAAAACCGGCTGGATAAGTTCGACCAGATTGCTCAACATGTTGTCGGCTTCCCGGCCGTAGAACCTGGAAAGGCGGACAAAAGTTTGTTCCAATTGGCCGGCCGTCTCGCCGACCGCCAACATCTGGACAAACATCTGCGGGAAATAATCCGGATACTTGGCGGCCGAAGAAAAAAGCGTCTGGCCTTGGCGGACGTCTTCGACAATCTGATGGAAGACCTCGCGATAAATGACGTTATCAGTCGTTTCGCCAATAATTTCGAGAGCCTGAACAGCCGGGATGCCGCCGCGCAGGAGCAGGGCGGCCGCATTCGCCACCCGGCTGAGCATAATCGGAAGATAGATTTTAGAAACAACCGGAAAGCGAATCTTCAATTCATCGAGGGTCGATTTTCCTTCCGGCGTCGCCGCGTAATCAACGGCCACGATAATTAAGATGCCGAGGCCGAAAATTACAACTAGCCACCACTGGCTTAAAAAACTGCCGGTATTAACAAGTAGCAAAGTGAAAAAAGGAAGGGACACGCCGGCCTGGAAAAAAATCGGTCCGATTTGAGGTAGGACAAAGGTCACCAGAATAAAAGCCACGACGATGAAAAGACCTACTACTAGACTCGGATAAATCATAGCGGACCGGGCTTTGACAACCAATTCGTATTCGCGCTCCAAATAATCAGCCAGAAAACCGACCACCACATCAAGATTGCCAGTAATTTCGGCTGACCGAATCATGCTGACGATGAACCTCGAAAAAATTTCCGACTGCCGCTCCAGGGCCTGGGAAAGAGATAAACCAGCATCAACATCTTCGGAAATTTGCAAGGCGGCTTCTTTGAGGCGCGGCTGGGCCGTTTGCTCATAAAGCGTCTTCAAGCTGATGTTTAAGGAGACTCGGGCTTCGAGCAGAGTGGCCAGCTGACGCATAAAGACAACCAGGTCCTTGCGCCTCAGCCGACCAAAAAGAAAATCGGCAATCCTTTCATACCAGCTGATTTTCTCGGCTTCCTCCAAACTTAAGATAAAGAGATTATGGCCAGCCAAAATGGTGGCGGCCGCTTCTCGATTAGCAGCCTCAACAACACCGACTTGGTTCTCGCCTTCTTTGGTTTTGGCCTGGTATTTGAACTTCATTGTTTTATCAGCATAAATCCGCCAAAATCAGCATAAATCAGCGTCAGAAACTTTTTCATCGTCTTGCAACGTTGATAAATGCTCCTGCCGGCTGGCAGGCGGGGATGATAGCTGATTCATGCTGATTTTTTATTGACTTTTATAATCTTTCCAAGAGTATCCTCAACTCCGCCGCGTTAGAAGAATGAAGCTCGGCATTTTCCAGAGAAATTTCCTTGTTTTTCACCAAGGCTGCCAAGGACCGATTGAGGGTGACCATTCCTTCCTGCAAACTCGTTTCAATAACCAAATCGATTTGATAGATTTTCCGCTCGCGAATCAAATTACGAATGGCCGGGTTGACAATCATAATTTCCAAAGCCGGTATCCGGCCGCCAGAAAGCCGCGGCAAAAGCCGTTCGGAAACAATCGCCACCAAGGTTGAAGCCAGTTGCGAAATAACCTGGCCCTGCTGTTCAGCCGGAAAAGAATCAATAATTCGGTCAACTGTCTGCGAAGCCGAATTGGTGTGGAGGGTGGAAAAAACCAGGTGGCCGGTTTCCGCCGCCGTCATGGCCGTGGAAATGGAAACTGTGTCCCGCATTTCGCCAATCATAATGACATCTGGATCCTGGCGGAGAATCGTTCTCAGGCCGGCGTGAAAAGTCGGCGTGTCCGTGCCGACTTCGCGCTGCGAAACGATGCAGCGATCCTGGGTAAAAAGATATTCTATCGGGTCTTCGATGGCGACGATGTGGTCAGTCCGGTTATGATTTATTTCATCAAGAAGCGCGGCCAAAGTGGTTGATTTGCCGTGGCCAGCCGGTCCGACTATCAAAATGAATCCTTGGGAGAGTTTGGTGAAGTCGTGGAGGATGGGTAAAAGCCCCAATTCTTCAATGGTTCTGATGCGCGCCGGAATCAACCGCAATGAGGCGGCCATATAGCCGCGCTGAAAATAGACATTGACCCGGAAGCGAGCTTTATCTTCAAAACTGTAAGCGAAATCAAGTTGGCGATTCTTCAAGAAAACTTCTTTTTGTTCAGGTGTCAGGAGCGCAAAAATCAATTCCTCGGCAATTTCGGGTGTCAGTAAAGATTCTTTTTGAAGCGGCACTAAAGCGCCGTCAATTCGCAGCGTCGGTCGGCGCCCCACAGCCAAATGCAAATCCGAAGCGTTCTCTTTGGCCGCGGCAATCAGTAATTCTTTAAGTTTTTCTTGTGAATCAGGCATAGTAAAAAGTTTATAAGTTACGCTTCGCTTAAGTTTGTAAGTTCGTAAGTAGGTTAGAGCTGCTTTTGACTTATAAACTTATAACTGGCAAACTTATAAACTAAAGCTATTATATCACGCTTCTTCAGTTTCCCGTAAAACTTCTTCTGCGGAAACTAAGCCAGCAAGCGCCTTCAGGATGCCGTCCTGGCGAAGCGTGAGCATGCCTTGCTGTTTGGCCTCGCTGGAAATTTTCTGGGCCGTCGGACCGGTAGTGATAATTTCCGCCAGAGCCGAAGTCATCTTAAAGGCCTCAAAAATGGCAATCCGGCCGATAATACCCCGCTGCTGGCATTTGGCGCAGCCCTGGCCGTGATAAATTTGATAAGGCTCTTTATAGGAAGCGGTTTCGAGCGGCAAATCAGTCAAAGTTTTCTTAATAATTTTTTGCACCTCGGGTGGTGCGGGCTCGGATTTCTTACAATTATCACACAAACGGCCGACCAAGCGCTGGGAAACCATCAAATTAAGCGAAGATGGCAAAAGAAACGGTTCAACTTTCATATCAATCAGACGCGGCACCACGCCGACGGCGTTGTTGGTGTGGAGCGTCGAGAGGACGATGTGGCCGGTGAGCGCCGCGTGAACTGCCAAGCCGGCGGTCTCATTATCTCTGATTTCGCCGACCATTATAATATCCGGGTCCTGACGAAGCATCTGACGCAAGCCGGAAGCAAAATCGTAGCTGATTTCCGGCCGCACCTGCGACTGATTGATGCCGGAAATAAAATACTCAACCGGGTCTTCCAAGCTTAAAATATTAACGCTCTCGTTGTTAAGTGCCTGGAGAATCGCATAAAGCGTGGTGGTTTTGCCGGACCCGGTCGGACCGGTCAAAAGAATCAGACCAAACGGCTTGGCGATGCCTTGTTTGATGATTTCCAGATTTTTACCGACCAGCCCCAGTTGGTCGAAACTGCGCAAGCCGGTCTGAGGGTCGAGCACTCGAATGGCGACTTTTTCGCCGGTCGGCGTCGGGAAAGTGGAAACCCGGAAATCAATTTCCCGGTCAAAAACTTTTGTCCGGAACCGGCCGTCCTGGGGAATTCTTGTCTCATCTATTTTCAAATTGGAAATAATCTTGACGCGGGAAACAATTGACTGACTGAGCTCTAGGGGTAAGGCGACTTCTTCTTTGAGTCGGCCGTCTACCCGGAAACGAATCCTTAAATAATTTTCCTGCGGCTCGATGTGGATGTCCGAAGCGCCGCGTTCCACGGCCTCGTTGAAAGTTTTAGCCACAATCCGGATAATTGGCGCCTCTTCGGAGCCAGCTGCGCCAACTTCTTCCAAACGCACCAAGGACCTCCCGCTGCCGGTCTTCAAGTTAAGGGATTGAACCGCGGCTTCAATCTCGGTTTTATAAGGAGAATACTTTTTAATTATTTCCAGCCAATCAGCGTAAGAAACCAAATAAACGCCGAGGTTCAAACGATGACGCCGGGCAATAAATTTCAAGGCCTCCTGGGCTTTGGGGTCGTCGGGCCGGAGCATACCGACTATCAGAAGATTTTCGTTCCGGCCCAGCGGAATGGCGCCGTAGGTCCGAGCGGTTTCTTCAGGAATCAATTCCAAGAGTTTATCGTCAAAATGATCCTTATCTACCTTTTGATAAGGAACTTTGAGGAACGAACTTTTCAGCTCAGCCACCGTCCGGTCGTCAATCAGATGCTTGGCATAAATCAATTCTTCGACTGCCCGGCCCGAAAGAACTGTTTCTTGTTTGAGCTTTTTGACGACTTCCTCATTCAGCAATCCTTTTTTTTGTATTTCGTTTAATAGTTCTTCGTTGGTCATGCCAATTTTGCCAATAGCCACTAGGGTTTAGCCATTAGGGAATTAATGAGACCATTTAACATTTTCATTGTTTCGTTAAGCAATTTCTCGGACTTCTGAAATTCTGCCGGAGGCGCCAATCTAAGTTGTTTAGCTATCAGTAACAAAGTTTCTAATTCTGCGCCCGAAGAAAAAGCAATCCTTATAAATTGAACGTATTCCTGACGATGTTTCCGCGTATAGCCCTCCGCTATATTTGCGGGCACTGAAATAACGGCTCGACGCGTTTGGCTAGTGATGCCATACAGTTCTTCTTTCGGATAAAATTTTGTCAAACGATAAACTTCTATTACTAACTCTATACTTTTTTGCCAAACTTTTAACTGCTGATATGAATTTAGCATAATTCTCAACCCTCTACCCTAATGGCTAGTGGCTAGTGGCTAAATTACTGTCCCATAAACGGATTGCTCCTGCCGGGATTCTCCGGCGTGGTCACGGTAATATACTGCTTGAGCGCCTGGAAAGCCGGATTATTAATCGAATCTCCCGGGTTAAGGGTTATTTTGGAAAGCTGCTGGACGTCTTTGAAAGACGGGGCAGCCGTGAATTCAACAAGTTCGGGATTTTTGAAAAAAATATAGTAAACACTCGCCCCAATTATTCCGAGAATTACCAGCCAAATCAGAAAATTTATTATCCCGCTGCTGTTTCTTTTTTCTTCGATGACAATGGCCATGGTTTTGCGTCGTTATTAGCCATTCGCATTATTCGCATACGCATTCGTAGATTAGCATTATTTCCAAGCGGCTTGACATAATGCGAATGTTGCGAATCTTATGCGAATGATGCGAATTAGCTATCCAATTTTTAAATTATCATTGACCTTGATAATAAGTGTCGAGCGTCAAATCATAAATATAAATATCCTGATTCGGTTTGGCAGCCTGTTGAACCGCCAATTTTTCGACATCAAAAATCCGAATGTTCGTTTCCAGATTCCTCAAAAAGGCCTTGAAATCCTCGTAAGTACCTGTCAATCGCAATTGCAAAGTGAATAAACCGAGAGGTTTGGCTATGATAGAAACAGTACCGGCTGAAAAGCCTTTTGCCGAGATATTTTGCCTAACCGGCAAATTGACTGTAATACCCTGAAGAGAGAGTTTATTGTTTTGAATAAGACCGTTAATTTGGGCAAAAGCGCCGGCCAAATCGGGGTTAAGGGGCAAAGCCAAAGAAACAATATCCTGCAACTGGGTTTCGCCTTTGTAGGAATTGATTAAATTTTTGACCTGAGTAATGGCGGCCTGCTGCTCCTGGACGAATTTTTGCCGGCTTAACATATCCTGCTTAATGTTGTCAGCGGCGCTGTAAGCCGGTTGGATGAAATTGAAATAGATAATGAAAGACGCCAAGATGAGAAGGAAGGCGATTATCAAACTGAAAAACCTTTTGGTTGTCTGTTTCATGAAATTACTGCGTCGACGTCGCCGACTGAGACGACTGGCTAAGCAAGTTGGGATTTAAAAATAGAATAATGTTAAATTGCCAAGTGCCGCTGACTGAAAGCGTCAAGCTATTGACGGTAAGACGTTCGACTTGCGGGTCGGCCTGGAAAATTTGGAGCTGCTGCACAAAATCCGCGGTTGTCTTGGCAAATCCCGATAAAAAGAGCTGTCGGTTGCCGGAATTAAAATCAAATTTAGTGTAATAGATGTTAGGTTGGGTGTATTTTTCCAACCAGTTAAACAAAGGAGACGAAGTAGTGTGTTTGCGAAGAAGGCTATCGAGATTCAAAAGCTGGGAATAAAAAGAGGCCAAACTTTCCTGGTCGGCCTGGGGAATTTCCTGACTGAATCTTTGAATCTGATTCTCAAGTTTATTCACCTCAGACTTCAGATACGGCTGATAACCGAAAACCAATCCCAGGTAAATTGCTAAGCTGATAAAAAAAATCGTCGCGGCGAACATCAAAAGCTGGCCTGACCAGCCGGGCGTCCGAACCGGCTCGCGGCCCAATCGTTCAACAACTTGTTCCGGAAGAGGCATAATAATAAATTTCTAATCTCTAATATCTAATTTCTTCCGCCCGAGGCGGATCCGCCACTGGCGGAAAACAAATTCAAATATTAAATGACCAAAGTAAATAATTTTGAAACTTTTGAAATTTGAATTTTGAGATTATTTAGAGATTAGAAATTAGGAAAACTCCCTCAATGTCAATCCCAAGGCGACGCTCAAGAGCGGATTCAATTCGCTGATTAACGGTTCTAAATCCGCCGGGTATTCGAATTTCAAAAACGGAGCGGCTTTGACAACCGGCAGGCCGAGATTTCTTTCAAAATACTTATCAATGCCGAGCAGGTTGGCGCCGCCGCCGGACAAAATCAATCGTTCGACTTTTCTGGCCCCTGGTACTTGATTTGTATAATTGAATTCCGCTCTCTTTATCTCACTTATTATACCATCTAAAAAGGGTAACATGATTGTGGATAACTCGTAATTGGGGCCGGTGCCGAGGACCCCGCGTTCTTTTTTCAACTCCTCGGCGCGGAGCGGATTGATGTTCAAGCTAGAAGAAATCGCCTGAGTCAGCGAGGCGCCGGCAAAATCGCTCTGACCGCTGAAATGAATCAGGCCTTTATCGATAATGGCAATCATCGTTGAACGACTGCCGATGTCCACAATAAAAGTCGGCGTCTGGTCATTCCCTACCAGCGCCCGCGTCAAACTCAAATTCTCGATTTCCAGCGCCCGTAGATTAAGGCCGGCGGTCTTGAAAATCCGCTGGTATCTTTTGATTTGTTCCTGGGGAACGGAAATCAAAAAAATTTCCTGATAAAGAAATCCTTTATCGTCCTTGTATTCGTCTATTTTCATCCAATCAATGGCCACCTCGGAAATCGGCAGGGGGATGTATTGTTTTGCCTGGAAGACCATCGACCTTTCCAATTCATCCTTGGACATTTCCGGAAAAGTCAGGACCGTAGTAAAGGCAGAGAATATCGGCAAAGAGGCAATGGCTTCGGTAGTAATAGGTTTCATTTGTTTGATTACAGCTTTTAAAAGTTCAACCACTTCTTCTTCAAAAATTTTAAGGGCGCTGGTCTGAAGGGCGGTATTGGCGCGCAACAAAGAGCTGCGGCTTTCAAGCAGGCCGTAATTGCCTACCTGCGGTAGTTTTTTGCCCTGTTTGACTTCGACGATTTTTATGGAAGTCGTGCCGATATCCACGCCAAGATAAGCAGGCAAAATCTGCTGTTTCAAAAACTTGAAAGGGTTCAAGGGTTTTAAAAAGCTGGAAAAGTTAGGCATATAACAGAAATTTAACTTGGTTTGATTATAATAAATTTCCGGCAGTTGGTGAGGTGGTAATATAAGCCGTAATATTTTCCGCCTGTTATGCTACAGCATAACAGCTAATAATCCGGCAGGTGCAGTGTCCCGTATTTGGTGCGGACGGGCCTGCCCCGATGTCTCGGCTTGGCAAGAACCAAACTGCTAGGGCTAAATTCTTTTCTTTTTCGTTCTTTTTTACTTCGTTCTAAATAACTTCGATAATTACTCTCCATCACTGCCTTCTTGGCGCCGCTGACAGTTTGAAGGGAAAGAAAAAAATCCTTGCTGATTTGTCTATAACTTTTGCCAGAAGCAAGGCCAGCGATGGCGGCGGCGCGTCCTACCAGATTATGTTGTTCATAAGAAGTAACGAGCAGTTGCAATAACTCTTTTGAGTTTAAAAGCTTTTGCCAACAGGAGTTTTCCCATTCTTGGCGTGAAGGATAATCGTCAATCGGCGTTATCGCCGCCAATAGCTTGTTTATAACATTCCTCTTTTTCTTCTCCGCCTTCGTTTGCTTTATATCCATATCATAAGTTTAACATGCTGTTATGCTATAGCATAACAGCAGTAACGGCTAGGTCTTTATATTTTATGAAATAAGAGCAGCCGTTTCCCCGGATGTTATAGTGTTATGCTACAGCATAACGCCATAAACAAAGTTTTTTATAAATAGCAGCCATTTCCTGGTCAGTTCAATGTTATGCTGTAGCATAACATCACGGCGAGGGCCGGCGGCTGCTCTTTTGTCAGGAGAATTAATTCTATGGCGCCACTTCCTGGAGTTTCGGTTTCTTGACGCTGACCGAGGCTGGGAACG
>CAZDFQ010000011.1:0-13945 GCA_964505005.1 uncultured Candidatus Saccharibacteria bacterium
GCCCGACAGGACTTCGTCTTCTCGAAGTCAGGCGGGCGGGCGAGTACATCCGAATGATACGAATTATGTTTTTCCTAATGTTATCTATTATTTATTGACCACATTTACCGGCTGGCCGGCGATATAACTTCTGATATTTTCAAGTGTAGTGTTCAAAATTCTCTGGAGCGCCTCGGCTGAATTGAAGGCATTGTGGGGCGTCAGCAGGACATTAGGCATTTTCATCAGGATATGATTGCGGAGCATTGTTTTCAGCTCGTCTTCTTTGGGATGGCCGGCTGACAGGAAATTCAATTCGTCTTTGGTCTCGCCTTCTTCTTCCAGAACATCGGCAGCATAACCGGCGAGAATCTCGTCTTTAAGCGCCTGGATAACGGCTTCGGTCTCGACGATGCCGCCGCGGGCCGTGTTCACGAGATAAGCCCCGCGTTTGATTTTAGCGATATTGCTTTTGTTAATTAAATGATGGGTGTCTTTATTGTAAGGACAGTGAAGAGTTATTACATCGGACTTTTCCAAAAGTTCGTCGAGTGTCACATACTTAAGGCCGATTTCGGCCGCAAGTTTCTGGTCAAGGAAAGGGTCATAACCCAAGACAAGCATGCCGAAACCCCGGCCGATTTTGGCGGATTCTTTGCCGATACGGCCGGCGCCGACAATGCCGAGAGTTTTGCCTTTGAGGTCCGTGCCGCGCAGTCCTTCAAGCGAGAAAGAACAGGTTTCTTTGAGTTGGTTAATGCTCTGATAAATTTTCCGCGTGAGGTTCAAAAGAAGGCCGAAAGTAAATTCCGCCACCGTGTTGTCGCCGTAGCCCGGCACATAAAGCACGCTGATGCCCCGCTTCCGGCATTCTTCGATGTCAATATGGTCATAGCCAGTCGAACGGGTGGCCAGGCATTTCAAATTCGGAAAAGAATCCAGAGCTGCTTTATCAAGCCGCGAATCAACGAAAATGGAAATAATTTCGAAATCTTTTTCCGCCGGCAGATTAAACGCCGCTATCTTGTCTCTGGAGAAAAAAATTTCCGCTCCCGGAAAAGCGTTTTTGACCAGCGGTTCTTCCCAACCCTCGATTTCGAAAAAAGCGATTTTCATCCCCACACCTAATTAAAATTTATGCTTTCGACCAATAAAATTTTTCTTCAAACTAAGGGTTGAGCTGATATAGAAGCGGTTGTTTTTAAGGATTTTATAAAACATATCTTAATTAGGTGTGGGGATTCATAATTCTATTTCAAAAATTTCCCACGGACTTTTATTGAGGTCGGAATAACGAATCCAGCGCGGCCTAATCCTGAAATAAATGATACCTTCTCTACCTTCCCACTTCTTGGCGCGAGGGTTTTTGGCAAAATATTTTTGTTTGTATTTTTCGAGTTCTTCGCCGCGCAACTCTTCGGCTTCGCCTTCGTATTGAACAGTAATATTATCGTCCCAGCCAATTACGAAAGCAACTCTTTTATTTTTCTCGATGTTCCGGCATTTTCTTGACGAAGCAAAAGCGTCGAAAATCAGTTCCAAATCATCGGTCTCGCCAAATTCCAGCACCGCGGCTTCCGGCTTCCCGTTTAAGTCAGCCGTTGCGATAACGCCAAGATTATGCCGCTTGATGAAATCCAAAATTATTTGTTTCTTTTCTTCATCGGTTTTCATGTTTTCATCGCTTTTTCCTTTTTGGCAATCGCCAGAGTCGTGCTGATAACCGTGTCTGGATTCAGAGAAATACTTTCAATCCCCTGCTCCACCAGAAATTCGGCGAATTCGGGATAATCCGACGGCGCCTGACCGCAGATGCCGATGTATTTTTTCCTGGCTTGGCATTTTTTGATAATTTCGGCGATTAACTTTTTGACCGCCGGGTTGTTTTCATTGGCTACTTGGCTGACCAAGCCCGAGTCGCGGTCAAGACCGAGGGTCAGCTGGGTCAAATCATTGGAGCCAATAGACATTCCGTCAAAAATTTCCAGAAATTCGTCGGCCAACAAGACATTCGAAGGAATTTCACACATTATATACACTTTTAACGGCATATCGCTAATCGCGTAGCGCTTATCGTTATCCACTTTGCGATTGGCGCTTGGCGATTGGCGAGAAAGTCCGTATTGCGCCATTAGCGCCAGGACTTTCCGACCTTCTTCCGGGGTGCGGCAGAAGGGCACCATCGGAATCACATTCGTCAAGCCCATTTTTTCGCGGACTTTTCTAATGGCCTGACATTCAAGATGGAAGGCCTGGCGGAATTTCGGGTCGTAATAGCGCGAAGCGCCGCGCCAGCCGAGCATGGGGTTTTCCTCATCCGGTTCATATTGCCCGCCACCGAGCAAACTTCGGTATTCATTAGTTTTGAAATCGGAGAAGCGGACGATGACCGGCTGGGGCCAGAAAGCCGCGGCGATTTTGGCAATGCCAAAACTCAAATTATCCACATAATACTGGATTTTGTCGCGCCAGCCCGTGGTTTTTTTCTCAATGGCTCTCTTGATGGCTGCCGGCTGATTTTTGAAATTCAAAAGCGCCAAAGGATGGATGCCGATTTTGGAAGCAATAATGAATTCTTCCCGGGCCAAGCCCACGCCGGAGTTCGGCAAAAACGACATTTCAAAAGCAGATTCCGGCACCGCGACATTGAGCATTATTTTCGTTTTCGGCTGGGGAATTTTTCGGAGGTCGCGTTCGCTGGTCCGGAATTTGAGCAAGCCCTTAAAAACCAAACCTTCGCTGCTAGTGGTATCCACCGTAATCTCATCGCCGGTTTTAATTTTTTTTGAAGCACTGCCAGTGCCGACAACTGCCGGAATTCCCAGCTCGCGGCTCACAATCGCGGCATGGGAAGTCCGGCCGCCTTTGTCCGTGACAATCGCTGAAGCGATTTTCATAATCGGTTCCCAGTCCGGGTCAGTCATATCGGTTATCAAAATCTCGCCTTTCTGGAATTCGCCGATGTGTTTGACATCCAAAATCGCCCGCGCCTTGCCAGCCGCGATTTTGCTGCCAACCGAAGCGCCCCTGACGAGCACCGGAGGGCGGCCGTCTCGACTCTGAACCAACTTGTATTCTTTGAGTTTGGAATAATCGCGGTTGGCGTGCACGGTCTCCGGTCGCGCCTGAACCATGTAAAGTTCGCCGGTCCGGCCGTCCTTGGCCCATTCCATATCCATCGGCGTCCATTTTTTATTTTTTTTGGAATAATGTTCCTCGATGAGAACTCCCCAGCGCGCCAGCGTCATAATCTCTTCATCGCTCAAAACAAAATTGTTTTTTTCAAAAGGAGAGGCGGAAACGACTTTGGTCTGCTTGAGCCCTTTCCGGCCGGCCGACGAATAAACCATCTTCTTCAGATTCAACCCCAAACGTTTGTCAATGATTGGCACCAACGCGGATTTACGCGGATTATTACGCGGATTTACGCTGATGTTTCTTGATAGCTCCTGAAGCAATGGTTGTTTCCAGACGATAAATTCGTCCGGCGTCACCTTGCCCTGGACAATCATTTCCCCCAATCCCCAGACCGCATTTATAAGGACGACGTTCCGGAAGCCGGACTCGGTGTCCAAAGTGAACGCCACGCCCGAAGCGCCTTTGTCCGAGCGAACCATCCTCTCCACGCCAACCGACAAAGCAACCTGGAAATGGTCAAAACCCTTGTCGTGGCGGTAAGAAATCGCCCGGTCGGTAAAAAGCGAGGCCATCGAGGCCCGGACAGCCGGCAAAAGTTCTTCCGGCCCGCGGATGCCAAGATAGGTTTCGTGCTCGCCGGCAAAACTCGCGCCCGGCAAATCCTCGGCTGTGGCTGAAGACCGGACAGCCACATCAACATTCTGGCCATAACGTTTTTCGAGCAGCTTGTAATTGCGGATAATTTCCGAAGAAAGTTCAGTAGGAAAAGTAGTCCGGTCAATGGTCTCGCGGATAAGCCGCCCGCGTTTTCTCAAATCAGCAAGGTTACGAGTGTTTAAGCCATGGAGCGTCTGGCGAATAAACTTTTCCAAGCCGGTTTTTTTGAGAAAATAACGGTAAGCGTCAGCGCTGATAACGAATCCCGAAGGCACCCTCACTCCCTTTGAGCTAAGCTCACGAATCATTTCGCCGAGCGAGGCGTTCTTGCCGCCGACCAGCCCGACATCTTTGAGGCCGACTTTTTCAAAAGGAAGAGTAAAAATTTGTCTCATTAAGTTAATATTTATATTTTACATTCGCAGTATTCGCATTAAAATTCGCATCATTCGCATTATGTCAATCTTTAAGCGCGATTATCAAATCCGAAACATTGGAACCGGTGTCGCCGGTCAGAAGATAATTCCCGGTTTTTTCAAAAACCGGATAGGAATTATTGTTTTCCAGCTCCGTTTCAATATTGAAACCGGCTTTTTCTATTGCCTCCTTAGTAATTTTATCACAAATGGCGCCGGCGAACTCGCCGTTGTCCCGACCGTCAGAAGCCAACGCCAGAATCAATTCTCCTTCTTCCACTTTTCTTAAGGCCGACAGCGTTAGTTCCAGATTTCGGCCGCCGCGGCCGCTGCCTTTGACGCTCACCGTCGTCTCGCCAGCGTAGAAAAGCGCGGTTTTGGATTTTTTTGTTCTCAAGTCGCTTAATATTTCCAGCCCGACCTCCCTCGCTTCACCGGCCATAATGTTGGTAACGATTTCCAATTCAAAACCGAGGCGCTTCGCCTCATCAGCCATTGCCTCCAAAGCCACATTGTTGGAAACGAGCAAAATATTGCTGACCTTTTCAAAATATTTGTCGTCTTTTGGGGTCTCAATAAGAATGTTTGTAGTTAGGCCGCACTTCTTGGCGAGGTCGTATTTGGCAATGATTTTTTCGGCATCAGCCACAGTCGTCGTATCTTTTACGGTCGGCCCGGAAGCAACGAATTCCAAATCATTGCCGGGCACATCGGAAAAGACGAGTACTGCTGAAATCGCCGGATAGGCGTATTTGGCCAGAAATCCTCCCCGAGCCAGAGAAAGATGTTTGCGGACAATGTTCAATTCCTGAATCGTGGCGCCGGCGGCTGAAAGACAGGTAAAAATTTTCGCTTCTTCAAGACAAGTGTGATTCACGGGCTGGCAGAGAAGCGTCGAGCCGCCGCCGGAAATCACAAAAATCACCAAGTCGTTCTCCCGACGGTCTTCAAGAAGATTAATAATCTCTTTGGTAGCAGCCATATTTTGTTCGCTGGGCAAGGGATGAGTGCCGGCAAAAGTCCGGATTTTTTTGAGCGTTCCTGGATGAACATCCATAACAATGCCGGCGCTGATTCGGTCTCCCAAAATATCCTCCAGCGCTTCTCCGGCCTCCAACGAACACTTGCCGACGCCGATAATGACGAGGTCGCCGGTGTTCTTCAAAGGAAAATGTCGGTCGGTAATCTGAAGAACATCGTTTTCCAGTCGGACGTTCTTTTTTATGACATTGGCCGTATCAACCGCTTCCAAGCCGGCTTCGGCAATTCCCAAAGCAGCCCGGCGCAAATCGCTTAGAGCCAACTCTGAAAAATTCTTGAGCTTTCTCGGCGCCGGCGGCGAGGGAATCATTTTAAGTTATGTTTTTAGTTTGGGCTCGACCCTCTTCAACATCACCGCGTTCGTGGCCACGATGATGGACGAGGCGGACATCAAAAGCGCGGAAATCTCTGGCCGCAAAGACCAGCCGAGTGAATTATAAAAGACGCCGGCGGCAATCGGGATGGAGAGCACATTGTAAATCGCGGCCCAGAAAAGATTCTGCTTCATCTTCACGACCGTAGCCTTGCTTAGACGAATTGCCGCCACAATGTCATAGGGGTCGGATTTCATCAGCACGATGTTGCCGGTTTCAATGGCCACATCGGTGCCGGCACCGATGGCGATGCCAATGTCGGCCTGGGCCAGGGCCGGGGCATCGTTGATACCGTCGCCGACCATGGCCACGAACTTGCCTTCGTCCTGAAGTTTTTTCACCCATTTGGCTTTATCAGCCGGCAAAACATCGGCAAACACCCTGTCAATTCCGAGTTGTTTTGCAATTGCTTCGGCCGTGCGCTGATTATCACCGGTGATCATAATGATCTCTATTCCGTTTTTACGGAGTTCCGCCACCGCTCGTTTGGAATTTTCCCGGGCCGTGTCCGCAACCGCAATCGCTCCAATAACTTCTTTATCAAGCGCCAAGAGCATCGCCGTCTTTCCCTCACTCTGCAGTTGCTCCAATTTCTGTCGCGCCTCATCATTCACCGATACCTTATGCTCTTCCATGAGTCGCTGATTCCCTAAAAGTACTAGATGTCCTTCACTATCCACTTTTCCTTGTAAGCCGAAACCCGGCTCTACTTTAAATTCCGCAATGTCCGGCTTGTCGGCTTTCAGGGCCTCGGCCTCTTTTTGAATTGCCGTATCAAGCGGATGAGAAGATTTTTTGCCGAGACCCGCTGCCAAACCGACAATGAACCCCTTGACGCCGTGGCCGGCCACGGCCTCGAATTTCAAGACATCCAATAATTTCATTTTGTCCTTGGCGGCTTTATCGACAATGGTCTTGGCAAGCGGATGCTCGGAATGCTTTTCAATGGAAGCCGCAATTTGCAGAATTCCTGCCTGAGTTTCTGGCTGCTTTGTTTCTATAAACGACACTACATCCGTTACCGCCGGCTCGCCTTTGGTGAGAGTGCCGGTCTTGTCGAGAATCATGGCGTTGATTTTCGAAGTTCTCTCCAGAGTCGCCGCGTCCTTGATTAAAATATTGTGCTTGGCGCCGAGGCCAGTGCCGACCGCCACGGCGGTTGGCGTGGCCAGGCCCAAAGCGTCCGGACAAGCAATGACCACGGTGGAAACAGCAAAGGTAAGAGCGGCGATAAGGCCGGCGCCGGCGACGAAGTACCAGCCAAAGAAAGCGGCTAGTCCCGAACCAATGGCGATAATAACGAGCACGCCGGCGGCTTTGTCGGCAATCCGCTGGCCAGGCGCTTTGGAATTCTGCGCGGTTTCCACCATTTTGATTATCTGCGCGAGCACGGTCTCACCACCGACTTTCGTCGCCCTGAATTTGATTGAGCCGCGCTGATTGATAGAGCCGCCGACCACTTGGCTGCCGATTTTTTTGTGGACTGGCAAAGATTCGCCGGTTACGAGCGCCTCGTCAATATAGGTTTCGCCTTCAATAACCTCGCCGTCAACCGGGATTTTATTACCGGGCCGAATCACCACGATGTCTCCCTTCACAACTTCGGCACTGGGGATAGTTACCTCTTGACCGTCTCTGATAACCGTTGCCTGGGGCGGGACCAGGTCAAAAAGCGCGCGGAGGGCTTCCGATGTTCCCCGGCGCGAACGCATTTCCATCCAGTGGCCGAACAAAACGAAGGTGACCAAGGCCGCAGCGGCTTCGTAGAAAGTTCGCGAGTCCGGCTGAACAAACGTCAAGAGGACGCTGAAAAGATACGCGGCCAAGACGCCGGTTGCGACAAGAACCGCCATATTGAGCTTACGGGCCCTAAGCGACCAATAGGTGCCGGTGATGAAAATTGAACCGGTCCAAAATACCACCGGCGTGGTGAGAATAAACAAAAGAAGATTAACCGGAATCGGCGACGGAAGCCAAAGTTTAAAGTATTCGGTAGCAACTGGAGAGTAAAGAAAAATCGGTATCAATAAAATAAAAGAAATTAAAAACCTGCGGCGCATGTCGGCCTCCATCTGCTTGGCAGCTCTCGGGTCGGTCATCGCCGCCTCGTGGTCTTTGTGGCTCATCTTGGAGACGTCGTGCGTCCCGTGCTCTTTGGCCGTCTCTTTGCCTCTTTTTTCTTTTATCAGCTCCATGCCGCAGCCGGGACACCGGCCGGGCGTTGACTGACGCACTTCCGGATGCATGGGGCAGGTATAGATTGTTTCCTCGTCGTCCTCGCTCGCAGTGAGCGAAGTCGAGCCGTGCTCTTGATGTTGAAGTTTTTCATCAAGACCGTATTCGTGCTGCTTTGCTTCCATGGCGCAGCCGCAGGTGACAGTCAGTTTTTCCGCAGTGCAACGCAAACATTCCTTGCCGCACGTGCAACCTGCCCCGGAGGTCTGCCAGCTGGCGGATCCTTCGGAGTTTGACTTCCGACTAAATTCTTTATTCATGTTATTGTTATGATTCATGGTTTTATTTTTTGTATTATACCCCTGGGGGGTATTTGTTGTCAATAACCAGCGCGAGCGCCATAAACAAAAATCCCGATTCTTCCAAAATTTCCAAGGGCGCGGCCCTTACAACCAAGACGCCGATGAGCCATAATGATGCCCACAAAGCGACCCATTTACCTCCGATACCCGAAAAAAGAAGGATGGCGACAAGCAGGTCATTTAGTCCGATAACAACTACAAAAGCCGCAACGTTTATCGGCAGAAAGTTGGCCACAAAAGATTTTTCCACAAGTTCAATGAACCCCGCTGGCGTAAAGAAAGCAATAAGGGAATTGGCCAAAAACACGAGGCCAAGGCCGAGGCGCACGAGAGTCAGGGATTTTACGGGTGATAAAGCCATAGTTTATCTATTATGCAGGTTGGGGACTTTTAGAAGAAAAAGTGGCGAGCCGCCAGGCAGTTAAAATCTCCCAAAGCAGAAATATAGCAACCGTAAGTCGTTCGGCAACGCCAGGAGCGGCGTGGATATAGAGAGCTATTGCCAGCCAGACCAGAGCGATCGTGCCGGCGACAACAAACATTGCGGTGGGCAGCGCATAGGATTGCCACAAGGGCTCTTTGGAAAATCCGTAAGCAAGAAGAGCCAAGGCGATCGGCTCAACGAAGAAGCCGCTGGCGGCGATAAAGGTATGAATTGCACCGACCGCGGTTTTTATGCCCGGTGTATCGGTTGGGAAGAGACCGGTAAGGACGACTCCGATTGACGAAATCACAAAAAATATTAATCCGGCGCGAGTCCAAGCCGAACGAACCAAAGGGCGAAGCGCCAGGTTCACGCCGGCCGCAATTCCAAGATTGGCGAATCCGTGGATTATGATTCCCGCGGCAAAAAGCGCTCCGAATCGGCTATTTGCGTAATTGCTGATGTAGCCGTGAAACAAATTTATCTCCGGCGCTATTATTTGCAAAGTCAATATCGAGACAAAAAATGCCGCGGCGCCTAATAGGCCTGCCAAACCGAGCAATTTAATTTTAGCCGCTGAAGAATTATTCATAAATTCAATATCAAGGTTGTCTTCGCACTTTGGCGATAAACCAAACAAATAATATTGCTGACGCCACGACACCGACGGTGCTCAAGTTTACTCCCAAAATCGTTCTCGCTCCCTCAAGATAAAAGAATCCGCCGGTCACGAGCAAAACGGCAACCAGCACCATTCCCAAAATACGGAGGTCGTTTTGTCGATCAAATTCTTTTTTGAATTCCAAAAGTTCCGCGGCGTCAAATTTCACGCTTATCTCTCCGCCCTCAAGCTTCTCTAAAAGGGTCTGGGTGCGTTCCGGAAGCGTCTTTAAAAATTCCAGATAATCAAAAACATCTGTTTTTAACGATCGGAGCGTCCGCCGCGGGTTTAAATAAAACTTCAAGGCCTTATCAACGAAGGGCTGGAGTTCTTTATTGAAATCAAATTCCGGATAGAGTTTCAGCCCCATTGCCTCGGTAGTGATGACCGCCTTGCCGAAAAGCGCCAGGTCGGCCGGAAAACTGACGTTGTGGGCGGCGCCCCGGTTGATGACCCGGAAGAAAGCCCAGGCCACGCTCGGCCGTTTCGGTGAAAAGAAAAGGTCGCTCAAAATGGCGAGGGCATCTTTCCGGAAGCCGGCCAAGTCGCTTTTTTCGGAGACAAGGGCGAGATGCATAAAATGTTTGAAAAAACTATCAATATCTTTATCCACAAATGCCACAAAGCAGCTGACCAATTCCTTGCGTTGTTCCGCCGTGAGATAGCCGACCATCCCGAAATCATGCAGGCAGAGGACTCCGCCCTTGAGCGCAAAGAAATTGCCGGGGTGCGGGTCGGCGTGAAAAAAGCCGTCAATTAAAAATTGCTGAAATACAGCGCCAACTCCGTAGAGCGCCAGTTCCCGCGAGTTTACTTTAAGCTTTCTAATGCCTTCCAAATCGTTGGCCTTGATCCCCGTCACGAACTCCATGGTGAGAAGGCGCGGCGTGGTATAGTCCCAGAAAATCACGGGGATTTTTATGTGCAGATTATCTTTGAAGGCGTAGCGGAAGCGCTCGGCATTATTGCCTTCGGCTTTGAAATCGAGTTCCCGAAGAGTCCAGTCGGCGAATTCTTTGACGACGCGAAGCGGCTGATAAGGTCGGAGTTCCGTCACAAAACGCTCGACGAGATGAGCAAGATAAAACAAGATATGGATGTCTTGCTCTATTATTTTTCTGATATTTGGTCTTTGCACCTTTATCGCCACCTCGGTGCCGTCTTTAAGATAAGCGCGATGCACTTGAGCCAGCGATGCCGCGGCAATTGGTTTTTTCTCAATGGACTTAAAAATATTTTCGGGTTCTTGTCTCAGCTCTTCTTTAATGATGCGACGGACGTCCTCATAGGAGAATGGTGTTACCTTGTCTTGCAGTTTTGAAAGTTCCTCCGAAATTTCCTCGCCAACCAAATCAGCACGTAAGCTTAATACTTGTCCCAGCTTAACGAACGTCGGACCGAGTTTTTCCAATACTTCACGAAGAATTTCCGCGGCTACAATTTGCTTTTCACCGCTCATCTGAACGAGGCATTTCTTGGCGGGACGGCGCAAGAAAAAACAGTGAATCCGGCATGACCACGGCACTAAATATTTTAAACGGATTTTTTCAATCAAAATCCCGCCGCCGGCTTCGAAAATAACTGTAAGAATTTTTCGCAGGCGATTTAAATCACCGATCATGGTTTTTTATAGAGTGATGATGTTGGCTCTATCTATTTATGACGCAAGTAAGATAAAAGCGGGCCTTTGATTTTTAACGCGCTGAGAACGTTCCTAAATTTTAGCACCTTCAGAAATTCGTAGTTGAATCCCAATTCGAACACCTCATCGGCGGAAAGACCGAAGAGAACCTGCATAATATATTTCCACTGGCTTTCCGTCAGATCGCCGTAGAGTTTTTCGGCTATTAGGTGGCTTAATCGCCACTTTTTTCCTATATACGTTGCCCACCGCTTGTCGTATTCGGCGAGAGCTTTTTGGCTGACATTGTTCTCCGAAAGTTTCCTGTCGATGACCTCGGCGGCCATTCTGCCGGAATGAAGCGCGGGCCGGATTCCTTCACCAGCGAGAGGGCTGATCTGCATGGCGGCGTCGCCGATAGCAAGGAACCCGTTCGAAGAATGCTCTTTGATACCGCCGGTGACATAGATATTTCCTCCGTGCAAATCGACCGGCTGAACATTATCAAGCGGCGGGAACTTTTTCATGAATTTTTTAAGCAGGACCATCATATCGGCCGTGCCGTAGTTTTCTTCCGCTATGCCGTGCTCTTTTGCTTTGTAAACCACAACACCGACTTTGAGCTGTTTTTCTCCGAAGGGAAATATCCAGCCGTAGCCATGAGGAACATAGGCGTCGCTGAAATAAAACGCCAAAACATTTTTGAATTCCTCCGGAACATTCTCGACTATCAATTCTATGCCAATGGCAGCTGCTCCGGGTTCTGCCTTGCGCAAGCCGACTTTTGAAGCGAGGATGCCAATCGGCCCGGAGGCGTCAACGATAACCTTTCCTCTTATCACTCCTTCTCCGAGCGCGCCTTTACACTTTACGCCAACGACGAAGCTGTCTTCAATTACCGGCTCTTCGGCCGCGGTGCTTATCATCACTTTTCCGCCGTTTTTTACAGCTTCCCCAATGAGAAATTGCTTTAACTCGTCGAAGGCAAAAACATAACCGCGGATTTTCCCGTAATCCCAAGTTTTCGCACCGCCATGCGCAGCAATTAAAATCTTGGACCATGACCCGCGGCCCAGCTCAAGCGGCAAGTCAAATTCTTTAAAGATTTCCAAGGGCGTGCCGCCGCTCGAGAAATTCGGCCGGCCGATACCGGTTGATTTCTCCATAAGCAAAACTTTCCTGCCCCGTTTGGCGAGCTCCCTCGCGCACTCGCCGCCGGCCGGGCCCGAACCGATAATAACGACATCGAATTTTTCGGAAAAGTTATCTTGCATATGTTTTTGATGATTTTTAAACGCCGCGTTTTCCCAGTGCTTGAACTTTCTTAAGCCAAGCGCGACGTTTCTTGTCCGTCACGATTTCGGCATCACTGAAAAGCGTAACCGCGCCTTTAATACCGGAAAGCATCGTAATGGAGCGCTCAACGCCATTTTGACAGTCGCTGCATTTGCACCAATATTCCTCCGTCGGCGAATGGGCGCCGGCAATGACAAAGAAACGCGCCGTTCTACCCCTGAGATGTCCGATGGGCTTCTTAGTTTTCTTGTCAAAATTGAAAGCGAAACCCGGAAGCCAGGCGCGGTCGAATAATCCCTTGAGGACTGCCGGCATGGCGTTCCACCAACTGGGGTAAACGAAAACAAGATGATCCGCCCACTTCACGTTTTTCTGGAACAAAAGCAGGTCCGGCTCTAGTTTCTGGGTCGTTTTATAACCGCTATGCAAAACAGGGTCAAAGCGCATTTCTCCGACATTCATCCTGCGGACGCTGTGTCCTGCCCCGGCGGCACCTTTTTCGTAGACAGATGCCGCTGCTCCTGAAAACGAGTTGACGTCCGGATGGCCGCAGACGATTAACACTTTTTTTACTGCCATAGCATTTTTTAAGTATTTTTAACTTTTGGCGTGACGCGAAAGTTTTCTCTCCAATGCCTTAAGTTCGCTTCTTGTCGGGATGTCAAGTTCTTTAAGAACTTTCGTAACCAATTCGCGCGCCTTTTTCTCCGCTTCTTTTTGTTTTGATTGCCCTCCTTTTATCAGAGCGTTGAGAGTTTTCTCCAATTCTTTCTTTGATAGCTTTTTCCCGGCGGCCCTGAATGCTTTTTGAACTTCTTTTGCGGAAACGCTAAGAAGCCCCAAACTCGTCAAAAGCATTTTTTCGTAAGTGTTCACGTTCGATTAATTATTTATGCTTGATTCGTTCGACCTTTTCAATTTTCTCAATCAAACCGTCCGACAGCCAGATAATCCGGTCAACATATTGCCTGTCGTCCGGTTCGTGAGTCACCATCACGATTGTTTGTTTCAATTCTTTGTTCAGTTTCCTGAAAAGTTCGAGAACGGTTTTTGCCGACGCGGAATCGAGGTTGGCGGTCGGTTCGTCGGCAAAGAGGACTTTAGGAGAGTTGACAAGAGAACGCGCCACCGCGACTCTCTGCTGTTCGCCGCCGGAAATTTCATTCGGATAATGGTCAAGGCGCTCGCCGAGTCCCACCAAATCCAAAAGTTTTGCCGCGTGCTCCCAGCAATGTTTCGGGTCTTTGCCGTAGGCCAAGGCCGGGACCCAAACGTTTTCTCTCGCCGTCAATTCCGTTATGAGAGCATACTCTTGAAAAATATAGCCAAGTTTTTCCAGTCGGAATTTCGTCTTCTCCGAGTCGTTGAGTCCGCCGACGTTCGCGTCGCCGATTAATATTCTCCCCTCCGTCGGCGTGTCAATAAGGCCAAGTTGATGAAGCAGTGTTGACTTACCCGAGCCGCTCCGGCCCATAATCGCCACAAATTCTCCTTCCTTAATTTCAAATGAAACGCCTCGGAGCGCCGGCGTGGGGACCTTCCCGGGATATGTTTTTTTAAGATTTTCTACTTTAACCATAATTGCAAATTTATCCCCAAATGGCCGTAAGAATGTCTTTTCGGGCGACGATCCGCGACGGCAGGTAGCCGGACAAAAAACCGGCCGCGACCAAACTTGCAATTCCGAAAATGATCCAACCGGCGGTGAAGTACAAGCTGATTGCGCCAAATTCAACGTCCAGAGGGTAACGCAAGAACAAGGGATAAAGAACCGCAAAGGTCAGGATCGAGCCGACGGCGA
>CAZDFQ010000012.1:0-12875 GCA_964505005.1 uncultured Candidatus Saccharibacteria bacterium
GGTATTGGGGCCGAGAACGGAAAGGGAGACAGTAGGAACTGGTTGGGCTGGCTGGGATTTTTGGCGATTTTGACTTCTTATGTGCCGATTGCCTTGGAAATTAAAAACTCTTTGACAAAAGATTTGGGATGGAATGCCGGCTGGAGCACTCTGGCGGTTGTATTTTCACCTCTCGTTTTGGTGGTATTAGGATTGCGTAGTTTTTTCTCGGTCGTCAGCTTGGCCGGCGGCATTTTCCTCGGACTTCAATATCTCCTTATCATCTTGGTGGCTAAAAAAATTTTGTCGCTGGACCGCTTTCAAAAAATCTTTCTTAATGTCTTAGCGGTGGTCTTTGTTCTGGCTGCTGTTTACGAGGTCTATCATTTTTTGGTAGGATGAATTCGAAATTTGCCCCGTAGTTTAACGGCTCCCCGCACCTTTACGCCCTCGTAGTTTAATGGATAAAACGCGAGCCTCCGGAGCTTGAGATCGGGGTTCGATTCCTCGCGAGGGCACCAATATTAAGCGGAGCAAAAATACAATTAAAATAAGATGCGGTCCCTTTTTATTTTTTCCGCAGTTGTTTTAGCGATTGTTATTTTGTCGATCGTCGGCTATTCCTTATATGACCGGTATTTTTCTTCGAGGTCGCCAGTGGCAGCCGAATCTCCGGCGGCGAGTAATTCGTCGGGAACAATCAGCCCTTCATTGTCTTTCAAGAATCTTTTTCTTAAAGAATATCTTGCTGCTTATCAAAAAGTCGGCGAAAAACTTCAGAGCGTTAATTCTTCCTTGTCGGCCTTGGCAGGGACTTTGAATTCTTTAAATCAGGCAAGTCAGCGCAACGACTATCAGGCGATTTTGAAACTAGTCGGCGACGGCCCGAAAGAGAATACTGATTTTAAGCAGAGAGTAATGGAAGCGAGTAGTTCTTTGAGCGAATGGCGTCAGAGCAACTCCGAGGTTTCCAGGGCAGACTTAAAAACCAAAACCGAGGAGGTAATTAATGTAGCAAACGATTTTCTCCAAACAGCCAGTGGTTTTAGCGAGGCCGTTTATAATTTTCTTTCCTATAAAGGCGGCGGCGATTTCCTTTCTTTATCAAAGGCCGTCAATGACCTGTCTAAAAAGGTCTCAGAAAAAGACCAGGAATTGAATCAGGAAATTTCTGATTTGAATAAGCTTCTTTCTCGGTGAAACTAACCGCGGCTTAGCCGCCTGTGGATAACCTTGCTTCTTCTTTAGAGAAGAATTTATAATATAATAAATTCAAGAATGAAACCGCCTCTGGCAGTCTTAGTAATTTACCGGGTGTTGGCGATTGTTTTTGCTTTGCTCGGGCTTTATTACCTTATTTTATCCTTAGTGCAGTTTCAGCGCCTGGCGCCCCGTTTGCCGTTTGCGCTTCTAAGTATGACAGCGGCTGATTTCCTTTTTGCTTATGGCTTTTGGCGCTTGCGCCGCTGGACTGCTACCTTGATTGCTTTGGCTGTTTTCGGAGTTTTGTTGGCCTCTATTTTTTGGGGGGAGTTGTTTTCGGCCTTGGCAATTATTTTGTCCATCTTATTCGGAGCCGTATTGTTCGCAGTTGTTTATTTAACTCGGCAGTTTCTCAGCGGAGAATACTTTTCTCCGGCTCCTATTTTGACGTTCCTCTTTTTGCTGGCAATAGATATGGCAACTATTGTCTCATAAAATGAATAGAGGTTTTTTCAAATATATTTTTAGATACAAAATGTTGTTGAGCCTGTTACTGGTGGTGGCAGTTTCAGTTTTTTCTATAAATCAGGCGCATGCTTCTTTCTTGTTTGTTTTAGTAGCAATAGGATTAGGATTAACAGGATTAGCAATTGCAGATATATTGCTTCCTTGTCTGTCATTCAACTATTTTACCTTCCCCCTGCCTAATAGTATAAAGACAAGCGATTGTGAACAAGTCCAGCAGGCGGTGTCTCAGCTTGGCCCCCAAGTAAATCTCAACGCTTCGTCGACCGTTGAATTCCCTAATCCAATATCGCTTAGTTGGCAGTCGGTTAATGTGCAAAGCTGTGAAGCTAGCGGTGGCTGGAGCGGCACCAAAGACCCGTATGGTTCGGAAGATATATCTAAGCCAGTGGGAAATTATAGTTTTCAGCTTACCTGCACAGATCCTACTAGTGGAGCCTCGGCCTCAGCCAACGCCAACGTAACCGTCGCCTCCCCTTCACCCCAATGCACCTTCACTGCCAATCCCACAACCATTACAGTTCGCCAAAAAACCACTCTTTCCTGGAACTGCAATTACGCGACGAGTTGCAGCATTGACCAGGGCGTCGGAAATGTAACTCCGGTTTCATCGGGGAGCGTTACAGTAGAGCCCCCCAGCACAACCGTCTATACGCTTACTTGCAGTAATGATTACGGAAGCCAACAGTGGACAGTAGGAGTGAATGTCAATTCGCCGCAGCCCAAAGGCATAAGGGAAGTGGCGCCGTAAAAGGTCGATTAATTAAACATCTAAAAAATATGAAACAAATACGCAGGATAATTGTTATTGCCAGCATTTTTACCGTAGCTTCCGTTGTCTTGTGGCATAAAGCCGCTGAAGCTGTAAAGAACGGTTTGGCTGAAAGCCGGAAACTGCGGCCAGTTGAAGCTAACCGTTGTGTGGTGGGGGGAACGCAATCTCCTCATTTCGCGGGCTGCAATTCTATTTTGTAATTCGGAAAACAAATTGAAAGTTTTATGTTATTTTCTTTTTTTGCAACGTACATTCAGCCGTACGTTTTTGTCTGGAAGGACGCGTTGACTTTGGCCTTGACGATGACGCCGGCAAAATATGTAACCTTGGCCGCCTGGCTCATCTACTGGTTGGGATTTTTTGTTGTCAGACGGCGAGTTACGCCGCCGATGGCTGACCAGAATTTAACTGTTGACAATCGTAGTAAAGGACCGCTTGCCCGGGTGGTGGCGCTTCATTTCTTGATTTATGCATTTTTTTGGATTGACCTCGGAAAGATTCCTGGTTTTTCCGTTTGGGGCGCGCCACTGGCTTTCGTCGGTTTTCTGCTCATCTTCTTCGGTGCGGCCTTTTCAATTATCTCTAGGTATTACCTCGGCTCGGCGTGGAGTTTTTTGACAATTACTTCAGTAAACCGCCCGCTGGTTAAGGAAGGGCCGTACAGTTCGGTACGCCATCCGATTTATTTAGGTCTTTTTATAATCTGGCTCGGTGCATCTTTGATGTTTCTTAACTGGTTAGGCCTTGTTTCGGCATTCCTGATTTTATTGCCACTTCTTTATAAACGCGCCCGCATCGAAGAGGAGAACCTTATCAAAACTTTTGGCAACGAATACCGTACCATTATTGAATCAACAGGCTTGCTTTTCCCTAAATTTTAAAAACCTTGCTATCTTTATAAGCGTAATTAGCGTTAAAAATATAAAAGCCCCTCCCATAAATCCCCAGTCGCCCCAGAATTCGTAAAGAGTGTGGGCCGGGGTTTTGTTGTATTGTAATTTGTCGAATAAAACTCCCCCCGCGCCGTAGTCAAGGCGTTTTATTATCTTGCCCCATTTATCAATGAAGGCGGACGGACCGAAGCGATTGGCTCGGATAACCGGCCGATGCGTTTCCGCGGCCCGGAATTGGGCAGCCAAGATATTAAAATTGCCGGCTGTATTATCAGAAAATATCGCTTCCGAACCGATGGCCAAAAGAATGTTCGCCGTTTTGGCGTCTTCCCGGGCTAAATAGGGAATTACTAATTCCGAGCAGAGGAGATTGCCGAATGAGACGCCGTTGAATGTTAGAGATTGGTGAGCCGGGCCTGGAAGCGCATCAAGTGGCGTCGTGTACAATCCTAAGCGTTGCGAAAAATAAGGAGTGTAATCAAGAAAAGGGAACAGCTCCCTCTTTTTATAAACGCCGACCAACCCGCCGTTTTTCCAGAAGTTAAATTCATTATAAGCGCCATCCTGGCGTAGGATATCGTTCCAGACAATAAAAATGCTGTTCTTCGGAACATTATTTTTAAGCCAGGGTTTTAATTCTTCATAGGTGCCGTCAACGAGTCTTTTATCAACTGAGAGCGTGGCTTCTTTAGTATCAGCAACGAGAGCCCGACTCATCGCAAAAGGATAAATGATGAAATCTGGTTTTAATTGGCCAGCCGCGACCAGAGATTTTTCCAATACTGGAAATGAGAAGCCATTGTTGGAAAATGTTCCGAAACCGGCTGAAGACCGCTCTTGGAGCTGGATGACGGCAAAGCTGGCTTGAGTCGGGGTTTGTTTCTGGTTTTGCAAATACCAGTAGTTTGCCGCCGCGGTTAATCCGATAATCACGATTGTTGCTAAGACCGCGAAAAAGACCGGCCTGCCAGTTCTTAAAAAGACGGTTAGGCGGTCAGCCGCCGGATGCCTTCTGGCCCTTTCTTCATAAATTTCAGGGTAAAGCCAGCGATAGCGCGGGATAAGGAGATGGGCAACGACAAAAATATTAACCAGAGCCACCAAGAACGAAACCAAAGAGATGCCACCGATACTCGCCAGGGCCACGAGGGGAGTATCGTGGGCAACATAAGCCAGTAAGCCAAAGTTGTAGCCGCCGAACAAGCGGCCAACCAGCCATTCGATAGCCGTCCAGATTGAAGCGCCGATAAAAATATCAATAAGAAAATTCAGCCGCATTAACCGGTAAAGCACGATAGCGGCGCCGCCAGCCAAGCCGCTTATCAAAGCAATGGGGATGGCTGAAGCGCGCACCAGCCAGATGAAAAGATAGGTTTCCGGCAGCCAGCGGAATTGGACAAGAGAAAAATAAGCAAGCGTGAACGAAAAACCGACTCCGAAAATAAAGCCGCCAACGAATAATTTTTTAAGAGAAATTCTATTGGAAAAACTTGCAAAATAAAAAAGCGGCGCCAGCGCCACGAACCCCAGCCACCAAAGATTAAAAGGATAAAAAGCTAGGATAATTAAAATAGTCGAAGCTAAAGGCAAAATAAGCCAGTAGCGTTCAAAAAATTCCATCCAGTTAGTTTTCATGTTTTATGAAAATGAACTACTAATCTTTTTGTTTTTCCGCCCGAAAGAGAAAATTCATTAACAAATTTCACTTCCGGCATTGCTAAAAACCCTCGGCTGATAGCTTCGCGGAGAACAGTTTGCGGCGTCAGCCACCAGTTCTCCAGCAAATGATTGATTATCGCGGTTCGTCGGCTATCTTCGCTGATGAATTTTTGCGACTCAGGCCCCCCCAGAATTTCAATAACTATTTTTATACCCCAGAGATTCCCCGGCAGTTCGTAAAAATGCAGCTGATATTCGCCGCCGGTTAAATGGGAAATAGGGCTGAAAACGCTTTCCGCATCGCTCGCTTTTATATCAAGACCGGCGATGCGCACTCGCTCAACGTCCCGGCGGCCAGCCCATTGAAGCACCGGCCCGCGAAGCCCGCAGCGGCAAGAACCTGCGATTTCAAAATAATCGCCGGTGCGGTAACGAATCAACGGCAGGGCTTTGTTGTTGACATAAGTTATGACTAATTCCCCTTCGACGAGTTCGGTTTTAAGCACGGCTGGTTCAAGGATATGAAAGCGGTTTTCGCCGCTTTCAATGATTTTTTTGCAGGGATAAAGAAAATACTGGCCGACCTCGGAAGAACCGTATAAATTGGCGAGCTGGGCTTGGGAATAGGCCTTTTTCAGATTTTCCCGCCGGCTGCCAGTCAGGGTTTCCGAACCCAGGGCCAGCAGTTTTATATTTTGAGGGTCGTAATATTCTTTTAGAATCTCGGCAAATTTCCAGGCAATGGTCGGCGTTGAATAAATGGTATCAGCTTTGATGCTTTTGGCCAACACGGCGCTGTTAGCCAGATTTTCCAAATCTCCGAAAATTGGACTGGTTTTGTTTTTGGACTGCCGGCACTGCTGGACAAAAGTATGGGCGAAATACTTGTTGATTGGCGGATGGATTACCAGGAGCTTTTTAACATTCAGGCCCAAAGAAGGGTCGAAATAATAATTTTTAACTTCGCTGAAATAAGTGATTAAGGGCCGGCCGCTGGTCGTGCCGGAAGTGTAGGCAATGAACCGAACATCTTCCGGCTTTATGAATAATCTCTCGTCAGGCAGAGTTAATTCCAATTCTTCGCGCGTCAGGAAAGGAAGTTCAGAAAAATTTTTTGGATTTAAAACTTCTCTGGAGTTCAAACCAACGTTCTGATATTTTTTTCTGTAAAAATCGGAGAATTTGTTATGCCAGACAAAATTCAAAATTTTTTTAAGGGGAGTTGCAGTGCTGGTCATAGATTTTATGCTATTATAGTTCAAAATGAATTTTTTTGAAAAAAATTTTGAAAAGGTCAGCGCTGAACTGGAGAAATTTTGTAAGAATTTCAGAATTAAGGGAGTCCCCGAAGAATATCAGGGCATCTGGACGCCGAAGCAGGAAGTTTTGGCCTGGCAGGTCCCCAAAACCACTGCTGAACTTCTTAAAGGCTTTGTATTGATGAGCCGAGCCAGAATCATACTCGAACTCGGAACTTCATTTGGTTTTTCCACTTTATATCTGGCGGCCGCGGCCCGAGCCAACGGCGGCAAGGTTTACACCGTCGAGCTTATAAAACCGAAATTAGAGGTGGCTAAAAAATATTTTAATAAAGCCAAGCTTTCGAATTACATAGTGCCTATTGAGAGCGACATCTCCAGGGTTCTTAAAAAATGGCGTCGGAAAATTGATTTTCTTTTTTTGGATGCTGACAAAACCAATTATTTAAATTATCTTAAGCTACTGGAACCTTATTTTCATAAAGGGACGGTACTCGTGGCTGATAACGCTCTTGATTACAAGTATTTGATGAAGGATTATACCAACTATCTTGCCAAAAATTTAAACTATTATAACACTTTGTTGAAAATTGACCACGGTTTGCTGATTTCCGTAGTCTTGAAAGATAAACCGAATTAACTACCCCAAAAAATTTAGAACCCCAACCTCGCTTTCGCGAAGTCGGGGTTCAGCTTGGTAAAGGGATGCTCGTTATCTGCGGGCGGTGGGAGGGCTGTGGAAGTACAGCGCGTCGGCCACGCGACTTGCCACAACCCGCTTGAGCTCCTCCCAGTCCCTGGCGGTTTCCTTAAACTGGCGGAACTCCTCGAATTCAGTGGTCTCCCCGCCCTGCTCAAAGAAAATCCGAAGCTCGATGGCGTTGCTGGTGGTCTGAATCACGCCGGGGGTGGGGACGGAGAGTCCGACTATCCATTTTCCGACCCGACTTGCCGCCGACTCCTTGTCGAATTTTGTGACCCGGACAACGAGTCGAGGAGCCTTGGAGTCGATGACCGTGGAGATACCCCGTTTCCCGAGCTCCTCAATCAGAAGAGCCGGGAAGTTCTCGAGGTTGGTGCCGGAATCGGTCACTGCCAACCGTACCTCCCGATAGCCCCCTGGCGGATAGGTAACGTCACGACTCAGGTCTTTCTCTGCCGCGCAGCTCCAGAGGACCGCGGTAGCGGTGACGGAGACGAATATGTTCTTCATCTTCCCCTCCTCGGCTGAGCAACTCCAGCAGTTGCTCAGCCAGCTTGTCCAGTGCCACTGACATAGCTACGCCTTGGTTCCGGACTTCCCGGGCCAAGGCATTGAATCGAGCCTCGTTCTCGGCGGTAAGGAAACTTCGATTCCATTCACGCCGTGCGCGGTCGTACCCCTCGGCAATATCGAGGTATTGCCGAAGGATGTTAGAGAAGATGAGAGTGTCGTCAGCGAGGCGCTCAGCTGGCAGGAGGAAAGCCTCAGTTTGACGCCGGGTTGACTCATCTGGCAGCCGACCATTGGCTTCCCGGAGCTGAGCGAGCGCATCCTTGAGCTCCCGCTGCGCAGCGAACATCTGGGCATTCGCCACGCGAGCCCGAGCGATGAGTTCATTCATCGCTTTATATTCTTTCAACTGTCCGCTTTCATACATCCGCAAGGCCACCGGGTAGAGCTCAGCTTCATAGAGGTCGAGGACCTTATTGACTTGGTGCAGGACTGAGTTCATAGCGTCTGTGTTGCTAGGCGCTCCTTGCGCCGCGACGCGCAGTCCTTGGACGGTTACGGGGTTGAGCTGGGTAGGCGGATAGTACACGAGGTCCGGTCCGCAACCGAAACTCGTGAGCAAGAGCACGAACAGGGGTACTGTCTTCTTCATGGCCTCTTACCTCCCTTTTTCTTCGGAGAGTTAATTCTGTGCCGTTATCCTGCGAAACAACTACCTAAATAATAAACTAAAAAATATCATTTTGTCAAATTTAAAAATTCGCCGCCGGCGTTTTTATCATCCCAAAGAACATTCCAACATTCTCAAGAATGTTGGAATGTTTTTAGCTCTTTCGAGCTAAAACGATTTCAATTTGTCTAACTCTTTTCTCCAGCCTCTCTAATCTTTCGAGGTCGGCTTTTTTATCTAAAGCTCTTTTTATGTCGGCTATATCGGATTTGATATCGCTCAAAATCAATTCAATTTTATCCAAACGAAATTCTATTTTAGCAAGGCGTCCATCCATCCCGTCCAAACGTTTATCAATAAAATCCAATTTTTCTCCGAATGCCCGGAAATCGGACTGAATAGATTCCAAGACAACGGTGAATCTATCTCGCTCGCGATTATTGTTCTTTTTGATTCTCCTCTTAGTCATACGATTTAAGCATAAGAAGCTGAAATCAAAAGTCAATAGACGAACAGACCAGCCAAAATCAAAATGCGGCCACTACAAAACCATATATCTAGGTTCCCCAAATTTTGTAGCGGTTACCTACGATTTCTTGATTATTTCGTCAATGATGCCGTATTCTTTGGCTTCGCTTGGGGTGAGATAAAAATCGCGGTCCGTGTCTTTTTCGATTTTAGCCATCGGCTGGCCCGTGTGCTTGGCGAGAATCTGGTTGATTTTATCCTTGATTTTGATGATTTGCCGGGCGGTGATTTCAATTTCCACGGCCTGGCCTTCGGCGCCGCCCATCACCTGGTGAAGTAGAACTTCGGAATTGGGTAAAGCAAATCTTTTGCCTTTGGCGCCGGCCGCCAGCAGCACCGCCCCCATGGAGGCGGCCATGCCAACGCACATCGTGACCACATCGGGTTTTACATACTGCATCGTGTCGTAGATTGCCAAACCGGCCGTGACCGAGCCGCCCGGCGTGTTGAGATAAAACTTGATGTCTTTTTTCGGGTCCTCATGCTCAAGAAAAAGGAACTGGGCGATCACGGCATTGGCAACAGCGTCGGTAATCGGGCCGCCCAAAAATATTATTCGCTCTTTCAAAAGGCGGGAGTAGATGTCGTAGACCCTTTCGCCGTGCTGGGTTCTCTCCACCACTGTAGGCACAAGATATTGATTGCGTAGCGAGCCGTGCTGCCTGCCCCGTAGGAAGCCGGAGGCTTTCCTTCGGGGGGTCTTTTCGATGACAGTCGGAATCAGATATTGATTGAGGAAATTTTTTTTGCTTTTATCCGGCATTGTAAATCTATTTTTACAGGAACGGCACTAAAAGTAAAGCGACGATATTGATGATTTTTATTACTGGATTGATGGCTGGGCCAGCGGTGTCTTTATAGGGGTCGCCGACCGTGTCGCCGGTGACCGCGGCTTTGTGCGCTTCCGAGCCCTTGCCGCCATAATGACCGGCCTCAATGTACTTTTTGGCATTATCCCAAGCCGCGCCGCCCGAGGTCATGGAAATTGCAAGAAATATTCCAGAAATAATCGAGCCAATCAAGAATCCTCCCAGGGCTTTGGCGCCAAGCAAAAATCCGACCAAAAGCACCCCAACAATTGGAATCAAAGCTGGCCCAATCATCTCCTGTAAGGCCGCCTTGGTTACAATGTCAACTGCCCGGCCATAATCCGGCTTGGCTTGACCCTCCATTAGGCCTTTGATTTCCCGGAATTGCCGGCGCACTTCTTCAACGACAGCACCAGCAGATTTACCTACAGCCCTCATCGCAATCGAAGCGAAAAGATAGGGGGCGGCGGCTCCTAAGAAAAGCCCGATGATGACATAAGGGTCCTGGAGCCCGAACTGAATGCCGCTTTGGACTTCTTCAACATAACTTGAAAAAAGCACCAAGGCTGCCAAGCCGGCTGAAGCAATAGCATAGCCCTTGGTGACGGCTTTGGTGGTATTTCCGACGGCATCCAAAGCGTCGGTGATTTTCCGCACGGCTTCCGGCTGGTCAGTCATCTCAGCTAAGCCGCCGGCATTGTCGGTAATCGGGCCAAAGGAGTCGATAGCGACGATAATCCCGACCACCGAAAGCATAGCCATGGCGGCAATGGCAATGCCATAAAGGCCAGCCAAATAAAAACTCGTTAAAACTCCGGCGCTGATTAAAATAATCGGCAAAAAGGTTGACTCCATCCCGATTGCCAAGCCGATAATGATATTGGTACCATGTCCCGAGGAAGAAGCTTTGGCAATCAACTGCACCGGCCGGAATTTTTTAGCCGTGTAGTAGTCGGTAATCATCACCATTAAAACCGCGACTCCAAGCCCGACCAAGGCGCTTAAATAAATTTTTAGGTAGTCGGCTACAAAATAGGATTTGGTAAGGGGATACAAAAGAAGCCCGGAAATCACCAGAGAGGCAACTAGCCCTTTATAAAGGGCGCTCATAATATTCTGACTCTGGCCGAGTTTGACAAAAAAACTGCCGATAATCGAGGCCAAAATAGCGGCGCCGCCCAAAGCCATCGGGAAATAGCTGCCGGCCCGGCCAAAAGCCGCTGTTCCCAAAAGCATGGCGGCAATCAAGGTCACAGCATAGGTTTCAAATAAGTCCGCGGCCATGCCAGCGCAATCGCCCACGTTGTCGCCCACCAAATCAGCAATGACCCCGGGATTGCGCGGGTCATCTTCAGGAATACCGGCTTCTACTTTACCAACCAAATCAGTGCCCACATCAGCGGCTTTGGTATAAATGCCGCCGCCCAACCGAGCGAATACCGAAATCAAGCTCGCGCCAAAACCGAGACCGATCAGGACGCGGAGATTGCCGCTGGTAAAATAATAAAAAAGAGAAACCGATAAAAGCGCCAGACCGGCAACCAAAAAACCAGTGACAGCTCCGCCTTCAAAAGCCACTTGCAAGGCCTTTTTTAAGCCGGTCTTGGCAGCTTCGGCAGTTTTGATATTGGTGCGTACCGAAACATTCATTCCGAGGTAGCCGGCCAAAGCCGAAGCTGCTCCGCCGAGAAGAAAACCAATGGCCGTCGGCCAGCCCAAAAACCAGACGATGATAAGAGCAATGATAATAGCCACCAAGGCGACGGTTTTATACTGGCGATTGAGGTAGGCGCGGCCGCCGGTCTGAATGGCCTGAGCAATTTCTTTCATCTTTTCATCCCCTGATGGTTCGCGGAGAATTTTATAAATAAAAAATAAAGCCGCGAGAATGCTAATAATACTGGCACCAATCGGTAAAACGATACTCATGTTATCAAAAAAATAAGTTGAATTACTCCTGCTGTTCTTCAATTTTATCTTCCCCTCCTTCTTCTGCAACTGCCACGCCGCCTTCCTGGGCTTGTTCTGGTCTTGATTGCGAACGGACATCGATTTTCCAGCCAGTGAGTTTGGCGGCCAAGCGGACATTCTGGCCGCTTCGACCAATTGCCAAACTTAATTGGTCTTCGGGAACATAAACTCGGGCTTCGCGCCTGGGCAGAACCTCGACCGAAGCGGCTTTGGCTGGCGAAAGAGAATTGGCGAGCATTTTAGCCGGGTCGTCAGACCATTCGACAATGTCAATTTTTTCATTGCCGAGTTCATTGTTGACAGCCATCACCCGCGTGCCCCGCTGGCCCACTAAAGCGCCGACCGGGTCAACGCCTTCGACATTGGAAGCCACGGCTAATTTTGTCCGGCTGCCGGGTTCTCTGGCAATCATCTTTATTTCTACGGCGCCCTCGGCGACTTCCGGAACCTCCAACTCAAAAAGTTTGCTGACGAATTTCGGATGGGAACGGGAAAGAATTATGCCGGGCAAACGAGTGTCTTCCTGAACCGCCAGAACCAGGAAACGCAGCCGTTCGCCGAGCCGATAGTGCTCCCCGGGAATTGATTCATTGGCGAACATCACGCCCTGGGCCCGTCCTAAATCAACGTAAACATGGCCTTTTTCGAAACGTTGAACCAGGCCGCTGACAATCTGGCTTTCTTTGTCGCGCCATTCTTTCAAAATCGATTCCCGTTCTGACTCGCGGAGTTTTTGGAAAATTGACTGCTTGGCGGCCTGGGCCGCGATTCGGCCGAAATCCGCGTGCGTCTCCAGCGGAAAAATAATTTCTTCGCCGAGCACCGCCTCGGGTTTTATCTTTTTTGCCTCTTCCAAAGTTACGTGCCGTTCGGAATTGAATTTCACCAGCTTGGCTTCGCCGAATTCCTCTGTCTCTTCTTTCTCTTTCCCTTTTTCCTTCGCCTCTTCTAATTCTCCCTCTTCGGGAAAACGAACCATGGTTTCGTCAACCACGATTTTTACTTGCCAGAATTTTAAGTCGCCGGTTTTCAAGTCCAGCTTGGCTTTGATGATTTCTCCCCGTTTGCCGTACTCCCGCTTGTAGGCCGTGGCAATGGCTGACTCAATGGCTTCCAGAACCTTTTCCGGTTCCAGGCCTTTTTCTTCAGCCACCTGCTTAACGGCTCTGGAAAGGTCTTTGAGGTTGAACATGCTGCTATAAATGCAATCCGAATCTACGACCCGTTCGACAGGCTCAGGGTCGTCCTGAGCGCCGTCGAAGGACGAATGCATTCGAATGACACTAATAAAATTTCTTTAATTAAACTTTTCGGGTCATTCGAGTGTAATTCGGATTTTTCGGGTCGCTTTTTTAAAAAATTAGTCCGCTTCAGCCGCGGACTTCATCATT